>CAZVMU010000003.1:197209-436196 GCA_964628245.1 uncultured Phycisphaeraceae bacterium | reverse complement strand
CGCGGGGGCCCCTCCGCCCCCCCCCCCCCCCCCGGGGGGGGGGGGTGGGGGGGTGGGGGGGGGGGGGGGGGGGGGGGGGGATGGCTCTGTGATCGTGAACCAGGCTCCGTCGGGGTGAGTCCCGGCGGGCTGCAAGAGGGAAGCGAGGTCCCGGGCGATGGCGAAGAAGACCTCCAAGAAGGCCGCGTCCAAAGCGTCGACCAAGTCGGCGACCAAGTCGGCGACCAAGTCGGCGGTGAAGAAGCCGGCCGGGAAGTCGGCCTCGAAAGCCGCGGCCAAGCCGGTCATGAAGTCGGCGAAGAAGCCAGGGGGCAAGGCCTCGGCGAAGGCCGCGACCAAAGCCGCCCCCAAGACTGCGGCCAAGGCCGCCTCGAAGGCGCCGGCCAAGGTGAAGGCGAGCTCCAAGGCCGTCGCGAAGACCAGCGCGAAGGCGGCCCCGAAGGCTGATCCGAAGAAGGTCGCCTCCAAAGTAGTCGAGACCAAGGTGGTGGCCAAGGGGGGGGGCGGGGCCAAGGGGGGGGGCAAGGGAACACCGGCGCCGGCTCCGGCACCCGTGACGGGAAAGAAGGGGAAGGTCAGGACGCCCAAGGGCGTGTTTGTGTCGGCGGTGCCGGCGCACATGACGCGGCTGTTGCCGCTGGGGCCGACGGGGCAACCCACGGGGAACGCGACCGGGAACTCGTCGGGGAAGCACACGTTCAAGCCGTTGATCCCGTCGGGCCCGAAGGCGGCGAGCGTGCGGCCATTGGGGGCGCAGTCGCCCGAGCCCGAGATGCCCGAGGTGCAGAAGGTCAAGAGCCCGTACGGGAAGCGCGACCTGGAGAAGTTCCGCCAGTTGCTGCTCAAGAAGCGCGCGGAGTTGGTGGGGGACGTCTCACAGATCGAGGAGGGGACGCTGGGGCAGAGCAGCGGGGCCCTCTCGAACAACCCGCAGCACATGGCCGACGCGGGGAGTGACACGTATGACACGACGCTGGCGTTGGACCTCGCGGCGGCGGACCGGAAGTTGATCCGCGAGATCGACGCGGCCCTGGCCCGCATCGCGAATGGAACGTTCGGCGTCTGCGAGATCACCGGCAAGCCGATCAACCCCGAGCGGCTCGACGAGTTGCCCTGGGCGCGGTATTCCATCGAGGCGGCGCGCGAGATGGAGCGTCGCTCCATGCGGGTGTAGGCCGCGAGCGATGGCGAGGCGGAACCAATCATGAAACCCAAGGACGACGGGGATCCCAGGGACGCGGGTGGAGCGGTCGGTGCCGGGGGGAGGGGTGGGGGCGGGGCGATGGGCGTGAGTTGGACGAGTCGGCGCGCGTGGGCGTGGCTGCTCGGCTCGACGGCGATCTCCCTGGCGATCGATCTGTGGACGAAGGCGGCGGCGTTTGCGCGGGTGGCCGACGCGCCGGTGGACGTGGTGCGTGAGCGCGTGATCGAGATGCAGTACTCGGGGCGTTCGCTGCACTCTCTGATTCCGCCGCACGAGCCGGTGAAGGCGCTGGGCGACTGGTTGCATCTGACGCTGGTCCTGAACCCCGGGGCGGTCTTTGGGATCGGGGCGGGGAAGCGGTGGTTCTTTGTGGTGTTCACGGTGATCGCCGTCGCGTTCGGCGTGTACCTCTTCAAGACGTGGACGCGGGCGCGGGACACGATGGCGCATGTCGCGCTGGGGCTGGTGCTCGCGGGGGGGCTTGGGAATCTGTACGACCGCCTGGTGTTCGCGTGCGTGCGGGACTTTCTGCATCCGGTGCCCTTGATGAAGATGCCGCTGGGGCTGACGTGGCCGGGCGGGAGCGACGAGTTGTGGCCGTATGTTTCGAACGTGGCGGACCTGTGGCTGATCGTGGGCGTGGGGCTGCTCCTGATCTTCTCGTTCCGTGGGCACGCGGAACAGAAAGAGCCGGCGAAGGCGGACGCGGCGGGGTGAGAGGGTTCCTGGAATCGGTGCGGGCATGGCGGCGGCATGCTGGACACGGGTCGGGAGCGGGTTCACACCGGACTCTCCGCGTGCCACGATGTGGCGAGTAAAATGTGAATCATGGTCCCCGTGGCGCAACTGGATAGCGCTCCCGTCTTCTAAATGGGTGGTTGCTGGTTCGAGTCCAGCCGGGGACGCTTGGTTGCTCGGCCGTGTATGGGGCACCCGCGTTGAGTCAATGATGTGGCATGTCCATGGATCTGACATGGGTCGGTCGTGTGTACGCCTCGTGGTGGATGCTGGGCGGCGGGGCCGCGATGGCGCTCTTTGCCGGATGGCTGGCGTGGCGGGCGATGGGGCGCGACTGGTGGATCGGGCGGCGGGCGTTGCGCGAGGGGCGGACACGGCGGCGATGCCCGAAGTGCTGGTATGACCTGGCGGGACTGGCGGCACTCTCGTGTCCAGAGTGCGGGCACATCGCGGCGAGCGAGCGGGCCTTGCGGCGATCACGACGGCGATGGGGCGCGGCGGGTGTGGCGATGGTGCTGTGTGTGCCGGTGTTGTTGAGTCTCTTCGCGCGGTGGCATCAGTCGATACTTGAGTTTGTGCTGCCGGAGCGGGTGGTGAAGGAGCGGGGAGAGTTCGGCAGTCGTGGGCCGGGTCGATTGCGTGCCGAGATCCTCACGCCGGTGTGGGTCAACTGGCTCGAGCGGTTCGGGTTGCGATATGAGCCAAAGGAGATGGAGGATCTCGCGATCGTGACGATCGATGGCGAGCGGGTGTACGAGAAGACTTCGCGCGTCGGGTCGCTGGGCCTGCCCATGTGGACGAGCGGCACGGAGAGTTTCATCGGCAACCCGATCGATCTCGATGCCGACGGCACGGAGGAACTCGTGGTCGCCTCGTGGTCGGGCGGGGCGCACTGCTGCTGGACGGTCGCGATCTTCGAACTTGGGGGCTCGCCTCGCCTCATCGAGGAGATCGATGCGCAGAATGGGATGGGGATCGTCAAGGAAAGCGACGTGACGGGCGTGCCGACGAGTGGCGGGCCGGCGCGATATCTGCTCGACATTCCGGATCAGTCGTTCTGCTACTGGAACGCGCCGTATGTGGCGTCGCCGAAGCCATCGGTGTACTCACGATTGGAACACGGGCGACTCGTCGTGGCGTTGGATGTGATGCTCGCGCGTCCGATCGACTGGACGGCGTATGAGAAGGAGGCGGGCCAACTCAACGTGAGCATGTCGCCCGATGGGGCCGCGCTCGAACCGCGGATGTGGGGCGGGATGCTGGAGTTGCTCTATCGCGGGCGCGATGACCTTGCCCAACAGTTCTTCGACCTGTGCTGGCCAAACGCCAGGCCCGGCCAGGAGGAGTTTCTCGACGAGTTCCACGACGTGCTGGACAAGAGCGACCGCTGGCAGGCATTCCAGGCGGCACGCGGACTGGACCACTGACGAGGTTCAATCAGCCTCCAACTCACACGGAAGCACCGCTGTCGGTCCTGGCGAATGGATGGCTCCTACCCTCCCGCACGGCGGCCTGATCCCCGATCTCGCCCCGAAAACCGTACCCAATCGCCCACTTTCTGGAGGTTCCTCCCATGGCGTCCGCGATCACGATGAAGGCCGGCACACTCAGCGTCCCCAACGACCCCATCATCCCCTTCATCGAGGGCGACGGCACCGGGCCCGACATCTGGCGAGCTTCGGTTCGCGTCATGGACGCCGCCGTTGAGAAGGCCTCCATGGGCAAGTGCAAGATCCATTGGCACGAAGTCCTCGCCGGTGAAAAGGCCTTCAACAAAGCCGGCAACTGGCTCCCCGATCAGACCATCGAGGACTTCAAGAAGTACCTCGTCGGCATCAAGGGCCCGCTCACCACCCCCGTCGGCGGCGGCATCCGCTCGCTCAACGTCGCCCTCCGCCAGCTCCTCGATCTCTACGTCTGCCTCCGCCCGGTGCGCTGGTTCAAGGGCGTCCCCAGCCCCGTCAAGCGCCCGCAGGACTGCGAGATGGTCATCTTCCGCGAGAACACCGAAGACATCTATGCCGGCATCGACTTCGCCGCCGGCAGCCCCGAGGCCAAGGTCATCCTCGACGCCCTCGCCGAGAAGATGCCCAAGGAGTTCAACAAGATCCGTTTCGGCACGCGCGAAAAGGCCCTCGACTACTTCGCCGCGGCCATGGGCGGCATGGACAACGTCAAGAACCTCCCGCTCCCCGTCCTCGTCGGCATCGGCATCAAGCCCGTGAGCAAGTACGGCTCGCAGCGCCTCGTCTGGGCCGCCATCGAGTACGCCCTGAAGGAAAAGCGTCAATCCGTCACGCTCGTCCACAAGGGCAACATCATGAAGTTCACGGAAGGTGCCTTCAAGGACTGGGGCTATGAAGTCGCCGTCCAGGCCTTCCGCGATCAGTGCGTCACCGAGCGCGAGTCCTGGATCCTCGGCAACAAGGAAGCCAACGCCGACTGCACAGCCGAGCAGAACGCCAAGATGATCGATCCCGGCTACGACATGATGACCCCCGATCAGAAGGCCAAGCTCGTCAAGGAAGTCGAGGGCGTCCTCGCTGCGATCTGGGCCACGCACGGCAAGGGTCAGTGGAAGTCCAAGCTCATGATCAAGGACTCGATCGCGGACATCACGCTCCAGCAGGTCCTCACCCGCCCCAAGGATTTCGACGTCGTCGCCACGCTCAACCTCAACGGCGATTACCTCTCCGACGCGCTGGCCGCCCAGATCGGCGGCATCGGCATCGCCCCCGGCGCCAACATCAACTACGCCACCGGCCACGCCATCTTCGAGGCCACCCACGGCACCGCCCCCAAGTACGCCAACCTCGACCAGGTCAACCCCGGCTCGGTCATCCTCTCCGGCGAGATGATGCTCCGGTATCTGGGCGCGGGCGACGCGAGCTCGCCGTGGTCCAAAGCCGCCGACCTCATCATCAAGGGCATGGACGGCGCGATCAGCGCGAAGACGGTGACGTATGACTTCGAGCGACTGATGAAGGCCGAGGGTGACACGAGCGTGAAGAAGGTGAAGTGCAGCGAGTTTGGAGATGCGGTGATCAGGCACATGGGGTGAGTTGATTCGATGACCGTACTACCCCTGCCTCGTCGCCGCGTACAAACCACCCAAGATCGCCGCGGCCACGACCCACTCCATCGCGATTGAACTCACGAGGTAGGTGTCGGCACAGAGGGCGATCCCGGCGAGGGCGGGCCACATCGACTGCTGCTTCTTGGCGTACATGATCAGCACGGTGCCCACAAGCCCCAGGATGAGGCCGGTGAAGAGCGAGGCGGGGTCGGTCAGGTCCATCGAGTTCCTCGTCGGGCGTGCGGGCGGTCGAGGACACCGCTCTGGAGAGCGGTGCCACCTGGGCTACACCATTCTGGAGAGTGATGCCACCATGGAGCATCGGCGAGGCGCCACACTAAGGACCATTGGGGCTATTTGAACCGGGCGGATTCGCGTGAGGCCGTAGGACGTGGTGGGGCAGGTCCGGGAATGTGTGGCATTTGTAGAAGGTGAAGAAGCAGGCGGGCCGCATGCTCCAATCGGTTGAGTAGGAGATGGAATGCACAGGCGGGTCGCCCCCCCTCCCTGTGCCACGAGGGTGGGAAGCGTTCCCTGTTGCCGCGCGGAAAGGCGTGAAACGCACCGGAATACCATTGGCCTCGCGGCTCGCGTGGAACGCGCGAATCGACGCATTTCGTGCCCCATCGAACACGAGGAGAGTCCCGCATGGCTGGCAAAGCGCCCGTTGACCCCAACAAGAAGTACATCTCGCACCACCTCGCCGAGTGGGCGACGAAGTTGCGGTATGAGGATCTCTCGCCCGCGGCGATCGAGAAGGCCAAACTCTTCTGGTTCGATTCCGTCGGGTGCGCCCTCGGCGGCAGCCAGCAGGAGGACGCCCACATCCTCCTCGCGCATCACAAGGAGATGGCACCGGCGTCGAATGGGCCGTGCTCCAGTTTCGTCACTGGGTTCAAGACGAATCCCGTTGATGCGGCGTTCCTCAACGCCCACATGATCCGCGCGATGGACTACAACGACATCTACTGGAAGGCCGACCCGTGCCACCCCAGCGACATCATCGCCGCCCCGCTGGCGCTCTGCGAGATGCTGGGACTCTCGGGAAAGGACCTCATCCTCGCGACGGTGATCGCGTATGAGGTCGAGCAGCGCCTGTGCGAGTTTGGCGTGCCCGGCGTGCGCGAGTATGGCTGGCACCACGCGACGCTGACGGCGTTCGCCGCGCCGATCGCCGCGGGGCGTGTGTTGAACCTGAGCGTGGACCAGATGGTGCAGGCGATCGGGATTTGTGCAAGCCGCACGTTCACGCCAGGGGCGGTGACGGCGGGCAAACTCACGAACATGAAGAACACGGTCGATCCGTGGGCGGCCCGCATGGGTGTCGAGAGCGCGATGCTCGCGAAGCGCGGCTACAGCGGGCCCGAGCACATCTTCGACGGCAAGGAGGGGCTCTACGCCGTCTTCGGACACGTGCAGTACAAGGGCGCCCCGGCGAAGTTCAACACGGAGATGCTGCTCGACTCGCTCCCGACGTCGGCGTCGAGCCACTATCGCATCATCGACTGCGGCATGAAATCGTTCCCCATCGAGGCACTCAGCCACGCGCCGCTGACGGCGATGATGAAGTGCGTCAAGGAGAACGCGATCAAGGCCGCCGATGTGCAGGAGATCAAGGTCGAGGTGATCGCGCGGGCCGCGGACATCCTTGGTGATCCGCACAAGTATCGCCCCGACAGCAAGGAGACGGCGGACCACTCGCTGCCGTATTGCTTGGCCGTCGGCTTGGTGGATGGCATGGTCACGCCGCTGCAGTTCAAGGAAGAACGCGTGATGGACAAGAGCCTGATCCCCGTGATGGACAAGGTGAAGGTCGTGGCGAACGACGAGTTCGAGGCGCTCTTTCCGAAGTTCCAGCCGAGCCAGGTCACGATCACCACGACCGGCGGCACGTCGTTCACGAAGCGTGTCGATGTCCCGAAAGGCGACCCGCGCGACCCGATGACGGCCGAGGAGATCGGCGTGAAGTTCCACGCGTTGGGAGACGGCGTGATCGGCAAGGCGGCGTGCGATGCACTCGCGAAGGCGACGCTGGAGATGGAGAAGATCGGCAACGTTCGGGAGTACACGCGGCTGGCGGTCAGGGCGACGTGATCGCGCCTGTCCCCGACCTTGCCAACTCCCACACGATCGTCCCGATGTAGAGCGCCATCAGCAATGCGCCCTGGAGTCGTGCGATGCCGCCCTTGGCCGTTTTGCTCATGGGCCACAGGAGCGTGCCGAGCACGAGCATGAAGATGGTCGACGGGAGCGATCCGTGGGGTGGCTCGGCCGGGTGGACCACGCCACAGAGCCCGTAGATCGCGCCGATGTTGAACATGCAACTGCCCACGGCGTTGCCGACGGCGAGGTCGACCTGCTTCTTGCGCACCGCGATGATCGAGGTGATGAGTTCGGGCATCGTCGTGCCCACGGCGACGACCGTCGCGCCGACGACGCGGGGAGACATCCCTAACTTAATCGCGATATCCGACGCGGCGTTCGAAGCGATGCTCCCTCCGAGGGTGAGCAGGCCGATTCCGGCGAGGAGCATGAGGATGCTGACCCACGCGGTGCGGGACTCGAGCGCCTTCTGGATCTGGTGGACATCGACGGCGAGTTCGACGTTCTCGACGCGTTCCTTGAGGCCCGCCCAGATGATGAACGCGCTGTAGGCCGCGAAGAGCACGAGGACGATCACCGGGACCGCGACGTCGGCGAGATGGCTGTGAAGGGCGACGACCACAGCGAAGCACGCGAAGAGCGCGAGCATCATGGGAATCTCACGCTTGATGACGCGGGCATCGATGATCAGCGGCGCGATCATGGCGCTGATGCCGATGACCAGGCCCAGATTGCAGATATTCGCGCCGACGACGTTGCCGAAGACGAGGTCGGGCTTGCCCGAGAGGCTCGAGGTCAGGTTAAACGCGAGTTCGGGTGCCGACGTGCCCCAGGCGACGATGGTGAGCCCGACCAGCAGCGGCGGCACGCGCGCCCGCGTCGCGAGATCAACAGCACCAGAAACGAGGATGCGCCCGCCGATGAGGAGGAGGGCGAGGCCGAGAAGGAAGAAGAGGAGGGTCATGTCAAGGAGCTATCAATACCACGGAAGCGTGAGTCTCGTCGAACTCATTGTGGATCAGAGTTGATGCATTCGTCAATCGCCCTGATCCAGGACCGCCATGAACGCCTCCTGCGGGATCGTCACGCTCCCGATGGACTTCATGCGCTTCTTGCCCTCTTTCTGCTTCTCCAGCAGTTTGCGCTTGCGGCTCACGTCGCCGCCGTAGCACTTCGCGAGGACGTTCTTGCGGAAACTCTTGATCGTTTCGCGGGCGATGACCTTGCCGCCGATCGCCGCCTGGACGGGGATCTCGAACTGGTGGCGGGGGATCTGCTCGCGGAGTTTGGCGCAGAGGGTCCGCCCGCGCTGCTGGGCGCGATCCTTGTGCACGATCACGGCCAGTGCTTCGACCGGATCGCCATTGATCAGGATGTCGAGCCGCACGAGGCGGTCGGCGCGATACTCCATCACCTCATAGTCCATCGTGCCATACCCGCTCGTCATGGACTTCATTTTGTCGAAGAAGTCGTAGATGATCTCGGCGAGAGGGATCTCAAACGTGAGCATGTCGCGCGTGGGCGAGATGAAGGACTGGTTCTTGTACAGCCCGCGACGATCAAGACAGAGTTTCATCACGTCGCCGATGAACTCCTTGGGCACCATGATCTCGATCTTGCAGATCGGCTCGCGGATCTCCTCGATGTGCCCCATGTCCGGGAGGTCGGCGGGGTTGTGGACCTCGAGGAGTTGCATCCCCTCGGGCACGCCCTCCTTCGGATAGTTCGGGCCTTCCTTGTCGACGGGCGTGAGGGCCTGGCCGTTGCTGCCGGTGATGGTGGACGTGCCGCGGACGAGGACGTGGTACGAGACGGTAGGGGCGGTCTGTACAATCTCGACGTGTCCCTCACGCTCAAGACGCTCCTGGATGATGTCCATGTGGAGCAGGCCGAGGAACCCGCAGCGGAAGCCGAAGCCCAGCGCCTCGGAGTGGACCGGCATGAACGTGAACGAGGAGTCGTTGAGGCTAAGTTTTTCGACGGCCTCGCGGAGTTCCTCAAAGTCCGATCCCTTGCCATCCTCGCTCGTGGCGGGGTAGAAATCGCAGAAGACCATCTGCCTTGGTGGCTGATACCCCGCCAGCGCCTCGGTCGCGGGATTGTGCTCGAGCGTGATCGTGTCGCCGATGCGCACGTCCTTGAGCGATCGGATCGCCGCGACGATGTAGCACGTTTCGCCTGGTCCGACGCGCCCGCTTTCCAGGCGATACGGCTTGGGGTTCATCTTCCCGATCTCGGAGACTTGGAAGGTGCGACCGATGCCCATCATGCGGATCTTGTCGCCGACCTTGAGTTCACCATCGAAGATTCGGGCGTAGACGATCACGCCGCGATAGTCGTCGTAGACCGCATCGAAGATGAGCGCGCGCAACTGCGGCACGACGGCGGCGCGCGGCGCGGGGAGTTTCTCGCAGATCGCCGCCAGGAGTTGCGGCAGGCCGATCCCCGATTTCGCCGAGACGAGCAGGCAATCCTCCGCGGGGAAGCCGAGCGTCTGCTCGATCTCCTCGGCGACCTCGACGACGCGGGCCGAGGGAAGATCGATCTTGTTGATGACCGGGATGATCGTGAGGTTCTCGTTGACGGCGAGGTACGCGTTGACGAGCGTCTGGGCCTGCACGCCCTGCGTCGCATCGACGACGAGGATCGCGCCCTCGCACGCCTTGAGCGCCCGGCTCACTTCATAGTTGAAATCGACATGCCCAGGCGTGTCGATGAAGTTGAGCATGTAGACCTCGCCGTGGGACTCGGCGGACTCGCCCTTTCTCGTGGTGTGGACGGCTGTGGGAGCGTCCTCATCAACCGGGGCCTCGTACTCGGCCTCGAGTTCGTCCTGGAGAGTACCCGGCTTGTGCCGATGGAAGACCGTGACGGCCGACGCCTTGATCGTGATGCCCCGCTCGCGCTCGATGTCCATCGAATCGAGCATCTGCTCGCGCGCCTCGCGCTTGGAGACGGCATTGGTCGCCTGCAAAAGCCGGTCCGCGAGGGTGCTCTTGCCATGGTCGATGTGGGCGATGATGGAGAAGTTACGGATGTGCGGCGTCTGGTCGGGCATTCGGCGTGATCGTAGGGAGGCACGTGTTCGGGGATGCGTGTGAAAGTCTGGAGACGCTGCACACTCGCGGCTGTTCCAGGGCAAATCGTGTTGATCGGGATGGCGGATGTTTGGTACGCTGAAAGTGTCATTCGGCGAACCCGGGACACTCACTCGGAGGCGATCATGTCGCGATCACCATCTCGGCGGCTATGGCTGACACATCTTGCACTCGGCGCGGCGTTCGCAACGACATCGAGTGCGGCTCTCGCCCAGTCGTGGTATTGGCCTCCGGAAAGCGTGCAGATCGACCGACAGTGCGTTGGACCGGACAACATCTCACTGCGAATCACGGCATCCGGTCAATGGCCGGACAGTTGCACGCCGAGGGGAAATGCCGAGATCCAGGCTTCGCCTGGGCGTGTCGATGTCATCGTGCAGCACGGGTATCAGGCCGGCACGGGTTGCCTTGCGGTGATCTCGTCATGGTCGCGAGACTTTGACGTTCGCGTTCCTCGTGCCAATGCCGAGGTGTACGTGTCGTTGTCAAGCGACACGGGCATCTCGCAACCCCCCGTGCTCATCGGGACGATCGAGGCTCTTGAGCCTGGGGAGGTTCCGGTCATCTGCTGCACAAACTCGTGCCCTGGTGACGTTGATGACGGCAGCGGGACGGGAACCCTTGACGGTGGTGTCACTATCGATGACCTGCTCTACTATCTACAGCTCTACACCGAGGGCTCGAGTCTGGCGGACGTTTCCGACGGCAACGTCCTTTGTCATGGCGATGGTGCGGTGACGATCGATGACCTGTTGTCGTACCTATATCTGTTTCAGTACGATTGCTGAACGCGTTGCGTTATCAAGAGTCCGTGATCAACTCGGTGATGTGCGCTAGCACCCCGCGTTGAACTCGCCCAGGTAGTACAAGAGGTCGTCGATGGTCACGCCGCCGTCGAGCGTGCCCGTTCCCGTGCCGTCGTCGAAGTCGGCCTCGGGGGCGCCGCTGTTGTAGATCGCAAGGTAATACAGCAGGTCGTCGATGGTGACGCCCGCGTCGAGGGTGCCTGTGCCGCTGCCGTCGTCCACGTCGGCCGGGCAGCACGAGGCGCTCATGGTGCTGATCGCCGTCGTCGAGAGGCCCTGCGCGTCGGTGACGGTGAGGCGGAACTCATAGAAGTACGTCTCGGGCTCGCAGCCGATCGGTGTGAACGTCGCGGACTGCGAGCAGCCGACCATCGGAGGGTCCGGGTGGGTGTGCGTGTTGTGGTGCAGGATCAGTTGCCACGAGCACGTTGTCTGTCCGGGTGTCTCCGCGTCGGACACGATCGCCGTCATCGGCACTGTCACATCCGGGAATCGCATCGTGTAGTACGACCCGTCGAGAGGCGACGTGATGGTCACGTCCGGCGGCGTGTTATTCCCGAAGACCTTGACCGTCTTGGTGACGGCGTTCGACGCCGTGTCCGTCACGGTCACGCTCGCGGTGAACGTCGTCGGCGTGCCCGGCGCGCCGGCGTAGGTGTGCGAGGGGTTCGGATTGGTCGAAGTCGGCGAGCCGTCGCCGAAGTCCCAGAGATACGTCAGCGGCTGGCTCTCGGGGTCGAAGGTCCCGGCAGTCGAGAACTGCACGTTCAGCGGGAGCGGGCCGAAGTTCGGCGTGGCCGACGCCTGCACGACTGGGAGTCCGTCGCCGCCGTACGAGATTCGATGCAACTCCGAGACACCCTCGAAGTTGAAACTGACGTAGTACATCGTGCCGTCCACGGGATCCACCGCCATGGAGACCGGGCCCATCGCGTTCTCGAACGTGCGAACCTCGGTGATGTTGTAGTTCTCGTCGAAGACGATGTTGCGGATCCAGTTCGCGGCATAGTCCATGATGAAGAGCGTGTCGTGGTACTCCTCGGGGAAGTTCTCGCCGTGGTACCAGGTTCCAGCGCCCGCGGCGTAGCCGTAGAAATCGCTGCCTGCCGTGGGACACCCGGGCGTGCCGAGGCGCGAGGCGGTGGGCTGCCCCGAGATGTCGTATGTCGGGACATAGGCGCCAAAGTCATGGCTCCACACGATGGCGGCACGGCGATGCTTGTGGCGCGGGATCGACGCGGGGACGACCTCGAGCACGTTGCACGGATTCGGCCAGACGGGCGCGGTCTGGGTGTCGGGGGCGAGGAGCGCCTGGAAGTTGAAGTACGTGTCGCACGACGGCGGCGAGGCCAATGGATTCGGGGCGTCCATGTTGGGCGCGTATGTGTTTCCGTCGTTGTACAGAGACTGCAGATCGAAGCCCTCATAGATCGGCCAGCCGAAGTTTTGTGCGGCCGCCGTGCAGACATTGAGTTCTTCCCAGTCATTCCAGCCGACGTCGCCCGCGATCATGACTCCGGGGAAGTTGTCGCCGGGATGGCTGTGCCCCGTGCCCGGGACGAGCACGAGTCGATACGGATTGCGCAGGCCCATCGCCCAGACGCGCGATCGAGGCGCGCGGGGCTGGGCGGCGTCATAGTACGGATTGTCGGGAAGCCCATCGCCCGTCGCGGGATCAAGGCGGAGGATCTTGCCACAGAGCGAATCGACGAGCTGCGACCGGTACGCGCCGACGTCCTCCTTGGGTTGGCAGATGCCGTCGGCCATGAAGTTGTAGATCGTGCCCGGCACGTCGCCGCCCGCGTCCTGGATCACGAAACTCGCGGCGTCGCCCGTGGTGACGATCATCGAGCCGTCTTCTGCGAAGAGGATCGTCCCCACGCCGTGCGACTCGTTCACGACCGGGATTCCGGTGGTGATCGTCTCGCCGACGAGGATGGTGCGCGAGCCGGGAATGACGGTCGTGTAGTTCGTCGCGGCGTCGGCGGTGTATCGCGTGATGCGTCCGATGCTGTCGAACGAGGTGAGCGAGGCGGCGGGGTTGTACTCTGGCTCGTTGAAGAACTCGAGGTAGTACCAGTCCACGACATAGAGCAGGTAGATGTAGTGGTTGGTGTCGTAGTTCGGGTCGAGCGCGAAGCCGATCAGGCCGTAATCGCGGAAGTTTCGGACTTCCTCGGTGATGTCCACCAGCGGCTGTGGCGACTTCACGCCGTTGTCCACAGTCCACACTTTGCCGCCCTTCTCCCAGACAAACGCTCGCCCCGAATCGTGAAAGCTGATCCCGACGGCCTGGTCGAACGAGAGCGGGAGCGTCTCATCTAGAAAGTTTGGCGGGAGCGCGGACGCCGACGTCGGCATGCCCACGACAACACCGAGAGCCATCAGAGAAGCCGCAACCACCTTGGACCATGCGCGCACCATCATCGCCAAACCTCCAACCACTTCTGATCCCGAAACGGTCCACCACCACCGCAGACCGTGCGGAAAACGGGCAAACTAGAAAGAACCGCCATCAGATCTTCGGCACGAACGCCGGACTCATCAAGTGGCCCGATGCACATCGCCGTTTATCGGGCCTGCTGTCGGGCGACTCAATGCCAGTTCTCCGTTGAACTCAATCACTCGCTGCACCCCGACTGCAAGTCCATAGACCAGTAGATCTCCCAAACGAATAAGATCTACACGATCACATCAAGATTCTCTGTCGGGGATCAGCAGCCTTCCTGGAACCGCTGGAGGAAGTACAGCAGGTCGTCGATCGTGACAGCGCTGTCCTGTGTGTTCGTCCCCGAACCGTCGTCCACGTCAGCCGCGATGTTGCCGCCCTGGAAGAGGGTGAGGTAATAGAGCAAGTCGTCGATGGTGACGGCACTGTCGGGTGTGCCCGTTCCCGAGCCGTCGTCAAAGTCCGCGACGCACGCGGGGATCGGCGACCCGGCCGCCCAGAACCCGCCGACGATCGTGAATGATCCACCGGTCATCGGTGCGCCGGCATCGGGCTGCCCGATTGTTCCCGAGAGGGAGAAGAGCCCGCCGGTGCTCGTCCCGCCGCCGCCGTCGATCGTGTACCAGTCGATCGTGGGCTGGGCCGCCGCGAACGGAGCGATTGCGAACGCCAAACCAGCGGCCAGTCGCAGACGAATGCTCACCATGGCGAGTCTCCATGAAATCGTGCGGTCAACCATCGCTCCACCTTATCAAGATACCCGATTTCGGTCAGGATTCAAGCCCGATGCGCGGGCCATGGAAGTTTTCTGTTTGGGTTGGTGGCCACGGGCCTCGTTCTACCGCCCGAAAGCCCCATCCAGGCCCGAGAACCGCGTTTCAAACGACAGAAGGAGCGGTCCAATCATATTCGGAGATCTTGAATCGGTTGTCGGCGAGCCTTGCGTGGTGGGTGACGCCTGGGTCGTGCTATGCCACATGTAGCCCGCCGCCACGATCAAGATTCCAGCGACGATCCACTTCAGAGCGTTGCGCGAGACCCGGTGCGTGAGCGAGGCCCCGAGCCACGCACCTACTACGCCGCCGGCGCCGACCACGGCCGCGATGCCCATGGCGTGTCCGACCGTGATCCCGGGTTCAGCGATGCTCGTCGTCGTCAAGCTCCACAGTTTCGTTCCTGCCCCAACCACAGACGAGACGCAGATCACCGATGAACTCGTCGCGATCGCTCGGCGGAGGTCCACACGCGCGAGGACCTGGAGGGCCGGGACGAGGATCACGCCGCCGCCAAGCCCGAGCAGGCCCGCGATCACGCCCGCCGAGAGCGACACCAGGAACACGCCCAATGGATGCGGCCCGGGATGCTCGCCCTCATGGGCCTGTGCGTGCTTCACGAGCGCGTCCTTCACCAGCCCGATCACGACCATGACGACGATGAGTATCGCAAGCCAGCGTCCGAGCATCAGCCCGCTGAGCCTGTTGCCCACGAACACGCCTGTGATGATGCCGACGATCTGTCCGGGGAGCACACTCTTGAGAAGATCGGCCCGCACGGCTCCCGCGCGGGCGTGCCGGATCGTCGCCGGGACCGCGACGGCAAAGTTCACGCACATGGCGGCGGCGGTGTACAGGTGCTGCTCGGAATGCGCCTGGGTTGCGTATCCCAGAATGAGTGCCAGACCCGGAAGGACAAAGAGCGATCCGCCAAGCCCCGCCATGGCTCCAAGCATGCCCGCGACCAGGCCGAGCGCGAGGAGCCAGGGCATGTGGATGAGTTCGGGCATCGTGAAGAGTGGGGGGAGTCGAACAACGCGGCCGGCGGGATTCGAACCCACGACCTGCGGTTTAGGAAACCGCCGCTCTATCCAACTGAGCTACGACCGCACACCACAAGCATATTGCAGGTTCGCACCCCTCGCACGCGATGTCGTCCCATTCGTCCTCGCGGAAGACAACCCGAGTGGCGCTACCATCTCCGCCCCACGTCGAATCGGGCGTTTTTTTCGGCCACACACACCCTCCCCGGAGTTGCCCAGCAGGATGGAAGCAGGAATCGTCGGTCTCCCCAACGTCGGCAAGAGCACGCTCTTCAACGCCCTGACCCAGGCGGGGGCGCTCGCGGCCAACTATCCCTTCGCCACCATCGAGCCGAACGTCGGCGTTGTCCCCATCCCCGACCCGCGCCTCGACATCATCAAGTCCCACATCCAGACGCAGAAGATCCTCCCTGCGTCGCTACGACTTGTGGATATTGCCGGCATCGTCAAGGGCGCAAGCGAGGGTGAGGGCCTGGGCAACAAGTTCCTCAGCCACATCCGCGAGGTGGACGCCATCCTCCAGGTCGTCCGCTGCTTCACCAAAGCGCCCGGCGGCGAGGACATCGTCCATGTCTCGGGAAGCGTCGATCCCCTCCGCGATATCGAGATCATCCAGACCGAACTCATCCTTGCCGACTTGCAATCCGTGGAGCAGGCACTCTCCAAGGCCGAGCGAGCGGCGAAGGGTGGCAAGCCCGAGGACATCGCGCGGGCCGCGATGCTCAAGGCTGTCTTCCCCGCCCTCCAGGCCGGCAAGCCCGCGCGCACGGTCAGCGTCACGGATCCCGAGCAGCAGCGTCAACTCCGCCAGTTCGGGCTGATCACGGCCAAGAAGATCCTCTACGTGATGAACGTGGACGAGGACGACCTGCAAGGCGAGAGCGAGATGTGCAAGGCCGTCCGCGCCCACGCCGCCAAGGAAGGGGCCGAGGTCGTGCCGGTCTGCGCCAAGATCGAGAGCGAACTCTCGCAGATGGAGCCCGCCGAGCGTCAGGAGATGCTCGAGGCGTTGGGGCTGAAGGAGCCCGCCCTCGCCGCCGTCGCCCACGCGGCGTACCACCTGCTCGGATTGCAGAGTTACTTCACCGCCGGGCCCAAGGAGGTCCGCGCGTGGACCGTCCCCGTGGGCGCGACCGCGCCCCAAGCCGCGGGCGTCATCCACACCGACTTCGAGCGCGGCTTCATCCGTGCCGAGATCTACTCCGTCGCCGACCTCGAGAAGTTCAAAACCGAGAAGGCGATCCGCGAGGCGGGCAAGATGCGCGTCGAGGGGAAGGACTACGTCATGCGCGATGGCGACGTCTGCCACTTCCTCTTCAACGTGTGATCTTTATCCACCCGCGAGCAGGCTGAAGATTGCCTCAGAGCCGAGGATCACGCCCGTGTCCAGGCCGAGCGCTCCGGCGATCATGGCGAGTCGTCGTTCGAGTTTGGCGCGTTGCCACCACGCGACGCCGAGCATCACCAGGCTGATCGCGAACCCGGCGATCACGATCTCAGGCCCGCCCCCCCAGTGCCTCGCCGCCGAGAGTCCCAACGAGAGCAGTGCAGCGCACGCCGCCGCGAAGACGCTCAGCCACAGGAGAAGCAACGACACACCGACCCGCCGGAACCCGATCGTGGTGTACCACGGGTGGCTCAGGAGCGTCCGCGCCGAGTCGAGCGATACGACGCGGAGGAGATCAGGAAATCCGAACGCCCTCTCGAGCAGCGCGGGGTTCTGCGACGTGAAGGCGCGAAGGAGCGCACGCTTTGCCTCGAGTCGTTCACTATCCGGTGCCAGTTCAAAGCCGCGAGGACCGTTCACGAAGTTCGCTCGTGTGTGAACGGTCTGAATCGCCAGGGCGCGTGCCGCGAATGGGATGCTCATCACCAACTGCAGGAGCGCCCGCTTCGGCGTGCGTGTCAGCGAGACGGCGGCGTTGTACTCGGGGGCTTCGAGGATCTCGAGGTCCGCGCGATCCACCGCACGGAGCGCCGAGAGCGACAACCGCCGCGTCGTTGCGTGATCGGCGTGCAACTCGCCGTCCGCGGGGATGACCACGCGAGAGTGTGTCGGGACGCTCCGCAGCACGTCCGCGATCGCGGCTTCGGCGTCACGCAACTCCGCCACCGTTTGGGCGCTGTGGTGCCCGATCGTGGTCTCGGGGAGGTCCATGAACGTGAGCGATGCCTCGGGAACGCCCACGGAGGCCCAGGCGGCCACGGTCTCTTCACGCCGACGCTTGGACATCTCTGAGCCTGGTTTGGTGCAGCCCGCGGTCAGATAGATGATGCGGACCTCGTGGCCCTCGGCCAGCGCCGCAAGCGCCGTTTCCCCCGCCATGATGACGCAGTCGTCCGGATGTGCCGCGAGTATGAGAAGTGGCTTGGGGACGAGTGCGCGTCGCCCGGGTCGGAACATCGCCCACCAGACGCCGACGCACGCAACTCCCACAAGCACAGGGACACTCGCGGTCACGGGAACATACTGATACATTGCGCGAACTTCCGTGGAACGAGGGGTTGAACTCTCGAGCCCGCCGGTTCCACCGGCGTGGTCGACATTCTACAAACAAAAAAAAGCCCCCGCTTGGGGGGCTGATTGAAAGTCTCAGATTTGTGGCAACACGGATCAGGCTCGGGCGAGTTTCCGCCGGCGGGCATACCGAACACCAGCCAAGCCGACAAGCATCCCGACGCCAGCCAAGGCCGCCGGAGGCAGGGGGATGATGATCAACTGGTCCTGGCTTCCTCCGCGGGACACCGCGCTGAACCCCGGGAGAGCCGTGCTGTACGACAGCGCCGCGTCGCGGAAGTTGAGGAAGTAGTTCATGACCGACGTGCTCATGTTGCTGAACCGCATCATGCCGTTGCTGGCGAAGTTCGCCGCGTCGGGGTTGTCGAAGACGATCTCCCAGACGAGCATCTGGAAGGCAGCGGCCATGTCGGAGTTGGCGTCACCGGCGGCGGTCGCCGTGCTCGCGTTCATGTTGTTCCACCCACCGAAGGTGTTGAGGAGCGGGTTCGGGCCGTCCTGGGCGAAGTTGTACAGCTGGGCGAGCCGCTCGGAGCGGGCGAGGCCCATGGGCGAGATGATCGGCCCATTGGTCGCGGGGGCGTTCTTGGCATCGATCATCTCGTAGCGACGCCAGCGTGAATCGACGCTCTCGAGGACGTCGGTACAGAACGTTCCGAGGACCATGCCGTCCAACGTGGACGCGGTCGCGTTGTTCAGTTGTGACATCGAGCTGGTGCCGCGGTCGCTGAACTGGTGCTGCAGCGCGCCAATGCGAAGGGCACCGTTATAGACGCGAGCGCTTCCCGCCCAGATTTCGGTATTAACGACTCGGCTCGGGCCGGCCCCGATGAAGCGCATGTCCACCTGATCCGCGAGTACCGAAGTGCTGATAGCCGACCCAGCGACCAGCGCGGTCGCCACCACGAGAAGTCCCTTCCGCATGGCCCAACTCTCTTTCTGTCCGTTCGCCGCCGCGTCCCTCCCAGGATGACGGCGAACTCCCTCAAACCCAATCTCCCACCGGTGCTCCCTCAGCACCGGCGCTGGGTCGCCACAAGTTCGCAGGCACTAGGCTCGCGGTTGCGACGAACTCAAACCCGATTGACAAAGCCATCGCCTTGCCAACAGTCCATGCTCCCAGGCGGTTCAGGTACCCTCACCGCAGGCCGCTCTCCCAGCAGCCCTAGAAACCGGTCGCGTCAGAGACGACCGCTCCCACTTTAGGGAAAAATACTCCGCTCCGTCACGTGAAGTGTACTTGACAATCAGCCACCCGACAAGGTATTGCGCGTGATTATCGAGAAGAATCATCCGGATTTTTCGTCACTTGCGTAAAAAACAACAGTTCGGATGGCTATCGACCCCGCGCCGGGGAATTCGGGTCGGCCGAGAACGTGTTCCGCAGCACGACGAACTCACGAATGGACCCGAGAGATAGTGGCGAGAACTCCGACGGGCGTTGGATCAGAGACTCCACCAACCCCAGGGCTTCCTCACGCTCCGCATGGCTCCCGTCCACAAGCAACGTCGCCAGCACCACCCGGGCGTTCCCGGACGCGGGCTCTAAGGCAATGGCCTCACGAAGGCGGTCGATCGCCTCGCTTCGCTCACCCAGACGGCGCAAGACCCGCGCGTACGTTGTGATCGTCGCCGCCGAGCGAAGGTCGGCACTCGCTTCCGAGGCCAGTTCTCGGGCGTGGTCGAGCATTCCACGCTCCGCCTTGGTGTTCAGAATGGATCCGGCGACATTATTCTTGATGCCGGCCCGGACGTCCTTGGAAAGCCCTTCCAAGCGGAGCAGCCGCTCCCCGATCGCGATAGCCGCCGCGGAATCGCCGGCGAGATCCTGGGCCTGGGCGAGTGTGAGTTGGAGGGAGAGATCGCCAGGGCGGCGATCCGCCAGGGGCGTCAAAAGGGTCACCGCCCTCTTGGCGACCGGCGCCGGGTCGGTCTGGTCCCGCTGGGCGAGCCTGGCATCGATGCCGTCGAGCAGGGATTGGGCCAGCGCCAGATTGAGTGCCGGGACGCTCGAGCCAAGGCGGGAGTACGCATCCTCGAGCATGGCTAGGGCCTCAGGCCGGCGCTCGGGTTGCGCCCTCAGAATCGACGCGAGGTTCACGATCGCGTCCACGTTGTCCGGATCTATCTGCAGCACACGCTGATAGGACTCGGCGGCCTGGTCGAGTTGGTGCGCTCGCTGGAATGACTGCGCCACGAGCCGGTGGATGCCCGCGTCGGAAGGGGCCGTGTCGCGCATCGGGGTGAGGATGGCGAGCGCGCGAGTCGTGTAGTCTGTGCGATGGTCCTCGAACCGACCGGCGAGGGAGGACCACGCCGCCGCGAGGGCGAGCCGATCCTCTCGCGAGGACGAAGAACTCGACGCCGACGCCCTTTCGATCCATCGGAGGGCAACATCGAGCGGTGCGAGTTCGCTCGCCGCGGGGAGCCAGACCGCATCGCGGATGATCGGGGAGTTCTCGATGAGCGGGCCGACGAGCGACTCGGCCTCGTCCACGTGCCCGCTGGCGAGGGCGGCACGGACATAGATGTCGATCACCCCCCGCGAGAAGGGATCCGAGGGCGAGGCGACGGCGGCATGGATCACCTCGTCGAGCATCTCGTACGCCCTTCGGCTGTCGTCGAGAGAGAGATTGGCCATCGCGATCGCGGCGACCACGAACGCGTCGGAAGTCGGATCGCGGTCGCGCCAGGCCCGGGCCGACGAGATCACCATCGGCCAGGCGCCCAATCCGGAATACACGGTGGTCGCGAGTCGGGCCGGTTCTGAAGCGGTCGGGAACCGTGAGAGCGATCGGCTGACGACTCCGGCCGCACGCTCGAGTGCCGGAGGATCGAGCGCGAGCAGTTGTCGAACGACAAGATTCTGCACCGGCAGGCTGGCGGGATACCGCTGCGCGAGCGAGATGAGGAAATCGGGCGTGTCGAGTTGGCCCGCGTCGTAGGCTCGACCGATGGCTCGGACGATCTCGGCGTCCTGGGCGTATCGAGGGTCATTGGCGAGCGCATCGGCCAGTCCTGAGAGCCCGCGCATGCCATGCTCGGCGACGAGTGCCTGTTGCTCGAGGAGCGCAATGGGGGCACTCGACGAGAGCGTGGATTTCGCACGAGCGATCGAGTCCTTCGCACCCCGAAGATCCCCCCGGCGAAGGAGCAGCCCGATCCGGCGGATCCACGCGTCCTCAAACGAAGGTTCGGCGTCGCACGCCTGTGCGTATCGATCGAGCGCCAACTCGAAGTCGCCCTGGAGTTCCGCCGACTCGCCCACGATCACCAAGCGATGGCCGGGCGAGATGGACATGGTGTCGAGTTTGGCGAGGACGGCCGCGGCCTGATCGCGATCGCCAAATCGAGACAATGCCGCACTCACAATGGGGATCGTCGAGAGCGACAGGTCGGCATCCACGAGCGATCGATACTGACGCCGCGCTTCGGTGGTCTCGCCGGTGTCGCTCAGGAGTTCGGCAAAGGCGAGCACGAGAACAGGATCGGGCGATGCTCCGCCGGTCTGCACGAGGTCGCGGTAGATCGCGAGCGCAGGCTGGTCGGCACCCTGCACGCGGAGCATCGACGCCGCACGCCGACGAAGGTCACGATTCGTCGGGTTGTCGCGCGCGACACGCTCAAGTTCCGTGCGGGCGGCCTCGAAGTCCTGGAGAGATTGCAGCACCGCGGCGACCCGAAGCCAGATCGGTCCCGGGTTGGGCGAGGCGACCGCCGCCAAACGGAGATTGTCGAGCGCCTCGCCGGGCATCGGACGAACGCCGCGGTCGGGTGCTTCCATCAGCAGCGCATCGGCAAGGAGCACGCGAGCATCGACCATCCTTGGAAAGTCCCGGCAGATGCCGCGAAGGATCGTCGCGGCGTCGTCGCGCTGCGCGAGTGTGGGATCATTGAGCAGCATCGCCTGAGCCTTCGCGAGGCGTGCGTCGACGGAGGAGTCGGGGTCCTGGCCTGTCGCGGCTCGAAGGCTCCGATTGATCTGGGAGAGAAACTCCGCGTCGCGCGACGCAAGCGAGGACCGCAACGCGGCCTGGAGCACGCGCGCCTGATCCACGCCCTCACGCACCACGCCGCGCCACGCCTCCCCGGCCTCCTCAGAGTGGACCGAGTCGAGATAGACCGCGCGCGCGAGTGAGAGATCGAGTTTCTGTTCGGGCGAAGCGCCCGCGATCGCGTCGTCGAGAACCTTGAGTCCCTCGTCGGGTGTGCCGCGTTCCGCGAGGATCGCCGCCTTGCACGAGGCGAGATTGGCGTCCATCCCGAACACGCTCTCGGCAGCCTCGATCGCGTGATCCTCGACGCCCAGTCCATGCCGGGCCGAGACCCGCGCGAGTTCGACGAGGCCCACACGCCCCAAGCGCTCGGGTGCCTTGATCCACGATTCGGCGAACGTAGTCGCGTCCTTGGACCGATTGAGGCGCGCGAGCAGTGCCGTCTTCTTCGGCACGATCTCGCCCATCATGCCCGTGTTCGCATTCGCGTCGGCCTCGAGCGAGACCAGGGCGTCATTGGCGAATCGGAGGAGCGCCTCGGCGTCGTTCGGCACGGAGGCCGCCACGCCCGCGCGGGCCACGCCCGCCGAGAATCGAGCGAGCGACGCCGCAGCGCTCCGCGGGGCGATCTGCTGGGCCATGTCCGCGGACTGGATCGCGTCCTCGATCAAACCGAGCGAGAGGTATCCGCGAGAGAGGCTGACATGAGGGAGGGCCCACCCGGTGCTCACGGGTAGCTCGATGCACGCCTTCCACGACGCGATCGCTTCCTCGGTTCGGCCGACGCCCGCGAGCATCTCGCCGAGCATGAAGTGCAGGATCGGCTCGTCGGCATAAGTGCTGAGGGCCTCACGCACCGGGGCGAGCGCCTGATCGAACGACCTGGTATCTCCAGGCGTCGAGCGCATCGTCGCTCGGGTGGCGAGCGCGAACGCGCGAGCGCGATAGTCGAAGGCACCGCGAGCCTCAAGCATCGTGAGCCGCTCATCGGCCGCGCCATGATCTGCACGCTGCTCGGCGGCGAGCACCTGGGGTATGAGAAGGAGCGTGCCCGGCTCTCCACGCGGACCGGAATCGTCGCGGAGTTGCAGCACATCATCGAAGCGCCCCGCGTACAGCCCGCGACGGGCCGCCACCTTGACGAGTTCCGGTGAGAGCGACTGCAGCGCCCCGGCGATAAGAACGGCGGCGGCGTGCTCATGCGCGCCCATCGCATCCATGATTGATGCCACACGCGTCACGAAGACCTCGTCCTCGGGGACGACGGCATGATCCACAGTTCGTGGCGACTGCACGGGCAGGCTCACGAGCGTGCACAACTGCGGAAAGAGCCCCTCGAGATCCGATCGCCGAGAGAGGTCAGCCGCGGCGAGCAGCGAGATGAGCCTGGCGCGCTGATCCTGCGGGTGCGCCTCCAACAGTTTCGCGGCGATGGCGGCGCACTCCCCGGGCTTCCGCGCGTCGCGAAGGAGCGCAAAGAGATCCAGATGGGCCGCGACATCGAGGGGACGCAACTCGATGATGCGACGAGCCAGGGGCTGGATCTGCGACTCGCGGGCGCGAAGGCCCACGAGTGCGCCGATCTCGGCCCTCAGGATGGGAAGGTCATCCTCGGTCGCGAGCGAGAGCGGATCGGGTCGGATGAGGCGCGCGCGATCCCGGGCCTCGAGCAACATGCCCGCGCGTTCATACACCTTGAGGAGTTCGATCGAGACACCACGATCCGAGGGATTGATGCTGAGGTACGACCCGATCCAGCGCGCCGCATCGCGTAAGCCATCTCCTGTGGGACTGGGCGACTCTCGACGCGCCCGGCCGTACTCAAGCATCGCGCGCGGTGCCGCTTGCGACGGCTCGACTCGACGCAGATACGAGCCCAATCGCTCTTGCACCATCGCGTAGTCGTGGCGATCCGCCGCGGCGAGGCCCTCTCGAAGGCTCACCGTCGTCGCCTCGTGCATCTGGCTCTGGCGTGCGGCGTACAGCCCGCCCCCGGCCGCCGCGCCCACCACCAGGACGATCGCGAGCAGTTTCAGTCGTCGCACGGTCTTGGTTCGAAGTCTCATCGGCGCGTGAATCCTCGGACCATCATCTCGACGGTCTTGTAGATGATGTACAGGTCAAACCAGAGGGACTGCTTCTCGACGTACTCCATGTCGTACTTGATCCACTCCTTGAAGTCCTCGTCCTCCTGGCGCGTGCGCCGGACCTGCCACAGCCCCGTGATCCCCGGGCGAACCGAGAGTCGTGCCTCGCGCCAGGCCGGCGAGTACTGGTTCTCCTTGTAGGGGCTGGGCCTCGGCCCCACGATCGACATGTCGCCCTTAAGCGAGTTGAAGAACTGGGGCAGCTCGTCGATCTGATACTTTCGAAGGACCTTGCCGATCTTTGTGAGGCGCGGGTCCTTGTCGGGATCCATGAAGAACTGCGGGCCGTCGGCCTTGTTCTCGGCCATCAATCGCTGCTTGATCTCTTCCGCGTCGTTGCGCATCGAGCGAAACTTCATGCACCCAAACTCGCGAGCGTCGATCGTTTCTCGCTTGTGAAAGAAGAAGATGGGAAGCCCGTCCTCGAGCCACGTCAGCAACGCCACGATCGGATACACGGGGAGCGTGAGCAGAATCGCCAGGATCGAGAAGACGATGTCGAAGCCTCGCTTCACCATCGCGGAGAAGGGCGGGATCTGGGGGACGAACTCCTCGCTCTTGCCGTCGAGAACCTCGAGTTCCATCCACTCCACGGTGTCTCGTGGCGGACGGGCCTCGGGCTTGTCCCACATCACGCTCGGGCCGACGGCCGTCGTGCCGTCCTTCACCTCGCGCCCCGCGCCGATCCACAAGGGACCGACGCACGCTTCGGGTCGATCGATTGTGGAGGAGGCGTGGGCCCAGACGCCCGGCGTGACCTCGCGCAGTTGCCGAATCGTCGCATCGGGACGTGTCCACGTCGCCATAAGCTCCTGGAGGAAGATCGCTCGCTCGAGCGGATCGCTCGCGTTGAAGACCCGCCCCTCGATCTTGCAGGTGTATCGCTCGGCCCGCGGGACGCGCTGGAGGAAGAGCGCCCGGGCCGTGTGCGTGTCCGAGGCCAACTGCCATATCTTGGCGATCTCTCGGTCGGGCGTGAGCGCCACGCGTGCGACGCGATGGTCCACACCTCGATACACGCGTGAGAACCGCACAAAGCCGCCTTCATTGTCGGTTTCGACGTCCTCGCGATAGCCGCTCTGCCGCGGATCGACGAGGCGGATGTTCGTCAGTTTCGGGTCCAACCAACTGATCTCGTCGAGGATGCGTGCCGGCCGGAAGATCGCCAGGGTGTCGGGGTGGAGCAAGAGGTACAACTCCGCCTGGGGCACGAGTTCGACGCTCTTGTCGGGAACGACGACCTGGATGCCTCGCGACGCCCAGAACCGCGCGTGAAGATCGGCGGGTCCAAGTCCCCACAGGCTCTGCTCGCTGGTGCTCTCCTGGACCACGCACGCCTCCTCGTGGTCAGGACTTTGTCGCCTTCGGCGCGCCGGAATCGCTCGAGCGGGGCGTGCCAAGGTCCGCATTGGTGCCCGCGTCGTCCACGGCCTCGTCGTGCGCGTGATTCGAGGTCCCGTTCTTGCCGGCACGGTCGTCCTCGCCCACGCCGATCTCCATCGCGAGCGTCTGCGCGATGGGTCCGGCCTTGGAGAGCCGACTCTTGGCGCGATTGAGCGCCTCGCGGTCCGGGAGTGCGCCCGGCACCGTCCGGACAGACGCCGTTGTCACCGAGCGACGGAAGTCACCCCCGGTCGCTCGATTGAACACCACGCCCAAGACGCGTCCGCCCAGCGAGTTGATGCGGTTGACGGCCTTCTGCACGAACGAACTCTGCTGCCCGCGCCCGACCACGAGCACCACGCCATCGACAAGCCCCACGCACATCGACGCCTCGAGGCTTCCCAGGATCGGTCCCGTGTCGATGAGCACGGTGTCGAAGTTCTCGCGAGCCTCGGCGATGAGGTGCTGGATCGCCTTGGTCGAGATCCGCGAGACGTGCGCGTCATCGCCGGCGTTGCAGGGAATGATGCTCAATCCCGGGATCTGCGTCTGCTCGACGTACCCCTTGATCGTCCCCGCGCGGATCGCCGCCATCACGCCCGGGCGATTCCGGACATCAAGATTCGACGTCAACCCCGTCCCCACGAGGTCAAGGTCGATCAGCAGCGTCCGCGCGCCCGAGGCGGCATACGAAAGCCCGAGCGAGAGCGTCAGGCTCGTCTTGCCATCGCCAGACGTCGGACTGGTCAGGGCATAGACGCTCCCGCCCTCGACCTGCTGCGCGTTGATCTGCATGAGCAGGCGGATCTGGTGGACGCAATGCGCCGCCATTGCCCGTTGCTCTTCGGTCGCCATTTCCTTGGGAAGAATCGGCAGGATCCCCAGGAGCGGCCCGGGGAGTCCGGTGTGGTCGCCATCATCCGAATACCGGAACCGACGATCGACGAGACCGATCAGCAGCATCGCGGCGATCGGGATCGTCCCACCGAAGACCAGACCTGCCGCGGCGTAGGTCTTTCGCTTGTCCACCGTCGGCTCGCTCGGCGAGAGCACATCGGGACCGACGGCAACCTCCTGCAACCCCTTGGATCGATACTGCTGATCGATCATGCGCCGGCGCAACTCGCTCTCCAGGTTCGTCGCGTACTCCACCCGCTCCTTGAGCTGCGAGGTGAGTTCCTGGATCTTGGTGCTCTTCACCGCAATCTGACGCGCGTTCTCGGTGGCGGCGTCGGCGGCACGCTTGGCTTCCTCGTAGCGCTGCCGAAGCACCTCATCGGAGTCGCCGGGGTTTATGCCGGTTCCATTCGGCGTCAGGGCGATCTCGCCGCCGTTGTACTGACGCACGCGCACGTCGATCTCGGCGTTGACCTGTGAAAGGGTCTGCCTCGCCCGCTGCAGGGGCGCCCACTCATCCTTGTATCCGACCTTCACCCACGCTTCGATCTGGAGTTCAAGGTCTTGCCGCTTCTGGAGGAGCTGACGCATCTGCGGGTCGATGAGCGCGATGTCCGCGGGGGTCTTTGGCGCGACGGGGTCCGCCGTCTTCGGTTTGCCAGCGCCCTCGACATCGAGAAGCCCCCGCGCCCGCATCTGCTCCTCGAGCGCGATCTTCTTCAGGCGGTACATGCTTGCGGTCTGCTCTGCGGCCTGATACACGTTGCCCAGGTCGGGCGTCCCGAACTCCTCGGAAAGACTCGCGACCTGCTTGCGAAGCGTGTCGATCTCGTTCTTCCGGACTGTGAGCTCAGTCTCGAGCGTCTCGAACTCCTGCTCGTGCCCCATTTGCTGCTCGACGGCACGATCCTCCTTGAACTTCTCGAGCAGGAGCGTTGCCGCGACCCGCGCAAACTCCCGGTCCTCGCTCACCATTTGCACATAGATGAAGTCCGAGTTCGGCGAGACGCGGATGTGCATCGAGTCCGCCACATCGTCCACCGCGTCGGGCGCCTGCGAGTACCCCGCCTTGCGCCAGCGGTCGTCCGCGATCACCTTCTGGAGCAGTTGCGGGCGCTGCAGGAGCGTCGCCTGTGTCTGCGCGAATCGATCGGGATTGACGTATGGCTGGGCCGGCCCGACAAGCCCGCCCTGGTTCGGATTCAAACGAATCGTCCCCTCGCTGAGGAACATCGGCTTGGTAGACTTGAATCCGACGACCGCGCCCGCGACGCCCAACGCCGATGCGAGGCAGAGCGTCAGCGTGTACCGTCCGCGCAGGAGTTTGTGGACCGTCTTGAAGAGGTTGGATCCGGACGACGCCTGACCGGCGCCCATGTCGGGCATCGCAGCCGCACCGCCATAGGGCAGGTACCCGGCCGGTGCGCTGTGGAACCGAGGGTCGAACATGGGCTCGCCATCACGCGGATAGCCCTGTGGGGGTTGTGATCGGAAGTTGTTCATCCCTCGTGCTCGGCACTCCCCTGTAGGTTCACAGGCGTTCGCGGGTTCGCCTGGATCGTACGAATGACGTCGGTTATCAGACCAATCATCATCGAGACGTCTTTTTCTTCTTCGGCCCGAGGACGGGTGCGGGTCAAGAGCACCTGGACCTGAGTCGCGCCGAAGTTCCGGAGCGTGAGGTCTCCCGAGGCATCGCGGACCGCCTCCATCGACGCGACCGGCCCGCGCTGCGGAAGCATGAAGAAGTCGTACACGACCATCTCGGAGCGTGAGCCGAAGGTGTCCTGGAGATAGGTGTAGCGGACCATCGGGATCGTCCCGGCCGGGGTTGGGACAAGGACGCCCTCGCCGGGTGCGGTCTCGACCCAGCCGTGGGCCGGGTAGCAGTTGGGGGGGTAGTGCCCGCTGAGGTCCCGGATCCGCTCGCAGTGAACGACGACGAGGCGGGCGCTGGCGCCGGTTCGGGAGTTGGTGTACTCGCGGGCCAGCGTCGCCGTCGGGCGGAGGAGTTCCTGCGCCTCGGTCGGAACGGGAATCTCGGTGCTCTCCCACTCGCCGAAGGTCGCCGGCACGCGCTCGATCGCGGCGGCCACACGCTCATGGAACGGGCCGGCATCCACGAGCACCGTGCGCGCACGTCGCTCGAAGAACAGCCCCACCAGGAGCAGCACGATCAGGATCTTGGCGAACTTGTTGAACACGGGTCGAGGATCTCCGGGCTATTGGTACGCGAGCGTGTATCGATTGACGGGGAGGAGCGCCCACTGCAGCGCGCGCACCACGCCCAGCAGCAGGAAGAAGCAGATCGGCAGCATCAGCCACCCGCTGATCCGGTGGACGTCCTCGGCGTATCGGCTGGTCGTCTCGCTCCCAAAGAGCAGGGCGAGCGCCGAGAGACGAATGACGTTCATGCCCAGCGCGATCGCGGGGCTGGCGATCAGGATTGTGATCCGCGCCCACGTCTGGAGCGGGCGGCTGAAGGCGAAGGCATACGAGACGAGCACCAGGGCAAAGACCATGCGCATCCCGTTGCACGCCTCGGCGACACCGACGTCGACGCCATTGATCTGGAGCACGTTTCCCGTTCGCTCCACGTTCTTGCCGAGCGTCTCGAGCAGCGCCTGTGAGGCCTGCGCGCCGAGTCGCTGGAGCGGGATCGAGAGCGACTGTCGGACGACCCCGGGGACCGGAACGAGGAAGAGGAGCACGAGTAACGCCGGGAGGAATCGGAAAAAGACGTACTTTCCCAACGCGCCCATCGCCAGCCCGACTGTGACCAGAACCGCTCCCAGGTGGAAGAGCGACTCATACCCCTGACGCGAGCCGATGAAGAGCGAGAGCCAGCCAACGCCCGCGATGATGGGACCGATGATCAGTCCGCCTGGAGGGCAGCGCAGGAGTCGGATCCGTCGCGTGTGCGCCATCCACACCGCCACGATCGGGACGAGGAAGATGTGGCTCGCTTCCTGGTCCTTCACGGCGATCTCGAAGATGTCTTGCCACGCGTCGAGCGTCAGCCAGACCCCGGCGCACGCGAGGGCGATCGCGAACAGGACGTGCGTCGGCTTCCAGCCTTGCTGTCGAAGCGACTGAGGGATCACGCTCGGCCTCCCGAGCGGCTGCCTCCGGAGAGCCCGCGAACGACCGTGCCCACGACCGTCTCACCCGCGCCCACCTTGCCGCCGGGGCAGACGACCGAGCGGATGACCAGCGCGCCGGCCTCGACGCGCCCGCCACGCAAGACGACCGCGTCGTGCAACTTCGCCGATTTCTCCACGATCGCCTCGTTCTCCATGAGGCTGAAGGCGCGTTCCCACTGCTCGAGGTTCGCGAAGTCGGCGCGGGGCTTGCCGTCGCGTGCGTGGCACCATTCCTCCAGCGCGTAGATGTAGTTCTCCAGCGTGCGGATGGGAAGACCCACGCCGTGCGATCGCCGGACGACGCGGACGCGATGCGACTTCGAGAGCAACGGGAGCGCCTGCTCCTTGAGATCGAGGTAGCCACGCTCCTTGAGCGATCGAACGGCTCCCGCCCGAATGAGATAGAGACCGACCGGCATGCCGTCGTCGTGGGCGAGGAGCGCGATGTCGGCCCCGGTCTCCAGAAGGTCGCTGACGATGGGCGCGAGTTCGTCGATGAGCAACTGATTCCCGCTCGCGACGAGCAGATAGTCGTCGGGCGCATAGTCGCGTGAGAGGTCACGAATGATGCCGGCCGTCCCGCGGATCTCGGCGAAATCGGTCTCGATCGAGACCGAGGTGCGTGGCGTCGCGCGGGGGCGACGCGGCACGGGTGAGGTCCGATCGATGATGACGCGGATCGGTAGACTCGATAGGCCTAGACGCTCGGCCGTCGCCGAAACGTTCTTGCACCACACGCCCATGACATCAAGCCCGTCGGCGACGGGGAGTTCGATCAGCGGGCGCTCGGCTCCTATGGAAAGGTCGCTCTGGCGCAGCGTGCCACCGAGCAGGAGCATGGCTTTGAGTCGGCTCGGAGCAATCGGGGGAGTGGTGGGCATCGTCGGGTGTGGGTCCTTGGCGATGCCGCGGCGTGGATCCTGTGAGGGCGATCCCCCAAGGCCAGGGATCGACGCCGATCCCGATGTGCGATTCTCCTCCAACATGCCAGCCCCCGCGCACGAAATACCTACCGGGCGGACGGTTCATCGGCCATTTTCCCGGAATAGTCCACGCCACTGTCACGAGTTCACGGCTACCCGAAAAGGACATCATGCGTGGATTTGATAGTAAGCCCAAGGTCCTGTAGTTTCCGGACTTGGCGGTCAGTGGCCCCGGATACCGCGCCATGCCGACCACGCGAACAGCCGTAGAGCAAATGGAAGCCCGTCCACCAGATACCGCTTCATCAGCCTACCCGGCTCCTGGATCATGCGGTGCATCCATTCAAAGCCCAAACGCTGGATCCACATCGGCGCGCGACGGACCTCGCCAGTGACGAAACTGAAACTGATCCCGATGCCGAGAAACCAGGCCTTGGGCACGGCCTCGCGGATCGCAGCAGTCAGGTGCTCCTGCTTGGGGAAGCCCAGGGCGACGAAAACGATATCGGGCTTCGCGCGCGCGACCTCGACTGCGATGTGGGCGATCTTGGCGGGGTCCTTCTCGAACCCGAACTCGGGGCAGTGCGTGCCGGCGATAATGAGCGTCGGATGTTTCGCGACGAGCGTTGCCGCGGCACCTTCGGCGGCTTTGGGGTTGCCACCGAGGAAGTAGACGCGATGGCCGAGGCGGGCGGCTTGGGCGGTGAGCGACCAGATAAGGTCGGAGCCGGCGACGCGCTCGGGGAGGGGCGTGCGCTTCAGGCGGCTCGCCCAGATGAGCGGCATGCCGTCGGGGACGCTCACGGTCGCGCGCGCGACAAGGGCTCGCTCGTCGGCGTTGGTGGCGCACCGCCGAAGGATCTCGAGATTCGGCGTGACGACCCAGCCGCCCCTGCCTGCGGCGAGTTCGGCGGCGACAAACGACGGCAGAGAGTCATTCGTGAAGGCGTCGAGGTCCACACCCATCAAGTGGACGACGGGAGGGCGCGGCGGTGAGTCTTGTGAGTTGGTGGACATGGAAGGCGAACGCAGAGGACGTGGAGGAGTCTCAGAGGGTGACGGAGGGGAAGAAGAAGAGATTGTTGTGAGATGAGTGGGGGATCTTTGTGATTTGGTTCAACGAATGGAGAAAGGGGAGCAGGGGAAGCCCCACGCGGAGCGTGGGGGTACCCAGGGCCCGGAGTTCACTCTTTCATCCCTTTGTGTTCCTTTGTGTTCCTTTGTGATTCTTCTGTGTTCCTGTGCGTTCCGCGCTCCGGATTCCAGCGGCTCGCCTGGCGATCGTTGAGCGAACTGGTGGCGGCAGCCTTGCCATGGATGAGCGCGTCGCGTTGATAGGTACGGAGGAATGTTCGGAACTCGAGGTCGTTGTAGCGTGGCTTGGCGGTGAGGGCGCTCTTGACGTATCCCCACCACATGGCGAGGCCGCCGATGAGGACTGGGTGCTTCGGGAGGCGGAAGATGGCGCTCGCGGTCATGTACGAGAAACTGGTGCCCATGAACCACTGGCCGAAGCCGTGGCGTGTGCGCCCTTTCCAGATGCTCTGCTGGCTTGAGCCCATGGGGCGGAGGTGGGTGAATCGGATGTCGGGCTCGTCCCATGAGGCGGCAATCCAGCCGAGCATTCGGCAGCGGTGGCAGTCGATGCCATCCCACATGACCTCGCGGACGAACCCGCCGATCTGATTGAAGCATGAGACGCGATAGAACTTGATCATGCCGACGGACATCTCGTCGCCGCACCCCTCGCTGACGAGTTGCCCCGTCGAGGGGTGGGGGAAGTAGGGCTTTCCGGAGCACGTGCCCAGGCGGGGCTGTGCGGCCATGCGTTCGCACATGATCTCGAAGTATCGGTTGGGGATGTCGAGGTCGAGATCGAGTTTGACGATGAAGTCGAACTCGTCCATGGTGATGGTGTCGAGCCCGGCGTAGAAGGCCTCGATGACGCCGGGACCGACGGCCCGCTTGCCGCGGTCGCTGCGCGTCAGCACGCGGAGGTAGGGCATCTTCGACTGGTATTCGGCGAGGATCTTCGGTGTGTCGTCGGTGGAGCCGTCGTCGACGACGAGGAGGAGCGCGGGCTGGATCGTCTGGTTCAAGAGCGATTCGAGCGTGCGGCGCATGTACGCGGCCTCATCGCGGCAGGGGGCGACGATGGCGTAGCGCGTGGGCATGGCGGGCGAGGGCGGCGTGGTCATGCGGCGATCGCCTTGTCGCGGTTGTACATGCGGCGCTCACGCCAGCGGTCGAAGAGCACGCCGATCGACACACCTGCGAGGCACGCAACCAACGGCGTCGCGGGGATGATGTATCGATCCTGGATGACATAGATCGCGTGGAGGAGGGCGAAGTAGACCCAGATGACGAGGATCGGGTTGGTGATGGCTTTGAGGACGCCGACCTCGCGGAGGAGCATGACGATACCGACGAGTGCTCCGGCGATGGCGGCGAACCAGTAGGCGGTGCTGAGACCCTTCAGGAGTTTCATGCCCATCTCGCCGATGCGCGGGCGCAGGGCGTCCTTGTTCCAAACGACGCCGATGGTCTGCGGGCCGTGCTGGAGGACGAACTTTGTGGCGGTTCGCTTCACGAAGGCGCCGGGGTCCTGCTTGATGTAGTCGGTGGCACGTTGCATCAGTTCACGATCGATCTGGGCCTGGTTGAGGTCGGGGAAGACGGGCGGCTCCTGGTAGTTGCCGTTGGTTCCGGGGTTGTTGCCCATCCAGAAGTTGGTGCCGTTGTTCGCGGAGATGGGGACGAGATCGTGGTAGAGGGTGTAGTTGCGATAGGTCCAGGGAGCGATGATGGCGGCCATGAGCATGCCCAGGCCGAGCGCGGTGAAGAACGTCCGGGCGCGGCGCGGCATGAAGAGGAACTCGAGTCCGGCGAGGACGGGTGGGATGAGGATGGCGGTGGCGCGGATGTAGACGGCACACGCGAAGAGAACGCCCGTGAGCAGCGCACGTATGACAGGTTTCTCGCGCAGCGTGACCCAGGCGAGCGTGCCGCCGAGGAGGAACGTGGTGAATGGGAGTTCGCTGGAAAGGACGGAGGTGAGTTGGATGTGGACGGGCCAGAGGGCGAGGATCGCGCCGGCGACGAGGGCCGGGGTTCGCGAGAGGAGCGTGTCGGCGAGGCGGATCGTGAGATAGACCGAGAGGCTGCCAAGGATGATGTTGAGGACGACGACGGGGAAGAAGGCGATGCCGAATACCTTGTACATCGCAGCGATGATGAAACTCGTGCCGGGCGCCCAGAAGGCGGAAGGTTCGTCGGGATGGAAGCCGAACGTGCCGTGGTTCACGAGATTCTGGGCGAAGGTGTCGTAGGCGACGCAGTCGGAACTGGGGAAGCAGGGGATGAGCACGCCCCAGAGCAGGCGCAGGCCCACGGCAACGAGGACGATCAACTGGACCTCGCGCGAGCGCCACGACAGCGGTGGGGCGGATGGAACGGATTGGACGGTCGTGCTCGTCACGAGGGTGTTTCCGCGTGGTGTGGGGCGAGGTGCTTGAGGAAGAGATCGGTCATCTGGCGTCCGAGGTTGGCGATGTTGTACTCGTCGATGATTGTTTGTCGGGCGGCGCGGCGCATGGACTGGAGCGTGTCGGGAGATTCGGCGACGGTTCGGATGATCTTCGCGAGGGCCTCGGGCGATCCTGGCGGGCAGACAAGGCCCGAGACGCCTGGCAAGATGAGTTCGGGGACGCCGCCGACGGCTGTGGAGATGGGAATCAGTTCCTTGGCCATTGCTTCCATGAGGACGACGGGGACGCCCTCCATGAAACTGGAGACGATGAGGGCGTCGTTTCGGTCGTAGGCGGCGGGGATGTCGTCCTGGCCGAGCGGGCCGGTGAAGGTGATGCGGTCGGCAAGGCCAAGGCGCGTGGCCTGGTCCTTAAGCGAGCGCTCCATCTGTCCGGAGCCGACCATCTCGAGGCGCCAGTCGAGGCCCTGAGCCTTGAGTTTGGCAAGCGCATCCAGGAGCATCGGATAGCCCTTGATCGGCTCGAGGCGACCGACAGTGAGGAGGCGGATGGGCCCGGGCTGTCGGGGTGGAGCGGGCGTCAAGACCTGTGGATCGACGGCACAGTGGGCGACGTGGAAGTGATCCCAGACGCTGGGGCTGGTCCACGCCATGATCTGGGCGCGGCAGAAGTTGGAAATGGCGCGGACGAAACGAGCCGACTCGCACTTGCCTTTGAGGTTGAGGCGGTGGACGTCGAAGAACTCGGCCGAGCCGTGGATCGTCATGCTGTAGTCGATGGACGGCTCGGCCACGCAGGCGAGGAGGGCGACGGCGGCGCCGTTGTTGGCCATGTGGACGTGGAGGTGGCGGATCGAACGGCGGGCGAGTTCGCGCGCGAGGAGGATGGCCTCACAGGCGTAGGTGACGGAGCGGAGCCGGGCGGTGAGGCCATCGGCGGAGATGGATTGGGCTCGGGCGTGGGTGCGGAGCGTGTGGATCGGGCGCGTGATCGCGTGGGCGAGTTGGGCGAGGATGAGACGCGGCTTGGAGGCGAGGAGGCAGAACGTGTTGGCGGCCTCTTTCGCGTGGTGCTCGCCCAGGGTGTCCTCGCGTGAGGGGACGCGCACGGAGAAGGTGTCGATGGTGAGATCGATGGAATGGGCCGCGACGTGCTCGCGGATGGCCCGGATCTCACGCTCGATGAACGTGTGCGAGAGTTTGGGGTATTGGGTATTAAGGTAGGCGATCTTCACGATTGGTGTATCGGCTTGGTTGAGCCCGTGGTCGAGGAGACGGGCATTGGCTTGGGTGATGGCGGGGCCTTACCGGCGAGTTTTCGGAAGGCGTGGCGGAGGAGGGAGATCTCGGCGAGTAGGGCGCGTGGGTCGTGTGTGCCCTGGGCCGTCACGTGGTGCGGGTTCATGTCGATGCGCGGGATGGTGAACGTGTCGGTCTGCTCGTCCATTCGGCCAGGCGCAGTAGAGACGGCATAGGAATATCCCGCGAGGCGGACCGCACGCGCGGTGTCTGTGGTGAAGGAGCCGTTGGGATAGCAGAAGCCGGTGGGGGCGTTCGGCTCGTCGAGGATCGTGGTGAGAGCGGCACGCGAGGACTCGATCTCGGTGCGTTGGGCGTCGAGATCGAGCGTGGTGAGGATCGGGTGAGTGACGGTGTGCGCGCCGATCTCGTGGCCTTTGGCGGCGAGGGCACGGAGTTCGTCGAGCGACATCATGTGATCGAGGTCGTGTCGCGGCGGGGTCGAACCAGATTCGGGGAGCGCGTCGATGGCGGCGTCGCGGGCGATCGGGGAGAGCGCTTTGAGCGCATTGACCCAGTCGCGCGAGGTGAGGACTCGAGCGGCGTGAGAGGGTGGTGATGGATTCGAGGTGTCGTGTGCGATGGCCGCGGCGAGGGCCTTGCTCGCGGCGTCGGGCGATGAGCCTTTGAATCGACGGATGGCGCGATCGAACCAGAGTTCGCCGGGTGTGCCAACGAGTCCGGTGACGATGTAGAACGTCGCGGAGAGGCCGGCGGCCTCGAGGATAGGGGCGGCGATCCGGGCGTTGTCGGCGTAGCCGTCGTCAAAGGTGATCGCGATGGTGGGGCGTTCTTCGGCATAGTCGCCCATGCGCGCGCGAGCGACAGCGTCGTGGGCGCGGCGGACCTCGAATCGGCGGGCGAGGAGTTCGACCTGGGCGCGGAAGGCCGACTCGGGCATCACGAGATTGGGGAGCGTCGATCGCGCCCAGAGTTCATCGGGGAGAACGCGGTGGTACATCAGGATCGTCACGCCATGGCGCATGGCGCGGGCGCGGCGTTCGATAACGCCGAGCGCGCCGAGCGTGCGATCGAGGATGGACCGTGCGAGGGACATGATTGCGTCAGGCGGCTCCGTTGCGTGCGGATTGTGGCGAGGGAGACTGGCCGGCCGTGGGGCCCTTGTACTCGATCAGTCGGCGATCGCGGCGGAAGAGCCCATCGAGGATGCTTCGGAGGACGCCGATCGCCTGCGAGACCTTGCAGAGCAGGATGAGCGAGGCGTAGCGATCGGCGACGTCCTCGTCGATGCGCCTAGCCCGGCGAAAGAGCGACCACCAGACACGCGCGTAGAGCAGCGCGAGCACGATCGCGGCGGGCCAGAAGACGAAGGTGAGCGCGAGGATGAGCATCGGGAGAAAAAGGCCATAGATGAGAGCGCTCGCGGCCCGCTTGACCCAGGGTTTACCGGGGCCATTTCGATGCATCCAGCCGACCTGGGCGTAGCAGTAGCCGCTGCGCTGCTCGCGTTTCCAGAAGGCGCGGAAGGATCGCATGTTGATGTCATGGAGGACCATCTCGTGGGCGAGGCGGTGCGAGGACCAACCGTGCTCGGTGAGGCGGAAGCCCAGGTCGGGGTCCTCGCCGGCGATGAGGTCGGTGCGCCAGCCCCCGATATCGCGCAGAGCGGCAACGCGGCAGAGGGAGTTTCCGCCGGGGTACGGCGCGGGGCCCGGCTCGGCATGCCAGTCGACGTTGGTCAGGCGGTTGTAGATCGTGCGCTCGGGAAACTCTTCTCGCCAGCGCCCGCTGACGGCGGCGACCTTGGGGTGCTCGTCGAGGAACTCCACGCCGGCGTCGATCCAGTCGGGGTCCATCACGCAGTCGCCATCGATAAACTGGACGAACTCGAGGGCAGGCATTTCGGCGAGGAGAGCCTCGAGGCCGGTCTGGCGTCCTCTCGCGGCGGTGAAGGGGCCGTCTTTGAGGGCGATGGTGTGCACGCCGATCTCGTGGGCGTTCTCGACGCTCTTGTCGTTGGAGTTGGAATCGACGTAGACGGCGCGCGCGACATGCGGGAGCGCGGCGTGGAGGGCGCGGACGAGACGCTCACCCTCGTTGCGGCCGATGATCACGGCGCCGACGCGATCCTTCGCGGGCGGGCCATTTAGCGAGTTTGGCGGTTGCTCGTGGTCCATGGCAGGAGTCGTTCGCGCGTTCGTTACAGATCCAGCCGGCTGACGATGGTCTGGTATGCCGCGTGATTGTACTGGAACTTGGTGGAGGCCTTGCCCGAGCGAACCCGATGCCAGAGGGCTCGCACGCCAAAGAGGACGGCATCGCTCGCTCGAACCACGATCTCTGCGAGGCGGCCATAGCAGATCCGCTGGACGAGGTATCGCCCGCGCCAGAACTGCACGCTGCGGGCGGCCTGGGTCATGCGCGTGGGGTCGGAGGACGAGCCGCCGAGGTGGGTCGTGGAGCTCGTGGGGTCATAGCGGCGTCGCCAGCCGTGTGTGCTGAGGCGATGCGAGAACTCGATGTCCTCGCCATAGAAGAAGAAGGCCTCGTCGAGCAGGCCGAGTTTCTGGACGATCTCGCCACGGGTGAGGATGAACGCGCCGATGATCCAGTCCACATCGCGTTTGGTCGTGGCGCGGTCCCAGTGCAGGTCCTCGGTGTCGGCCCACTCGAAGAGCGAAGGTAGATACCACGGCAGGCCCAGGCCACGGACGATGAGCCGCAGCGGCGTGGGGAATCGTCGCGTGCAGACCTGGACCGTGCCATCGGCGTTGAGGAGTTTGCACGTCATCGCGCCGACGTCATGCTCTCGCTCCATCGCGTCGATGCAGGCTTTGAGGCAGCCTGGGTGGACGATGGTGTCGCTGTTGAGGAGAAGGACATACTTCGCGGGAGGGCCGGCCTCGTAGCCGCGATTGTTTCCGTACGAGAATCCACCGTTCTTGGGAAGCGGCGCGAGCGTGCACCACGACGCCCACTCGTTCTCGTCGATTGCGGACTGGATGCGTGCCAGGGAATCATCGCCCGAGGCGTTGTCGGCGACGACGACGTGGGTTGTGGCGACAGTTGGGATCTCGGGCGCGAGCGAGCGCAGGCAATCGATCGTGACGTCGGACGTCTTGTAGTTGACGATGACGATGAGGAGCGTGTGCGTCGGTTTCGTTTCTGCGTCGCGTGATGGCGTCGGGGTAGAAACTGTGGTAGGGCTCGTGGAACTCATGGCGCGGCGCTCCTCGTGGCCGTTGCCGAGGGGCGGTAGGGCATGCTCATGGATCGGCCCTGCGAGGGGCGATACGCCATGTGCGGCACGGCAGCCATCATGCGCGCTTGCTGGGGTGAGGGCACAAGCCCGCCCGCGGCACCGAAGGCAAGGATGAAGACGGGATTGATCATCGCGTTGGAGAGACAATCCGCGAGGTGCAAACCGCACGCGACGACGATGAAGATGACCGGTGCGACGGCGGGGTGGGTCCAGGTGTGTCTCGGCGTCGATCGAAGAAGAGCAACGATCGGCGCGAGCATCGCGGCAAAGAACGTCGCCAACCCGATCAGCCCGAGCTTACCCAGGTAGATCATCCAGAGGCTGTCGGCGATGATGCCCTTGCTGCTTTCGCTGGTCTTCAGCCCGACGAACATGAACCGGGCCGCCCCCAGCCACTTCTGGCCCTGAACGAAGTACCAGAGTTCATTCTCGCTGTTGAGTCGCGTCCAGAGCGAGTCGGCCCGCGCGGGCCCGGCGATGCTCTTGGCAAAGTCCACGAGGACCAGGCCGTCCCACCCGCCGAAGGTTCGGGCAATGGGGTAGAGCAGGGGCAGAAAGAGGATGGCCCACAAGGGCGTGCGGAGATTCGCGAGACGCATCGCCGCGAGGATCAGGATCCCGACCACCATCCACACGAGCGCGCCCAGCGAGAGGCAACCGGCCGCCGTCACCAGGAGGATCGGCACGACGATGCCCAGTGGAGCGCCCAGGACACGGCGTTCGGTGCGGTTCCACCAGAGCCAGACGGCGGCGAGGGCGCCCGTGCACATGAAGGTCGCGACGGCTAGGCCGTGCACCATGAAGACGGTGGGGCGGTAGAACGAGCCACGTTTGGACTGGAACCAGTCGGCTTGATGGAAGCCGTACACGATCTCGTGGAGGCGCGGGCTCATGCGCATCTCGAAGAGACACAACGGCACATAGATCATGGCGCCGATGACCATCGCGCGGACGAGTTCGCGTGCCGCCTGGAGGTCGGTGATGTAGATCCGACCGATCGCGTAGGGCAGGACCCAGGTGACGATCTGGTTGAGCATGTTGGAGAGGCCGTCGTAGATGCCGTAGCCGTTCGCCATCGACGAGGCGAAGGGAATGACCGCCCAGAGAATCATCGGTAGATCAAACCACCTCAGGCGGAAGGCCATGAGCGGGCGGGCGTCGGAGATGAACGTGGCGAGGAAGATGCTGACGCACGTGGCGGAGATCTTGGTATAGTCGGGCAAGCCCTGGAATTGATACCCGGCGACCGGGAGGAACATCCACGCGGCAAAGAACGCGACGAGCATGGCTCGACGTGCGGGGAGAACCTGGAAGAGGATGATGACCCCAGGAATCAGCCCGAAGAGTGTGAGGGGGACGAGCGGGCTCATGCGTCGGCCACGCGCCGCAGCACGCCCTCGAAGAGTTCGACCGCGCGGTCCCAACTATGACGCTCGGCGATCGATCGCGCCAGCTCGGAGTGGCGCGACCACTCGTCGTCGTTCAGCGAGAGGATGGAGTGGAGCGCATCGCGGAGCGAACTCGCATCGTCGGAGGGGACGAGGACGCCGCCCTCGCAGCTCGCAAGAAGATCCGGAGCTGCACCCGCGGAGGTCGCGACGACAGGCGTGCGGCAGGCCATCGCCTCGAGGATCGGGAGGCCGAAGCCTTCCTGGCGGCTACCCCAGGCCCACGCCGTGCACGAGGAATAGAGATCGACGATCCGCGTGTGCGAAGGGCACACAGTGTGCTCGACCCAATCGGGGATGGGGAGTCGCGGCGTGGAGCCGATGAGGCCGAACGAGCGCACGCGGAGATCGGGCTGCTTGGCCCTGAGTTTCTCGAGCGCGCCGAAGATGAGGTCACAGCCCTTGATGGGCAGATCGTGATAGACAAAGCCGATGGTGGGCGTTGTGGGTTTGGCCCGGCGCGGGGCGGCGTTGAAGAGCGTTGTGTCCACGCCGTTGGGCACGATGATCGCGTTGGGGTCGTCGAACTCGTCGCGTGCCTTGTCGGCGAGCCACTGGGCGACGGTGATCTTCTGCATCGGAAGCCGCCATGTGGCGTCGACGCGATTCGCCGGCTGTCCCGACCCAGCGTCGTATCCCTGGAGGAAGTACACGGGCCTGCCCTTGGAGGGCGAGAGATGCGAGACCCACTCGGCCGTCTCCCACCACGTCGCGACCACCACATCGGCATCGGGGAGATCGCGGTCGTCGATCGGGCGGAACTCGCTGATAACCTGGAGATCGCAGTCGATGCGATCGAAGTGGGTCGGATCGGCCCATCGTCGCCACACGCCGCGCCCAGCGAGGAGTTTCCGCGCGACGTGCGACTTTCGCATGGGTCTTGGCCGACGCGCGGCGAGGACGACCTGGTGCCCGCGCGCGGTGAGGCGCTCGGCGTAGATCGCGGCGACCCGCAGGCCGCCATCCAGCCCGACGTTGGGAATCACAATGGTGACGCGCATCGGCTTCATCGGCGACGGAAAACCTTGTTGAAGGCGTGCCAGCAGGGATACGCGAAGCACGCCGTCACGATCACACCCTTGACGAGGAATGAGAGGATTGTGCCGTCACTGAGCCCGAGTGCGCCAGCGCCCGCTTTGGCAAGCCAATAGGCCGCGGCACACCCCAGGAAAAGGACCACATCGTGCTTGATGAACGAGAGGTGTAGGCGTTTGGCGGCGAAGGCGAAAACCGCATATCGACCGAGGTCCGCGACCGTGACGCCAGCCACCGCCCAGAGGAGGCTCTCGTGGCTGTTGGTATGACCGACCCAGTTCTTGAACTGTTCGAGTGTTGTCCAGGTCCATCCTTGGGGCGTGAACCACTCCTGCATCCCAGCGATGTGCGATTGCTCCCAGGCGATCCACGAGTCGGGGATCCAGCCGCCGAGCATGAGGCCGAGCGTGACGAAGACCATCAGCCCGATGACCTTCGCGAGATTTCCATAGGCGATGATCTTGGCGTTGCCCGCGGCGAGGACGGCCGCGCCGACGGTGAACTCAAAGAGTTGGAAGAGTCCGCCGGCGGCGATGATCGGGACGAACGCCGCCGCGCCCGAGTAATCCTTCTTGTACGCCATGAGCACGAAATCGGGCCCGACGGCGGCCGCACCGGTGATGAGGAGCGCGCCCCCAATGGAGATCGGATAGCGGATCGTCTTGAAGGTGCGGCGGAGATCGCCACCCTCGTGGATCGTGCGGCTGTATGCGGGAAAGGCGACCGACTCGCCGATGCGCCGCGAGACATCCAGGGGCACGATCGCGAGCATCGCGGCGATGCTGTAGACGCCGAGCACTTCCTTGGTGATGTGATCACCAAAGAGCAGTTTGTCGCCCTGCTGCGCGAAAAAAGTGAAGACCGTGCTGACGAAGATCCACCCGCCGAAGTGCATCAGCGACTTGACGGCCTTCGGTTCCCACTGGAATCGATCGCCCGGCGCTGGCTCGAGGTAATGGCTCGCAATGGCTCGGACGATCGCCGCGGTGATCGTCCCGGCGACGAGCGCCCACACGCTGGGGTAGAAGTAGGCCCACGCCACCATGACGATGGTCTGCACGATCTGCACCGCGACATCGAGGAGGGCGACTTTGCGGACGTCCATCCGGCGCTGCAGCGTGAAGAGCGAGGTCGAGTTGAATCCCGCGATCAGCGCGGCGACGGAGACGACGAGGACCACCGGCGTCAGCGCGGCGGCGTTGGTGGTCGGGGAGTCCGCGTCGCCGAAGCGCAGCGCAAAGGGATACGCGAGCCCGCACGCCGCTAGCCACACGATCACGCCGCGGATCACCTGCATCGTCCACGCCGTGTTCAGGAACGCGCGGTTGCGTCCGCGTGGATTCTGGACGACGCTGGGCCCGATCCCGATGTCGCTGAACATCTGCAGGCCCGACATCAGCGTCCCCACGATCACGGTCATGCCGAAGTACTCGGGAAGCAGAAGATTCGCGAGAAGGATGTTCCCGATCAGACGGATGGCGTTCGACGCCCCAAAGGCGATCGTGGACCACATCGAGCCGCGGATCGCGAGCGAGCGCATCGAGTTCGATGGTGCGGCTCTTTGAGTCGGGGCGGCTTGGGCTCCCGTGCCTGCGGCGCTCATGACCGGACCCCGTGCTGATCGACGATCCGCTTGAGTCCGTGGAAGTATCGGCGGACGTGGCCGTCCATCGAGTCACCCTCGCGCCCCAGGGCTCGCTCGAGGCGCTCGGCCATGTGCACCATCCAGAGAGCGTGGATCGGCTTCATCTTCGAGAGATCCACGCCCCTTCCCCAGAGCGGAACGACGGTCTCGCCCTTCTCGATGATCGGGACGAGGTCCCGCAACTCCTCCGGCGAGCCGCCGATGAAGTTGTAGTAGGGAATCATGAAGAGGTTGTTGTTCCCAGGGACGAATCGACCGGCGCGATGGTCCACGTACTGGCAGATCATCTGGCTCGGATGGACGAGTTCGGACTCTTCCATGGGAAGCACGTCGCTGGTGCCAGCCCGGGTCTCGGCGTGGAGCAACGTGTCGAACTCCACCCGGCGTTCGCCACGCCGTCCCATGCGATTGAACAGATCGATCGCGCGGAAGCGCTCGCGGACGAACGCCGCGTCGAACATCATCTCGAACGTGCGGACGAGCCGGTCGGACTCGATCACGCCCAGCCCCGAGTACCAGTCGATGCCGAGATACTCGACGCGTCTCGTCTTGATCGCGTCCGCGCGCTCGCGGAGCAGGCCGGGCCGAAGCAGGAGGGCGTCGAAATCGTGAAGCATCGCATACCGCGTTCGTGTCCTGGAGATGCCCAGCGTCCACGACAGCCACGAGTACACCCAGCCCCAGTCCACGCGCCGGGCGCGATCGACCTGGGCCTGCGTGTAATACACGAACTCCAGCGGTATATCACCCGCGATTTCGCGTGCCCGCTCCTCAAACCCGGCGGGACGCTCGGCGAGCGTGCAGTCTACCACGCACAGGATCTTGTCGCACCCCGTCAGGTCGAGGCGGCACAGAAACTCGAGGTTGGCCCAGAGCATCGACGCCAGACGATGGGCACATCCGATAATCACTGTGTACCCATCGATCGGGTTCTCGAGCGGCGTCCACGTTGAGAGGCCCCGAATGTACATCCGCAACGCCGTGCGGGAGATTGACTTGCGCGCATACCGGCCCAGCCCGTGCGAGCCGGGAGCGACGGTCGGGGCACCGGACGGCGCCTTGGTCTGGGCGTTCTGCGTGGTCATCGATCCTCACCCCCATCATCGGCCCGAAGGGAGGGCTTCCTTGGGGCAACAGAGAGGAGGATATACGCCGACTGTGTGGGGGCCGTTCGTACCCACGAACGGGCACATCACACCAAAAATGCACCGGCCGAGTCTTTCGACCCGGCCGGTGTGGAAGTCACGGAGTGTGGTCGTGCTTGGTTATGGCGTGACCGTGTAGCCCTGACGGAAGTAGTTAAGCACGGAGTCGATCGAGTAGTTGGTCATGGGGTTGCCTCGTGAGCGCTGCTTGATGGCGGTCATGAAGGCGTCGTGGGTGTTGCCGCTGCCCTGGGTGGCCTGGTACGAGCCGAGTTTGCGGCTGGGGTCGGCGAGGGTGATCGTCCCGCTCGACGAACCAGCCTCGCCGGACTGGGTGAGCCACTGCTGATAGGTGTAGAGATCGCCGGCGATGTCGAACCAGCGGTTGGCGGGGCCGGCGTCGTTGTACTTGTTGCCGTTGAAGCGGATCACCGAGGAAGAGGTGGAGAAGGTGGTGACGAGCTGCGAGTAGGCGTAGCCGCTGGAGGTGTCGATGATGGTGTTGTTCTCGACGAGGTGCCCGTTAGAGACACGCCCACCGTTGGGGGCGTAGGCCTGGATCGGCCCGTGCCAGTCATAGACGACATTGTTGCGGACGGTCGCGTTTCGGCATCCGATGCCGACGGTCCCGTCGATGTTGACTGCGAAGTTGGGCTCGACGGCGATGTTGTGGGCGAAGATGTTGTTCTCGACGATGGCGCCCGAGGCGTTCACGTTGAGAAGTTCGATGCCCCAACCGCGCGGCTGATCGGGATTGATGTCCCGGGCCTCGAGGATGACGTTGCCTCGGATGGCGGCGGTGATCCCGAGCGGGTCGGGGTTGTCGCGGCTGCCGATCATGATCGCGATGGCGTTGCGGGAGAAGACGTTGTCCTCGATGATTCCGCCGCAGCGCAACTGGAGCCCGTGCGACGCGCCATCGACGACGAAGTTGCGACGGAAGGTGACGTTGGTGCAGTCGGGCTGGATGTAGACGTTGTGGTTGTAGATGGTCGCGTTGTTCGTGTCGCGCGACCAGCCGTTGTGGTCGAAGATGTTCTCCTCGAGGAGGAAGTTGTCGATCTGCGAGCAGTACATGCCCTCGGAGTGGGCCGCACCCGTGGGGCGGTTGTCGGCGATGATGCAGCGGCGGACCGTGACGCCGTTGATGCGTCCCGTGTACCCCTGCATAGTGATGCCGTGGGTGAAGCCGTGGATGTAGAGGTCCTCGAAGGTCACGTTCTGGCCCGGGTCGAGCCATGTGATCCCCTCGGCGCTCGGGTTGCCGTTGGGGGTCATCTCGACGCCCGAGATCACGATGTGGTCCACGCTCGGGGGCGCGCTGCTTCCGACGGTGCGGAGGAAGCCCGTGGTGCCCGAGGGGACGATGAAGAGGGGGCGGTTGGGGCTGCTGCCATAGGTTGTGACGACCATGGGCTCGGTGGCGCTGCGCCCGCTCTTACGCCAGGTCGGGAAGGTCTCGTTCCAGGTGTCGCCACGCTTGAGGTAGAGGAAGTCGGGCATGCGGTCACGGAGCAGCCCGACGCCGGCGGCGATGGTGCGCACCGGGGTCGAGGGCGTGAGTCCGTCGTTGCCGTTGTTGCCCTCGCTGGCGCTGACGTAGATGGTGCGCGAGTCGGCGCTGGGTCGCCCGACGTAGTAGCCGTTGGCGTCGTAGTCGCCATTGGTCCCGCCGCCGCCACCCTGGGGCGTGCCCGCGGCGATGGTCGCGGTGACCCAGGCGGTGAAGGCCGAGCCGCCCGCGGCGTTGAGCGCGCGGACGCGGTAGCTCACGGTGTCAAGCCCCGGGGTCTCGGTGAACCCGGTGACGTTGGCGCTGACGGTGCGTGTGCTGGGCGACCCGAACGAGGGGTTGCGCTCCAGTTCAAAGGAGGTCTCGTTGTTGGAGTTGTCGCTCCAGGTGACCTGGGCGACGCCGTTGCCGCCGTCGACAACGCTCAGGCCGCTCGGCGCCGCGGGGACGCCGGCGATCGTGACCGTTGCGAAGGAGGTCCAGGCGGAGAAGGCGTTGCCGACACCCGCGCGGACCTGGTAGCGGTGGGTGCCAGGGCCGGGCGTGTCGGTATAGGCCGTGGTGTTGGCGGGTGAAGAGAAGACCTGACGCGAGCCCCACGTCGAGCCGCTCTGCGTCTCGCGAGCGACCTCGAAGGTGGACTCGTTGGACGAGTTGTCGGCCCAGGTGACACGCGCCTGCGTGCCGTTCACGATGGAGACGGCCGTCCCGCTCGGCGCCGAGGGCGCGACGACGGCGACGGAAACCTGCGCGTTGGTCGTGTAGGCCGAGCTGCCCGCGCTGTTGACGGCGCGGACGCGATAGCGGAAGGTGCCGACGCCTGGAGCGTCGGTCAGGGTCGTGGTGTTGGCGCCGGAGTTGAGCGTCGTGGCGCCGGTCCAGCTCGAGCCGCTCTGCGTCTCGCGCAGAACCTCGAAACCGGTCTCGTTGGTCGAGTTGTCGGTCCAGCTGACGCGGACCTGCGACCCGTCGCCGAGATCGCTGGCGGTGGGGCTGCTCGGCGCGTCGGGCGGGATCTCGAGAACCTGGGCGGTGACGTAGGCCGTGTAGGTTGAGGCCCCGACGCCGTTGACGGCACGCCCTCGATAGCGGTGGGTGCCCAGGCCCGGCGCGTCGATCATCGAGGTCTGATCGGCGGCGGCCGAGAGGGTGACGCTGTTCACCCACTGCGAGCCTTGCTGGGTCTGGCGCACGATCTCAAACCCCGACTCGTTGTCGGAGTGGTCGAGCCACGTGAGTTGGACCTGGGAGCGATTGCCCAGGTCCGTGGCGGCGAGGCCCGCCATCGGGTCCGGCGGAATGTCGGCGATCGTGGGAATGACCCATGCCGAGTACTCCGAGTTGCCCGCGCTGTTGATGGCGCGGATGTGGTACCGGAATGTGCCCACGCCGGGGCTGTCGTCGATCGTGGTGGCATTGGCACTGGCGTTGATCTGCGTCGTGCCGATCCAGCTCGCGCCGCTCTGCTGCTCGCGCACGATCTCGAACCCCGTCTCGTTGAGCGACGTGTCGTTCCAGGTGAGGCGGGCGCTGCCACCCGTGCCGAGGTCGGCGACCTGGAGGCCCGTGGGAGCGGTGGGGGCGACTTCGTTCACGGTCACGAGCGCATAGGCCGTGAACGCCGAGTTGCCAGCCGCGGTGATGGAGCGGACCTGATACCGATAGACGCCCGGTCCCACGCTGTCGGTGATCGTGGCGCTGTCGCTGGTGACCACGGTGCGCTCGACCCACGAGGAGCCTTGCTGGCGCTCGCGGGCGAGTTCGAAGGTGCCGTCGGCCGGGTCGGCATCGACCCAGGTCACGAGCACGTTGCGCCCGTTAGCCATGTCGAGAGCGCGGAGTGTGGTGGGGGCGATGACGGTCCCGCCGCCGGACGTCCCGGGCGTGCCGCCAGTCGATCCACCGGTTGAACCTCCGGTCGAGCCACCCGTGGATCCGCCAGTCGAGCCGCCGGTGCTCCCACCGGTCGATCCGCCTGTGGAGCCTCCCGTGCTGCCGCCGGTGGAACCACCCGAAGGCGTTGGGTTTGCGGACCCGCCGCCACCCTGGTTGTTGGCGTTGTTGATCGCGGCGCGAGCGGCTGCGGCCATGGCGCGACGCCACGCCCGGCTCCCGACTGGAGCCGAGGTCGTGGGTGTGCTCGTGTTCGTTGATGTTGAGGTATCAGACGGCGGTGGTGTCGCCGGCGCTTGGTTCTGCTGTCCATGTTGGCGCGAGCGACGGGTGTGCGGATTACCAGACGAGTTCTGGGCCCAGGCCGCAGGCGCAGTTGTGCCCGCAACCATGACCCAAACCAGGCCATACGTGATCGGACGAACGTAAGACTTCATCAATCCCTTTCCCTCCACGCGAATCGATCGCGTGATGACACTGTCGGATACAGAGGCGAGTTTGCCGAGGTGGGTGATCCAGGTAGTCTGGAGAATTCACATGAACTCATCCTGCAATCCGACAACTCTGCCCGCGCCCGACCATGGGCACAGGCACCCCCGTGGGCAGATCTTGACGGCGAATGTCCGAGAAAGAAACCCCAACATGTGCCGTCCACGCGCAAATATACACTTCAACCCACAAACAAAATACTATCAAATGTGCAATTTCCACCGGCCTGTGGGATGGACCGTTCGTCCACGGTGTCGATCCTATGGCAAGTCCGAATCCCGCAAGCACAGGTCCGAATCGTCTAGGCCCCGCGGTCGCCATATTGACGCTGGTAATAGTCTCGGTACGCCCCGGACCGGACACGTTCCCACCACTGCGGATGGTCCACGTACCAATTCACGGTCTTCTCGAGCGCGCCGGGCCATGCCGATCGGCTGGGACGCCAGCCGAGTTCTCGGTCCATCTTCCTCGCGTCGATCGCGTACCGCCGGTCGTGCCCCGGGCGATCGGCGACGGGCTGGATCATGTCGTGGCCCTTGCCCAGGATCTTCAGGATCGAGTGCGTGAGTTCGAGATTGGAGCGCTCGTTGTTCCCGCCGACGTTATAGACCTCGCCCGCCTTGCCCCTCTCGAGCGCGACGCAGATCGCCTCGCAGTGGTCGTCCACGTGGAGCCAATCTCGGACGTTCTGTCCATCGCCATAGAGCGGGACCTTCTTGCCCTGGATGAGATTGGTCACGAAGAGCGGGATGACCTTCTCGGGGAACTGGTAGGGTCCGAAGTTGTTGGAGCATCGCGTGGTGACGACGTCCATGTGGAAGGTGTGGTGGTACGCGCGCGCGAGGAGGTCGCCGCCGGCCTTGCTCGCGGCATATGGACTGTTCGCGGCGAGGGGCGTCTCCTCGGTGAACAGAATCTCGGGCTTGTCGAGCGGGAGGGAGCCGTAGACCTCGTCGGTCGAGACATACACGAACCGGCGCGAGGCCTTGGATTTCCAGACCTTGCGGGCGGCATCGAGCAGGACCTGTGTCCCCACGACGTTCGCGAGGATGAAGGGCGCCGAGTCGAGGATCGAGCGATCGACGTGGCTCTCGGCGGCCATGTGCACGCAGCAGTCGCATTCGTCGAGCAGGCGTGAGACGAGCGAGGCGTCGTTGATGTCGCCCTTGACGAAGCGGTAGCGAGGGTCCTGGTCCACGCCGGCGAGATTCTCGAGGTTGCCCGAATAGGTCAGGCTATCGAGATTGGTGACGCGCCAGGTGGGGCGGTTGGCCAGGACGAAGCGGACGAAGTTGCTGCCGATGAATCCGGCGCCGCCGGTAAGGAGGAGGTGCATGGTGAATCGTTGGCAGGGTCGGCGACGCGGGTTCGAAGTTCGAGCGAGAAGTTCGAGCGATCGGTGCTCAGTGTTCACGCTTGGCGATGATCTCGAAGACGGGCGGGCAGACGACGAACTCGCTGGGCGAGCGCTCGATCGCGTCGAGGTCCGCGAACAACTCGGCCTGGTCGTGCTCGGTGAGCAGGCCCATGCCGACGAGCTTGGGGGTGTAGATGTGCCACCAGGTCCTGAGCCAGTGGAACATCGCGTCTCCAGCCCGGCCGAGGCGCTGGTGGACGCGGATGCTCTCGACAGAGAGGCCCGCGTCGGAGCAGAACGCGGGGACTTTGCCCATGATGTCGGTGTCGCCGCCCCGGGATTCCCAACTTCGGATCGTGGCTTCGACGGCCTTGGACATCGATGATCGCCTTGGGGCGGTCGTCATGGCCCGATAGTTGAAGTAGTCGTGGATCACGAGCCGCCCGCCTGGCGCGAGCAGTGAGGCGGCCTCGCGTACGACGCCGGCCGGGTCCTTCACGAAGCACAACACCCATCGGGTATAGGCGAGGTCGTACGGCCCGCCCTCGCGCACGGCATCGATTTCGCCGAGAGCGTGGACATCGCCAACGACGCCACGCAGGTGGGCGAGGGAGCGCGAGGCGGCCTGGGCGTTGAGCCATTGGATATAGGTCGCGGATTCGTCCACGCCGACGACGCAGCCGGAGGGCGTGACCAGGGCCGAGAGATCGAACGACGCGTATCCGGGGCCGCAGCCGATGTCGAGCGCCCGCTTCCCCGGCGCGATCCCGGCGTCACGCCACGCGGCATGGGCGGCGTCGGCCCAGAGGCGATGCTGGAACGAGAGGCGCGCAAGTTCGTCGGCGCCCGTGCCCAGCACGTATTCGCGAGGTGGTGTGGTGTTCGGCATGGTCGTCATCGCGTGGAACGTGCACGGTCGTGAATCGGATCGAGTGAGTCGGCGCCTCAGGCCGGGAGGAAGTATCCCAGGTGCAACTCGGCGTGGCGGAGGTGGGCCTGGACCCACTCGTCGTGGGTCATGGGCCCGACGATCGGGTGGTCGTGGACTGGCGTGGTGTGCTCCAGACGATCGAACGCCTTGTTGAGTTCGTCGAGTCCCTGCTGGGTGGAGACCTTTTCGATGCCGAGGGTGCCGCCGGGGATGTTGGGGATTCGCACCCCAGCGGGGAGTGGGCCACGGAGGAACTTCTTCTTGAAGGGCTTGAGCAAGACGCGGATGAGGAATGGCGGACGGACGGGATAGCCGTCGAAGGCGAAGTGGACCCACGTGGCGAGGTGGTGGAGGGTCTGCCCGAGTTCCCAGTTGCCGAGGCGTTTGAGCGTGCCGGCGTTCTCGGCGGCGATGAGGGTCTGAACCTCGCGATTGGCATCGCCGAGCGTCAGGAACTTGAGCGTCCGGCGGCCTTTGACGGCCTTTGTGTTCACGTGTTGGGCCATCATCGTCTCCGTGTCTCGGTCGTTTGCAGCGTGGAGCGAGGTATGGTAACCTGATATATGGCCTGGCGGCCTCGCGGGGGCGATGAGGCCAGACCGAACCCATGATGCAGGAGAACTCGATGAGCACGCCGCGTTTGTGTGTGAGTACATTGGTTGGTCTGGTGATCGCAGGTTTGTGCTTCGGTTTGGGCGCATGCCATCAGCACCGGCACACCCAAAGCGTCTCGATGGCCGTCGTGGGTTCGCCCGACGCCGCACACAAGGCGGCGTTCGACCGACTCGCGATGCTGTCGGGGACGTGGCAAAGCCTCAGTGAAGACGGCAAGCCCTCGGGCACGGTCGAGTTCGCCTTGTCGTCGAACAAGTCGTGCGTGCGGGAGATCATGTTCCCGGGTTCGGCGCACGAGATGACCAACATGTACACGCTCGACGGGTCGGATCTTCTCGTCACGCATTACTGCGCGATGGGGAACCAGCCGCACATGCGGGCCACGAAGGTCGAGGCGAACCGAATCGTCTTTGACATCGTCTCAGTCTCGAACATGCGGACGGAGGAGGAGATGGTCATGGGGCATCTCACCGTGGACTTCACGAACGCGAATCACATCACCCAGACCTGGCGCATGCTCACCAAGGGCGAGCAGAAGATGGAGCCCACGATCATCACGCTCCAGCGCGTGGGGTCTTGAGCGACTGAAATCGTGACTGACCCGGCCGACGGGCCGGGCATCAGTCCTTTCCGCGTCCTGCGAGGTAGTTCGATGATTCCTTGGTGATCGTGATGTCGTGGGGGTGATTTTCCACGACGGTTGCCGTGGAGACCTTGCAGAATCGGGCGTGGGTGCGAAGGTCCTCGATGGTGGGGCAGCCGCAGTAGCCCATCGCGCTGCGAAGGCCGCCCACGAGTTGGTAGACGAACTCGGCGAGCGTGCCACGGAAGGGGACGAGTCCCTCAACGCCCTCGGGGACGAACTTCTTGGCGGCGGCGGCCTTGTCGGCCTGGCCATAGCGGTCGGCGCTCCCCGCGTTCATCGCCCCCTCGGAGCCCATGCCACGGTAACTCTTGTAACGCCTGCCGTGGGTGATGACCATCTCGCCGGGACTTTCCTCGAGACCGGCGAAGAGCGAGCCGAGCATGACCACGTGGGCGCCCGCGGCGATGGCCTTGGGGATATCGCCGCTGTGGCGGATCCCGCCGTCGGCGATGACGGGGATGTCCACGCCCATGTCCTTGACCTGCTGGGCGACGTGCATGACGGCGGTGATTTGGGGGACGCCGACGCCCGTGACGACGCGCGTGGTGCAGATCGAGCCGGGCCCAATGCCGACCTTGATGGCGTCGGCGCCCGCCTCGATAAGGTCGCGGGCGGCCTCGGGCGTGGCGATGTTGCCCGCGATGATCTGGACGTCGCCCCTCGCAACACGTGGCAGCGCCTTGATCGTGCGAACTGAGCGAAGGACGTTCTCGCTGTGCCCGTGGGCGGTGTCCACGACGATCACATCGACCTCGGCATCGAGGAGCGCCTCGACGCGGTCATACTGGTCCACGCCGACGGCCGCCCCGCAGCGGAGCCTGCCGCGCGCGTCACGACACGATCGGGGAAACTGGCTGAGGCGGTCGATGTCGCGCATCGTGATGAGGCCCGCGAGGTTTCCCTTCGCGTCGGTCAGGATGAGTTTCTCGACCTTGGCCTTGTTCAGGACACCCTCGGCCTCGGCAAGGGTCGTGCCCGCCGCGGCGGTGATGAGGGCTTTGCCGTTGCTCGGGCCGCTCATCACGTCGGCGACGGTGGTCGCGTTGTCCTCGACAAACTTGAGGTCGCGCCGAGTGATGATCCCCAGAACTTTGCCCTTGCCGCGGAGGCTCCCCCCGGCGACGGACGAGCCGTCTTCGGTAACGGGGAAGCCCGAGACGTTGTACTGACGCATCAGCTCCCGCGCCCGGGCGACGGTGTCGGTCGGGCCGAGGGTGATCGGGTCGGCGATGATGCCGTTGGCGGAGCGTTTGACCTTCGCGACCTCGCGCGCCTGGGCCTCGGCGGAGAGGTTCTTGTGGATGAAGCCGAGGCCGCCCTCTTGCGCGAGGGCGATCGCCAGCGCCGACTCGGTGACGGTGTCCATCGGGGCCGAGAGGAGCGGGATGTGAAGGGAGATAGCGCGGGTGAGCCGCGTCGTCGTGTCGGCCTCGGCGGGCATCACGCCCGACCGTCGCGGGAGGAGCAGCACATCGTCGAACGTGATGCCATCGAACGCGATCTTGGTGCCGGGAAGGAACCCGCCTGTCGAAGGCCGTGGCGTCGACGCGGGATGGCTGGAGGTCGAGACGGCGGGCTGGCTGGCGAGGTTCGGCATCACACAGCGTTGGAGGCCAGGCCCCAAACGTCAAGATGGGCGTGCACCAGTGTGCGAAATCTCGTGAAATCGCGTGTGGTTCAAGCGGGAGTGGGGGAAGCAGCCGATGGGTTCGGGCATGCAGCACGATGAATCGATGGACCACCCCCTGGCCGAGGTCTCCCTGCGCGGCAGAACGCTCCGGGAATGGGCCCGGAGCGAATGGGTGCTCACCAACGGCCTGGGCGGGTTTGCGATGGGGAGCGTCTCGGGGACGCCCGAGCGGCGGTACCACGCCATGCTGACCACGGCGACCAAGCCGCCGGTGGGACGCGTGGTCGCGCTGTCGGCCGTCGATGAGGTGGTCGTGCTGGAGGCGCAGGGCGGGAACGGCTGCGTCGCGCTCCGGCGGGAGTCGTTGTCGTCATTCCGCTGGGCGAGCATGCCGGCCTCGGCCACGACCGTAAACCCGGCACTCGTGCGTTTCTCGATGGAGCCGGGTCTTGTGCGTTGGGAGTATCGCCCCGGCGGGCGTGAGTCGGGGGTGACGATCCGCAAGGAACTGGCGCTTGCGCACGGGCGTAACGCGTCCGTGCTCCGGTACCACATCACCGCGCCCAACCGCCGGGCGTGGCTGGAACTCCGCCCGCTGGTGGCGCTGCGTGACTTCCACGAGTTGCTCGGCGGCGTGCTCGAGGCGGATCGGTACACCGTGGGTGTCGAGAGCGACCACGAGTTGGTCGTGGACGCCGGAGCCGAGCGTGTGCGTGTGATGGTGAAATCCTCACGCGAGGATCGGCGGGCGCTCGCGCCTCCGAGGCTTCGCCCCGAGGTCCACGTGTGGAAGGACTTCGAGTATCGCAAGGATCTCGAGCGGGGGATGCCGGGGCGAGAGTCGTTGCTCTGTCCGGGCGTCTTCGTCGCGGAGTGCGGCGGTGGACGCGGACATGCCGACCCGCACGCACCGGTCATCGAGGTCGCCGCGTGGTGCGACGACGACGAGCCGCCGACATTCGATCAGGTCGTGGCCTCGAACGCGGCACGCTCACGCACGCTGGTTCGCCAGGCGCGGGCCACGAGCCTCGAACGCCGCACGCTCGTGCTCGCGGCCGATCAGTTCGTGGTGCGGCGTGTGGAGCGTGACAAGGGCGAGGTCTCATCGATCATCGCGGGGTATCCGTGGTTCAGCGACTGGGGGCGCGACACGATGATCGCGCTCCGCGGGCTGCTCATCAGCACCGGGCGCCTCGACGAGGCGCGCGAGTGCCTACTAGCCTTCGCCCACTTGCGCCGCGATGGATTGATCCCCAACTGTTTCGACAACGGGAGCGGCGAGGCCGAGTACAACACCGTGGACGCGTCGCTGTGGTTCCTCCAGGCCGCGTGTGACCTCGCCCAGACGCCGGGCGGGCACGACGCGGTCCGTGGCGAGATCCTCGACGCCTGCCTCGACATCATCGAGTCCTACTCGCGGGGCACGCGATTCTCGATCGGTGTTGATCCCGCCGACGGGCTTGTGAGCGCCGGCGACGCGACGACCCAACTGACATGGATGGACGCGAAGCGCAACGGCGTGGTCTTCACGCCTCGCTGGGGCAAGCCCGTGGAGATCAACGCCCTGTGGATCTCGGGGCTGCGGCGCGTCGCGACGTTGCTCGGATCGCTCGAACGCAAAGGATCGGAGAAGTTGACCGCGTGGGCGGATCGCGCGGGTGACTCCTTCATCACGAAGTTCTGGGATTCGAATCGCCGTTGCCTCATCGACGCCCTCACACCCACGCGCGGCGGCGACGAGACGAGATCGACAGAGATCCGTCCGAACCAGATCTTCGCGGCGGCCCTTTCCGGTGTGCCACTCACCCAGGCGCAGCGTCAGGGCGTCGTCGCGTGCGTTCGCGAGCATCTGTTGACGCCGATGGGCCTTCGCACGCTCTCGCCTCAGGATCCGAAGTACAAGCCGCGATTCGAGGGACCGCTCTTTGATCGCGACGCGGCGTATCACAACGGGACTGTCTGGCCCTGGCTGATCGGGGCGTATGGAGAGGCCGTGCTGCGAGCCGGCGACTTCTCGCCCATGGCCCGACACGAGGCGGCGTCGGTGATCGAGCCGCTCGAGCGTGAGGTGCTCGGCCGCGGGCGCGAGACGCCGCCAAGCGTGCTGCAACTCTGCGAGGTCTACGACGCGGACTCGACGCCGAGTCGTCCACGCCGCGGCGACGGGTGCATGGCCCAGGCGTGGTCGATCGCGGAGGTGCTGCGCGTGCGCACCCTTCTCGAACACAACGAGCGTCCGCGCGAGTCTACCGCGCCTTCGCCACGACGCGCCGGCGCGCGGCGTCCATGAGTTCGGGGAGCGTGGTCGCCCGGGCCTCGGGCGAGAGTCCCAACGCGACCTCATCGACCAACGCGAGCGGCGGCGACGACTCCAGATCGCCCGCGAGTTTCTTGCACGCGGTGATGATCGTCGAGTGATTGGGACGGCCCATCGCTCGGGCGATCTCGGGGTAACTGAGCGTCGTCAACTCACGGGCGAGCCGAGCCACGAGCGCCCGCGCCATGACGACGCGCTTGTGACGCCCCTTCCCCACGAACTCGGCACGCTCCACGCAGAGCAACGCGCACGTCTCGGCGATGATGAGGTCCGGGGCGACGGGGCGGCGAGGCCTGCTGGCGCCCGCGTCGCGCGTGCCCTGGAGCGCCCGGCGGACAAGCCCCGCATCGCCGGTCTCTTCGGCGCTGCTCCCCAGCACATTCCGAGTGGCGATGGTCTGGACGATCATCCCCTCGATGTCGCGGACCGAGGCGGGCTCGCCGTGGCGGTTGCTGGCCTGGGCGGCAAGGCACGCCATCACGCCCACCGCGTCGTCCGAGAGCGAAAGCCCGCGAAGGTGCGCGAGGTGGCGGATGATGACGCGGCGTGTAGCGTCGTCGAGAGGATCGATCTTGACCACGGGCCCGGCTGAGAATCGGCTCGCGAGGTGCTTGCTGATCTTGCGGAGGTCCTTGGGGTGCTCATCGCTCGCGAGGATGAGGCGTGCCCCCGTGCCGGCGATCGCGTCGAGCGTGTGCAGGAGTTCGCTCTGCGTCGCCTCCTTGCTCGCGAAGAAGTGGACATCATCGATGCAGAGCAGGTCGAGGCGGCGGTATGCCTTGCGGAACGAATCCACCTTGCTGGTGCGCAGCGCGTCGACGAACTCGTTGGTGAACTCCTCGGCCGTGACGTAGCGGACTTTCGCGCCGTGGTGCGACTCGGTGAAGGCTCTGGTGCTGGCGCGGAGGAGGTGGGTCTTGCCCATACCGCATCCACCGTGGATGAAAACGCAGGGGAGAGTGCGATCGCCCATCGCCACGCGCCGGCAGGCGTCAAACGCGACGCGATTGGCCTGCCCGACGATGAACCCCGCGAAGGTCTTGTCGCCCAGATCGCTCACGGTGCGCCGCGGGCGGACGGGCGTCGGCGTGGCCTGGGTCGGAGATGCGACCGGACGAGACTCAGGCAACTCCGTGGGAGCTGATGCGTTCGAGCGATCGACCAGAATGCGCACCTCGCTCGGCGCACCGGTGCCGAGAACGCCCGCGGCGTCGGCGAGCGTGCGCCCGAATCGCCTCTCGATGAGGCGCGCGACCGTCTGATTGGGAACGGCAATCTCGAGCGCCGAGTCGCGAACGGTCGCGCTCGTGCCCTCGCCGAAGTACCGATCGAACTGGTCCTGCCCGACGTGCTCGCGGATGGCGCTCAGCACGCGATTGTCGGAATCCTCGCGAGAGCCCGAGGACGGGACGGGGGACGGAGCACGCGCCGTGCCCCGGTCCCCGCCCGCTCGTTCTGACGCGTTCGGCACGTCGTGTGCCGCCATCCCTGTCCGTGCGTCGGCAAAGGTTCGGCCCATCGTCACCGCAAACCTCGTGTTCCACACTGGGCCCGATCCCGCGAGTCCACGCGGGGCGACGGCGAGAGGCTCCACGCCTCAACGCCATCCCGAGCAGTCCCTTGCCGAGCGAATCCTTTCCCCCATCGAGTCGTCCACGCATGCGCCGTCGTCGCGTGATCGAGAAGAGTCTCGAACACGCTCGGGCTCGTCCGGGCTTCGTGCCCGCGTCGGACGCCTCGTCGGTCGTTCCCTGACCTTCCGCGAGCCGTGTGTGGCGTCGCGGCGAGTGCTCCACATCCCGGTTAGGCCGGGTGCGGAACCAGTCGTTTGTCATGAGTCACTCGTCCACCACCTTTCGTGTACGGAGCATGCCGAGCGCTCCGACTCAACTCAAGTCATTCGGAATCCGAGCATGCCGATCTCCTCCTCGTCGATTCGATCGTGCACGCACACAGTGCACACAACCACACCACCCGGCGGAGGCTCATCACCCTCACCGATCGGCCACAGAGTCCTTCAGTCGGATTCAGCACTCGAGCCTGTCACGACGCCGAACAAATCGTCGTGGCAAACTCTCGTGGGGTGAAAAATAGTGCATGTCGACCCGCCGAGCAACCCCGCTTCAACATCGCCACAGACTCCGCGCGGCGCAGTGAGCATCTTTTCCAAGACTTAGCGAATCGAAAAAAAAGTTGTCCACGTTTCGGGATTCTCGTGTGCACCGGGTGTCGCCACCTTGGGCGATGTGGATCACAGCGCCCGCACCCACGCCTGGCGTCGCGCAAACGCCGTGAATCCAAGGGATTCGTACAACTTCCTGGCTGGTGTGTTCCGCTCATCGACCGCGCACGCCACCCCGAAGCCGGGATATCGCCCGCCGATTCGGCGCAACCCGTCCACGAGCAAAGGCTTCCCAAGCGCTCGGCCCCGCAACGCCGCGCCAAGGCCCATGTACACCAACTCGATCGTGCCATGCTCGGCACTCTTGCTGAGCAAAAGGCACCCCAGCGGCCGGTGGTCGACAAAGTACACCCACCACGAGGAAGGATCGAACGAACCCGTTGATTTGTGCGACTCAAGGATGTCCTGAGTCGAACGGAGACCGCACAATTCCGGACAATCGAGCGTCCCCTCATAACTCGCGTCCAATGCGGCGACCAGAATCCGATCACGATCCCTCCCGGGAAGGTCCGCCACCGCGCGCGCGTGCACGCCCGACCCGGCTGGAAGGCGAACCTCGGGGAGCGTACCGGGCTGCCGCCGAAGGTAGAGCAGCGTGCCCACCGACAGGAACCCGGACCGGATCAAAGGGGTGTCGGCCCAGTCGTGCCCCGGCTCGGGGAGGGCTTGGGCGATTGCTGCCTCACGCGCGCGCATTCGGTGGAGATGGTCGCAGAGCGCCCGCATGCACGCCGAGCGCTCGATGGACGCCGCGTCGGGGCCACCGGGGTCTCCTCCCGGACCAGGCTCGGAGAAAAACGTCATCGCCGTTCGCCCGGCACCCAAGACGCCGAGCGCGACCTGGCGAACAGGGGCCGAGTCGTCGGGTCCTCTCACGCTCGCGAAGGCGAGGGAGAAGTCGATATTGTGAGACTGGGCGGACGCGACGAGATTGCGGGCGGCTTGGTCGATGTTCGGGAGGTTCTGCCCTACGAGCCTTCGGGCGATTCGCAGGGCGTGGAATCGGTCGCCCTGGATGATCTTGATGCCGGGTGCCAGGCGGTCGTGGTCGTCATCGGCGAAGCCTGGTTGAGTTGGTATGGCTTGAGTCACTGGAATGACACGGTTTGGAGAGTGGCGGGCCGGATGGATCAGCGATACGTTGGGGAGCGTATCAAGGACTCGTTATCCTGGGGTCTCGGTGATATCGGGGATGTGGGGTTTGTTGGGTTGAAATCGGGTGGCGCGAACTAAACGGACCTAGCAGAAGGATTGACGCGTCGCTGATGGACCGTAGACTTGCGGGTCTATGAGCGCCTGCCCGAATTCGGGCTTTGTGCGTGTAGAAATTGAGTCGGGACCTTGGTCCGCAAAGATTGGGACGCTAACGCATGTGTACTTCACGCTTGTCCTCGCGTTGTGGTTGGATGCTTCCGGTGCTGGTGGCGATCGCCGCCGTGGTGCCTCTGGCGTTTCTGGCCTCGCCGGCGCCGTCGATGGCTCCAGAGCCGGATCCGGTGCCGCGGCGTTGGCAACTGGATCTGAAGCTGGGCGACCTGCGTCTCGCACAGGTGCCGGTCTCGACACCAGGCGGGAGCACCGAGATCCGTCGGTTCTACTACCTCACGTACACCGTGACGAACGGCACCAAGGACGATGTCCTCTTCGCGCCGAGTTTCGAACTAACGGATGGCGTGACCGAGCCGATCCGATCGGGCAAGGACGTGCCCGCGGACGTCACCAAGCAGGTCCTCGCGATGCTCAACAATCAGTTCTTGCAGGACCAGATCGCGATCCTCGGCGTGCTCTCGCAGGGCGAGGCCAACGCGAAGGAAGGCGTCGTGATCTGGCCGGTGCAGAATTCGTCGGCGGCGGAACTCACGATCTACGCCTCGGGATTCAGCGGCGAGACGCGGAACATCGAGGTGATCGACCCGGAGACCAAGAAACCGACGAAGATCACGCTCCGCAAGACGCACATGAGCCGCTATCACCCGCCGGGAACGCTGGACGCGTTGCGAGCCAACGACGCGATCGAGCGGATCGAGCAACGCTGGATACTTCGTTGATCGAGAACTTGTCGTTCCGCAGGACGAGATTCTTGGTGCGGAATGACGCTTTCATCCTGCAGGCGGCGAGGGCGGGATATTCACTTCTCGTGAGGATCTGCGTATAGTCCACCTGTTCGAGAATGAGTCCAAAAATCTGGCCTCCCTAGCTCAGTTGGTAGAGCAGCTGACTCTTAATCAGCGGGTCGAAGGTTCGAGTCCTTCGGGGGGCACTTCGAGATCGCCTCTGGACATGGTCCGGAGGCGATGTCGTTTTGGGGATGTGGCCTTCGAGAGTCTGTTTGAATAGTTCGGTCGTGTGGTGGCTGTTGTTCTCGGTGAAGCACAATACATGGATGTGGTCTGAGTGGTCGTGGGGTTGGACGTACGCTGTGCGTCGTGGCGAGCCGATCGACTCGGATAGGGCGGGTGTGTTGGGTGGAGCCGATCCATGGTGCGGCATGGGTGGTGGTGTTGTTGTTCTCTCTTGTGCCGATGGGGCTGGTGGTGGTAGGGATCGGGCGGGCAGTGGGGCATGGGTGGGGCGCGAAGGCCGTCTCTGGCGCTGGCGTCGGGGCGTGGACGTTTCGGGGCGGCGACTTTGCGTTGTTCTTGAGTTCGCTGGGGTGGGCGCTCGGCGTTGGGGTGCTGGCGACGGTGCTGGGGTTGCCGGGGGGGTGGGTGCTGTCGAAATGGTCGGATGGGAAGAGGGTGCGTGACGGGGGTATGTGGTGGTGGAGTTTGGTGGTGTTGCCGTTGATGCTGCCGAACTACATCGCGTATGCGGGGTGGGGCGTGCTGCGCGGGCCACGGACGCCGCTGTATGACTGGCTGGAGTGGCTGTCGACGCACGGGTACCCGTCGGCGCCTGTGCTTGCGGGGCGAGTGCTGGCGGCGATCAGCATGGCGGTGTGGGGGAGCGCGATTGCGAGTCTTGTTTTGCGGAACGGACTGGCTCGCGTGAGCGGCGGCGTGCTGGAGCAACTGGCGGTTGATGGAGGCGCGGGCGGTGGCGTTGATGGAGCGGGGCGGGGCCGTCGGTGGGCCCGGATGGTGGCGGCGATCGGGCGCGCACGCGTGGTGGCGCGGTTGGCGTTGCCCGGCCTGTTGACGAGTGTGGGGGTTGTGTCGCTGGTGATGCTGGGGTCGGCGGTGCCGTTTCATCTGGCGGACGTGCCGACGTATGCGATCAAGGTATGGTTTGTGTTGACGACAAATCCGGGTGGCGCGGATGGCTGGATCGCGGCGTGGCCGACCATGCTCATCGCGGCGGTGTGTGCGGGTGTGGCGGCATGGCGGATGCATCTGCGCGGTCGCGAAGAGGCGCCCGATTCGGAGTTGGGTGGTGATGAGCGTGGCTCGTCGCGTTTGCGATGGGCGAAGGTGGGCGTGATCGGAGTGGTGCTAATCGGCGTGGTGGGTCCGATGGTGCTGCTGGTGGGTGACATGAAGTCTTGGGCGCCGATGGTGGGCGTGGCGCGGGCGAACTCTCGGGAGATCGGGCAGACGCTCACGATCTCGGCGTGGGTGGGCGTGTGCCTGATGTTCGTTTGCGCGGCGTCGTGGGTGGTGGGGGACGATCGGCGTCGCGGAGCCGCGTGGCTCCGGGCGGTGGTGACGTTCGTGATGCTCGTGATGGGGCTGGTGCCGGGCGTGCTGGTGGGGGCGGCGATGAGGCGCGGGGCGGATCTCCTGGGCGACAGCGTGATGGAATCGGATTCGATGATCGTGCTCGCGCACGTTGCGCGGTTCGGCTTTGTGGCGTTGCTGGTGGGCGAGGCGCTGTGGCGGACAGAAGCGACGGAGTTGAGGGCGCTGCGACGGCTGGAGCGCGAGGGCGGGACGCTTGCGGCGTGGTGGGGGGCGTCGTTCCGGCCGGCGATTGGCGTGCTGATCGGGGTGGTGCTGCTCGGCGGCGTGCTGAGTGGTCACGAGATTGAAACAACCATTCTGGTGCAACCCTCGGCGGGGAGCGGCGGATTGGCGCACGTGGTGCTCGGATACCTGCACTTTCAGCGGATGGATGATCTCGCGGCGAGCGCGATGCACATCGTCGGTCTCAGCCTGGCTTTGGGTGCTACGGCGTCGGTGCTGGCCGGGTGGTCGTGGCGTGAACGAACGATGGCGCGAGCAATGGAGACGCCGTGACAGCGCGAACCGAGGTCGCGCTCTGGGTCTATGGATGGCGGGAAGTCACGGGCGAGGAATCCGAATGAGGCGTCGGGAGCCAGAGACGCGCGATTGAAATTGTCGGCTCGGGTTCGGGATTCGTGGATCGGTCTGCAACGCGTTTGGTCTGAAGTCTGTAGGATGTTGGGCATGCCGAGGCTGAGACAGGCTCATGGGAGGGGTCGGGCGAAGGAGTGGGGATCGCGCGCGACTAGCGGGCAAGTCGCGCTGGTCCTGGCGCTCGGTGTTGGCATGGGCGCAAGTCTGGTTGGGGGTTGTGGGGGCAAGGCCGGGCCGTATGACGCGACAAATGTGGAGCGGCACGAGCGGATCGAACGGTCGTTCGGCGAAACAGGTTTATCGCCCGGACAGTTCGCGTATCCGCGGTGCATGGACAGCGATGGGCGTGATCTGTGGGTGATCGACAAGGTCGCGCGGGTGCAACGCATCGATGGGCAGACGGGGGCATCGGTGGTGTCGTGGCGGATGCCCGAGTGGGAGAAGGGGAAGCCGACGGGGGTGACGGTGTGGACGCCAGCGGAGCAGGACGAGGACGAGTATGTCTTTGTGGCGGACACGCACTATCACCGAGTGATGGTGTATCGCGTGGGGGCACCGACTGGGGATCGGTCGCGGGAGCCTGAGTTGGTGACGCAGTTCGGGGAGTATGGCGAGGGGCCGGGGCAGTTCATATATCCGACGGATATCGCGGTTGAGCCGACGGAGGACGGCGGCGGCGTTGCGAGGTTGTGGGTCAGCGAGTATGGCGGGAACGATCGGATCAGCGTGTTTGAGCCGGTGCACGAGGCGAGTGTGGGTGACGCGGGGGGCAGTGTTCGGCGTGAGGCGATGCCCACGATGTGGCGCTGTGAGCGGACGCTGGGCGGACGGAGCGATGGGGGCGCTGCAGGCGGAGGCGATGCGGGAGGGCTGTCGTTCAGTCGGCCACAGTCGTTGGTGCTGGATTTCGCGCGGAAGCGGTTGCTGATCGCCGACGCGTGCAACCACCGGCTCATTGTGGCCGATCTGGAAGGCGCGGTGGAGCGAACGATCGGGAGCATGGGCGAGGTGGGGGAGGAGCCGGGAAGGTTCTCGTATCCGTATGGGCTTGAGTTGTTGGATGACGGGAGTGTTCTGGTGTCGGAGTTTGGGAACTGCCGTGTGCAGCGGATCGACCCCGGGACTGGGGCGTGTCTGGGTGTGTATGGCGGGCGTGGGCGGGGGCTGAAGTTTCTTGCGATGCCCTGGGCGGTCGCGTCGATTGGGGGCGAGGCGTACGTGCTCGACTCCGGGCATGACCGCGTGGCGGTGTATGAGTTGCCGCAGGGTGTTCGGGCGGCAGACGATCGTTCTGGACGCGGCGCGATCGCGTCGGGAGGTGCTCATTGATGCCGGGCGGATTGCATCTCGGAGCGTCGGTGCTGGCATCGATCCATTTCGGGCCGCTGCAGTTCGATCGTCCGTGGTGGCTGATCCTGATTCCGGTGCTCGGGGTGATCGCGGTGGTGATCGCGACGGTGAACATGTCGGGGCTGGGGCGGGTGACGCGGGTGATGTCGCTGGTGGTTCGGCTGCTGGTGATCGCGCTGATCGGGATGTCGCTGGCGGAGCCGCAGTGGAGGCGCGAGGCGAAGGACGTGGCGACGACGCTGGTGCTGGACACGAGCGACAGCGTTCCCGGGAAGTTGCGTGAGGATGTCTCGACGTACACGCGGTTGGTGCTGCAGAAAGCGGACCCGTCGAACGAGCGATTCGGTCTGGTGACGGTAGCGAAGGACCCTGTGGTGCAGGCGATGCCCAGTTTGAAGGCTCGCGATTTCGGGTTCTCGTATGTGGGCGAGTCGAGCGCGACGGATCTGGCCGGGGGGCTTCGGTCGGCGCTGGCGATCGCGCCAAGCGACGCGATGAATCGCATCATCGTGGCGAGCGACGGGAACGAGACGGTCGGGAACATCCTCAAGGTCGCGGAACTCGCCAAAGCGATGCAGATTCCGGTGGACGTGCTGCCCCTGAAGTTCTCGTACGACAGCGAAGTGATCGTCGAGCGTTTGGCGGCGCCGGGGAGTGTTCGCGAGGGCGAGATGGTGTCGCTGCGCGTCGTGATCAACGCGACCAAGCCCGCGAGCGGACGCCTGGCGATCCTGGTGAACGGGCAGGAGCAGGACCTCAACGGCGACGAGCCTGGGAACAGCGTGCCGATCGACCTCCAGGCCGGTTCGAACGTGCGTCAGTTGACGATCCCCGCGATGGCGAAGGGGGCGTTGGAGTTCGAGGCGAAGTTCCTCCCCAACGAGCAGGCGGGGGTGTATGTCGGCGATTCTCGCCCGGAGAACAACGTCGGGAGCACGGTGACGTTTGTCGCAGGGGAGGCGCGGGTGCTCATGATCACCGAGGACGATGCCGCGGCGGCACCGATCCTTAAGGCGCTGACCGAGGCGGAGATCAAGTCGGAGGTCGTGCACGCCGATGCGGCTCCGCAGACGCTCACGGAGTTCAATGGGTATGACCTGATCATCCTCATGAACGAGCCGGCGTACAACTTTTCCGAACGCCAGCAGGAGGACCTGCGCCAGTATGTCCACGACAGCGGCGGCGGGCTGATCATGATCGGCGGGGATCAGTCGTTCGGGGCCGGGGGCTGGATCGGTTCGCCGCTTGAGGATGCGCTGCCGGTCAAGCTCGACCCGCCGCAGAAGCGGCAGATGCCCAAGGGTGCGCTGGCGCTGGTGATGCACTCGATCGAGATGCCCCAGGGCGTCTTCTGGGGGAAGAAGGTGGCGTCGTCGGCGGTGGATGCGCTGTCTCGGCTGGACTACGTCGGCATCAACGAGTATCGCGGCGGCCCCTCGAACAACGGCGTCGAGTGGGTCTATCCCATGTCGCTCGTGGGCGACGGCACGCGCGTGAAGCAGGCGATCCAGACGCTGCAGTTCGGCGACATGCCCGACTTCACGCCCTCGCTGGAGTTGGCGTATCAGGCGCTCGTCAAGACTGATGCCGGGCAAAGACACGTCATCATGATCAGCGATGGCGATCCGCAGACGCCGGGCACGAGCCTGCTCGACAAGTTCCGCGACGCGAAGATCACGGTCAGCACGGTCGGCGTCTTTCCGCACAGCGGGAGCGACACGAGCCGCATGGCGTACATCTCGACATACACCGGCGGGCGGCATTACCACGTGGACACTCAGGCCGCCCTCGCGACGGTGCCGCAGATCTTCGTGAAAGAGGCGCAGACGGTGCGGCGATCGCTCATCCAGGAGTATCCGGGCGGGTTCCAGCCCAAGGTGCTCGCGGGGATCTCGGAGACGCTGCGCGGGATCTCGAGCGTGCCAGTGCTTCGCGGGTGGGTGGTGACGGCGGAACGCGAGGGGCTGGCGCTCACGACGATCAAGGCGAAGGAAGGCGACCCGATCCTCGCGCAGTGGCAGCACGGGCTGGGGAAGGTCGTGGCGTACACCTCGGACTCGGCGACGCGGTGGAACTCGGACTGGGTCTCATGGTCGCTCTTCCGCTCGTTCTGGGAGCAGCACGCACGATGGGCGATGAGGCCGACGGGGAGCGCGAACGTGCGCGCGTGGACGGAGTCACGTGGCGACGAGACAGTGATCCGTGTGCAGGCCCTCGATTCGAATGGCGAGCGATTGGACTTCGCGCGATTCGTCGGGCGCATCGCGGGGCCGAAGGGCTCTGAGTCCGGGGATGTGGAGTTCAAGCAGACGGGCCCGGGGATGTATGAGGCGGTCGTGCCGACGTCGCAGGCGGGGACGTATGTGACGGGGATCCGGTATGTCGCTCCGAACCCGACGGGCGAGGGGACGCTGGAGGGGAGTCTGCAGGTCGCGATCAACCGACCGTTCGCGGATGAGTATCGCGCGACGCGCGACAACACGGCGCTGCTGGCGCAGGTCGCCACGAGCACGGGGGGGCGGGTGCTAACGTTCGATCCGCAGAAAGACAACGTGTGGGACAAGGCCGGGCTTCGCGTGCCGGTGGCGCTCCGGCCGATCTGGCTGGCGCTGGCGCTCGCGGGCGTGGGTGTGTTCCTCATGGACGTGGCGGTGCGGCGTGTGCGGATCGATATTCCGGGGATGGTTCGCGCGGTGCGGCGCGGCATGGGGCGTGGCGCGGCGAAGGGCGGCGAGCAGATCACGTCCTTGAAGGCCGCACGGGCGACGGCGCGGCAGCGGATGTCGTCGCGAGAGATGTCCCAGGCCGAGCGAGAGTCGGTTCGGGCGGCGGAGAGCGCGATGTCGGCGGCGAAGGTGAAGTTCGAGGCCTCGCCCGAGCGGGCGAAGAAGTCCTCGGGCGAGGTGGCGCTCGGTGGCGCCGACGCGAGGCCAACGCCCACGACGCCCAGAGCGCCACAGAAGGATGGTGGAGCGTCTGATCCGGAGGGCATGAGCCGACTGCTCAAGGCCAAGCGCAAGGCCCAGGACGACATGCAGGATTAGAACGAATCTGCCAGTTTTGGACAATTGGCCACGAATCACGAATCACGAATCACGAATCACGAATCACGAATCACGAATCACGAACCCCGACCTCAAGGCACACGAACAGTCGTGTGACGGCGCAGGAGTGAAGGCATGAGCGAGCAACAGATTGGATCCCCCGACAAAGTCCGTCAGATGTGCGATGAGTTCCGCACGACCTTCCAATCGCTCAAGGGCGAGATCGGGAAGGTGGTGGTGGGACATAGTGACGTCGTGGAGGCGGTGCTGATCGCGCTCTTCGCCGGCGGCAACGTGCTGCTCGAGGGCGTGCCGGGGCTGGGCAAGACGCTGCTGGTGCGCACGCTGGCGCAGACGCTGCACCTGCCGTTCAGCCGCATCCAGTTCACGCCCGACCTCATGCCCGCAGACGTCGTGGGGACGAACATCGTGATGGAAGATCCTGACACGGGCCGGCGGAAGTTCGAGTTCCAGAAGGGCCCGATCTTCGCCCAGATCGTGCTCGCGGACGAGATCAACCGCGCCACGCCCAAAACCCAGTCGGCGTTGCTCGAAGCGATGCAGGAACGCAGCGTGACCGTCGGCGGCACGACGTATGCGCTCGAGAAGCCCTTCCTCGTGCTCGCGACGCAGAACCCGATCGAGCAGGAGGGAACGTATCCGCTTCCCGAGGCGCAACTCGATCGGTTCATCTTCAAGATCGTTGTGGGATATAGCAAACTCGACGATCTTGTGACGATCCTCGACCGCACGACGGGGGCCGCGAACCCGGACGCCTCGCGAGTCATGGACGGCTCACGCATCCTGAGCGCGCAATCGCTCGTGCGTGGCGTGGTCGTGGCGCCGCATGTGAAGGAGTATGTCGCGCGGCTCGTCCTCGCGACGCACCCCGGCACGGCGACGGCCGCGGGCGGGCCCGAGGGTGTGACGAACAAGTACATCCGCTGCGGCGCGAGCCCGCGCGGGGCGCAGGCCTTGCTGCTGGGCGGCAAGGTCAAGGCGATGATCGAGGGTCGCTACAACGTCGGCTACGCGGACATCAAGTCGATCGCGGCGATGTGCCTTCGTCACCGCGTGCTGCTGAACTTCGAGGCCGAGGCCGACAAGATCGATCCGGACGAGATCGTGCGTCAGATCGTTCAGTTGACGCCGACGGAGCCGGTCAAAGCGGGAGTCTGAACGACCTCAGGCAAATCCAGGCCTTTCGTCCGTCATCCTCGTGTGTCTCTCTATGTCCTCTGCGTTCGCCCTCTCCCATGCTCAAGAGCCTCTCCACCAAGCGTCCCCAGTCCCTCGAGGATCTGCTCCCCGGCGAGTTGATCGCGCGGCTTGATCCGCTCGATCTCCAGAGCCGCAAAGTTTTCTTTGGCAAACTCAAGGGCGAGCGCCGCAGCAAGAAGCGGGGCGAGTCCGTTGAGTTCGCTGACCATCGCCCGTATGTCATGGGCGACGACATCCGGCATATCGACTGGAACATCTTCGGGCGGCTCGACAAGCTCTTTCTGAAGCTCTTTCTTGAGGAAGAGGATCTCTCGCTGCATCTCGTGATCGATGCGTCGGCGTCGAGCGATTGCGGGGACCCGAACAAATTTTTGTTCATGCAAAAGGCCGCGATGGCGCTGGGGTACGTCGGGCTCGTGAATCTCAATCGCGTGGGCGCGACGTCGATGGGCGGCTGGACGGGGGGGCGTGAGGAGAGCGACGGCGAGGAGAACGGCGTGCAACCCTCGCTCGCGGTGGGGGCGACGATCCGCGACCTGCGCGGGCGGCGTCGCGTGCACGATCTCTCGCGATGGGTGTGCTCGCTCCGCCCGGGCGGGGCGCTCTCGTTCCGTGCGGCGGCGGAGCGCATCACGCTGACCCGGCGCGGCAAGGGGATCATGCTCGTCTTCTCCGACTTCTTCTTCAAGGAGGGGTATGAGCAGGGGCTGCGGATGCTGGTCGGCGGTGGGTATGACGTCTTCTGCGTGCAGGTCCTCTCGCCCCAGGAGGTCGATCCCGCGGGCGGCGGGCGCGGCGGCAAGCCCGGCGACGGGATCGCGGGCGATCTTCGACTGAAGGACATCGAGGACGGCGACACGGCCGACGTGACGATCTCCGCGCCGCTCCTCAAGCGATACAAGTCCAATCTCGCGGCGTACTGCGACCAACTCCGTGAGTTCTGCCTGCGGCGTGACATGCAACTGCTGACGGTGCGCAGCGACACGCCGATCGAGACGCTGGTGCTCGATTATCTGAGGAAGCGAGGGATCGTGCGATGACGTATCTCACGCCGATCCTCGCGGGTGTGGCGGCGGCGATCGCCATTCCGTCGCTGATCATTCTGTACTTCCTCAAACTCCGCCGGCGCAACGTCGAGATCTCGACGACTTTGCTGTGGAAGAAGGCGATCCAGGACTTGCAGGCGAACGCGCCGTTCCAGCGTCTCCGTCGGAACATCCTGCTCCTGTTGCAACTGCTGATCCTGGGCGGGATGCTCTTCGCGATCGCCCAGCCGCAGATCTCTCGGATCGCGCTCGATTCCCAGCGACACATCATCCTGATCGATCGTTCGGCGAGCATGTCATCGAACGACGAGTCCGATGGGCGTGGCGGGTTCCGCTCCCGCCTCGACGCCGCCAAGGAGCAGGCGCTGGCACTCGTCGCGTCCTTGCGTGAAGGCTCGGCCTTTGCCACGGCGGGGGTTGGCGGCGGGGACGAGGCGATGATCATCACCTTCGACGCGTCGGCGGCGATTCTCCAGAACTTCACCTCCGACAAGGCGCGCCTGAGCGACGCGATCCGCTCGATCCAGCCGACCGATGCGAGGACGTCGATCGAGGAGGCGCTGAGGCTCGTTCGGGCGCAGGGCAAGCAGCGTGTCATCACCGACACGGGCAGCAACAGCACAATCACATCCGAAGAACTCTTCTCCGACGACAACGATCTGGCGCTGCACCTCTGGTCCGACGGTCGAATCTCGGATCTCTCGACGGCCAAGCCGGGGCCGGAGCGCTCGTTCGAGTATCACCAGGTCGGCAAGGCGGGGAGCGGCAACGTCGCGATCACGTCGATGCGGGCCGAGCGATCGTTCGAAGATCCCAAGGAACTCTCGATCTTTGTGGGGCTTCAGAACAACGAGGCGATCGAGCGTGCGATCGATGTTGAACTCCGCGTGAACGACACGACGGCGCAGATCCGAGCCGTCCTGGTTCCGAAGGCGGTGATGCCGATCCAGGGCGGCGAGGCGCCGGACGCGGCGACGGCGATCACGCCCGGCGTCGGCGGCACGGTCTTCAAACTCGATCGTCCCGAGGCCGCGCTCATCCAGGTAACGCTGCGACAGCCAAGCAGCCCGGAGTCTCCGGCGGGGGATGTCTTGGAGACGGACAATCGCGCCTGGCTGGTGGTGCCGCCGGCGAAGCGGATGTCGGTGGCGCTCGTGAGCGATGGCGATCTCTTTTTGGAGTCGCTGCTGAGCGTGCTGCGCCTGTCGAAGGTCGACACGATGACGCTCGCGCAGTTCGAGAAGCTCGTCACACAGGGAAAGGCGACGGACTATGACGTGGTTGTGCTCGATCGCGTTCTCCCCAAGGTGGGGTTGACGCCGAGCGGGTTGCCACCGGGTCGATACATTGTCTTTGGATCGATCCCGACGGGTCCCGAGGCACCGCTGCAGACCACGGGAGAGGCCGGCTCGCAGGGGTTCCTGCATTGGAATCGAGAGCATCCGGTGCTCGATGGCGCGGATCTTGATCCCGTGACGATCGCCGAATCGCGACAGGTCTCGATCGGGCCCGGCGGCGGGGCGGTCACGCTCGCGATGGGAGACAAGGGCCCGCTCCTCCTCGAGGTCACCACGCCCGACACGCACGCGATGGTGACGGCGTTCCACCCGCTTGACAGCACCTGGCCCTGGAACGTGTCGTACGTCGTTGTTGGGGCGTCGATGGTCTCGTACATGGGCGAGGGCTTCGAGCAGGGCGTCGCCGCAAGAATGGTGTCGCCGGGGTCGGTGATCTCGGATCGCCTGCCGTCGGACGCAAAGGACATCACGATCGACCTCCCGGGGAACGAGAAGGAGTCGCTCGCGCTCAGTCCGGACGCCCGGGTCACGTTCGGGCCCGTGGGGACTGCGGGCGTGTATCGCATGACCTGGGACGGGTCGATGGGGCCTTCCGACATCACCGTCGGAGGGCGGTCGGCTCGGTATTTCACGGCGAATCTGCTGGATGGCGCGGAATCTGACACGCGCGCGGCATCGACGATCGCGCTTCCCAATAATAACGTCGAGGCCGCGGCCCGAACGAGCAGCGATGGCAACCGCCCGCTCTGGCCCTGGATCCTCATGGGAGCGCTCGCGATCATCATGCTGGAGTGGTTCGTCTACAACCGAAAGGTGCAAGTGTGAGCCACTCGCGGTCGATGGCGGCGTGGGTGGTGTCGGCCGTCACGGCGGTGCTCCTCCTCGCGTCGCCGCTGCACGCGCAACGCCGGCTTGAGGTGGAGGTCACGCGCATCGACTGGGGCGTGGCTGGCAAGCGTGCCACCAGCCTGGAGTGGACGCCGATCGTGGTCCATGTCCTCTCGACGCGCGGGCCTGTGTCGGGGGTGATGACGGTCGCGACGAGGCAGGACGATCTGCACGAGGTCGAGATCTCAACGGGTTTCGCGGCGGTTCCCGACAAGGACACGCCGATCGAGGTCGCGGTGCCTTTCTCGTGGGGCGCGTCAAGCGTGAGCATCACGTTCGAGGCGACGGATCCCTGGCGGAAGCGGACGATCGAGTATTCCACGGCATCGACAGCGATCACGGGGTCGGGCCCGCGGAGTCTGCCGCTGTTTGTCGCGCAGCGTCTGCCGAGCGTGTGGGTGGTGGGGGATGTGCGTCTTGCGGAGAAGGAAGCGGAATCGACAACGACGCAGCAGAACTGGGGCGGCACGCCTGCGACGCCGCCGACGAAGAAGCCCGAGGCCGAGCTCGCCCCGCTCCATGAGGCGTCCGTGCTGAGACTGGAACCGAGTTCGATGCCCGGCTCGTGGATCTCGTATAGAAGCGCCGACGCTGTCGTTGTGCGCGGCGATCTGGGCGCGACCGAGAAGGAGCGTGTCCCCGAGGCGACGATTCGTGCACTTATGGATTGGGTGCACTCGGGGGGGAGCCTCTTCGTCATCGTGGACGGCGCGGGGACGGAGTGGCGGCGATTTGTCGAGTCGCCGATGTCGTCGGGCGCGTCGTCCATTGGCCTTCCGCCCGTTGAGGCGATGGAGAGTTCCCCGGTCGCATTGCCGGGGTTCGTGGGTGGCGCCATCGATCGATGGAATGCTCACGCGAAGACGAAGCAGTCGGACGCGAAGGATGTGGAGGTCGCCTCTTCGATCCGTGTCCGTGCACTTCGGCTCACCGACGAGGGACGGCGGCTCGGCTGGACGCTGCTCGAGGCTGCTCGGCTCAAGGGCGATGATGCAGAGTCACCCCGAAGCACTCGCCGCCAATCAAAAGGCCAGCTAGGCCTCATCGCGACGGGTCCGGTCGGGCTGGGTATGGTGACGCTTGTTGGATTCGATCCGACCGAGGCCCCCAGGATTGTTCACTCGGGCGCCTCGGCGATGGTCTGGGATGCGATCCTCTCTCCGACCCTCGACGCCCATTGGAAGAGCCTCAACGACGCGCGTGCGAGCGGGAACTGGTACGGGGATTACAACGTCCCGCGTGCCTCGTCGGACCTCCGGAGCGCCCACGCGATCGTGAACTGTCTTGAGAGCGTCAGTGTGATTCCCCCTGTGGGACATAGCACGTTCCTGACGCTCGGCCTGGTTGTGCTTGTCCTCGGCCTGCTGCTGGGGCCTGGCGACATGCTGTGGCTGAAGTTCATGAAGTGGCGTCAGCATTGGTGGATCTCGGCTCTGGGGTGGATCGTGATCGCGACGTGGGGGGCGTGGTTCCTGCCGAAGGTCGTGCGTGCCGCCCCCAGCGCGATGTTTCGCCTGACGCAGGAGGACGTGATCGACGATGGATCGGGGCACGCGGTCGCGTGGCGTGATGGCGTGACGGGCATCTTTGCCGGGCGCTATATCCAGGTGAAACTCGAGGATCCGCAGGCGGGGACATGGTGGCGCCCCGTTCAGCCAGAGGCGTGGTCGTGGCGTGACCGGGATGAATCGGGCGAGGGCCGACGCGTCATCCAACTCGATCACCTCTGGCCCAGCCCCGGCTCACCCAGGCAGTGCACGCTGGCGCCGCTCACGATCCCCCAGTGGACTGCGCGAACGTTCGTCGATTCCGCCCCCGCGGTCGCGGCGAACCTGCCTGTGTCGTTCGAACTCAGGAGCAGCGACGGCGAGGACGCCGGCCCCGAGGTCGTGGTGAAGACGCAGCCCGGGTGGACGATCACGCAGCCACTGGCGTTCGAAGTTGGGAACACGTGGATCACGTTTGCGAGCACCGAGCCCTTGGGCAGTGGCAAAGGGTTGGTGTGCTCAAAGGCATCCGGGAGCACTTCGCCGCCCAAGGTATGGGGATTCTACAAGCCGGACAACCAGAATGCGTACATGAACCTTGGCACGATGACGTCAACAGACCTCATCGGCCCGCGAGAGCGAACGCATGCGATCGACGCCATGAAGCGCTCGGGCCGCTGGGGCGTGATGCACCTCATGATCGCTGGCGACACGGATGGCGTCGTCCTTGGCGCGCGAACGGCCACCCGCGAGGAACACGTCAACACGCGGACGACGCGATCGCTGCGCGTGCTCGTGCCACTCAATGAGGAGTTTAAGGCCGCGCTCGCTCGGATCGGTGTCCAACCCCAAGCCGTGAATCCCGTGGAAACGACATCCGATGATCCCGGCCACGACGATCCTGCCCTCGACCCATCGGGAACCGCCGACTGATGCCGGAGCCACGCCACCCATGATCTCGACACGCAACCTCACCAAGGCCTTTGGCTCGCTCGTCGCGCTCGACGCGCTCACGCTCGACATCGGGCCGGGCGAGATTTTCGGCTTCATCGGGCCCAACGGCGCGGGCAAGTCCACCACCATGAAGATCCTCGCGGGCCTCACGAAGCCCACGTCGGGCAAGGCCTCCGTCGCCGGGCTGGATTGCGAGACGCGCATGGAGGACATCCGGCGCGTCATCGGCTACATGCCCGATTTTCTCGGGGTCTATGACGACCTCACCGTCCACGAGTATCTCGGCTTCTTCGCCTCGGCCTTCAAGATCCCCAGAGGCGAACGCGCCAAGACGATCGACGGCGTCCTCGAACTCACCGATCTGCGTGAGAAGCGCGACGCCATGGTCGATTCCCTCTCGCGGGGCATGCAGCAGCGCCTCGGCGTCGCCCGCGTTCTACTCCACGATCCCAAGGTCCTCCTGCTCGACGAGCCGGCGAGCGGCCTCGACCCGCGCGCCCGAATCGAGATGCGATCGCTCCTCCAGGAACTCGGGCGCATGGGCAAAACCCTTATGGTCTCGTCGCACATCCTGAGCGAACTCGGCGAGATGTCCACCTGCATCGGGATCATCGAACGCGGGAAACTGCTCTACGTCGGCTCCATGGCCGATGCCTTCAAGCGCACCCGCGAACTCGGCGGGCACGAGCGCGTCGACGTCCTGCTCCGTGTCGAGCCGGGCGGAAGCTCGGCCCAGTCCATCGCGGATCGATTGACCCTGAGCGATTCCATCCGTGCGGCCCGCGTTGTGAAGACGCCGCCCAACTCGGCGCTGGCCTCATCGACGTTTCCCGCAGGATCACCCACCTCCAACCAGATCGCCGCAGATCCGCCACCGCTCCCCGCGGTCGAGGGCCTGGAAATCGAACTCCATCCCGGGATCCACGATCACGGCTTCGTCATCGACGAGATCGCCAAGGCCGGCGGTCGCATCCTGCGTTTCGACGCCCACCAGATCAAACTCGAGGATGCGTTCCTGAAACTCACGACAGGAGCGCTCCAGTAGCACGCCATGAGACTCCGCGCACTCAATCCGGTCTACTGGGCGAGCCAACTTCGCAGCCCGATCTTCGCGAAGGAGGTCTTTGTCGCCGGGCGCAAGTCGGGCCCTTTCCTTCAGCGGATGATCTACACGCTCGTCCTGCTGGTGATCGGCACGCTGATCTACGTTGGCATGATGACCTCTGGGCATGGCGCACGGACAGGGCTCGCGCAACTCAGCCAGCTCGAGGCGATCGCCCCCGCCCTTACGATCGGGACCGTGGCCGTCCAGGGCGTCTTCATGCTTCTGGTGCCGCCCATCCTGACCTCGGCCCAACTCTGCGACGAGCGCCGCAAGGGCACGCTCTCGGCCCTGCTCACGACGCCGCTGACGTCGATGCAGATCGTCCTGGGCAAACTCTTCGCCTGCCTCGTGCAGGTCATCGTGCTCGCGCTCGTCTCGCTTCCGGTGCTGCTCGCCGTGCGAGTCTTCGGCGGCGTCTCCACCGATGCGATTGTTGGCTTCGAGGCCATGCTCCTCGCGTTCGCCATCAGCGGGTGCAGCATCGGGCTCGCCTGCTCGGTGAACGCGAAGACGCCACTCCGGGCGGCGTCGATGGCCTTCGGGTGGATCGTGCTCATGAACGGGCTGCTCTCGCTGGGCGTGATAATGATCGCCGTCGCCCGAAACGTGGGAGGATTCCCGATCGTCGAGTTTGCGATCGCGGGGTCGTGCTCAACGCCCTTGGCCGTCATCCTGCTCATGACCCAGGTCGCCGGGGAGGGCCCGCCGATGCTGATCATGCCCGTCGTCTGGGCGAACGTGGGCTGGAATCTCTTCCTCGCCATGGTCTTCGTGCTCCTCGCGGTCGCGCGGTTCCGCAAGGCGATGCTCAAGGAGGCGACCGGGGAAGCCGCACCCGCGGTCGCCGTTGCCTCGCCGAATCCCACGACGACGCCGACGCCGCAGGCATCGCCCGGCACGCCCGATCCGGTGGTGGGTGTTGCCGCGTCGGGTGTGCCCCCTCTTCCGCCGGCGATTCCACAGGCGGCGACTGTGTCGTCTCACTCCCAGAGGCGGGTCAGTCGTGAGGTCGGCGACCAGCCTGTGCTCTGGCGTGAGATGCGTCAGCCGATCTTCCGCTCGAAGAAGTCGTCCATATCCGCGGCCATCGTCGGCGTGGCGATTGTGCTCTTTCTTCACGTCATGATCGTGGTGCGGGACGGCGATGTCGAGAATCATGCCGTCCTCGCGACCGTCGCGATCTGCGCCACTGGATTTATCTATTTCATCCTCGCCTCGATCGGCACTACCGACGCCATCACGGGCGAGCGAGAGTCCCGTGCCCTCGATGTCCTGTTGACGACGCCGATGGCGCGCATCGAGATCCTCGCCGGGAAGTACTGGGGCGTGGTCCGGCGATACACGCTCGTGCCTCTGATCTGTGCGGCGTACGTGTTTGTCGTCGCGCTGCTCTCGCCGGGCGCGCGGAGCGTTCCGATCGCGATCGAACTCCTGCTGGCGATGTTCAGCGGCGTGGTTCTCCTCGCGGCGAGCGGCATCTTCTTCAGCACGATCTCGCGCAGCACGACCCGGGCCGCCGTCCACAATCTCGCGTTCATGATCGGGATCTGGGTGGTTCCGTTCGTGCTCCTCGCGCTGACCGACGCTTTTTTCGGGATACGCGATACCGAGCACGCGGCGCAGGCGCTCGCCCTTGCTCATCCACCGGCCCATGTTGTCTGCACGCTGGTCTCGGGGTTGCAAGATCGGGGATACGGGAGTTCACGACCCCCGGTCGATCTTTTTGACATTGGACGAGTGACGCACCTCCAGTACATCATGGTCCTCGCCGGGTTGCTCATCGTGCATGTCCTGACCGCTGGGGCGCTGCTCGCCTGGGCCGCTCGGCTCGTGGATCGGCGGCACCAGGTGCTGGGCAAGTAACCATTGCTCGTTCGAAACACTGGACAATCCAACCCGTCGATTCAGCCCGGCCCGGGACCCAGCCGATAACGATTCCATGCGCCGTGCCGTCATGCTCCTGGTCCCGTTGCTCGTCTCCCTGATCGCGATCCTTGTCGCGCCACAGCACTCGTTGGCCCAGCCCGCACCGAGCAATTCCGCCGCGACGGGATGGCGTCCCACGTTCGCAGGGCGTGTCGTGCGGACGTTCGACTTCGAGCAGGATGGCAAGAACCCCGACGCCGTCCCGCGATACTGGACGCGTCTGTACGACCGGGCGACGAACGACACGCCCGACTTCCCCGCGTGGAACAAGGGCGGGCTCCTCGTCTGGACGCCGACCTCGGGACTCCCACGGCCGCCGTCGGGAGTCTCGTGCGTGCGCCTTCCCACGGCAGGCGGCGGGACGCGGCTGGTGCTGGATCCCGGCGTCGTCCCGATCTTTCAGTCAGCCGATTACTTCGTCGCCGCACGGGTGCGCACGCGGGGCCTCCAGCACGCCCGGGCGCGTGTCACCGCGCGCCTGCTCTCTGCCGATTCCGTCCCGATCCAGGGGACCGAGCAATCGTCCGATCCGATCTTGGCCGAGACAGACTTCGTGGATGTCTATGTCGAACTCCGCGGCAACCAGCCCGGGGCGGCGTTTGTCCAGATCCAACTCGAACTCCTCCAGCCGGCGCAACTCGTGCCGCAGACCTCGCCCAATCGCCACACGCTCCCCCAGGACTATCGCGGCGAGGCGTACTTCGATGACATCAGCGTCGTCCAACTTCCCAGGCTCGAACTCGAGTCGAATGTCGAGTCCAATATCTCGTGGGACGAGACGCGCCCGGGCGTTCGTGTCCGGGTGCGCGATCTCACGGGTGAGTCTCTGCGCGTCACGCTCACGGCCGTGGATGCTCGCGGAATCACGGTGGACCAGGCCGAGCGCGAACTCCGCCCGGGGCAGCGGTCGGTGGACTGGATCCCCACGCTCCCCGAGCCGGGTTGGTTCCGAGTGGTGCTCGATGTGTGGAACAACGACGCCCGCGTCGGGGCGGACTATGTCGATCTCGCGTGGCTTCCGAGCCGGATCGCCGCCGAGGCGCTGCGTCCCGACTGGACCGCGCGTTTCGGTCTCGCGGTGGACGATGCGAGTATCCCCGGCTTGCGCGCAACGCGGCGTGCCAGCCAGGTCCTGGGCATCTCGAGCGTCACGCTTCCCGTGTGGTCGTCAAAGACCGTCACCAGCCCCCTCGACGAGACGAACCGAGTCATCCGCACGACGATCGACGAACTGATGAGCCAGGGCAAGCGCGTCACGCTCGCCCTCCCGGCGCTCCCGCTCGCCTTGCCGCCGCACGAGCCGATGACCGTGATGGAGTATCTCGCGACCGAGCGGGCGAAGTGGATGCCGTTCCTCGAGAACTATCTCGATGTGTTTGGGCAGCGGGCGTCGGGGTGGCAGATCGGGCAATCCGCTGAGGCCGACGTGCACGCCGAGCGTCTCGCGTCGGATCTTCGTCTCGTGGCCCACGCGTACCTGCCGTCGGTGGTGAAGCCGCACCTGATCGTCCCGGCCGAGCCGAGGGTGATCGAGATCGCCGACGCCAAGGACGCCGGGGCGTTGAGCGTGCGTGTGGGCCACGAACTGATTCCCGATGCTGCATCGGATCTTGCGAGCGCGATGGAGCAGCTCTCGACGCGTCCCGAGGCCGCCGCCCTGGAGACGAGTTCGATCGGTCGCGTGCTCCCCATCGAGTCTGCCGCGTCCTTGGTGCGTCGTGGGGTCTCGATGCTCGCCCATTCGACGAAGTTCCGTCTCGATCTCGTGCAGCCCTGGGATGTTCCCTCGCGGCGCACTCCGGTCGCGATGCCTCGTCCGGAACTCGTCGCCTTTGCCGCCATGGCGCAGGAGATGGGCGCACGAACCTACATCGGCGAGTACCCCGCCCCCGAGGGCGTCCGGTGCTTTATCTTTGGTCCCCGCGCCGATCGCGCCGGCGACCCCGGGCTCCTCGTCGCCTGGAATCAGGCGGCACCAGTCGAGAGTTCGTACGTCGAGGGCTACTTCGGCAACTTCCCCGTCTCCGTGCGCGATCTCTTCGGGAACGACCGCACGAGCGCCCTCTCGACCGCCGAGTCGGGCCTGGTCTCGCGCATCGCGCTCACGTCCGAGCCGATGTACATCGATGGCATCGACATTCCCCTCGCCCTCTTCCTCGCCTCGATCCGCATCGATCCAGAACTGATCCCCGCGACCAACGACATGCACGACCACGCGATCGTTCTCTCGAACCCATGGAACGTTCAACTCAGCGGGAAGATCAGCGTCGTGGAGCCCGGCCGAGGCCCCGACGTGGATCGCACGCTCGAGTGGCGCATCTCGCCTCGCGCCCACGAGTTCTCCGTCGCGCCGGGTCGTGAGGTCCGCCTCCCGTTCACGGTTTCATTCGGGCCCGGTGTCGAAACGGGCGCCCACCAGTTCGTGCTCCAGATCGACGCCGCCGCACGCGAGCAACTGCCGAGCATGAAGATTGTCCGTCCAGTGACGATCGGTCTGGAATCGCTCTCGCTCTCCGCCGCGGCTCGTGTCCAGGGCGAGAACGTCATCATCGAGGCCACGCTCTCGCGGCTCAGCGGCGAGAGCGAGGGGTACTCGCTCATCGCTCATGCGCCGGGATCCCCACGCCTCACCGCGTCGGTCCCGAACCTCGCGGCGGGCGAGAGCGTCGTGCGCCGGTTCGTCGTTCAGAATGCCGCGAAACGCCTGCGGGGGCAGCGCGTGATCGTGGTGGTGAACGGCCGTGAGGGAGGCGCCAGGCTCAACGCGGGCGCGACCGTCGAGTAGGCCGTCGCGTGGCGCGTTCTGGTTTCTTCGGTTTGACGCCGAGAATCCACACGGCATATCCCGGCTCCGCTGGGGTTGTGTCCACGCCATCCTGATCCACAACGCCCAGCACCGACAGCCCCGCTCGGTCCACGAGCTGCTGCCACTGATCCTGGCTATAGGTTCGCAGCCAATACGTCGAGACGTCCTCGAAGAGCACGCGCCCGGCGCGTGTGGCGCACGAGACATGGCTGATCACCCGCTCGCGACGGCTTCCGAGCGTCGGCGGGATGTACTGCACCACTTGCGTCACGCGCGCGGACCCGTGCCGCGCCGTCCACACGTCCTCGCACTCCTGCTCGAATCCATACGCCGACAGGCTAAGACCCACGGCATAGATCCCACCCGTCCGGAGCACGCGCGCCATCCCCCGCAGATGATCGAGCATCGTCCGATCGGTCGCTAGGTGGCGGATGGAGTTGATGAGGACGAATGCCACGTCCACGCTGGCCGGCGGCACGAGTTCAGCCACGCGCGCGATGTCGCCGGAGATCAGGCGGGCGCGCCGGGTGAGCGAGTCCTCACGCAACCGAGCGCGGGCGAAATCGAGCATCTCGCGCGAGGTGTCGATCCCGATGACCCGGGCGCCGCATGCCGCCGCGACCCGCAGGTGCCGGGCCGTGCCGCACGCTGGCTCCAACCAGACGGCAGCCCGTCGCGAGTCTGCCAAAGGCATCGCACCAAATCGCCGGGCGAGGCGCTGGAGCGTCCGAACCTCCGCCCTGGTTCCGGGCAGGTGCAGCGCGTCGTACACGTCGGCATGTCGATACAACCCGATCGTTCCCAACAGGTCCCTCCAAGAATGCGGCCATGCACGACCATTTCGGTTGACGCCCGTCGCACTCCTATATTGTGCCCGGAACCGAGGCGTGGCGAGGGCTCTCGTGGTTGATTCCCGAAATGGTTGATTTTCGAAGTCGAGGCCGTGCGTGAAGATCTCCGTGGTCATCCCCGCGTTCAACGAGGAATCCACGATCGTTCAGATCATCGATGCCGTGCGCGCCCAGGGCCTCGACACCGAGATCATCGTTGTGGACGATTGCTCGACCGACGCCACACGTACCAACGTCCAGCCCCTCGCCGACGCCGGGACCATCCGACTCATCCAGCACTCGATCAACAAGGGCAAAGGGGCCGCCTTGCGAACCGGGATCGCCGCGGCCACGGGTGAGGTCGTCATCATCCAGGACGCCGACCTCGAGTACGACCCCGGGGACTATCGCAAACTCCTCCAACCGATCGACGAGGGCCGGGCTGACGTGGTCTTCGGCTCGCGCTTCGCCGGCGGCGAGGTCCACCGCGTGCTGTACTTCTGGCACAGCATGGCCAACAAGGCCCTCACGCTCGCCTCCAACATGCTCACGAATCTGAATCTCTCCGACATCGAGGTCGGCTACAAGGTCTTTCGACGCGAGGTGATCCAGTCGATCCAGATCGAGGAGGACCGCTTCGGCTTCGAGCCCGAGATCACCGCCAAGGTCGCCCGGAAACGCTGCCGTATCTATGAGGTCGGAATCTCGTATCGCGGGCGGACCTATGAGGAAGGGAAAAAAGTCGGCTGGCGCGACGGGTTCAGGGCGCTCTACTGCATCGTCCGATACAACCTCTTCGACTAGACCAGAACTCACCGAACCATGCTCCACCGCCGCTCGCGACATCTCCTGGCGCTCCTCTCGATCCTCCTCGTGGCGCTCGTCGCGGCGGCGATCGGCATCGGCCTACTCAAGCTTGGCGGGACGTCCCCCGAGGCCGTCAAGGAGGCGATGGACAAGGCTTCCCCGGATGGCGTCGCGAGGACGTTCCCCTTGGAACGCGTCGCCAAGATCGTGGAGCGTGCCCGGCTCTGGGGCATCGTCTCGATCGCGTCATCGGGGGCGATGCTTCTCGTGCTCATCGTGGTGCGTCGCCTGCTCGGTCGGGCACTCGCCACGGCCATCAGTGTCCTCCGACGTGCGCCTCAACGCGTGATGCTCTGGGTGCGCGAGGAGCCGGCCCATGCCGCACTTCTCGGGGCGTTCCTTCTGATCGGCGCCGCCATCCGGGTCTCCTTTCTCTGGATGGAGATCCGAGGCGACGAGGCCGTCACCATCATGACGTTCGCCTCGCGCCCGCTCGCCTACGCCCTCTCCGATTACCCAAGCCCCAACAACCACGTCTTCTACACATTCCTGTGCCACATCGCGCTCCGCGTCTTTGGTCACCCGACCGGATCCAGCGGCGAGACCTGGGCGGCACGACTTCCCGCGCTGATCGTCGGCATCGCCACGATTCCGGCGATCTACGCGTGCGCCCGTTCGATCTTCGATCGGCGTGTCGCGCTGCTCACGGGGGCGATCGCGATGGGCATGCCGTATCTTGTCTACTACTCCGCGAACGCGCGAGGCTATGGCCTGATCGCCCTCGCGACGGTGATTCTCATCTCGCTCGCAACACGGGGCGTGCGCTCGAACGCCTCGCGCGCGTGGCTCGGCATCCCAATCGTGGGCACGATTGGGTTCCATGCCGTGCCGACCATGCTCTTTCCCTTCCTGGGCGTGTGCCTGTGGATCGGGCTCGAGTCGCTCGTAGCCACGCGTGGTCCCGGGCGGTGGACTCGCCTCGGACGACTCATGTTCTCGGGACTCGCCACGATCTGGCTCACGCTCCTGGCCTATATCCCCGTACTCGTCGTCTCCGGGCCACGGGCGCTCGTGGCCAATCGATTCATCACCCCAATGACGACGCCCGAGTTCTGGCACGAGATGGCCTTGCGTGGCGGCGACTTCCTCCGCCATCTGCACGCCGGTCTTCCGCTCCCGCTCGTCGCCATCATCGCGCTCGGGCTGGGGGCGTCGTTCGTGGCCCACTTCTGGATCGCTCGGCATCGCGTGCCGTGGATCCTCATGCTCGCGCTCGGCGCCGCGATCATCCTGCTGGTCCAAAGAGCGGCGCCGTATCCCGGCGTGTGGATCTTTGTCGTTCCCGTCTACATCATGCTCGCGGCGAGCGGGCTCGTCTGGCTTGGGGACATGATCTTCCGCGATGTCGACGCGCGCGATTCCACGTCTATGGTGCTTTCCGCCGCCCTCGGCTCGGGGTTGCTCGCGTTCCTCGTCATCCGTCGCGGGCCCGAGGGCATCCGTGAGGGCGACCTCTTTGAGCACGCGGAAGTTGTCGCTGAATATCTCACCCAGAACGCCCATCCCGACGATCGCTTGCTGATGGCCTGGCCGACGCTCCCCGTGCTGGAGTACCACGCTCCGCGCGTCGGCCTATCCAATGACCTGATCTCGCGTGACACGCCCGATGGCGAGCACACGATGGTGCTCATCACGACGCCCCCCGAACTTCTCAGGAAGGTCGCGCCCTCACGCGTCGATGAGGCCGCCCTCGACGAGTTCAACAAGAAACTCGAGTTCCTCCACAAGTCGACACTCTCGCTGGACCAACTCGTGCTCATCCATGATTTCGAGAACGCGCGACTCTATCGCATCCGGAGCACGATCGGAGACGGGCCGATGTCACCTGATATTGGGCCTGGACCGGAGGAGGCCGAGGTCCCGGCGGCCACTCCAGCCCCGCTCCCGTGAGCCGATTCACTCGTCCTCGTCAGACGATTCCGACGGGGTTGAGCCCGAATCGCTGAGCAGCGATTCCACGACCGACGCGATCTCGCGTTCGTGCGCGGGCGAGTGCCCCATGCTCCCATACACCACTTTCCCGTTCGCGTCGATGACGTAGAACGACGGGAATCCCTGGATCTTGTAGGGCCCGAGCGTCGGGTCCGCGTCAAGCAGCAACTGATACGTGTAGTTTCGCTCACTCATGAACGCGGCCGGATCGGCCTTCGGGTCGTGCTCTTTGTTGATCCCCACGATGGCGACCTTCTTGTTCTTGAACTTCTCATGCAACCGCTGCACTCCCGGCATCGCCTTGCGACACGGCGGGCACCACGAGCCCCAGAAGTCCAGCACGAGCACCTTCCCCTTGTAGTCCGCGAGTGTCCACGCCTTGCCGCTCGGGTCCTTGAGCGAGAAGTCCGGCGCCTGGTCGCCCACGGCAAGCATCCCGGGATCGGTCCGATGCTCGCCGGGTTTGCTTCCTGTGGCGCTGCGACCCGAAGGCCGCCGAACGCCGGGTCCCGCGAGCGGATTCGGATCGTCCGTCTCGGGAACAATGTTTGTCCGGGGCTTGGCACCGGTGCGCACGCGATATCCATCGGGGACGGCCAGCGTGTATCCCCAACCGGCGACATCGCGATCCGTCTTCACCTCGCTAAGGGTGAGGCGGTGGACACGTCCACCGATCGTGCGTTCGACCATCCGTGGCAGGTGATCGCTCCGCGCGATCGCGAGGCGGAATGACGTGCCCAACTCGTCCTCGCCAGGGGCATCTGTGTTGCTCGTCGAGGAGGCCACCAGCCCGATCGCGAGCACGTCGCACTCCTCGCCGCCGATCGTGCGGGGCGCCTCCATCGTCGCGGCGAGCGGCGCGAATCGCATCGGGGTCTCTGCGAGCATCGACCAGAAGACGACCTTCCACGCCGACTGCTCTCGGAAGAACGTCTCCACATCGTTCAGCGACACGGCGGAACGCTCGAAGATCGATTGCTCTTGGGGGACGATCGCCCGCGCCTGCACGCCATCGAACCCGAGTTGGATCGAAGTGATCTCGGGTGTGCCGTCCTTGATTGTGGTGACCTCGCCCTTCACCGCGAGTTTCCATCCCCCCGCGTCCGCCCGCCCGGCCACGACGCTGGCGCTGTGCTTCGGGGCCGACGGATCGATCGTTCCGTCCTTCTCGATGACCGACTCAGCGTGATATCCGAGCACACGGACCTTGGCGATCGCTTCCACGCTTTGCTTCAGCACCGCCTCGGCACCCGCGCCATCCTTGGCCGGCCCGCCCCACGCCACCACCGCCCACGCCGTAGCGAACGCGACTCCCCATTGCGTACCACGCATGTCAGCCTCCAGATCCTGCCCGGTCAAAACTCGACCCCGGCCTGGACTAGTCTACCACATCACCCTGTCTTGGGGTGGTTCTTTCGCGTTTGTGTGTGTGCCCCGCTCAACCCCGCCGGATACATTCGCGGGCCGGGACGTCCTATTGCCCCTGCGCCAGGCTGTACCCGCGGGCCCCATCAAACGTCCGCAGGAGTTCATAACTGCAGACCGTGAAACTCTCCGCGATGCGATCCAGGAGCGCGATGCATCGGCTCTGCCCGAACGTCCCAGGCGTCACGCCATCCTTCAGTTCGAACCGCACGCGGTAGTAGTCCACACACTCGGTGTACACGCTGCCCGTCGGCCACACCTGCGTCCCGCGATTGCTGATCAGCGTCAAGCGGAACGGCGTGTCCACCGCGGCCCGCTGCATCTCCTCCGCCAGCGCCAACGGCGAGAGCGGCGTGTCGAGATAGATGTCGCACCCCACCGCGTGCGTGACCAGGTTCTTGAACGTCCGCATGATCTGCGGGCCCGTCGGCTTGGGGGGCCTCGTCCAACACGCCTGCGAGAACTCCGCGTCGGGCACCGGCGGCACGCTCGTGGGCTTGGACCCCAATCGATCGACGATCGCCTTCACGAACTCACCCGTCCCGACCGAGGGCGTCTGCTTCGAGCCGAAGTCGCCCGTGTGCACGCCGGATTCGAGCGTGGCGAGGAGCGCGTTCTCGATCGCCGCCGCATGCTTCTGCATGCAGACGTGGCGAAGCATCATCAGCCCCGACAGGATCAGGCTCGTGGGGTTCGCGACGCCGCGACCGGCGATGTCCGGAGCCGTGCCATGGACTGCCTCAAAGATCGAGACGTGATCACCGATGTTCGCGCTGGGCGCGAAGCCCAGGCCGCCGACGAGACCCGCGCACAGGTCCGAGACGATGTCGCCCTGCAGGTTCGGGAGCACGATCATCTTGTACTGCTGAGGGCGGACCACGAGATTCATGCAGAGCGCATCGACGATCACGTCCTGGGCGTTGATCTCCGGGAAGTCCTTCGCCGTCGCGCGGAAGCGATCGAGGAAGAGCCCGTCGGTCATCTTCATGATGTTGGCCTTGTGCCCGCAGTGCACGTGGGGGAGGCCCAGTTTCCTTGCCGTCTGGAAGGCGAAGCGGTGCACCTGGTCGCTCCCCGGCGCCGAGATCAGTCGCTTGCACTGCACCATGTCGTTGGTCAGGCGATGCTCCACGCCGCCGTACGTGTCCTCGATGTTCTCGCGGACGACGCACATGTCGATCGAGAGCCCGGCCTTGGAATAGACCGTCTCCACGCCCGGCAGCGTCTTGAAGACCCGATAGTTCGCGTACGCGTTCCACAACTTCCGCGCCGTGACGTTGATGCTCTTTCCACCCCCACCCTTGGGCGTCTCCATCGGGCCCTTGAAGAGGATGCCGCACTCCTCGACGGAGCGCACGGCCTCCTCGGTCATGCCGCGCGTGTTCCCGCGCGCAAAGACGCTCGCCCCCATCTCGATCGGACGGAACTCGATGTGCTCCTGGACGCCCGCCGCCTGGAAGAGCGAGAGCGTCGCCTCCATGATCTCGGGGCCGATCCCGTCCCCAGCCGCACACGCCACCGTCACCTGCTTCGCCATCCCGACACACTCCTCACGCCATGAGTCTTCGTCGTCCCACCTGCTCGCGCCCACCACGTCCGACCAGAGGTCTGGTGCTGAAATCGACCGGAACCCGAACGCCGGCTCGTGTCGGGCGAAATATGCTTGGCACGGGGTGACTAGCGTAGACCCCCGGCATCCAATGCCGCGCCCAACGACCCGACATTCCACCACTCCGATCGTTATCGGCACACCGGAGAACTCACATGACCGCATCACCCAAGACTGGACACTCTCAAAAGCCCAAGGACCACGCGCTCGAACTCCTCCAGTTCGGGCACTCGGTCCTCATGAAGCAAGTCGAGTCCTTTCCTCCGGACAAGGCCCTCTTCCAGCAGACGCCGACGGACAACCACCTCCTGTGGACCCTGGGGCACCTCGCGATGACGTACGCGTGGGCCGTCTCGCTCTTTGATGGCAAGGGCGTGCCCATGCCCGAGTCCTATGAGGCCAAGTTCGCCTCGGGCTCGAAGCCCACGCCCAACGCCGCCGAGTATCCACGACTCGCCGAACTCCGCCGGCAGTTCGAGGCCGCGTATGACGAAATGGTCCAGACCGCGCAGGGCATGAGCGACGAGGACCTTCGCGTCTCCATAGCCGACAAGACCGGCGGCTTCGCGACCGATCGTCTCGACCTGCTCATGAAGATGTCCTGGCACGACGGCTGGCACGGCGGGCAACTCGCGTCGCTCACGCGCGCGTTCAAATCCTGAGTGGACGCCAATCAAACGTCTTCATGCGCGTGCCTCGTGATCACGCCGGGGCGCACGCGCGCCGCAACCGGTCCATGATCGCGTCCCACAACGCGCCATGACCGTCATCGGTTGAGGGCTTTGGATCCATCACGAGGATCATGTCGGGTCCCATCGCATCCGCCTCGCGAAGGGCCGAGTACACCCCACGCGCGTACCCGACGGCGTCTCCAGGAAGCACAATCTGCCGAATCCCGGCGGGAGCTTGATCGCACTCCGTCGCCACGACGACGACTGCGGCATCTGGCTTCTTTCGCCGAGCATGATCGAGTGACCTTGCCAGCTGCTCACGCGGCACAAGGCGGCACGTCGCCCGCGGCGCATAGTGAACATCGAGCAGCCCCGGGCCAGGGAGCGCCGCGTTGCTCTCTCCTTGTGCGTGTGTGACCATCGCCACAGGCCGATCGTCTCCAGTTTCACGAAGCACGCGCCCGATCGCCTCTGCCGACACCGCGCCAGGCCGGAGTATCTCTGCGCTGACTCCCTCGCCATCTCTCGGCCTCAATCGCACCACCGTGGACTCGATTCCCACCTCGCGTGTCGCTTCGCCATCATCGAGCACCATCACGTCCTCGGCGTTGAACGCCTCTCGCACATGGGCCGCGGTGGTGGGGGAGACATACCCCGAGCGATTCGCGCTCGGCCCGACCACGCCCACACCACCCAATCGCTCGAAAGCGCGCAGCAGCCGAAGCGCGATGCCATGGCGTGGACACCGGATTCCGACATTCGCCCCGCCGCCGGTCACCAACTCGGGCACTCGTTCACTCTTGGGGACCACGATCGTGAGCGGCCCAGGCCAGAACGCCGACGTGAGCGCCTCGCACCGCGCGTCCCACGCCCCATCGGCACACAGCCGCCGGGCCGCCTCAACACCAGACACGTGCACGATGAGCGGATTCCGCGAGGGCCGGCCCTTGATCTCATAGACGCCGCGAACCGCGGTTTCGTTCAACGCGTCCGCGCCAAGCCCGAAGACTGTTTCCGTGGGGAACGCGACCAGCCCGCCCACGAGGAGCCGCGCCGCCGCGGCGTCGATCGCCTGTTCATCCGACGCCTCATAATGGGAAACGGACTTCGCCACGAGACCATTGTTGGATCGCTCGATCGCGGCCGCCGTCACGATCCCAGGGCACATCGTCTCGCAGTGAAATGGATTTTCTACCGCTCGTCCGCCGTGGGTACGACGAAGTTGATGCGGTTCCGCTCCAGGTTCGTCCCCATCGCGGCATAGAGGTCCGTCAGCGCCGAGTTGTACTCCGCGAGCGCCTGCGACTCCTCGCGCTCGGCCTGGGCGAGGGCTTCCTGACGCGAGAACTCGAGATCCAATCGCTCGGGCGTGATGTTCGGCGCGTTCTCCTTCTCGATGAGGAGCACGCGCAGAACCTCTGCCGCCGCGATCCGGCTCGTGCGGGTCTGCTCGATGAGTTTGTAGTTCAGGACGAGCCGGTCGAGCGCGCTCTTGACCTCCTGCGTCACCTGCTGCACCGTGTTGCGATACGCGATCACCGACTGCATTCGCTCGAGCACGCGACGGCGATAATCCCCCTCGGCCTTGCGGTTGCCAATCGGCATCTCAAAGACCAGCGCAAAGAGAGCATCAAAGAACCGTCCCTCGAGTGACTGTCCGTACGAGTCGTAGGTTGTGTCGTCGAGCGACGAGAGTTTCGCCTGGAGACGAAGCGAAAGGTCGGGCAGGCGTGCGTTCTCCGCGACGATCGCCCGTATGGACGAATCATCGATCGCCAGCACCGCTTGCTGCACCTCGGGGCGGAACTGCACCGCCGCCAGCACCGAATCCGGCAGGCTGAACCGCACCGGCTCGTCCACCGGGCGGTCCGTCGGCGCCAGGATGATCTCCGACCCCACGGGCACCGCCGGGTCGTTGATGAGTTGCTTCAGGCGATCGCTCACGATGCGCAGTTGCGTCTGCGCCCGGATGATGTCGGCCTTGCGTCGCTCGACCTTCGCCCGTGCGTCGGCCAACTGGGCCGTCGTGCTCTCGCCCTCGCGCGCGATCAACTGATCTCGAACGCGCTCACCCCGCTCCAGGAGCCGCTGCAGGATCAAAAGGTCCTTGTGCGCGAGCGTCAGTTGCCAGTACGTCCGTTCGACGTCCGAGACGACCTGTCCGAGGTCCCGCCGAAGCGTCTGCACGCTGTTCCGCTCGGCGTTCCGCGCCACACGCACATCCGCGAGCGAGACCTCCGACCCCAATCCCCGCAGCAGCGGCTGGTCATACTGCACCGTGAACGACAGCAGGTTTGCCGGGTTCGGACGGCTGGTCTGGAAGGGCGTGCTGTCGTCGGTGTAATCAAGCCCGTGCTGCAGGGTCAGCCGCCCGCCGCCGACGAGAGTCCGACGCAACCCGACCGAGGTCGTCAGGCCCGTTTGCTCCGTAGTGCTGGGCACACCCTGCGTGCTGCTCGAGAAACTTGTGGCGACGCGTGGCGAATCGGTGCGCGTCGCCGAGAAGTTCGCCGTGAACGTCCAATCGAAGGCCGCCTCCGCCGCGACGACCTGCGCCTCGCCGATCCCCGGCCCGATCCTCGCGAATCGCACCGCGATGTTGTGCTCGACCGACGCCTTGATCGCGTGCTCCAGGCTGATCGCAACTGTCTCGGCCTTGGTCCCCAGCAGGTTCACGCCGAAGTCCGCCTTGGCGCCTTCATACGAACGCGGCCCGGAACTCTTGTCGAGTTCCTCCAGAATGCCAGGCCAGAGTTTCAGCCCCTCGACGCCGCTCTCTCGCGATAGGACAACCGCCTTTTCATCACGCCCGGCCTCCGCCACCTCGCGAGCCGCCGCATCAATCGCAAGCCGCCGAAGATCGCGATCGGCCTGATCCCCAAGCGGGCTTGGATTCGAGCACGACCCAGCCGCAAGCGCCAGCATCAGCCCCACGCCCACCCGTGTATGGCGAGACGCCCGACGCCAACCGTTCATTTCACAAGGCCGTCGATTCAAAGTGTGTTCCGAGCGTGGGTTGTGATCGGGTCGTCCGATTTTTCGGAGACCGGCCTGGTGCTCATGTGTGGCGTGGTCTCATCGAGCCTCGTCCCTGGCTCGTGCGTCCCGGATCGTGCGACCCCGGTCCGTTCGTCCCCTGGTTCGTCCGTCCCCTGGTTCGTCCGTCCTGGTTCCGACGATTCGGTCCGTCGGCGTCGCGGTTCCCGCCATCACCCGGACGTCCAGCCCGGAAAGCCGTGCGAACAATAGCCATCCGAACCCCGATCGGCCCTATCACACGCCTCCAGCGACGCGTGTTTTCGCCCTCACGGACACGTCCGTGACCATCGCAAATCGACCGCCTTGCCTAACGTCCTGACCCGGGTCGAACTGTCGCATGATCGACGCTCCGAGCCCGGCAATTATGGATCGTTCGCCAGCGAAGGGAGGCGCGTGACATGAGTTCTCGTCCGTGGCATTGGGTCGCGACCAGTGGTGTCGCCATCGTCGCATTCATCGGTCTGCCGTCCGCGAGCACCATCGCGGCCCAGGCCGAGCCGTTCTATCTCGTCGTCACCGCCGACAAAGCCCCGCTCCGCTGCGCCGACAGCGAGCAGCACTATTCCATCGCCGAACTCGCGACGGGCACCGTGCTCCTCTGCGATGAGCAGCCCGGCAACTGGATGCGCGTCGCCTATCCGCCGACCCTTGGCGTCTTCGTGCGCGCGCAAGAGGCCACCGTCAGCGGCGACACGGTGAAACTCACCAAGGACACCTCACTCAAGGCCGCGAGCCTTGTCTCCGGGTTCGCGGGGAGTTGGAAGTCCGTCCTCGCCGAATCGCTCCCGGCGGGCACCACACTGAAACTTATCGAGCCGACGGTGGACGCCAACGGCACGGTCGTCGCGTATCGCGTCGTTCCGCCGCCCCAGGCCCGCGCGTGGGTGAGCAACCAACTCGTCCGCCGCGCCACCGACGCCGAGGTCGACGCGTACACGACGGCGAAAGGCCCCATCGCGGTCGAGGGCGCGGTGAAGGTGGCGAGCAAGACCGAGCCGGTCGCTCCCGTCTCGCCGACCGATCCCAACGCCAATCCGAACACTGTTCCGAACAAGGCCGCAGACGGCACGATTCAGCCCAACATCAATCCCGAGGCCACAACACCAGGCGCCCAGGACACCACGCCAACGACGATCACCGGCAACAACCCCGAGGGCCTCAAGACCGACCCCACCAAGGTCGATCCAGTCGATCCGGCCAAGCGACTTGTCGCCTCCGTCGAGAGCCTCGAGGGCTCCTTCAAGGCCGTCCTCAAAGAGCCGGTCGCGACCGCGGAATATGGCGAACTCAAGGCCGAGTTTGAGCGGACCATCGCCGACTGGGACGCCCAGAAGGCCAAACTCAAGGACGACTTCGCGATCCGCAAGCACGAGTACGTCCAGAAGCAACTCGATCGCCGCTTGCAGTGGCTGACGATCGCGATCGACTCGCGCGAGCGGGCGGCCCGCCAGCAGTCCGAGCGCGTCATGCTCGACCAGGGCCAGATCGCCCTCGCCCAGCGCCTCCAGGAGTTCGAGGCCAGCCGCGTTTACCAGATGATCGGCACGCTCCGCGCCTCGACCCTCTACGACGGGAAGCGCCTCCCGCGCATGTTCCGCGTCGAGTCCGTCGGCGGCATCCCCCACACCATCGGCTACGTCAAGCCCGACACCAAGCGCAACCTCGACATCCTCGTCGGCCGCATCGTCGGGATCATCGGCGACACCCAGATGGATCCGACCCTCAACGTCCAACTCATCACGCCCACGAGGATCGATGAACTCAAGGACGCCGCGGGCCAGAACCTGACGCCGCCGCAGGCTCCGGATCTGGGCACCCAGCCCAACGCCGCGCCCGCCAACGACGTCCCGGCCGCGGAAGGATCAAACGTCGGCGGCTGAGCCGATTTCCACGCGTCTGAGACACCCCACGCCCCTCGGCCCAGAAGTCGAGGGGCGTTTCGTTGCGCCCCGCCAACAATCCCACGACACGCTCGACCATTCCGATGATGCCCATCCACCACGAGTCCGCCCTCAAACTCGCCTCGGCCCTCTCGACCAACGCCCGGTCCGAGGCCGCGGGCGCTCACGTCGCGCGATTGCTCGGCGAATCGCTCGGCTCCGATACGCCGAATCTCGTCCTCGTCTTCTTCTCGCCGCACCACGCCGAGTCGGCCCACGATCTCCTCGCAGCGCTCCGACGTGATCTGCCCAACGCCGCGATCGTCGGCGCCTCTGCCGGGTCGGTCCTTGCCGACGCCGTCGAACTCGAAGGCTCGCCGGCCGTGGCGGCACTCGCGCTCCACGCTCCAAGCGCCCGCATCCACCCCTTCGCCCTCGATCACGCCGACCCCATCGATGACACCCAGGCCGCCCACGAGCATCTCCGCGAGCGTCTCGGCATCACCCGGGATCTCTCGGGGATCCTCTTCTTCCCCGATCCCTTCAGCATCCCGCTCATCAAACTCCTCCCCTCGCTCAACGCCGTCTCCACCCTCGCCAGCCCGGACCATCCCGCGCCCATCCTCGGCGGGCTGTGCTCAGGTTCGAAAACACCGGGCGGCAACGTGCTCTTCTTCAACGATCGCGTCATGCGCGCCGGGGCCGTCGGCGTCTCCATCTCGGGCGATCTCACGATCGACACCGTGGTCTCGCAAGGGTGCCGCCCCTTCGGTCCGCCCCTGGTCGTCACCAAGGCCCGCCACAACCTGATCCTGGAACTCGGTGGCCGACGCGCCCCGGAGGTCCTCGCCGAGGCCATCCAATCGCTCGGCGAGAGCGCCCGCGCCACACTCAGCGACGGTCTCCTCGTCGGCCTCGTGATCAACGAGTACAAAGAACGCTTCGGCCGCGACGACTTTCTTATGAGGCCCGTCGTCGGTCTCGACCAGAACTCCGGGGGTGTCGCCATCAATGACCTTGTCCGAGTCGGCCAGACCGTCCGCCTGCATCATCGCGACAAGACCACAGCAGAAGAAGACCTCGCCCTGCTCCTCGACGCCCAGCAACTCCGCGACCAGCCCAAAGGTGTCTTTTTGGTCACATGCCACACCCGCGGCCGACGCCTCTTCGGAAGGCCGCATCACGACGCCCAGGCCGTCCAGCGGGCCTTTGAGCCTCCCCAGGCCGGTGAGGACCTCGCCAAAGGTGGACGCCCCGTCGCCGGAATGGCCAGGTCAATCCCCCTCGCTGGATTCTCCGCACTCGGCGAGATCGGTCCGATTGCCGGCCAGTCCTTCCTCCACGGGAGCACGGCCTGTTTGGCCCTCTTCCGCCCCAAGGCCAGGATTCACGAACCAATTCCAGGCCAGTCGCCATAGGGGTTGCCTTGAGTGCCCAAACGCCTACAGTTGCCTCCCCCACGCCGGGAGCATTTCGGCGTGACTTGTTCGTGCTTTGATCTGTTTCGTCGAGGTTTCCCATGCCTGCTACCTGCGCGTTCACCGGTAAGACTGTCTCCCGCGGCTTCAAGCGCGCGTGGCGTGGCCAGGCCATCGCCAAGGGCGGCTTCGGACTCAAGCCCACCGGCATCACCCGCCGAACTTTCAAGCCGAATCTTCAGGACGTCGTCGCCCTGATCGATGGTCGCCAGGAGCGCGTCCGCGCCTCCACCAAGGCCATCCGCACCGGCATGGTCGTGAAGGCCCTCAAGCGGAAGTACGGCTACACCCGCCAGCAGAAGGCCGGCGCCTGATCTCGCACACGAACGAAGTGTCCTCACGAGCCGTCCCACGCGTGGAACGGCTCGTTTCACTTTTGCACTTCGCGAACGGCGAACCGTGACCTTCGCGTACCATTCCTCGAATGAAGTGCGATCAGTGCGACAAGGAGGCAACGGTCCACGAGGTCACGGTCCGCAACGGCGTGAAGGTCGAACGCCACCTCTGCGAGTCCTGTGCCGCCAGCCAGGGCATCCCCGTGCAGGCGCCCGTTCCGCTCAATGAGTTGATGTCGAAGTTCCTCGTCAGCCAGGCCGTGGGCAAGACACCCGCGGCCACGCCGCCGAAGCAGACCACCTGCCCCGGCTGCGGGCAGACGTTCAACGAGTTCCGAAAGTCCGGCTTGCTCGGGTGCCCGCGCTGCTACGCGGCCTTTGCCCGCCAACTCGCGCCGCTCATCGAGCGTGCCCACGAGGGCGGCGTGAAACACATCGGAAAGCACCCGCGACGCGCCGGCGCCGGACAGGAGGCGATCGAAGCGCCCACGCCAAGCCCGGCAGTCTCGCTCCTTGCCGAAAGGGCCGAACGCCTCAAGCGTCTCCGCGCCGATCTCGATTCGGCGATCAAGACCGAGAAATACGAAGAGGCCGCCAGACTCCGCGACGAACTGAAGAAACTCAACGAGTCGAACGCGAGCGACGCGGAGGACCAGGCGTGAGCGATGCTCCCGGCATGCCGTCGTCGCCCCAGCCCTGGAATCGCGGGACGGAATGGCTCAAGGGCGAGGGCCCCGCGAGTGATGTGGTGATGTCGTCCCGCGCCCGCCTCGCGAGGAACATCGCCGACTGCACCTTCGCCTCGCGGGCCTCGCGTGTCCAGCGACAGCACACTCTTGACACGGCTCGAAACTGGCTCCTCCAGGCGGGCCTCGCCGACCGCATGATGTGGGTCGATCTCCACGAGACGAGCGAGGTGGACAAACTCCTGCTCGTCGAGAGGCACCTCATCTCCAAGCACCTCGCGCGGGGCAAGTCGCACGGAAAGTCCAAGTCCGACGACGCCTCGGGTGATCCGCGTGGCGTCGCCGTCTCTCTCCCCGACGAGCGTCTCTGCGTCATGGTCAACGAGGAGGACCACCTTCGCATCCAGGTCATCCGATCCGGGCTGGCGCTCGGCGAGTGCTGGCGGGCGATCGATCAGGTGGACGACCGCGTCGAGGCGGGAATCGACTACGCCTTCTCCTCACGCTTCGGCTATCTCACCGCCTGCCCGACCAACGTGGGCACCGGTCTGCGCATGAGCGTCATGCTCCACCTGCCGGGGTTGCGTCTCTCGGGCGACATCGACAAAGTCAAACGGGCCGCCAGCGATATGAACCTCGCCGTCCGCGGGTTCTATGGCGAAGGCTCCGACTCCGCTGGCGATTTCTACCAGATCTCCAACCAGACGACGCTCGGCAAGACCGAGCAGACGATCGTCGAGGAACTCGACACGCAGATCATCCCCCGCGTCGTAGAGTATGAACGACACGCCCGTCGCCAACTCGTTGAGAAACGCCGCCTGACCCTCGAGGATCAGGTCTTTCGCGCCCTGGGCGCCCTCACGCACGCCCGGCTCCTCTCGACCGATGAGGCCATGCAGCACCTCAGCCACGTGCGACTCGGCGTGGTTCTGGGCATGATCCCCAGCGTCGAGGCCGCAACCGTGAACACGCTCATGCTCCAGGTCCAGCCCGGGCACCTCCAACGCGCGCTGGGGAAGGACCTCGACCAGGACCAGCGTCGCAGCGCGCGCGCCATGGTGGTCCGCCGCGCCCTCGGGCGATCCTCGTAATCACGACACGCCGTCGGAATCGGTGAATCACGTGGAACCCACAACGACCCCAGCCGCCGAGTTCCGCTGGCCGCCCGGCCCAACGTCAGAGCCTGCGTCCACACCGCAGGCCGACTTGCGCGCCTCGCCGATGGCCGTGCTACCGCCACCCAAGCACTGGTGGCGAGAAATCGAAGAGCAGTGGCTGGGCCTGACGCACGCGACCTGGCCCGAGCGCGCACGCGATCACTCGTGGGCCGCGGATCCGCCGGGGTCGTACTGCCCCAGATGCCTGACGACACTGGGACCGAACGAGCGATTCGAGGAGGGGTGCCGGCATTGCGCGCGCAAGAAGGTCGCATGGGCCCACGCCGTGCGATTGGGGGAGCACGACGGCTTGTTGCGTGATTGTGTGTTGGAGGTGAAGTTCCACCGCTCGCGGCGGCTGGGGATCGATCTCGGTCGTGAACTCGGACGCGCTCTTCTCAATACGCTCTCGAAGTCATCGATCGATCGGAACTCGGTCGTTCTCGTCCCCGTGCCGACATCGTTTCGTCGGCGTGTTTCCCGCGGCATCGATCACACGGTTGTCCTCGCCAAGGGCGTCTCACGTGAGACGGCGTTCCCGATCGTCCGGGGCATCGCCCGCCGACATCGTCCGCAGCAGGCCAATCTCCCGGCTTCCAAGCGCAAGGCGAACGTCTCAGGCTCGATGCGTACGACCCGAGAGGCTCTCGGACTCGGCGGGCGTCATGTCGTGCTCCTGGACGACGTCCTGACGACCGGGGCCACGATGAGTGAGGCCTGCCGGGCGCTCCGGGCAGTGGGGGAGGAGCACGCTCCGGCAGGAATCTGGGCGTGCGTGCTGACGGCAGGTGGGGTGTGATGCAAACACAAACCGAACATGCGGCATTCCAGGGGTTGTGGGTGACCGTGACAAGATCCCAACAGGGGCCGGATTTGGGACTTAGGAGAATTTGCGATGAGATGGTTCCCCGGCCACTTGACCGTGGAGGAGTTTGGCTTAGACTTGTCCCCTGCCCATTGAGCAGGCCGGACGACGGGCGTGATGCCTGAAGCCTTGGAAACAACTGGGAAACCAAGTGGTTTCTTCGGCGAGTTGCCCGGCAGATCTTTGAAAAGTGAACAGTTGGGAGCCGCGCGAGAGTGTGCGTCTTCGACATGGGGACCATCCCCAGCCCTTCGGACAGGGCAGTCGTTGACGAATCCATAAAACCGATCCACCAAGAGATCGGTGTCCGAGCCGGGGTCACAGCCCCCGGCGTTGGCATTCTCGTGTGGTTCACGAGTGAACCCTTAAATTTAATGATTCACAAGTGAGTGAATGCCAGATTTTTCCGTCGGAACAAGCGCCGACGGCATCGGGATTCATCCGAGAGGATGGGTTTCGGTGGAGACCACCACGAGTCCAGTTTGATTCCAAGTCGCAAGAGTTGGGACGGGTTGGATGAGTGGATAACCTGGTCAGCACTTCCATTGAAGATCACCCGTCACGAGAAATCGTGTTCGGGTCCAACGGAAATCAATTGAAGAGTTTGATCATGGCTCAGACTGAGCGCTGGCGGCATGGCTAAAACATGCAAGTCGAACGAGCCCGCAAGGGCAAGTGGCGAAAGGGTCAGTAATACGATCGAACGTGCCCTGAGGTGGGGGATAGCCGCGGGAAACTGCGAGTAATACCTCATGATCTCTCCGGAGCAAAGCTTTCGCGCCTTGGGAGCGGCGATCGGCCTATCAGGTAGTTGGCGGGGTAAAAGCCCACCAAGCCGAAGACGGGTAGCAGGTGTGAGAGCACGACCTGCGACATCGGGACTGAGACACTGCCCGGACTCCTACGGGAGGCTGCAGTAACGAATCTTCCGCAATGGGCGCAAGCCTGACGGAGCAATGCCGCGTGTGGGATGAAGCGCCTCCGGCGTGTAAACCACTGTCAGGGAACAGAAACACTGATCGTTCCCAAAGGAAGTGGCGACTAACTCTGTGCCAGCAGTCGCGGTAATACAGAGGCCACAAGCGTTAGTCGGAATCACTGGGCTTAAAGGGTGCGTAGGCGGGCTCGTAAGTGTTGTGTGAAAGCCCTGGGCTCAACCCAGGAACTGCACGGCATACTGCGAGTCTTGAGGCAGGTAGGGGCCGGAAGAACAGTAGGTGGAGCGGTGAAATGCGTAGATATCTACTGGAATGCCGATGGGGAAGCCGTCCGGCTGGGCCTGTCCTGACGCTGAGGCACGAAAGCGTGGGGAGCAAACAGGATTAGATACCCTGGTAGTCCACGCCGTAAACGATGCACACTAGATCGAGGGGGCTCTGACGCCGCCTTGGTCGCAGGAAAACCACTAAGTGTGCCGCCTGGGGAGTACGGTCGCAAGGCTAAAACTCAAAGGAATTGACGGGGGCTCACACAAGCGGTGGAGCATGTTGCTTAATTCGAGGCAACGCGAAGAACCTTACCTGGGTTTGACATGGCCGGATTAACTCCTGGAAACAGGAGCCACACCCTCTGGGTGGAACGGTCACAGGTGCTGCATGGCTGTCGTCAGCTCGTGCTGTGAAGTGTCAGGTTAAGTCCTTTAACGAGCGCAACCCCTATCGTTAGTTGCTCGGCGCAAGCCAGTACTCTAGCGAGACTGCCGGTGTCAAACCGGAGGAAGGTGGGGATGACGTCAAGTCCTCATGGCCCTTACATCCAGGGTTGCAAACGTGCTACAATGGCGCGCACAAAGCGAAGCGAGGCCGCGAGGCGGAGCAAATCGCAAAAAACGCGCCCCAGTTCGGATTGCAGGCTGCAACTCGCCTGCATGAAGTCGGAATCGCTAGTAATCGGAGATCAGCTACGCTCCGGTGAATAAGTTCCTGAGCCTTGTACACACCGCCCGTCAAGTCATGGGAGCCGGGAGCGCCCGAAGCCGCCACATTACTGTGGTGTCTACGGCAAGATCGGTGACTGGGACGAAGTCGTAACAAGGTAGCCGTAGGAGAACCTGCGGCTGGATCACCTCCTTTCTAAGGGATTTCCTTAGACTCGCCCAAACCGAAGACGAGAACACCGGATAACACCCGGCGACTCGAGAACCCTTTGGCCGCACAGCGATGTGCAGCGAGTACGTCAACACAATCTCGTTCGCTCTCCTCGGAGAGCGATAGCCTGACCGTGAGGTCAGGCAAACGCGGCCCCAACTGTTTTCTTGTATACCATAGCACATGCGCGCCGGGCCACAACCCGGCGTGCTGTGCTTTTGTGCATGCATTCTTGTATTTGTGCACCGCCACCACTTCTTCCGAATGCTCGTGCGCGCGAGATGCTCGCGGCTATCGCGTGCGTGTGGCCAGGGCGTTCCCGAGTGCGAGAAGACCGTCCGCCGATGGCCCTAGCGGACGAAGCGACTGGAGGCAGACCTCGCGCAGTCGTGCGACCTCGGTGCGGGCCTCGTCGATGCCGACGACGCCCGGATACGTCACCTTCCCGGCGGCGGCGTCCTTCCCCGTCTTCTTGCCGGCATGCTCGGCGCTCTGTTCGAGATCGATCAGATCGTCCACGATCTGGAACATCAGGCCCGCGGCCTCGGCAAAGTCGGTGATCGCCTTGAACCGTGGGTCACGTGACGAGCCACCCGAGCCCAGGACACCCAGTCGGCATGCGGCCCGGATGAGGGCGCCCGTCTTGAGACGGTGGATGCCCTCGATCCGGTTGACCGCGGCGCGATCGCCTTTGGGATCGCTCGTGCCTCGTGCGGCATGAGTGCCGGACACGATGCCGATGGGAAGTTCGTCACCGATCGTGTCGCAAACTTGCCCATCGATCATCGCGCGTGTGGCCGACGAGAGTTCGAGCGACATGTCCTGTGCATGCTGGGACGTCGGCGCGACTTTCATGATGGTCTCGAAAGCGAGCGTGAGCAAGAGATCGCCCGCAAGGATGGCGAGCGCCTCACCCGCGTGCTTGTGGAGCGTGGGCCTCCCGCGTCGGAGATCGTCGTTGTCGAGCGCGGGGAGATCGTCGTGGACCAGGCTGAACGCGTGGACGAGTTCGACGGCCCGGCCGGCTCCGAGCGAGCGTATCGGGTCAAGGCCGCTCGCCGCGGCGGCCCACCAGGCGAGGAGCGGACGAAGGCGCTTGCCGCCGCCGAGCAGGGCGTATCGCACCGCCTCATGAGTCTTGGGTGTGGTCGCGAGCGAGTCGACATACTGGACGAGCGACGACTCGATCGCGGGGAGGGGCGCGAATGGATCGATCGTGGTGCTCATGGTGGCGTGAGGCTTCGCCGGCGTGGCGATTACGACTTGTTCTCTTGGCTCTGGAGCAGGGCGAAGATTTCTTCGGAGGACTGTGCGGCGTAGATGCGCTCGCGGAAGTCGTCCATGATCATGAGTCGCGTGACGCGGGCGAGCGCCTGGATGTGGTCGCTCGTGCGATCGGGGGGGCTGGCGAGGAGGACGACGAGGCGGACGGGCTGGCTGTCGATCGCTTCGAAGTCGAGGGGCTTGGCGGGCTTGCCGATGGCCATGGAGAGGCTCGCCATGCCGGCGCACTTGCCGTGGGGGATGGCTAGCCCGTTGCCGATGCCGGTGGTCCGGGTCTGCTCGCGAGTCCAGACGGCGTCCTTGAGGGCCTTGGGGTCGCCGACACGGCCGGCGTCGGAGAGGACGTCGACGAGTTCGTGGATGACGGCACGCTTCTCCTGTCCCTGGAGCGGGACGCGGATGCAGTCGAGCGTGAGGATGTCGAGAAGGTTCATCGATCGTCCCCGAGTTGGGCGGTGCGAAGAGTGGTCGCGGGTGCTGCCCGTCGACACACAGGCCGAACGGCAGGCGTGATGATGGTACGCCGTCGGGACAGATGGCATCGGTGCCGAGTTCCACGTGGTGTGCACGCGGATTCTGTGTAGGAGTTCCCGATCAACTGCGGCGGAGGAGGGCGGAAAATGCACCGTCGTGGTAGGTGTCCGGCGTTTCTCCGGGCACACCGTCCGGGAGCGTGAGATCGAGGGATTCGATCGCGATCGGCGTTCCGCGCGTGGACTTCGCTGTGTCGATAGCTTCTTGCACGCGATTCGTGTTCTCGCGAGGATCGATGCTGCAGGTTGAGTAGAGGACGCGGGCGTCCTGGTCCTTGGCGAGGAGTTCGAAGGCCTTTGTGATCAGGCCGAGTTGGATGCTCGCGAGGCGATCGAGTTGGCTGGTCTGCGTGCGGTAGCGGGCCTCGGTGCGTCGCGCGAGGACGCCGGTGTTGGTGCAGGGGACATCGAGGAGGACGAGGTCGGGCGTGCCTGCGTGATCGCGCAGGGTGTTGAACGCGATGACGGTGACATTCGGCAGGTGTCGTGTGGACGCGGCGAGCGTGGCGAGACGGGTTCGATCGACGTCGGTCGCGAGGATGCGTGCATCGGGGAACGCGGCGGCGAGTTGTCGCGTCTTGGTTCCCTGGCCGGCGCACGCGTCGAGGATCACGCGGGGCGTGAGATGGGCGACGCTGCGCACGGCCTTGCCCGCGGCGGCGTCCTGCACCCAGACTTCACGGTGCTCGTCAAGAGCCGCGGCGAGGCGGGCGCCCACGAGCGTTGTGGTTGCGTGCCCGTGCATGGAGTGGGGCGTGAGTTCGAGTGACGCGGGGGCGGCGTCGTTTGCCCATTGAACATTGAGTGTGATCGGCGGACGGGCATGGGAGTGGAGCGAGAGTCGGACGGCCTCGTCCTGGCCGAAGTCTGTGGCCCACGCGCGAAGGAGCGCCTCGGGGTGGCTCAGGAGCACTGCGGCCTTGGCGAGCGGATCTGGAGGCAACTCAACAGAAGGAATCGCGAGCGAGCGTGCCGACGAGGCGTGGAGGGGGAACGAATCCGGTAACAGTCCATCGAGGCGCTCGACCTTGAGTTCAGAGACTCGGCGGAGGATGGCGTTGACCAGGCCGCTGGCTTTGGGCGATTCACGCTTGATCCACTCGACGGTCTCGTGGAGGGCGGCGTGGGGTGGGATACGGTCGAGAACGAGGAGTTGGGCGGTGCCAGCGAGGATCGCGGCGCGGACGACGTGGGAGAGCGAGTTCCATGGTCGCGATGAGAAGCGGGCAGCGATGAACTCGAGGGAGAGCCAGTGGCGGAGGACGGCATCGACGATCGCGTTGGCCAATCCCGCGTCCTTGGGCGAGAGCGAGCGTTCGTCGATCGCGAGCGGCTCCAGGTCCGGAAACCGGCGGACGTGCTGAGCGATCACGCGAAGGGCGCTGTCGCGTGCCGAGCGTGGGGGCGTGGTGGCCTCGGATGGTGATCGTGGGTTCGGCATGGCAATTCGGACGGGCACGCGGCGATCTCGGGATTGGAAGTCTCGGCCCGGCTAGGGTTTCGAGCGTATGACGCCCGGAACGAACAGTTCGGAATGGAGCGAGACGGGCGACCCAAAGCGTCGGGCCGGGCTTCTGGCCGGGATGCGTATCCGGAAGAAACTGATTTTCCTTCACACGGCGTTCTCGCTCGTGCTCGCGGGGATTCTGATTCTGGCCTTGCGCCCGGCGGTGCGAAATGTGGTCGAGGCCGCCGAGCAGGACGAATCCCTCGTGGTGATGCGGGCGCTCGTGCCGTTGGTCTTGCGTGAGGGGTGGCACGACGGAGTGAACCTGGCGGTGTCGATGGAATCGGTGCGTGTGCGTCATGGCACGGCGTCGGAACTGGGGCTTCTGCCGGATCAGGCCGCGGAGATCCGGGCGAGATTTGGCGATGCGGTGATCGCGACGGTGACGGACCTTGGGGCGAGCGCGGTGTCGTATGTTCCGGGGACGCGTGAGGGCGATTACGTTGCGATTCGAGTCGTGATTCCCGCGGCTCGGCGTGCGGTGTGGCTGCTCTATCTGCTCGCGTCGCTCGCGGTTCTCGCGGTGTATGCGTTCGTGGCGGTGGCGCTCGAGGTGTTTGTCCTTCCCAGGAACGTGTACGACCCGATCCGCCGGCTGCTTGCGGCCGACCGGGCGACGCGCGAGGGGCGCCGTGACGACGAGATCATTCCGGCCGCGGTGATCCCTGCCGACGAACTCGGGGAGATCATGCGGTCACGGAATGAGACGATCGGCATCCTGCGGCGGAATCAGGCGGATCTCGCGGCGGCACTGGAACAGTTGGAGGTCGTCGCCGTTGATATGAAACGGAAGAACCACCTTCTGGAGACGGCGCGGCGGAATCTGGCCGACGCCGACCGTCTGGCGAGCCTGGGCATGATGTCGGCGGGGTTGGCGCACGAGTTGAACACGCCGCTCGCTGTGCTCACGGGACTCGTGGAGAAGTTGAACGACTCGCCCACGAAGAGCCTTCCCGCGGCCGAGGCGGCGCTGATGGGGCGCGTGGTCCATCGCCTGGAGCGATTGGGAGAGAGCCTGCTGGATTTCGCGAGGGTTCGTCCGCCGCGGACGAGCGTCGTGCGGATGGCAGACGTGGTTGAGGAGGCGGCAACGCTGGTGCGTCTGGACCCGGATCGGCGTGGCGTCGAGATCCGCAATCGCGTGCCCATGGATGTCGTGGTAGAGTGCGACGCCGATCGGATGGTGCAGGTCTTTGTGAACTTGCTGCGCAACTCCTGTGATTCGGTCGTCGCGTATGAGGAGGGCCTGCTCTTTCGGAGCGATCGTGGACGATCGGGGGCGGTCGAGGTGCGTGGCCGCGTGGGGCCGCAGGAGTCCATCGGAACCGAGGCGGACTCAAGGGACGCGGAGTGGGTGACGATCTCTGTGATCGACGATGGTGGTGGGATCGATCCGGCGGTGCTTCCACGGCTCTTTGAGCCGTTCGCCTCGACAAGGTTGGACGCGCGGGGCACGGGACTGGGATTGGCCGTCGCGGAGGGAATCGTGCGCGAGCACGCGGGCGTCATTCTCGCGAAGAATCGTCCACCGGTGGGGAGGGGGGAGCATGGGGCGATCTTTGAGATTCTGATGCCGCTGCGTCAGCGAGCGGAGCACGAGGACGGTTCACCCCGGGCCTCGGCCCACGCGGAGAGGCCGTGACGCATGGATCCATCCCACACGCCACAATCACGCTCGCCTCAGAACAAACACCTCGCTGAGAACGCCTCAGCAGAAGAGTCGGTTACGCCCCTGAACATCGTGGCGCTCGACGACGATCCCGACTTTCGGGAGTACATCCAGGGCGTGCTGGCGGCGGATAGCCATGCGGTCCGTGTGGCGGCGACGCCGGAAGAGTTCTTTCGGATGTGCGAGGCCGAACTTCCCGACGCGGTGCTCCTGGATATCAAGATGGGTCGGCACAGCGGCGAGGAGGTGCTCGCGGAGATCCGCCAGCGCTGGGCGAAGTTGTGCGTCATCGTCGTGACGGGCTATCCGACGATGGAGGGGATGCGTCAGACATTCAAGCAGGACGTCTTTGATTACCTGAGCAAGCCGTTCTCGATCGCCGAGTTGCGACGGGTGCTGCGCCAGGCGACGGCGGCGCTCGGGCTTGGAGACTCGCCCCAGGACCGTCTCCGGCGCGAGATCGGGCATCAGATCCGCATGAGCCGGACGGGCAAGGGGTGGACGCTGCGGGATCTTTCCGAGGCGTCGGGGGTGAGCGTCAGCCAGTTGAGCACGATCGAGCGAGGTTCGGTTTTTCCGAGCCTCGAGTCGATCGTGGCGATCGCGACGGCGCTCGAGGTTCGTCCCTCGGCATGGTTCGTCGCGGCGGGTTTATGAGGGCGAATCGCGGGCGGGTGTGCATCGCCCGGTTTGGGGTGAGCCTCTACCATGTCGTGGTGGCCACGATGAACGTGGCTGTGGTTATTGGTTGATCGAGTTCGGCGTCCGGCATGTGCTCACGCATCGTGCCAGGATTGGAGGAAAGTGGGCTGGTGGTCTCGAATGCGGAACAGCAGAACTCAATGCCCAGCGCCCCGGATCGGGCGTCGGTGTTGTTCACCGCCTTTGAGCCCAGCGGCGACGACCACGCCTCGACCGTGATCCGCGAACTCAAGCGGATGCACCCGGAGGTCCAGGTCTTCGCGTGGGGCGGGCCCAAGATGGAGTCCGCCGGGGCGAACCTGATCGAGCGCACGGGCGAGGACGCGGTCATGGGCGTGCCGGGGATCACCAAGATCATCGACCACCAACGAATCAACGCCCGGATCGAGAAGTGGATGGGCGAGCACCATGTAACGGCCCATGTGCCGGTGGACTCGCCCGCGGCGAACTTTCCGATCTGCGCGATCGCCAAGAAACGGGGCGTGCGCGTCGTCCATCTCGTCGCGCCGCAGATCTGGGCGTGGGGGCGATGGCGAATCCATAAACTGCGGCGATTGACCGACCTGGTGCTCTGCCTCCTCCCCTTCGAGGAGCGGTTCTTCGATCGTCGGCGAGTGCCGGCACGGTTCGTGGGACACATGCTCTTTGATGAGCCGCTCGACTTTGAGGCCCTCGATCGGATCGCGGCGGCGTATCCCAAGGGTGAGCCGCGAATCGCGATGATGCCCGGCTCACGCCCCGACGAACTCCTTCGGAACTTTCCGCTGATTCTGGAGTCGTTCCGGACGGTCAAGGAACGGTTCCCCGGTGCCGTCGGCGTGGTGGCGGCGACGAGCGAGCCGGTGGCGCGTCACCTGCGCGAGATGGCGGGGGAGCACGGCGGCTGGCCGAACGGCGTCTCGATCGCGGTGGGGAACACCGACGCGGTGGTGCGTTGGTGCCAGTTCGCGCTCGTCAAGAGCGGGACGGTGACGCTGCAGGTCGCCAAGCAGGGGCGCCCGATGGTCGTCTTCTACAAGAAGTCGAACGTCCCGATGTACTGGCTGGCGAAACTGGTCCTCTCGACCAAGACGTTCACGCTCCCGAACCTGATCGCGGGGAAGCGGATCGTGCCCGAGTTTGTGCCCCACTTTGCCGGGGCCGAGCCGATCTCGGCGGAACTGCTGCGATTGATCGAGCAGCCCGAGGTCGCCGAGCAGCAGCGTCGCGACCAAGCGGAGATGGTGGGGATGTTCGCGGGGCTTCGTGCATCGGAGGCGTCGGCACGAGCGATCGCGGACGTGCTTGGGCTCGAGAAGGTCGACGCCCGCGTGACTGCTGCCCCTTCGCGTCTCACGCCCGCAACAGCGTGAGCGAGCAGCAGGTGTTGCCGATCCGATCGAGAATCGGGAGTGTGGCCGAGGCGTGCTCGCGGAGGCGTGCGCCAAGGTCGATCGCGCGGTGCATCGCGGCGACGCGGTCGTGATGGGCCGTTTCCTCGTCGGCAGTGAAAAGCACCAGCAGCAGACCGGCGTGGGTCATGGCGGTGGCGGAACTCCTCGTGCCACGCGTAGGTGTCTGTGTCACTTCGCGGTCCTGGTGCTCGATCTCGCGTGAGAGTTTCAGAAGATCATCTCGAATGGCGGCGGTGATCTCACTGGAATACGCCGAGTTGGGCGTGGGCACACCGGCGCGGAAGCAGAACTGCCCGACGGCCTTGACCTCGAGCCAGAAGGCCTCGGCGGGATCGACGCCGGGTGGTGGCGGTAGGGCCGCGGTTTCAAAGAGTGAACCGACGAGGGCGTCACGCTCGAGCGTCGCGGCGACGGGATCGCGGAGCACGACGCCCGGCTCGTGCGTGAGGACCAGGTCGCAGCGTTCGCGCGCCGAACGCTTGGGCCGCGAGCCGGGCTTTCCCGGGAAGGGCTGCTCGCGGAGAACGCCCAGACCTTCGGTCGTGATGGCCGCAGCGAGAATCTCGTGGATCTTGAGTTCGTCGAGCGCGTCGAGACCATACACGGCCTGCTCACGCCGGAGGAGATCCTCGCGGGCGATGAATGCTCGGGCGCACAGGTCAAGGACGTGCTGGGTGGACCACACGGGCGAGTGTAGTTTGCAAGGCGATGACGTAGGAAAAAAGAGCATGCCGCCGGATTGCGGGAATGCAGTCATACCGAGACTCACGGCAGAATCGGGAGAGATCCGAAGTGCATGGCATTCATGCCGGAATCACGATTCGGCATCGAGCACAGATCGCAACGCTTCGATTTGTTCCACCGCGTGCTCACGGGCGGCCGGTTCGGCGGCGCGGCTCATCGTTCGCCACACCCACGGGACAGGGAGGACAAAGAGCGGCAGGTACCACGCCGCGGTGATCCACATGGAGAATGAGTACGACGGGATGTAGGTGCGGACCATCGAGTCGGTGATCCACATGCCCGGCCAGATGGAGAGGATCGTCACGAGCGCGATGATCATCGCTGGGCGTTTCGGATGGACGATAGAGAACGAGACCTCACGCGGCTCGGAGTTCTCGGTGATGCGGGCGATCATCGTCGCGTTCAGTCGTCCCGCGAAGAGTTTGGTCTGGAATGCCTGGCTCGCAGCATTGCCCGGCGTGGCCTCGAACCCCGGGAGTTTGCCCTTCTTCGCGAGCGTCTCGGCCCGGGCCACGATCTGGGAGGCGGCGAGACGAGTCGTGATCGTGGGGAGTGGGTCCATGTCGGCGTTGTTCTCGGACGAACGTCGGCACCTGATGCCGCACCCTTGTGCAATCCGGGGTGAGACGATACGCTCTCATCGGCCCGGCGAGTGGTGGCTCGCGAGCGTTGCATGGTGAGATGTTCTGCGTCGGGAGTGTGGCATGGGTGGTCGGACGGGGACATTGCGGCTGGTGGGGGGGCGTTCGCGCGTTGGACTGACGGAGGTTGCGCGCGCACGCGTGGCCTCGGCGAACGTGGAGTCGGCGTCGTTATCGCCGAGCGACGTGCGTGCGGCATTTGCGATCGAGGTCGCCGGGTCGCTCGAGGGAGGGCGGGCGGCGCTCCTCCGGCCCGAGGTCCGCAGGCGTCTCATCGCCTCGGGCGTGGACATGGGACTCCGCGAGTTTGATTCCAATCTCGTGATCGCGATCGTGCAGGACGCGGCCCGGGCGGGGGAGCGTGTGGATGGTGATCGACTGACCATGATCGGGACGGCGAGGCGGCCCGAGCGGGTGTGGCGTGCGGCGGCGATTCTGGGGTGGACACTGGCACTGGCCTTGGTGATGGCGACGGTGCTGGCGTCGTGGGTGCGCGGCTGATCATGCCGGCGCGGCGGTTGCTTTGAACGGAAACACAATGTAGAAGTTGTAGACACACGCGGGACGCCTGTCCCACGAGGCTTGGTCGCGTCGTTGCGCCAGGAATCTATTTTTCGTCGGCCCTTCGGAGCCACTCGGCCTCGAGTTCGCTCAGTTTCCGTTGCGCTTCCCCGCGGCGTTCGGTCAGGTCCTGCATCTTTTCGGAGTCTTTCCACGCGTCCGGCTCGCCGAGATCTTTGTCGATCTCGTGGACCTCGACTTCGAGCGTGGTGATTCGCTTCTCGAGTTCCTCATCCTTGAGTTTCGCGAGCGGGTTCGAGGCCTGGCTGGTCTTTGGCGCGGGCGACCTTGAACCCTCCGGCTTTCGCGGCTGGCTTCGCTGCTTTCGTCGCTCGGCTTCCTCGCGTTCCTGGGCGGCGGCTCGCTGCTTGCGGACCTCGGCCTCGTGCCACTCGGTGTAGCCGCCCAAGAACTGCTGGGCGTTGCCTTCGCCATCGAGGATGAGCAGATGATCGCACGTGGCGTCGATGAGGGCGCGATCGTGGGAGATGAGGATCAGCGTGCCATCGAATCCGAGCGAGCCGTCCTCGTCGGGAATGGAGAGCGCCTCTTCGAGTCGTTCCGAGGAGGGGATATCGAGGTGGTTGGTCGGCTCGTCGAGGACGAGCACGTTCTTTGCCGAGGCGAGGAGCGACGCGAGGACGGCCCGGGTCCGCTCGCCGCCCGAGAGCATGCCCATCTGGCGATCCTGCTCACTCCCCGAGAAGAGGAACGCGCCGGCGAGGTTCCGCGCCTGCTGCTCGCTGAGCGCTTGCCCGGGAACCTCGCGGAGGATCACGTCCTGGAGGAATCGATAGACGGGGACATCGGCGGGGAGATTCTCGTGGGTCTGGCGGAAATAGCCGACTTTCACGTTGGTGCCGAGGCGGACGGTCCCGGTGTCCGGGGCGAGTTCATTCAGGAGGCACTTGACGAGCGTGGACTTTCCCGCGCCGTTGGGACCCAGGATGCCCCAGCGCTCGCCCCGCGCGACGACGAGGTCGAGGTCCTTGAAGAGGGTCTTGGTGTTGCCGTGCTCGTCGGTGTAGGCCTTGGAAAGCCCGCGTGCCGCGACGACGACGTCGCCGGTGCGTTCGGCCTTGGGGAGCGCGAGTTTGAAGGTTCCGAGTTCGGCGGGACGTTCGAGCGTGGACGACAGTTTCTCGCGCTCGAGTTTGCTGAGTCGTCCCTGGGCCTGGCGGGCGCGTTGCCCGGCCTTGTAGCGGCGGATGAACTCCTCTTCCTTCTTGAATCGCGTCTGTTGGGCGTCGAAGGCGCGCTGCATGACCAGACGCCGCTCGGATCGGAGGGCTCGGAAGGCCTCGTAGTTGCCGGGGTAGTCGATCAGGCGCGACTGCTCGACCTCGATGATCCGGTTCACGACGTTGTCGAGGAGGTAGCGGTCGTGGCTGATGAGGACGACAGCGCCCTTGTACTCGTCGCGGAGAAACGACTCGAGCCAGAGGCGTCCGGCGAGATCGAGGTGGTTCGTCGGCTCGTCGAGGAAGACGATGTCGGGCTGCTCGAGGAGCAGTTTCGCAAGCGAGAGGCGCGCCCGCTGCCCGCCCGACAACTTGGCGACGGGGATGGAGAACTGGGCGTCGACGAACCCGAGTCCGTGGAGGACCTCCTCGATCTTGTGATCGGTGACATAGCCGCCCGCGGCCTCGATGTCGGCCTCGAGTTTCGCCTGCTGCTTCATCAGGCGGTCGAGAGCGTCGCCGGTCGCGGTCGCCATCTGGTCGTAGACATCGTGCATCGCGTCGTGCAGGCGGCGGAGTTCGGCGAAGGCGTCCTCGGCGGCCTGACGCAGCGTGTCTGTCGGCTTGAGATTCGGCTCCTGGCTGAGGTGGCCCACGCGGGCGCCGCGCTGGACGACGACCTCGCCCCGATCGGGCTTGAGGAGGCCCGTCAAGATACGGATGAGTGTGGACTTGCCCGCGCCGTTTCGGCCGACAATGCCGATGCGATCGGTCGGTTCGATGGAGAGCGAGACGCCGTCGAGGATGACGCGTTCGCCGTAACTGTGGGCAATGTTCGTGGCGGCCAGGACGGGCATGGGGCGGAGAGTGTATGAGTGTCGGGGCGGGGAGTGGCCATTGTGCGGGAGTTGTGAGGCAGGCTCTGCAGACACGCCGGTCCCCGATGCACGGCGAGTTCATCCCTAGTACGATCCGTGCGTGAAACGACGCCAATCAGATGGTTCGAAGGACGCGGGGCGGGAGACCGAGCATCCCTCGGTAGTTTCTGGTGGTTTGGGGAATGCCGGGTTCGAATCGAAAGGCCGTGAAGCCAGGGTGACGCTCCGCACGATCCGACGCATGGTCAGCGAAGGCGAGGTCTTCGCCTGTCTGACGTGCTATGACGCGACGACGGCCCGCTGGCTGGAGCGTGCCGGGGTGCACGTGCTGCTGGTGGGTGACACGGCGGCGGAGATGATCCTGGGTTTCGAGCGCACGGTGGACATGCCGCTGGATGTGCTGTTGGCGTTGACCGCGGGCGTGAAGCGTGGGGCGCCGTCGCGGCTGGTGATGGGGGACATGCCGTTCATGTCGTATCAGGCTGAGGACGCCGAGGCGATCCGGAACGCGGGTCGGTTCCTGACGGAGGGTCGTGCGGACATCGTCAAGGTGGAAGTGGACGCGTCGTTCGGGCCTCTGGTGCAGAAGATGGCTCGTGCGGGGATTCCGGTGTGCGCGCACATCGGGAGCCGTCCGCAACTCGCGGGACTCACGGGCGGTTACTCGAGTGCGGGCAAGACCAAAGAGCAGGCCGACGCGATCGTGAAGGCGGCAAAGGTCATGGAAGAGGCCGGGGCGGTCATGCTTTTGATCGAGGCCGTGCCGGATGAACTCGCGGCTCGGGTCGTGGAGCGTTCGGGGATTCCAGTGATCGGGATCGGGGCTGGCCCATCGCCGCATGGGCAGGTGCTGGTGTTGCACGATCTTCTCGGACTGAACGATCAACCCCCGATGTTTGCGATGCGTATGGCCAGCGTGGGCGAGGAGATACAGCGGGCGGCACAGGAGTGGGTGCGGGCAAGCGCCGAACGTAGGGTGGGCGGTGTGGCGTCGATCGCGCCGCGGGCATCCAAGACGCCGACGGCCCGTGGCGGCGGACGACGACGCAAGCCATAGTGGGCGGCACGTGTGAGGGGTTGGAGGTGGTGTGATGCGGCGAATCGTGGCCTTTGGACCCGCGTTCGTGGTGCTGGCGACGGCCGGCGTGGTGCTGCTCGCCGCACCGGAGGCCATCCGGCGGATTTCGGGCGCTCGCACCGAGGCGAATGTCTCGCTCGCCCGCCACGAACTCGAGGTTGATGACATTCTCGAGCGTGTGAACCGCGCGACGCGGTCGATCGCCCAGGCCGTGGAGCCGTCGGTCGTGCACATCGAGGTGTGGTCGGCGACGGGTCCTCGCTCGGCGAACGGGTCGTCGGGCTCGGGGTGGATCTATGACACCTTGGGGCACATCGTCACCAACGCCCACGTTGTGGCGGGAGGCACAAGGATACAGGTCCAACTGCACGATGGACAGGTGATGCGGGGCGAACTCGTGGGGGCGGACCCATTCTCGGATATCGCCGTGATCCGGATCCGCGAGTCGGCGTCGCTCATTCCGATGGAGCGGGCGACACTCGATCGCCCGGAGTTGGGCGACACGGTCTTCGCGTTCGGCTCTCCCTTCGGCTTTAAGTTCTCGATGACAACGGGGATTGTCTCGGGGCTTGGGCGGTCGGCGCGGGGCGTCGCGGGGACGGCGGGCGTTACGAACTACCTCCAGACCGACGCGCCGATCAACCCGGGGAACTCCGGCGGCCCCGTCGTCGATATCCGTGGACGGCTCGTGGGCATGAGCACCGCGATCGCCACGAATCACTCGCCCGATGGCACGACCGAGGGGCAGTCCGCCGGGATCGGGTTCGCGATCCCGCTCGCGACGATCGAGTCGCGTGTGCCCCAACTCATCAGCACCGGCACGACCGAGTCGGGATTCCTCGGCATCCGCTTCCAAGGCTCGACCTACATCGACGACGATGGGCAAGGAGGAAAGTCGGGCTATCGCGGGCGTGCGTTCCCGGTCGAGGTGCAGAGCGGCACACCAGCGGACCGCGCGGGGCTTCGCACCGGCGACGCGATCATCAGCATCAATGGCACCTCGCCCACGGACGAGGGCGGACTTCGGTCACTCATCGCCAGTGAGCCGCCCGGCTCGACGATCGACCTTCGCGTGTGGCGTGACGGCTCCATCGTGAGCATTCGCGCGACGCTGGGCGATGCGCCCTCAAGCCTCAAGGAGGATCAACTCCGGCGGATGCTGGTGGAGCGCGCGGGGCTCACGGTCATGACTCGGCGCCGGGGGGTTGTCCTTGGTGCGATGACCCCTGGAACCGTGGCCTCCGATGCCGGACTGAAGCCTGGCATGCGCGTCACCCATGTCGGCGGCACGCCGGTCGCCGACGAACCGGAGTTTCTCCGGACGCTCTCGGCCCAGGGATTCTTCGTCGGCTCGCCCGTGAAACTCTCGGTCGAGTCGAGCGCGGAGAGCGGCGAGGTCGCCCAGGAGTTCACGCTCGAACTCGCGCGCTAGCCGTGGACGTTGGTTCACTCGGCGGGACGAATGCGGACGACGATCGGCGTGCCGCCCGGCGGTGTGGCGTCCTCGCGCAGCACAAAGACCGGCGCCTCGACCGATGACTCCGGGCTGTGCATGTTTCGAAAGGCGATCGTCTCGGTCCCGAACGTCGTGAGGCCGATGAGCGTCCCCGAGCCGTCCGCCTCGTACTCCTCGGGAAGTCCAGGCCCGCGCACGACGAACCCAGAACCCGCGAGCACGAACGCGCCGCGGCTCGACTCGCCCAGAGTTTCGCGGAGCGTCTTCCCCGTCGTTTCGATCGTGATCCAGTCCAGGGGTGTCTCCTCCCGCGTTGTGCCATTGCGATCAACGACGAAGGTCACGTCGAGTGCCGGTCCAATGGGCGGGATCGGAATGAGTTTCTTGTCCTTCCATTCCCATGATCCGGGCGAGCCTGGTTCGAGGCCCAGCATCATGCTCGCCGCCTGGATCTCGGAGGGTTTCGCGTCGGTGATCGCGAGGACCTCGTGGTCGCGCGTGCCACGGGTGCAGACGACCTGTTCGAGGTACACGATGGCGAACGCGCGGGGAGGGACGACAGCGTCAAAGTCGACCGTGCGTGCCTCGCGGTCGAGGCGGATGTGGGGGAAGACCTCGATCGGACCCCGAGCGACGACATGCGCTGGAGGTTCGTCCGGCGGAGCGGCTTGGTGGTGTCTTGTTTCAGGAATCTGCGGCGGCTCGACAAGATCCGACGCGGTTGATCCATTGGTACTCATCGCTTCAGTGTTGTCCCCAACAGTCGTCGATGAGGCGGACGCCGCGTGCCGACCAGCACACCCGGCAAGGAGCATCAACGTGACAAAGCCGATCGCGAGGCGGATGGTCATGCGTGGCGCTCCATGGCGTGCGCGGGCTTGCTTGTTGGATTTCTCGAGAGGGCCGCAAAGCGCTCGCCGCGCGCTTCGTAGTTCTCGAACTGGTCCCACGAGGCACACCCTGGGCTGAGAAGAACGACATCACCCGCGCTCGCGGCGTGGCGAATCTCGTGCATCGCCGAATCAAGATCGTGCGCGAAGTGTGCTCGAGCACCGCGTGCATTGGCGGCGATGGCGAGAGCCTCTCCCGTGGCGCCGATGGTCCACAGCCCCGCGAGCGTCGCTGCGACGTCGGCGATGGGGGTCAGGTCGGAGCCTTTGTCGTAGCCGCCGGCGATGAGGTGCGTGCGCGAGGGGTCGTCCATGGCGCGGATCGCGAGCAATGTCGCCTCGGGTGTGGTGGATTTGGAGTCGTTGATGAACCGCAGGCTGTGGTGCTCGCCGACGAACTCCAGGCGGTGGGGGAGGCCGCGGAAGGAGCGAAGGACGGCGTCGATCTGGTCGTTCTGTGGGGTGGCGTTCGACATAACGCTGGGCACATCACAGTTGGCGTTGGCGTTGAGCGCACATCGCACGGCACAGCGCGCGACCGCCGCATTGAGCGCATTGTGTGCACCGGGAATCGAGAGCCCCTGCACGCGTTCGTCCCCTCGCACATGCACCATTCGAACGCCGTCTGGCGTCGTCCACGTCTCGACATCAGGCCCGAGCACGAGCGTGTCGCCGGGTTGCTGGTGGGCCGAGATCAATCGCTTGCACGAGGCATAGTGCCCAGCGGTGCCATGCCAGTCGATGTGATTCGGCGTGATGTTCGTGACGACGCCGATCCCAGGCGACCATGTGCCACGTTCCGCAAGCCAGTAAAGCATGGCGCTCGAGACCTCGAGCACGACCCAGGTACGCGAATCGATCGACGCGAGCGCAGGGAGCAGCGACCCGCCGATGTTGCCGCCGAGGACGGTCTTCACACCGAGTTCCTTGAGGGCGTGGTGCATCAGCGCTGAGGTCGTGCTCTTCCCCGCCGAGCCTGTGATCGCGATGACACGCTCGCGCGAGGGCAATCTTTCGACGAGAAGGCCGATCTCGGTCGTGATGGGGACGCCCGCCGCCTCGGCCGCGCGAAGGAAGCGATTCTCCCAGGGCTTGGGCACGGCCGGGTTGGCGATCACGAGGTCGATGTCGGTGAAGTCGGAAACGTTGTGCTCGCCGAGGCGGAGTCGCACGCGACCGTTGTCGATGAGCGGGGTCAACTCGCGGAGCGCGTTCTCGAGTTTGTCGGCCGGGTCTTTGTCGGTGACGAGCACGTCGGCGCCCTGGTCGACGAGCCAGCGCGTGACGCCCACGCCGCCGCCGAATCGGCCCAGGCCCATCACCGTGACGCGTTTCGACTCAAAGTTCTTCACGCCCGCTCCATGGCTCGTGCGCCGTAAATCTGACACTGTGGATTGCTCGATACTCAGTCACATCAAGGATACGGGATCGACATCGACCGCCGTGGCGTGGTCGCTCTTGAGCCAGCCGCGCCGTCGTGCGTCGGCCAAGGCCTGCTGGATTGTCCCGGCGGATCGAGCGATGAGCCTCAGTTCCCAGCGGTGGAACCCCGCGATCCGTGCGATCTCGCAAGGCATCGGCCCTTCGATCGTGACCCGGTCGCCCGCGACCGAGGCGATCGCCTCCGCGAGGTCCTTGGCCCGCGATCTCGCGACCGATTCGTCCTGGTCCCGGCAGACGACGCGCGCCATTCGCGTCATCGGCGGCAGTCCATACCGCGCGCGATCCTTGAGTTCGTCCGCCGCGAATGCCTCGAAGTCATGCGCCGCCGCGCGCACGATCGCACGGTTCGTGGGGTCGAAGGTCTGGACGATGACGTGCCCCTCGTGCTCGCCCCGACCGGCTCGGCCGGCGACCTGGGCGATGAGTTGGAAGGATCGCTCGCTCGCCCGGAAGTCGGGGAGGTTGAGGGCCACGTCCGCGTCGAGCACGCCGACCAGCCGCACGTTGGCGACGTCTAGCCCCTTTGCGATCATCTGGGTGCCCGCGAGGATTCGGATCTCGCCCTTGGCGAATCGTCCGAGCACCTGGAAATAGTCGGCCGCAGATCGCATCGAGTCGGAATCGACTCGCCACAGTGTCTCACCCGCGCGGATGCCGTGGCCACCGAAGGTCGCTTCGATTTCCTGTTCCAGATGTTGCGTCCCCGGGGCGAGTCGTCGGAGTGTTGCGTCGCACTGCGGGCATTGTTTCGGCACGCGCGTCTCGGCGTGGCAATAGTGGCAACGCACGACTCCCCCCAGACGCAGCGCCGCGTCGGCGTGCAGCACGAGCCGGCTGTCGCAATGCTCGCATCCGACGACAGAGCCGCACGCCGCACGAGGGCACGCGAGATACGCGTTCATGCCGCGTCGGTTGTGGAGGAGGATGATCTGGCCTTGGGCATTCAACGTGCGATCGATGGCGGCGCGCAAGGTGGGGCCGATGAGTTCGCGATCGCTGGCACCGGGATGGTGTCGCTCCTCGGCTCGATCGACGATGCGCACCGCGGGGAGTCTTCCGCCTGCGACGCGTTCGTGGAGCCGCCAGCGTGTCGAGCGGTGTCCTTCGTGGGCGGGGCGATGCGCGTTGTGCCAGGACTCGAGCGAGGGCGTCGCCGAGCCGAGGACGATGGGGCAGCCCTCGAGTTGGGCACGCTTGATCGCGACATCGCGCCCGTGGTAGCGGGGCAACTGGTCCTGCTTGTACGAGTGGTCGTGCTCCTCATCGACGATGATGAGTCGCACGTGGTCCAGCGGCGCGAAGACCGCGGATCGTGGGCCGATGGCGATGCGTGCCTCGCCCCGCGCCAGACGGTCCCACTCGGCGTGGCGCTCGGACGCGGAAAGACCCGAGTGGAGGACCGCGACGGTCTCACTCCCGAAGCGAGCGATGAAACGGTCGGCGGTCTGTGGCGTCAGTGCGATCTCGGGGACGAGCACGATCGCGCCGGAGGTCTCGTCCACGAGGGCTTGCTCGAGCAGTCGAAGATAGACCTCGGTCTTTCCCGAGCCGGTGACGCCGAAGAGCAAGTGTGTTGCGAACGAGCCGAGCGTCTTCGCGATTCCCTCCACGACTCCCGACTGGCTTGGCGTGAGCGTGTGGCCGATCGAGCGCGTCGTGCTCGCCACGCTGTCGATCAGCGTCGTGAATCGCCCGCGGGCGCGCACGCGGTGCCGATGTTCAGCGTGCATCGCCCCGGCGGCCACGAGCGCCCGCAAAGGCCTCGGTGATTTCAATCCCAGACGCTCAACAAGAGCCGATTCCTCGATCGGGAACTCCGCCGTGTCCATCCCGTTGATGGCGGTCCACGTCTTCCTCGAAAGCGGTGTGAGCGAGTCGAGAGTCGGTGTCTCGCCCTTCGATAGCATCGTCTGCGTTTCGCGCCCCACGCCCTTCTTGACGGCACTCGGGCGCATCGTCGCGAAGACCATGCCCAGCGGGCAGACGTAATAGCGCGAGATCCACTCGCCGAGTTCGACGAGTCGTGTCGGCAAGGTGCCACCGGACCGTGACTCGACCGCGCGGACGACATCCTCGGGCACGCCGCCGAGCAGTTCCGGGCCGCCGGTCTGGACCACGACACCGGGCACGCTCACGCCGCGAAGAGGCACGCTCACGCCCTCGCCCACTCGAAGACCCAGCGGGTCGGCATAGACCAGCGATGCCTCGGGCGCGTCCTCGCGGGTTCCCGACCGTCGCGACCCACGCTCCACGCCCCGCTCGATCGCCACGAGGACGTATCGGCCGGCCTGCTCGGCGGAAGAGTCGGTCTGGAACAGTGAGGTGCGTGTCACGGGCGCGTACACTGTAGAGGTCGGTCCCGAACCGTCGGCACGGGATGCCGCCGCGCCCGACCATCGTTGCCGTGTGGACGCCGCCGCGCGGCCTGGGAAGGAGCGGATCGTGGGGCAATCGGACTCAACTCGCCGTGAAGGTCGCCTCGCGCTCGCGGATGGCTCGGTCTTCCATGGCTTGGCCTTTGGCGCAACGGGCCAGGGCATCGTCCAGGCCGCCGAGGTCGTCTTCAACACCGCGATGTCGGGGTACCAGGAATCGCTCACCGACCCGTCGTACACCGGCCAGATCCTCGTGCAGACCTTTCCCATGATGGGCAACACCGGCGCGAACCCCGAGGATGTCGAGTCGAGCAAGGTCCAGGTCGCCGGGTTTGTCGTGCGCGAGTTGGCCCGCCGTCACTCGAACTATCGCGCGGATCAGTCCTTGAGCGAGTATCTCGGAACGCAGGGCGTCCTCGGCCTCGAGGGCGTGGACACGCGCGCGATCACGATGATCCTTCGCACACAAGGCTCGATGACGGGCGTCATCACCGATCAGCCCGCGACGGGTGCAAACTCGATCAGCGATGCGGAACTCGTCGAACGCGCGCGCAACGCTCCAAATATGGCCGGGCAGAATCTCGTCACGGGCGTCGGCTGCACCGCGCCGCAGTCGTGGTCCGAGACCCTCGGCGAGTGGTCACCCATCGTCGGCCACTCGACAGAGCGACCGCTCACCGTTCTTGCTCTTGACTGTGGTGCGAAACGGAACATCCTCCGGAACCTCGCGGATCGCGGGTGCGCGATCAGAGTCGTGCCCCATGACACTTCGGCCGCCACGATCCGCGATCTGTACACGCGTGGCGAGATCGACGGACTCTTCATCTCCAATGGTCCTGGCGACCCCGCGGCCGTCGAGGCGACCATTGCGACGCTTCGCGAAGTCTTGAAGGATGCGGGTCCGAGAACCATCCCGACCTTCGGCATCTGCCTCGGGCATCAACTCCTCGCTTTGGCCGTTGGGGCAAAGACGTACAAGTTGAAGTTCGGGCACCGAGGGATCAACCAGCCCGTCTTCAACGCCGACCGCGCGCGCGTCGAGATCACGAGCCAGAATCACGGGTTCGCGGTGGATCGGGCCTCGCTCGATGCGGCGGGTGCCGAGGCGACCCATGTTCACCTGAACGACGGCACGGTCGCTGGGTTCAAACTGCGCCAGGCGCCGGTCTTCTGCGTGCAGTATCACCCCGAGGCTTCTCCCGGGCCGCACGATGCCGGGTATCTGTTCGACGACTTCGTCGTGGCGATGCGGGCACGGCGGAACAGTGTGGGTGTCGCCGCAATCTCTCGGTAGTTCGGCGGGTTTTGCTTGCGTCATGCGGTGATCGTTCGGTATCATGCGAAGAGCGAGTGTGTGCTCAATTCCGGGCAACCGTGCGGATGTCATGCCCGTAGGGTCTTGGGAGCGGGCACCGCACGCGGGCTATCGGTCTCGCTGTGCGGAAGAGGGAGAGAGCATGAACGTGGGTTCGCTCGGGCTGAGGCCGCTGACTCTTGGTTGATCGTGGTTGCCCTCTGAAAGCTGGTCGTGTTGATCTCAAGAAACGAGGAGTTTCCATCATGAGGTGTTCCGTATCGCTTGGTATCGTGCTGGCCGCGGGAACGGCAGCGTCGGTCTTCGGTCAGTCCATCCCCGCACCGGTGCCTGTGGAGGAATCGCCGGTTCGTCTGGAGATCAACTCGGTGAATGGCGTGGCGTTCACGGCACAGCCAGTGATTGCGAACCGCGCCGTGGAGTTGACCTATGACAACCTCACGGGTCGTTGTGGGAACTTCCTGATGGGTGCTGCCGCCGGAGTTGATGATGTCTCGTTCGCACCGGGGCCCTGGGCGACGACCAGCAACAGCCTCATCACGGCGCTCTCATTCCGGATCGGGATCACCCAGGCCGTGAATGCCCGGCCTTTCGATGTGATCATCGGGATTTACAACACTGGCGACTTTGCCGCGGCCAACATTCCAGGCGACGTCATCGCACGATTCCGCGTTGGGTTCAATCCGATCACTACGGCCGGCGCCGGCCTGTTCGTCGGCAATTTGCCGCTGGATCAGTTCTTCCCGGAGACCGGGGGCATCATCATTCCGGATGGTGACATCTTCGTAGAGCAGGTTTTCACCGCGCCGGGGGGGAACGTGCCTCTCGCCAACGGCGATGTGTTCACGCTTGCCGCCGCCGTTGTGAATGGCGGCGTAACGCTGGGTTCGACCGAGGACGACTATTCGCTTGATTTCGCCGCGCCCTTCCAGACGTACACGGGCGGCGTCACAGCCGATCAGTTCAATATCAACGCTCCCCCAGCGGGTATCACCAGCGAGCGATTCTTGATCACGGCGCCCGCGTCGGCGTGTGGCACTCAACCGCTCCAACTCCCCCTTTCGCTGACTGGTGAGACGGGCACGCCCATCCCGGCGACGCCGATCGCCCTCGGCTCGATTGCCGACGCGGGGCTGGACCGCCCCACCGAGACGCTGAACAACGACATCAAGTTCTACACGTTCACCCTCGCGGGCGACGCGACCGACGCCACCCTCCAGTTCCTCGACATCGACACGGAAGGCTCGGCGACCGACGTCTCGATGGCTCTCTACTACGCCAACGGGCGTCTCGCCGGACGCAACACCGGCATCGGCAACTCGGCCGTCGATGACAACGACGGCTCCGGGAACAACGCGCTGCTGACCTATGGAATCGGGCGTCGCGCCGCCGTCAGCGATGGCACGCAATACGACGGCCGCGACGGGCAACTCTTCGCGGGCGACTTTGTCCTTGCGGTCGGGCCGGGCGGCTCACTCTTCGATCAAAACTTCACGACCTTCCCCGGCGCCGGCGCGGGCAACTTCCAGCTGCACTTCCACACGAATACCAACGGCGCGGATCTCGCCCAGAGTGTCCCGCCCGTCGTGGTCCAGGACCTCGGGCAGATTCTGTCACCGGGCGTTACGACCGCGACGCCGGCCCAGACGGGCCCGGGCGGGATCGTGTGGTACAAGTTTGAGACCTGCACCGGCATGCGGACCCCAGGCTCGTTCCTGGACATCGACCTCAGCCGCTCGGGATTCTTTGGCGGGGCCGTCCCCAACTTCGGAACGGCGGCGCTGTTCGACAACAATGGAAATCTCGTCAGCGCCGACGGACCCGACACGGTCGATATCGTCTGGCCGACGCTCTCGTACGGCAACGTGGGTCCGCGTCCGGCGCACAGCGGGAACGCCGCTGAGGCCGACAACATCGGCCAGGACGGCGCGCTCGGGCCGGGGACCTACTACCTCGCGGTGGCGTCGGGGTTCCTCGATGTCTCGCCCGCGGCGTTTGGGGATGGTCGCTGGCACGTCCGCCCGGATATCGCCGAGACGGTTGATGTGAACGTCCAGCCTGACTTTTTCACGGACGCGGCTCAGTGCGATCCGACACCGGTCCCGCCGCCAACGTTCAACTTCACCGAGACCGAGCCCAACAACGACAAGGCGACGGCGACGCTGGCCGCGGGCATGAGCAACGGTCAGATTTTCGGCGGCGTGACGACCGGCGTGGTCGCCGAGCGTGCCGCGCCAGGAACGCCCGACTTCTGGAAAATCCGGACGGCGTCGGCGACTCCGGGCATCTACCGCCACCAACTCGATCTCGACACCAACGGTTGGGATGGACACGGTGCCGCGATCATGGGGCTTGCCCAGGACAACGGTGTTGTCACCGATGTTCAGGCCGTCGTCCAGGCTGCTCAGATCCAGACTGATCTATCGCGCCGAAACGTGTGGTATGGATTCGGTCGGCAGGAAGAAGTCTTCTGGCAGGTCCAGGGCAGCCCGAGCACGAACGCCCCGTACTTCGCAACGTTGACCACGACACAGGTCACGCCGACGTCGCTCGGGTCTGCCTTCGAGGCGGGTGACATCACGATCACGACCGTAGGTCAAACGGGTGCCGCCCAGACCGACAGCGACTTGTGGATCTATGACTCGAACCTCGAAGCGATCGCCGGCGCCGGCAACGACGACGCCGGGGCCTCGACCGGGAGCACGCTCACGCGGAACCTCGGCGCCGGGACCTATTTCCTTGCGCTCACGAACTTCAACCTTGCCAACAACCAGGCCTCGCCGACGGCCGATGGCTTCACCGATGGCAACGTTCTCGACTTCCCCAACGCGATCGTGAACAGCAGCGTCACGACCGCGCTCAACCTGGGCTTTGCCATCACCGACACCGCCGGAACGCGGACCTTCACCGCCACCAAGGATCAGGCCCACCAGATCCTCTGGTTCCAGATGGACATCGGAGGCGGCGCGTGCGTTGCGGACGTGGACGATGGCTCTGGCAACGGCACACCCGACGGGGCCGTCACCATCGACGACCTTCTTTACTACATCACGATCTTCCAACTCGGCAGCGTGGACGCCGATGTGGATGATGGTTCGAGCACCGGCACCACCGATGGCGCTGTCACCATTGACGACCTGCTCTACTACCTGATCCGATTCCAGGCGGGGTGCTAAGACCCGTCTAAGTTCCGAACTATTGGCCCTCGGGAGACATCCCGAGGGCCTTTTTTGTGTCCGGAGGCCGATCTCCTCGCCAGTGACAAGGCATCGGCTATCATCTCGGCCCCAAGGGAAGGCGAAGCCGACCCTGATTGAAGAAGTTGGAGTGGACGATGTACGCGATTATCGAAGAATCCGGCTCGCAGCGTTGGGTCAAGAAGGGTGATGAGCTCCTGATTGACCTTGCCGAGGGTGGCGAACTTGCCGCGGGTAAGAGCATCAAGAACAGTCACGTGCTCGTCGTGGGCGAGATCGGTGGGACGGCCAAGGTCGGCACGCCCTTCGTGTCCGGGGCTCACGTTTCCTTCGAGGTGATCGAGGGGAAGGAACTCGGCGAGAAGGTCCACATCCAGAAGTTCCGCGAGAAGAAGGCGTGGAAGAAGAAGACCGGGCACCGCCAGCCCTACACACGGGTCCGCGTGACCGAGATCAAGGGCTGATCGATTGGTGCGCCCCGTTGGGTGCACCGATGACGATGCCACAGTGTGAATCAACTCGACGAGGGTCGGCGCGTGCGCCGGCCCTCGCGTTGTTTGGTGCCATGCGAGTTATGTTGCGATCATGTGAACGAGGGCGACACCGATCGGATTGGGCGCGTACCGTCGATCGAGGAGGTCTCGCCTCGTGAGCCTTGAACTCGCCGACCTAGTGCCGAACTCGCTCCAGACGAGCGTCATCGAGATCGGCCTGCTGCTGGCCTACTGGGCGTATCGCCTGTGGCGCGGGTTCGAGTCCACGGTCGAGTCGCCCCAGCACTCGGTGTCTTTCATCGGTCGCGTCGGTGCGATGGTGCGTGGGCTGGTGTCGCGGCGCGGGTGCTCGGTACGGGCCTCGCGACGGGGGATTCGTGCGGTGGACACGCCCGCGTTTATTCTCGCGATCGCGGGCGTGGTGCTGGTCTTCTGGAAGTCCACTTTCGGCCCGCAGATCGTGGATCTGGCGCTCGTCGCCGTGCTCCTCGTCGAGTTTGTGAGGCTGGGCGGCTGGCTGCTCCATGGCACGCTCGCGCCACTCATGCTCCCGCTCACGTTTCTTGGGGCGATGCTCATCGGCTCGATCGGCCTGAGCCTTCCCGCCTGCACCTACGAGAAAATCCCCTGGATCGACTCGCTCTTCACATCGACCTCGGCGGTGTGTGTGACGGGACTCACCGTGCGAGACACGGCGTCCACGTTCACCATCGCCGGGCAGGTCATCGTGCTCGTCTTCATCCAACTCGGCGGTTTGGGGATCGTGCTCTTCGGCGCGGGTGTCGGGTGGCTCTTTGGCGAGGCCGGGGAGTCGGAGTCTGGTGCACGGAACAACGAGCGACGATCGCGCGGCGGCACTCGGGCCGTGACACCCATGGCGGCGTCGCTCCGCGGGAGCATCACTCTTCGCGAGGTCCTCGAGCACGCCTCGATCGGCGGTGTACGACGATTCGTGCTCGTGGTCCTGATCGCGACAATTGCCTTTGAGTTGCTGGGCGCGGCGCTCCTCTTCGCCGCGAGCACGCCGGAGGATGGCAGCATCGCGCATCGCCTCTGGTCGAGCGTCTTCCACTCGGTCAGCGCCTTCTGCAATGCCGGGTTTGACATCTCGGGGAAGAGCGCGATCGGCTGGCGCGAGCGCCCGGCGATGCTCCTGCCCCTGATGGCGCTCATGATGCTCGGGTCGTTGGGGTTCCCGGTGGTGCTCGAACTGTGGCGCGTGGGTCGCGAGCGATATCACGCGTGGCGATGCAAGGAGACCAAGGGCCGGCGCGTCGTGCCGCTCAACCTGCACGCTCGGGCGACGATCATCACGACCGCGGTTCTTTACATCGCGGGGTTCATCGTTCTTGGGCTTGCGCAACGGACTGCGACCCAGGATCAGGAATGGCGTGTGCTCAGCGATGCCGCATTCATGTCCGTCAGCGCCCGCACCGCGGGGTTCACGAGCCTTCCGAGCGAGGACCTTGCGCCCGCCTCGCGCGTCGCGCTCACCGCGCTCATGTTCATTGGCGGGAGCCCCGGCTCGATGGCGGGTGGCATGAAGACGACGACGCTCGCCGTGCTCGTGCTCGCGGCGATCGCGACCGTGCGAGGGCGCGCCGAGACCGAGGCCTTTGGACGGGCGATCCCGGAGCGCATCGTGCGCAAAGCCGGAGCCGTCGCGATCAGCATGCTCGCGATCACGCTCGGCTCGACGCTGCTGCTCTCGATGACCGATCCCTTGCCGATGCACGGCGACATGGGCGTGCGTGTCTTTGAGAGCGTGAGCGCCGCGACGACGACGGGACTCTCCCTCGGCATCACGCCGGAGTTGTCCACGTCTGGCAAACTGGTGCTCATCGCGACGATGTTCCTGGGGCGCGTCGGTCCGTTGTTCCTGGTGGGCGCGCTGATCATGCACAAACCGCCGGGTCGCGGCTTCGCGTTCCCTCGCGAGGAGGTGACGCTTGGTTAAGGAGATCGGACGATGAACGGACCCGTGGTGGTCGTCGGTCTGGGCCAGTTCGGGACGCCGCTCGCCAAGAGCCTTGCGTCGCGGGGCGTCGAGGTCGTCGCGTTCGATCGGCGTCGAGATCTGGTCGAGTCGGTGCGCGATGACGTGACGCTCGCCGTCGCGCTCGACGCGACCGATGAGGAGGCAGTGAAGTCGAACCTGCCCTCGAACACGCGCGTCGCGGTCGTCGGCATCGGCTCGAGTTTCGAGGCGCAGTTGCTCGTGACGGTGCTGCTCAAGCAACTGGGCGTGAAGCGAGTCGTCTCTCGCGCGACGTCGCCCCTTGAGGCGAGGATCCTGCGGAAGATCGGCGCCGACGAGGTTGTCAGCCCAGAGGAGGAATCGGCCGAGCGATGGGCGAATCGCATCAGCGCCCCGCAACTCTTGAACCAGATCGAGTTCCACGAGGGGTACAGCCTCGTCGAGATCAAGACTCCTCGCGAGTGGATCGGCAAGACGCTGATCGACCTCGACCTGCGTTCCAAGTTCAAACTGCACGTCGTCGCGGTGAAGAGCCTTCGAAAAGATCGGCACCCGGTCCACACGGAACACGCCTCGGACGCGACGCCGAGCAACGCCGACGCCAAGATTGAGATGCCCAAGGCCACCGAGCCGCTGCGCGAGGACGACATCCTCATTCTGATGGGGAAGGATGAGGACATCGCGAAAGTGCCGATGGATAGGCACTGATCGATATGCCGATCACGAGCGGTCCGGGCGGACGTCGGTCTTGGTGAGAAAATCCTGGATCGTCTTCCAGTAGAGACGGGCGTCGCGCGGAAAGTCGTTGTGCCCGCCGGGCATGATGCTCAACTCGACGATCCGTCCCGGCCGCGGGTGTGCGTCAAGGATCGCCAGGAGTCGTCGCGCGTGCTTGGTGGAGACGATCGTGTCGGAATCGCCGTGCAGGATCAGCACGCTGGCGTCGAGCGATTCGAGCACTCGATCGGTTCGGTATGAGTCCTTCACCAGGAATGTCGGCACGCCATACTTCGGCGCGAAACTGGCGACGCTCGTGAACGACGATTGCAGGATGAGGACCTTGGGCGTGTGGCGTGCCGCGAGCTGGGCCGCAATGCCACCGCCGAGAGAGCGCCCGTGGAAGACGAGTCGATCCGAATCGATCGGGGCGCTTGCGAGCGTTTCTTCAAGGAACCTCGCGGCGTCGTCCACGATGGCCGACTCGGATGGCTTCCCACCGCTGCGGGAGTACGAGCGATACTCGGGGAGCAACACGGCACACCCGAGCCTGTTGTAGACGCTCGCCGTGGTCCACGCGTCCACGATCGATTCGGCGTTGCCGTGCGTGAAGACCACGAGGGGTACGCGATCCTTGTCGCTTGCCGTGGTGGGCACGCTCAGCCAGGCCTCGACCTTCTCGCCGCCTCCACCATCCTGCCACAGCACACGCACGCCCGGCGGCACTTGATTGTCGCTCGTGATCGTCGACCCGAAGCGGGGGAGATACATCATCGACCGCTGCATGAAGTGGATCGTGGCGCACCACACCACATAGATCACGGCACCGAGGCTCAGCATGCGAACGAAGGCACGCCGTACGGAGCGCGGGCGTTTCGGTCTTGCTCCTGGATTGTGTGAGGTGCTCATGAGCGCGGTACGACAGCAGAATGTGAGCAATGTAGAGTGTGAAGCGACCCATAGTTACCACGAGGAATGAAGAGCACAGTAGGGACGCCCCCCTCCCTGTGCCACACGATCGAGAAGATACGGATGAGCCGCCTACCGGTTCATCCGTTCGGCCAGCACGCCCGCGACCTGGTCGAGCGCGATACGTTCCTGCTGGCCCGTGTCGCGATCGCGGAGCGTGACCATCTGCCCGCTCACGGTGTCGCCGTCGATCGTGAGGCAGTAGGGGCACCCGGCCTCGTCCATGCGGGCGTAGCGCTTGCCGATGGATTGCTTCGCGTCGATCTCGACGAAACCGCTGGTGCCGAAACGCTTGAAGAGTTCCGCGTGGAGGCGCTCGGCGATCTCGGGCATGCCGTCCTTGTTGACCAGCGGGAAGACGGCGGCCTTGATCGGCGCGACGCGTGGGTTGAGTTTCAGGAACTCCGGACTCGCGCGGCTCTCGTCACGTGTGTACGCCTCGCAGAGGAGCGCGAGCACGCCGCGATCGAGTCCCGCCGCCGGCTCGATGCAGTGGGGGAGGTACCGCTCGCCCTTCTTGCCGCCGTTGGGGAGCGTCTCGCCGCGATCGGTGTCGAAGTAGTCGAGTTTGATGCCCGAGTGCTTCTGGTGCTGGGTGAGGTCATAGTCGCCTCGGTGGGCGATGCCCTCGAGTTCGCCGTAGCCCGGCGCGGTGAAGGGGAAGCGGTATTCGACGTCGCTCGTGCCGCAGGAATAGTGGGAGAGTTCGTCCTTGTCGTGCTCGCGGAGGATGAGATTCTCGCCGGCGAGGCCGATGGATTTCCACCACTCCATACGGAAGTCGCGCCAGAAGGCGTACCACGCCGCCGACTCGCTGGGGTGGCAGAAGAACTCGAGTTCGGCCTGCTCGAACTCGCGCGAGCGGAAGGTGAAGTTGCGGGGCGTGACCTCGTTGCGGAAACTCGTGCCGGTGTTCCCGATGCCGAAGGGGACCTTGACACGCGTGGTATCGACGACGTTCTTAAACTGGATGAAGATGCCCTGGGCGGTCTCGGGGCGGAGGTAGGACTTGTCGTCTTCCGAGGCCGTGGCGCCGATGTAGGTCTTGAACATCAGGTTGAACTGGCGTGGCTCGGTCAGCGACCCGACTTTCTCCGCGTCCGGGCCAAGGACTTTGGGGAACTGAGCCACTGGGATCGACGTGAGAGCAACAACCTTGACGGCACCGAATGCCTTCTCGGCCTTCTTCAACTGCCTCGCCTCGCTCGGCGAGTCTTTCATGAACGCGAAAATCGGCTTGTCTCCCGCGTCACCGGATTGTGGCACGAAAACACTCACGTGGTCATAGCGATACCGCTGCTTGGTCTCTCGACAATCCACCATCGGATCGTTGAACCCGCCGACGTGCCCGCTCGCTTCCCACACCTTCGGGTGCTGGATGATGCGTGTCTCGACCGGCACGCATCGCACGCGCTCGCCGTTGGGTCCCTGGCGTCCCCAGCAGGGGTTCAGAATCATGTCCTGCCACCATGCGTCGCGGAGGTTCTTCTTCATCTGGGCGCCGAGCGGGCCATAGTCCCAGAACCCGTTGATCCCGCCATAGATTTCGGAGGCCTGATAGATGAAGCCGCGGCGTTTGCAGAGCGCCATCAGGGCGTCCATCGACTTCACGGGGGAGGCCGCCGAAGCGGGTTGGGCGGCGGGATCGGGCTGGTTCGAAGGCTCGTTGCTCATAGGAGGCGATCGTAGCGTCCGATCACGCCCGACTTGATCTCGAAGCGCCGGCGACTGGCGGGTTGCTCTGACTCTTGTGGTGTTCTCCGCGTTCGGATCCGGACATTCCGCGTCGCTTCTGGACAATCCTGAGCACCACGAAAGTCCCTCGATTCATGGGCCGATGCTCCGCGTGCATGGATCTCTCCCAGATAACTTTCGACCAGTTCAGCGAACTCACGGGCCGATGGGCCCCGGCAGTCGTCGGCGGGCTCTTTCTCGTCGTCGGCGTTGTCATGGCCATCCGCGCCACACGCCTGGCCGTGGCGAGCCGGAATTGGCCGAGCGTGCCGGGCAGGATTCTCAAGAGCCTCGTCTCGGCCGAGCAGCCGACAACAGAGGTCGGCGACTTCCGCCCAGATGTCCACATCGCACGGATCGAGTACGAGTACGTTGTCGCGGGTGAGCGCTTCACCGGGACGAATGTCAACGTCGGCGGCGACCTGCACACGAGCAACCGCCAGCGTGCCGAGGATGCCGTGGCGATGTATGGCGTGGGTGATGCCGTCGACGTGTTCTATGACCCGAGCAAGCCTTCGCGAGCGGGGCTGGTGCACGACGCACCGGGCATCGGCGTGATGCTGGCCGTCGCTGGCGCGGGGCTCGTGGTGCTGATCGTGTCGGTGGTCCGGGCGATGGGGTGAGTCAGCGGCGCCGTCGTGGGATGCACCCCAAGCCGAAGAGTCCGAACGCGACCATCACACCGGGTGTCGGCGTCACGACAATGTCCATCTGATACTGCATCGTGGTGCTGAAGGTTTGGTTGTCCCAGGAGATGAGATACTCGCCGGGGCCGAGCGGGCCGCCGCCGGGGACGTCATGGACGAGAAGGTCTGTGCCGACCCAGACTCCGAAGTTGGGTGAGTGGTGCGTGTGGGCGGGGAAGGTGCGGAAGACGTAGGTCTGGGCGACGCTCGCGCCGTTGAGTCGCAGGAACTCGCGGATGCCGGCGGATTGATTGTGAGCGAAGAGGATCGAATCGATCTGGGTTCCAGGAGCGATCGTGAATCGGATGGCATCGCCCTCGAAACGAAAGCTTCCGCCGCTGAGTTGCTGTTGCAGATTCGTGCCTAGGAGCGTGCTTGTACCCACGCCGAGAACACCGAGATCGACGACGGCGTCCTCCGATTGTGGATTGGAGTACTGGTAGAGTTCGCCGAGGTCCCCGTTGAGTCCCTCGTCCCAAATGACGGCCGCATGAGTTTGCCCGACGGCAAACTGAAGCAACGCAAACGTTGGAAACGCAACCGCAGAGCCGGCGATCCGGGTCGTAGGAAGTCCCATCTGTTTCTCTCCTTGGCGGGAGCCCGATTTCCAGGCTCCCATAGCATCATACTCGGTTCCATACCGAACACAAGGGTAATAGTTGCTGCTGGGCGGGCCTTTGTGTCTTTGGGTCAATGGGCGCGACCAGCCAACCGGTCGACGAGGATGGGGGCAGCCGCCTAAACTCTCGACCCTGTGGCGGGCAAGGTCCCTTCCAGGTCACGAACGACGAACCGCGAGAATCTGACATGGCACACAAGAAGGGCCAAGGCTCCACCAAGAACGGTCGCGACTCCAATCCCCAGTATCGCGGGATCAAACTTTACGGTGGCGAAGTCGCCCAGCCCGGCTCGATCATCGTGCGCCAGGTCGGGACGCCCTTCCTCCCCGGGTTCAACGTTCGCCGGGCGAAGGACGACTCCCTCTTCTCCGTGGCTCACGGCCGCGTGATCTTCAAGGGGCGCAAGGTTCATGTCGATCCGAGCGACCCCAAGGCCGCCCGCCCGAACTATCTCGTGGCGAGCGAGAACTGAACGACTAGCCTTAGCCGGCATCACGAACTCATGACAACCCGACCGACGCGTCGGGTTGTTTGTCATTGACTCCCAGGCGATCAGTGCGCGAGCGTTGTGATCATGCCGTCGGGATGTGTGTGGCAGCCGCAAACCCCTCGAGTTCCTGAGGCATGAGATCCCGGAACTCGATCACGCGTCTCGCGAAGTCCTCGAGTTCTGAGGGCTTGGGCGTGCGGCGCATGGTCACGCAGATCGCGCCCTGGCCGACGTCGACACGGAGTTGGCCCTTGTCCTTCGGAAGGTTCATGCACCATCGCTGGGCCTCGGGCGTGAGGGTTAAAAGGGCGAAGTCCTCGTCGTCACAGTTCACGCGGTAGCGCTTGTTGAACTCCGGGTCGTCGAGTTGGAGGTCCTTCTTGCCGAAGCGCTCGGTGAGGCCCAGCTTGTCGGCGACTCGGTGCATGAAGTGCTCGCCATATACGGAGAGGATCGGCCAGGCGCGCGGCGCCTCGAGCCAGGCGATGGTGTGGATGTGGACCTGGCGGTTCTTTCCCGAGCCGGTGGAGTAGAGATGCCCGAGCATCCGCACGTTTGTGGTGCCATGCGGGAGGATGGAGAGCGGCACGGTGGCGAGCCATTGCACGCCGCGTGAGCCGGTCTGGAGTTTCTGCCACGGGCCGACGGACTGGAACGCCTCGTGCTTCTCGTGGTCCTGGGGCTTCTCGATGAACGTTCCGGCGAGAGCCATGCAGCGTTCGTTCATCTCGCGGCGCCAGCGGCGTTTGTTCATGACCGTGGCAAGGATGATGGTTGCCACGATGCCGAACATCCCTCCCACGACGAGGAACGGCAGCCACTGCGGCGATGCGGCGAGAGTCCACATGATCCGAGTCTAGACGATCGCCTTGGGCAAGGCCTTGCGGATCGCCGCAAGATCCTGGAGGAGCGCGGGCACATCCTTGAGCGGGAGCATCGTCGCTGCGTCCGACATCCCCTTCGACGGCTCGGGATGGCACTCAAGGAAGACGGCGTGCACACCCGCGGCGACGGCGGCCCGCGCGAGGAGCGGCGCGCGATCGGGGCGTCCGCCGGTTTGCTCGGCCCCGCCGCCCACGCTGCCGCCGCCGGGGAGTTGCGTGGAGTGTGTCGCGTCGAAGCAGACGGGTGGCGGGCCGCCCTCGGCCTTGAGTTCGATCAGATCGCCGACGCCGAGAAAGTCGTTCACGAGTCGGCCATACCCGAACGTCGTGCCACGCTCGGTGCACATGACGTTGGAGCAGCCGGCCTCGGCGAGTTTCTTGACGGGTCCGCGCATGTCACCGGGGGCGAGGAACTGGCCCTTTTTCACGTTCACGCCGCGTCCGTGCCTCGAAGCCGCCGCGCCGGCAGCCGCGAGGAGATCGGTCTGGCGGCAAAGAAACGCGGGGATCTGGAGCAAGTCGATCGACGTCGCGATGGGTTCGGCCTGTGACGGATCGTGGACATCAGTGGTCGTCGGGCGTTTGGTCTCGCGACCGATCTCGCGGATCCATGCCACGCCGCGCTCCAGTCCGGGGCCGCGAGGCGAGGCGATGCTCGAGCGGTTGGCCTTGTCGAAGGAGGCTTTGAAGATGTACGAGAGGCCGAGACGATCGCACGCGTCGCCGACGGTGCGTGCGATCTGGAGGCCGAGCTCTTTGGACTCGAGCACGCACGGGCCGGCGATGATGGCGAGGGGTTGGCCTGTGCCGATAGAGACCGAGCCGGCCTTGCAGAGTCGCGTCATGCGTCAAGCGTAGCGAGATCGCGGGTCGTCACGCCCGCTTGATCACGGGGAACGGATCGAAGTTGCCCTGGAGCACGTCCTTGCTGCTCGCGACGAGCCACGACTCGAGGATCGCGGCGTAGACGCTGCGGAAGTCCACGCCATAGATCAGATCGCCCTCGTCGAGTTTGGTGAGCGAGGGATGATCGGCGTGGACGCCGGGTCTGACCATCTCGCCCATGAGGAACATGGGGGCGGCGGTGCCGTGGTCCGTCCCGCCGCTGGCGTTCTGGCTGACGCGGCGGCCGAACTCGGAGAAGGTCATGGTGAGGACTCGGGCGGCGTTGCCCTGCTGGCGGAGGTCGGCCTGAAAGGCCTTGAGTGCGTCGCCGAGTTGGCGCAGGTTGTTGGCGTGGCGACCCTGGGTGCCGCCCTGGCCGGCGTGGGTGTCGAAGCCGCCGAGAGTCGCGTAGTAGACGCGCGTTTTGAGTCCCGCGGCGATCATCTGCCCGATCATGCGCAACTGGCCCGCGAACTGCCCATTGGGATACGTGACGCGCGGCGCCGAGGCGATGGCCTTGCGGATGAGATCGCTCGAGACCTGGGCGTCGAGCGCGGTGCGCAGGAGGAAGTCGGCGTTGGTCTCCTTGCCCGCCTTGTTCTCGCTTCCGCGCAGGTTCGACTGCTCATAGGCCTTGGCGAGGTCCTTATCGACGGTCTCGCCCGACCAGCGGAACATCTCGGGGGACTCGAAACTGACGCCGGTGATCTGGCGGCCTTGCATCGAGAGCGGTGCGGTGCGCCCGATGGCGATGCCGGGGGGGCTGGTTGTGGTGGGCTTCTCGCTGGAGTCGTCCTTGCGCCCGCTCTCGCCTTTGCCGAAGCCGCAGCACTCGGAGTCGAAGTACCGGCCCAGCCAGCCTTCGCCGGTGGCGCTGATGTCGGCGGTCTGCCAGATGTCGGTGGACTTGAAGTGCGATCGATTGGGGTTCGGATAGCCGACGCCTTGCACGACGGCGACTTGTCCGTCGTCATAGATCTCCTTGAGGCCGGCGAGCGCTGGGTGGAGCCCGATGCCGTCGGCACCGGAAAGGGCGAGCGCGTCTTTGGCGCCTACGCCGATCCCCGGACGGGCCTTGTGGTAGGCGTCCATTCCAAACGGCACGACGGTGTTCAGCCCGTCGTTGCCGCCCGAGAGTTGGATGACGACGAGGATGTGGTCATCGGGAACGCCCGCGACGCTGGAGACGCCCAGGAGGGGCTTCGACATCGCGATGGCGCTGCGCTGCAGGAACGAGGGCACGGCCAAGGCCGCGGAGGCGAAGACCAGCCCGCTGCTGAGGAACTCTCGCCGTGTGTATGCGCTGTGCTCAATGCTCATGTTCGGTCTCCAGCCTTCTCGTTCCCGTCCGACTCCATCTCGTGGCACAGGTGTCTCACCTGTGACTCCAAGTCTCATTCTGATCCGTCCGCATCTCAACTCAAATCTGTTCGTTCCCCACTCGATCCTGATTCTCTAGCACAACTGATACTCGGGCATGGCCGTGATGAGCAGGAGCGTGCCGACGATCGCCTCGCGGTCGGAGGGGTTCTTGGCCTTGCTCATGACATCCATGCAGACTTCCTTGGCCGACGATCGCACGCTGCCCAGGGTCTGGCGGAGCAGGTGCTCGACAACGCGTTCGGCGTCGCGCTTGGCCGCATCGTCTCCCTCGATGTCGGCGAGGAGATGCGAGGGGTCGTACTGGGCATCGGGCTTGCCGCGCCGGTTGGTGCTCATCCCGGTGAGCGAATATGTCAGGACATTCTGTCGCACGAACATCGTGGTGGTGTTGACCCAAGCGCGCCCGCCGTCCCAGCCTTTGACACTCGGCGGCATCATGAGGTTCTGGCCCATGCGGTCCATCGCGTCGAGGAGGATGTTGAGGTCGCGCACGGGCGTGTTGAGCGAGCGGATCGAGCCGACGACGAGTTGGGCGGGGCTCTTGATCTGCTGCCCGAGGAAGGCCGGCGAGTAGAAGTGCTCGCTGAGGAAGAGTTTCTTGAGGACGGGCTTCACGAAGTAGTTTCGGGAGCGTAACTCGTTCGAGAGGTTGCGCAGCACCGCGCGCTGGGGCGTGGGAAGGGCCGAATCGCCGCCACGCTCATCGGGCGGCACGTCGGCCACAAAGAAGTTGTAGAGGCGCCGGACAACGAAGGGTGCGCACGCCGGATTGGAAAGGATTGCCTCGACGAACTCGTCGCCGTCGAGGTTTCCCTTGTGTCCGAGGATGGCCTTGCTGCCGTTGTCGTGGTTGCGCTGGTCGAATTCGAAGTCGTCGTCCTTGAAGGTGTAGCCGGTGAGGGCCCGCGCGCCCTCTTTGATGTCGTCCTCGCTGTAGTTTCCAAGGCCGAGGCTGAACAACTCCATGATCTCGCGGGCCAGATTCTCGTTCGGCTTGCCCTTTCGGCTGCGGTCGTTGTTGAGATACTTGAGCATCGCGGGGTCGCGGATGAGGCCCTTCAGAAGATCGCGGAAACTCCCCATGCCGTTGGTCCGGAACATGAGGTTCTGCATGTACATGTGGAACGAGTCCTCGACGCCGCGATAACTCGTGGCGAAGTGCCCGTGCCAGAAGAGGGTGAGTTTCTCTTCGAGGGGGCGCGAGGTCTCGATCATCCGGGTGAGCCACCAGCGCTGGAGTTCGCGGAGTTGCTGGCGATCGAGGCGCTCTCGCCTTTGACGTTCTTCCTGGAGGCGGGCGAGGGTCTCCTCGTCGCGTTCGCGCCGGGCGCGACGCTGGGCCTCCGCTTCCTCGGACGTCGCCGGGCGCATCAGGTCGCGGTCGAACTGGTCGAGCGACGGCTCGGGATAGGTGCTCTTGTCGTCGTTGAGGAGGATGTCCACGGCCCGCTCGGGCCCGAGGTCGGCGAGATAGCGAACCTGGGCCGACGTGCCGCCGAAGCCCGCACGCCATAGGAGGTGCCGCGCCTGGTCGTATCCAAAGTCCTTTCGAGCGATGGGGCGGAGGGAGGCCTCAATCTCGTCGCCTGTGGGTTCCGGGCCATCGGCGTGTGGCGCGCCGGTGAGAATCTGGGCGAGTCGTGCCGCGAGGCCTTGGGGCGTGGGTGTGAATCCGGTGTGCACGCGTCACCTCCAGTCGAGCCGTGCGGGACCACAAGCGGGCCGCCTCGCGGGCCAGGACCAAGGCCTAACGCCCGGCGCGGCCTCTGATTGCAGCGTACCACGACAGGGCGTGGGCTGCCAAGGAATATCGGCTCGTTCGTGGAACACGAGCCTGAATCCTGAGGTTGTTTGGTCTCACGAACTTCGGGTTGCACTCGTCGCGCGACGTGTAGTCGCCGCCAATCGCGAATTGAGGGCTTTGGCAGATGCCGCTGTTGCCCTTCGATGGAGTTGGCGGGCAAAGACCGCGAGGATGGCCATCGACCCGAAGAGAATTGCCCCGTTTGCCTGGTGGGCGGTCCGAACCACGGCCTGAATCGCGTTCTCGGGCGTGAGTGTCTTTCCGCCGAGAAGGAACGCGACCCACCCCAGGGCGAACTGGAGCGAGACGAGCGTTCCCACGGCGATGCCCCATGTGCGAGTCGCGCGGGCGAGCGGGCCGGCCTCCTTATCGGGGCGGAGCGCAAAGGCCACCGCGACGAGGGCGAGAGCGAGGACGACGATCGACATTCCGATGTGGGACATGAGCGCGTGCCCGCTGCGCAGGTGGCGATACATCGCGCCGAAGACGAGTTGGAGGATCGCAGCGTGGAACGCGCCGGTGGTCATGCCCTTGATGGCTCGGGTCCTGGTGACCTCGAGCGAGAGTGGGGCGGTGTAGGCGGGGCTGAGATACGCCGCGAGTGCGGCGCCGGCGGCGAAGACGAGTTGCCCGAGCACGCCGTGCAGCAACGCGAGCCAGCGCTGATCGGCTTCGGGATCAGCGTTGCCATGGCGCACGCGATACCCGCCGAGCACGCCCTGCGCGATGACGAGCGCGAGGACGCCAAGAGTCCAGATCATCACGAAACGTCGTGGTTTCGAGGCCACGATGGAAACAGTCGCCGAGATGATGGCCATGCCCGCGAGGATGCCGAAGAGTCGGTGCGAGTGCTCCAGGAAGACGCCTGGCTCCGAGCGTGGCCCGATCGGATACAGGAACATCATGCTCCCGAACGTCCCCGGCCAGTCGGGCACCGCCATGCCCGAGTTTGTGCTCGTCACGAGTCCGCCGATGGCGATGAGCGGCACCATCGTGAGCGACATCACGCCGGCGATGCGCGCGTTCGCCTGCTGGGTGGTGATGACGCGCTCGCTGCGCGAGATCGCGTGTGCCACGAGTGAGATCACGAGCGATGTCGCGAGAAAACCCAACACGATGAGCGCCGCGTCGGGCCTCGTCGCGCCGGCCGTCCCGCTTGTTGAGGGTGCCTCGGTGAGTTTCGACCCGACCGCGAGCAGCCCGATCACGCCGGCGACGAGGCCCGCGATGACTGCGACGGACCACTTTGAGGCCGGCGCGAGCCTCGCGCCGGCCATCGCGACCAAAAACCATGTGATTCCGATGATGCCGAGGGCGACCGGTTCGCCGATGCCTGCCCAGGGGATGTGCGTCGCGAACCATGCCACCCACAGGCCGAGCGAGATCACCAGCCCGCGGAGGATACCAAGTCTCCAAGTGGCTGCAGAATCAGCAGTTGCGTTCGAGAGTGGTGTCGGTGTTCCCATAGATCAAGGCTCCGATTCGATGTTCACGCAGGTTTGATGAAGGAGGTTCGCCGCTAAAGTTTTATATTTGTTTGGTATTCTTGGTGTTCTCGGTCTTTGATGTTCGGCCGAACACGAAAGGTTTCCGGTTTGACAGTAATCTGCGTGTGCGGCTAAAAATAGGCTGACCAAATCCTGAACTCGTCGCCGGGGGCATTCGGAACGCGCCACGGTGACGCCAATTGGAAAGGGGTCGCCCGGTGTCCGTCTCGATATTTCCGAAGTCGATCAACACGATTCGTGTGATCGCGGCCGTCGTGGGGCTTGGGGGTGTCTCATCGGTGGTCGGCGGGATGTGGTACTACTTCACGCCGAAGTATTGGAGCGTGGGCTATCAGCCGACGCAGCCGGGGGGCGGATTCAATCACCAGATCCACGCGGGCAAGTTGGGCCTGGATTGCCGCTATTGCCACACGAAGATCGACCAGAGCGACGAGGCGAACATCCCGAACGTGGCGACGTGTTACGGATGCCACGCCGACGGGCGTCTCGCCAAACTCGTCGATCCCTCGCCGACGAACACGCACAAGGGCAAGACGCAGTTCATCCGTGACGCGTTTTCGGTGGACGCCTCGATCGAGTGGCGTCGCGTGCACAAGGTGCCGGATTATGTCCGCAACTTCCCGCATGCCGCCCACATCAAGGTCGGCGTGAGTTGCTTCTCGTGCCACGGACGCATCGACACCATGCCGGTGGTCTATCAGCACGAGCCGCTGAGCATGAGTTGGTGCCTCGATTGCCACAAGAGCGGCAAGGAGAACCTGGTGGACCCGACGCGTGTGACGGATCTCGCGTACGCCGAGGAGACCCTCCGCGAGCGGCAGAAGGTCAAGAAGGAGACGGGCAGTTCGCAGGGGACGCTGGGTGACGTGAAGATCCCGGCATTCCACGTGCAAGGCCCAACCAACTGCGGCGCGTGCCACTACTAGTCCCACTCTGAGTCATTGGCGAACCGGATCGAATTTCCCCGGGCCTGAGAGCCACGACGCCTCGCCCGGCACAGTGAGCAAGAACCCATGAGCCACGCCGATCAATGTCCTTCGACGAACGGGCCCAAGGCCAAGTCGCCCAAGTCGTCCCGAGAGGAACTCGCCCGGGTGCGGCGCGATCTGCCCCGTCTGCACGGCAAGCCCGTCTGGCGCAGTCTCGACGAGGCGGCGGACTCTCCGGACTTCCGCGAGCACCTCGAGCGTGAGTTCCCCGCGGGCGCGTCGGAACTCTCGCGCGTCAGCGGCGAGGCGGAGGCTCTTGTCGCATCAGGAGGCATCGCAACTGGCGAGACACGCCGAGACTTTTTGAAACTCATGGGCGCCTCGATGGCGCTCGCCGGTGTGGCGGTCATCCCGGGCTGCCGGCGTCCGAATCACAAGATCATGCCCTACTCGCGCGAGGTGCCCGAGGAGATCGTCCCCGGCAAGCCCCTCTTTTACGCGACGAGCATGCCGCACCCCGATGGAGGCGCCGAGGGACTCCTCGTCGAGACCCACGAGGGTCGCCCCACCAAGATCGAGGGCAACCCACTCCACTCGATCAACCGCGGCCGCGCCTCGCTCTGGTCGCTCGCGAGCATCCTCTCGCTGTACGACCTCGACCGGTTGAAGTGGCCCGAGTATCGCGGCGAGCGTGCGGCGAGCGCGCCCAAGGATGCCGAGCCGACGTGGGATGATTTCAAGGCCTGGGCCGGGCCTCACTTCTCGACGCACGCGAACGACCGCGGTCGCAAACTCGCCTTCATCGTCGAGAAGAAGTCGGGTCCGACGCGTGAGGCGTTGCGGGCCGCGGTGAAGAAGCGGTTCCCCGAGGCGTCGTGGGTCGAGTATCGCGCGATGGACGACATCGCCTCGATCGAGGGCTCGCGCGTTGCGTTCGGCAAGCCGATGCGCCCCGTGTACAACTTCTCGCGGGAGAGCACCAGGTGCATCCTCTCGCTCGACAGCGACTTCCTGGGCTTCGGGCCCGATGGACTGACGAATGCCCGTGGCTTTGCGAGCACGCGTCGCGTGATGGACGTGCACGACCCGATGAGCCGCCTGTATGTCATCGAGCCGGGTTTCACGGTGACGGGCGGACAAGCCGATCACCGTCTGCGTTTGTCACCCTCGCGCGTCGTCGCCGCCGCAGTGGAACTCGCGAAGTACATGCTGCCCAAGCTGGGCCAGGGGAGCGCGGCGTTGGTCTCCGCCCTCAACGCCGTCAAGGCGGCGCCTTTGAGTGGCGACGAGTCCAAGTTTGTGCAGTACGCCGCCCAGGATCTGCTGGACGCGACGAATCGCGGCAAGTCGCTGATCGTCGCCGGTCCGAGCATGCCCGCCGCGGTCCACGCGATCACGCACGCGCTCAACGCCGCGCTCGGCAACGTGGGCACGAGCGTCTCGTACCTCCCGCTGACCGACGAGGAGGCGATGAACGGCACGACGATGCTCTCGCAACTCACGCAGCGCATCCTCGCCAACGAGATCTCGACGATCGTCTGCGTCGAGGCGAATCCGGTCTTGAACGCACCGGGCGATCTGAAGTTCGCCGAGGTGTTCGCGAAGGTCCCGACGCGGATCACGCTCTCGGTTGGATCGACCGAGACGGCCGCCGCCTCCACGTGGTCGCTCAACGGAACGCACTTCCTCGAGTCGTGGGACGACACGATCGCGTACGACGGCACGATCGCGCCGACGCAGCCGATGATCGCGCCGATCTATGAGCCGGCGCTCAGCGAGGTCGAGTTCCTCTGGATGCTCGCCCAGGACTCGATCCCCGAGAAGATCGAGGCGTACGAGATCGTCCGCGAGGTGTGGAAGCAGAAACTCGGAGGCGCCGACTTTGAGAAGAAATGGCGCCGCGCCCTGTTCGATGGCGTCGTCGCGGGGAGCACGGCGAAGACCGCGACCCCGGCCGCGGATCCCGCGAGCGTGGCGCGGTCGCTCGGCTCGCTCGATGGGCTGGTGAAGGAAGGTCTGGAGATCGTCTTCACGCTCGGGCGCATCCACGACGGGCGATACGCCAACTGCTCGTGGCTCCAGGAACTCCCGCAGATCGGGACGATGGTCACGTGGGACAATCCGGTGCTCATGAGCCCCAAGACGGCGGAGCACCTCGGGCTCGCGCCCGTGTCGTACAGCGACCGCGATCCCAACACGATCTACAACGACGAGAAGTATCCCAAAGCGCGCATGGCCGACATCACGCTCGATGGACGCACGGTCCGTGCGGCGGTGTGGATCCTTCCGGGCATGGCCGACGACACGATCCTCGCCACTGTTGGTTATGGACGCGAGAAGACCGGGCGAGTCGCCGATGGCGTGGGGTTCAATGTCTATCCGCTTCGTCACTCGAGCATGGCGTCGCGTTCGGCGGGCGGCGTGGTCGTCGCGAAGGCCGACGGCACACACATGATCGCCAGCACACAGAACCACTGGTCGATGGAGGGTCGCACATCGATCGTGCGTACCGCCGACCTCGCCGCGTGGCAGAAGCACGGCGGCCTGATGAAGGAGGGCGGCGCGACGTTCTATCAGGACTCCGCCGAGATCAAGTTCGGCGAGTGGCTCGGCGAACTCGCCCACGCTCCGCCGCTCAAGTCGATCTATGAGAATCCGTACAACGCCTCCAAGGGCGACGCCGCCCCCGGCTCGGTCTACTCGATGGACCAGCAGTGGGGGATGACGATCGATCTCGCGTCGTGCACGGGGTGCGGCGCGTGCACCGTCGCCTGTCAGAGCGAGAACAACATCCCCGTGGTCGGCAAGCGTGAGGTCGCCAAGGGCCGCGAGATGGCGTGGATGCGCATCGATCGCTACTTCGTCGGCGACGACTTCAACAACCCCGAGTTCATGCTCTCCCAGCCCGTCGCGTGCGTGCACTGCGAGAACGCGCCGTGCGAGACCGTCTGCCCCGTGAACGCCACGGTGCACGGGCCCGAGGGCATCAACTACATGACGTACAACCGCTGCATCGGCACACGGTACTGCGCCAACAACTGCCCCTATAAGGTCCGGCGATTCAACTTCTTTGAGTACGGCAAGTTCTCGTTCAACGGCGACTACATCGGGAAAGACATCGTCGAGTCCGTCGCCCCCGATCGTGGCGGCGTCAACGGGAGCGGCGAGCACAACAAGATCAATATCAACCTCATCCCGCCCCGTCTCCGCTCCACCAAGGAGACGATGGCCGAGATCGAGCGCATGGGGAAGAACCCCAACGTCTCGGTGCGCATGCGAGGCGTGATGGAGAAGTGCTCGTACTGCATCCAGCGCATCAACGGCGCCCGCGTCGAGGCCAAACTCAAGGACCTGCGCGACGAGCAGGGGCGCGTCGTCGTTCCCGACGGGTTCTTCCAGGTCGCCTGCCAGCAGGCCTGCCCCAGTGAGGCGATCACCTTCGGGAACACCATCGACCCCAAGAGCAAGGTCCACCACACCCGCAATCACGCCCGCAGTTACATGCTCCTGGGCTATCTCGACACACGTCCGCGCACCAGCCACATGGTCCGCATCAACAACCCCAACCCCGCGCTCCGCACGCCGGTGGCTGATCCTGTGCACCACGAGGGCGGGCATGGTGATGGTCATGCCGAACCGGGCTCAGGACACGCGCCGTCGGAGCACTCCTACCGAATCGATCCCAGGAAGCGCCACGGTGATCGGGGTTACGCCCTCAGTCTCAACGTCCTGTCGGACCAGAATGCCGGCATGGGAGTCCACGCATGAGCAGTTCCTCGACGCACCATCCCGACGATCTCGCCGCACGTCGCGAGGCCGGCCTCGAGCGGGGCGCCAACATCGGCTTCAACCTCGACCCCGTCACGGGCGATGGCTCGCTGATCGACACGCCCGGCGTGCGCTCGCCTCTTGTCCTCAACAACCGATCTTTCCACGAGGTCACCGACATCGTCTGTGGCTACGCCGAGAACCGCGCGCCGCGGTGGTGGCTCCCGGTCTTCATGGCCTCCTTCACCCTCGCCCAGATCGGCGGGCTCTTCATCCTCTATCTGGTGATCACGGGCATCGGCTCGTGGGGTATGAACAACGCCGTCGATTGGGCGTGGGACATCACCAACTTCGTCTTCTGGATCGGTATCGGGCACGCCGGAACGCTCATCTCCGCGGTGCTGTGTCTTCTGAAGCAGAAGTGGCGCACGGCGGTGAACCGCTCGGCCGAGGCGATGACGATCTTCGCCGTCGTCTGTGCTGCGACGTTCCCCGGCATCCACATCGGGCGCCAATGGATGGCGTGGATGCTCCCGCCGATTCCGAATGCCAATGGCATCTGGCCGAACTTCCGCTCGCCGCTCTTGTGGGACGTCTTCGCGATCTCGACCTACGGCACGGTCTCGCTCCTGTTCTGGTACATGGGCATGATCCCCGATCTTGCGGCTCTCCGCGATCGCGCCCAGATGCGGCTGCTCAAGGACCCCGAGCGCCCGGTGCTCACACCGCTGATCCCGATCCGGATCGACATGATCCGCGCGCGGATCTATGGCCTGCTCTCGCTCGGCTGGCGATTCAGCAGCCGCCACTGGCATCGGTATGAGGCGGCGTATCTCATCCTCGCGGGCATCTCCACGCCGCTGGTCTTGAGCGTGCACTCGATCGTGTCGTTCGACTTCGCGACGTCGGTGCTCCCCGGGTGGCACACGACGATCTTCCCGCCCTACTTCGTCGCGGGCGCCATCTTCGGCGGGTTCGCCATGGTGCTCCTGCTCATGATCCCGCTGCGGGAACTCCTCCCCAACTTCAAGGACCTGCTCACGCTCCGCCACCTGGAGAACATGGCGAAGATCCTCCTCGCGACGGGCTCCATGGTCGGCTTCGCGTACTCGATGGAGTTTTTCATCGCGTGGTACGGTGGGAGCGATCCCGAGGTCTACGCCTTCATCAACCGTGCGACCGGCCCGTACTGGTGGGCGTACTGGACGATGATCACCTGCAACGTGCTCTCGCCGCAACTCTTCTGGATGAAGCGGATGCGCCAGAGCCCCGCGGTGATCTTCCTCGTCTCGGCGCTCGTCACGATCGGAATGTGGTTCGAGCGGTTCGTCATCATCGTGACGAGCCTCCACCGGGCCTACATCCCCGCCGAGTGGCACATGTTCCACCCGACGCTGGTGGACATCATGATCTTCGCCGGCTCCTTCGGCATCTTCCTGACGCTCTTCCTGATCTTCATGAGGGTCATCCCCGTCTTCGCGATGGCCGAACTCAAGGCCGTCATGCCCCAGGCCAGCCCGCACCACCACGACGACCACCACGATCACGCCGCCCACGCGGCGACCGGAGGGGCCCACTGATGTCCCACGCCACCAAGGTGTACGTGACCAAGTCCGGCGAGGAGATCTTCGGCGTCATGGCCGAGTTCAAGAATCCCGCCGATCTCTACCACGCCGCCGAAAAAACTCGCGACGCCGGTTTCACCCACTGGGACGTCTACACGCCCTTCCCGATCCACGGCATGGAAGAAGCGATGGGCGTGAAGCGCACCATCCTCCCGGTCATCGTCTTCGTGATGGGTATCTCGGCCGCAGGCCTGGGCTACCTCATGCAATGGTGGATGAGCCGCGACTATCCGCTGCCGGTGCAGGGGAAGCCCTATGACGCGTGGGAGGCGTACATCCCGATCACGTTCGAGATCGGCATTCTCATCTCGGCGTTCACGGCGCTCTTCGGGATGCTCATCATGAACGATCTTCCCCTGTGGTTCCATCCACTCTTCAACCGCGAGCGATTCCTCCGCGTGAGCGACGACCGCTTCGTCATCGCGATCGAGTCCAAGGACTCGAAGTTCGATCCCGAGAAGACCAAGGCGTTCCTGAGCGGCGCCGGCGCCACCCATGTGGAGTTCGTGGAGCAGTAGAGCCACGCAAGGGAACACCATGAGCACCCACCCCATGAGCACGACACACACCACACGGCACGGCGGGATCGCCATCGCCGGCCTCTTGGCGCTCGCCTCGATCGTCGCCGGCGGCTGCCGCGGCGAGCGATCCGACAAGCCGCCGCACCAATTCTTCCCAGACCTTGACGATCAGCCCAAGTGGCGCACGCAGGCCAAAAGCGAGTTCTATGAAGACGGACGCACCATGCGACACGTCGTTCCTGGAACCGTTGCCTTTGGCCAGAATGCCATGACCACGGACGATCTGGACAACGCCGACTGGGCCCAGCGCCGGGCCGCCGACCGCGAGGCGTATCTCCACGAGGACACGGTCTACTACACGGGCCTTGCCGACGCCTCCAACCCCGACTCCTTCGTCACCACACTTCCCGCCCGGGTCGCGGTCGATGAGGCGCTCCTCGCTAGGGGCCGTGAGCGGTTCGATATCTACTGCTCCGCGTGCCACGGCTACTCAGGCGACGGCCAGGGCATGGTCGGCCGCCAGTGGGCCTACCCCGTTCCCAACTTCCACGATCCCAAGTACAGCGACAAGACGCAGAAGACCGGTAAGGACGGGTACATCTTCTCGACCTCACGCCACGGCGTGGAGAACGGTGCCAAGATGCCCGGTTACGCCCACGCCCTCTCGATCAACGACTCGTGGGCCATCGTCGCATGGATCCGCGTCCTTCAGGAAAATCGCCCCGCAATGGGCGCAACTCCGGCTGCGGCGACCGCGCCGGTCTCGTTGCCAGCCGCGAGCACACCGATGAACTCGACAACCACTGGGGGCCGCTCATGAGTCAGATCTCGGCCGAATCCGCGAGCGTCCGGGCGGCGATCAACCATCCCGCGCTTCGCGACCTCTCGAACATCACGCTCCCCACCGGCTCGAAGGCCATGAGCCAGGGACTGATCGGTGTGGGCGCCGTCCTCGCCATCGCGACCATCGGTCTGGCGAAGGCCGGACTCGCCGGCGTGAGCGTCGCTCAGGGCCTCGCCGCCGTCCACGTCGGCGCGAGCGCGGTCCTCGCGATCTGCTGCGCCGCGACGATCTTTGTGATGATCTTTCACCTGCTCAACGCGGGGTGGACGGCCACGGTCCGCCGCCAGTTCGAGAACATCGCCGCCTTCACGCCCTTCGCCCTCATCTTCGTCGCGGTCATCGCCCTGCTCGACCTCTTCATGTTCCACGGCAAGCTCTTCACGTGGATGGACCCCGCGATGCGGAGCGACCACTTCCTGCAGAAGAAGTGGGCGTTCTTCTATCTCCCCGCCGGTCTCCCCAAGGGCGATCACGCCCACGACTTTGTCTTCCCCCTCTTCTTCTTCGCTCGCATGGCGTTCTATGCCTTCCTCTGGACGTTCCTCACGCGTCGCCTGATCTCCCTCAGCCGCGCCCAGGACACCCATCCCGACCCGCACCTCTCGGCCAAGGCCCGCTTCACCAGTTCGTGGGGCATCCTCGTGATGGCCCTCTCAACCGCCTTCGCCGGATTCGATTACACCATGTCCCTCGACTTCCGCTTCTACAGCACGATGTGGGGCGTCTACTTCTTCGCGGGCGGGGCGTACGGCGCGATCGCCGTCGTCATCTTCCTCTTCGCCCGCCTGAACGCCGCGGGCAAACTCAAGGGCCTCGTCACCCAGGAGCACTTCCACGACCTGGGCAAACTGATGTTCACGTTCACGGTCTTCTGGGCGTACATCTCGTTCAGCCAGTACTTCCTCATCTGGTACAGCAATCTCCCCGAAGAGACCCATTACATGATCTATCGCACGGAGAACGCGTGGAAGACGTTCTTCGTCGCCATCATCCTCGGGCACTTTGCCTTCCCGTTCCTCTTCTTCATCAGCCGCGTGATCAAGAAGAACTCCGGCCTCGCCGCCGTTGGCGCGTTGGTCGCCCTGCTCTTCCACGTCGCGGATGTCTACTGGGTCGTCCGCCCCTTGACCTACACGGGCGTTCCCGAGGCGGAAGTCCCCGGGGCCGGCCGATTCCTGATTGATGCTCTGGGCATTCTCGCGGCGTTCGCCTGCTTCGCCGGGTTCGTCGCGATGCGGATGCGTTCGGTCCCGCTCGTCGCGGTGAACGACCCGTGGATGCCCGAATCCCTGGAGCACAAGAACTACGTCTGACCTACCCGCGTCCCGCTTGAACCCACCCGGGCCCACCAGCCCGTTGGAGACCGTGACCATGGCCCACCACAACCCCACACTCGGCCACACCCCGTCGCTCCACGAGCACGCCGACGACTGGCACAGCCACACCCGGGCCGAGGGCATCCCACAGCAGGAGCACGCCGGCATCGCCAACGCGAGCGTCATCTCTCTCTGGGTCTTTGCCACCATCGTCGTCGTCGGGATCACCGTCGCCGCGCTGTGGTACTACTTCCAGTCATACACCGCCCAGTATCGCGACACCTTCGTCGAGCGCGAGGGGTGGACGCGTCTCTCTCAACCCGCGCGCGAGTACAAGGCCACCGCCCGCGAGCAGGTCGATGCGAGCCTCGACGCCGCCCGAAACGCCGTCATCAATCGCTACAAGTCCCGCGGTTCCTGATTTCAAAGTAGTAATGTGAAGCCAACGCACGTCATGACGCACCACGCCACACCAGCACACCGCACACGACTCGGGTTCTTCGCCCGGTTCGTTGTCGCCGCACTCGCGGTGTGTGCGAGCATGCCGAGCCTCGCCCAGTCCAACGAGCAGCCCGAGGAGACCCTAGGTCTCGACATCGAGGAGCACCTGGGCACCCAACTCCCCCTCGAGACCACGTTCACGAATCAGGATGGGAAGGCCGTCCGACTCGGTGACGCCTTCACCTCCAACAAGCCCTCGATCGTGGTGATGGTCTACTACAACTGCCCCGTCGCCTGCCCTGCCGTACTCGACAAACTCCTCTCCGGCGTCAAGAACCTCGAAGGCCTCGACGTCGGCAAGGACTTCCAGATCCTGATCTTCAGTTTCAACCCCGACGAGACGCCCGACCAGGCCAAGGCCCAGCAGACGTATTTCCTCGAGGCCTACAACCGCGACACGAGCGACACCACCGTCGCCCAGAACATCAAGGACCACTGGCAGTTCCACGTTGGCGAGACCGCGTCGAATCGCGCCCTCGCCAACGCCCTGGGTTTCCCGTACCGTCGCCTCGACAACGGCGAGTACGCCCACCCAACCGCGATTTTCATCACCACGCCCGACGCCAAGATCGCCCGATACTTCCACGGTTTCTCGTACCCCGCGAAAGACCTGAAACTGGCGCTCAACGAGGCGGCCTCGGGCCGTCTGATGAAGTCCATCGGCGAGCGCATCGTCGCGTACTGCTATCTGTACGACCCCAAATCCGGGTCGTATACGCTCCAGGCCTTCCGCATCATGCGTGTCGGCGCACTCGCCACGCTCGTGCTGCTCGCCTCGACGATCGCCATTTTCCTTGTTGGCGAGCGGGCGATCAAGCGTCGCCGCCGACGCCTCGAGGCCGAGGCCACTGCCACACCATCGACAGATCCCGTTCCACATGATTCGCCCGCTGACCGTCCGTCGCGAGGAACTCCCGCGGCTGGCTCGGGGACCCACGCATGATCGACACGTTCCTCTCAATCCCGATGCTCACCACGCTCGCGGAAGCCGATTTCTTCAAGAAACTCTGGCTCCGCACCGACGCCGCCTCCGACGCCGCCACGCACACCGACTTCGTCTTCATGGCGATCTGGTGGATCTGCGTCGCGTGGTTCGTCTTCCTCATGGTGCTGATGGCCTACTTCGTCGTCCGCTACCGGCGCGTCGAGGGCAAGCCCGCCGAGCCGAGCAAGGCCCACAACACCACGCTCGAGATCGTCTGGACGATCATCCCCACGCTCTTCTTCGTCTGGATGTTCTTCGCCGGGTTCAAGGGCTACATCGCCAAGCAGGTCGCCCCGGGTGATGCCGAAGAGATCATCGTGGACGCGAAGAAGTGGAACTGGACCGTCACCTACCCAGGCGGCTACCAGTCGTACGACTCCAAAGAACTCGGCGCGAAGTTCCAGCCCATTTTCTACGTCCCCGCAGGCCGCCCTCTCAAGTTCCGCCTCCTGAGCGCCGACGTGATGCACGCCTTCTGGGTTCCGGACATGCGGATCAAGTCCGACGTCTTCCCCAATCGATACACCTACGTCTGGTTCGACGCGAAGGAGCCGTCGGGCAAGGAAACCATCACGCGGGACATGATCCAGAAGGGCTACGAGGATCTCATCGGCGCGCCCTACTCAGACCACTGGCTCTTCTGCGCCGAGTACTGCGGCGACGACCACTCCGAGATGGCCGCCATCTTCCGCGTGGTCCCCGAGGCCACATACAAGAAGTGGCTCGCCGCACTCGACAAGGCCTCGCAGAACATGCCCCCCTGCGAACTCGGTGAGCGCACGTACAAGATGCAATGCGCCGCCTGTCACAGCGTCGATGGCTCCAAGAACACCGGCCCCTCGTGGAAGGACATGTTCGGAAAGACCGAGACCTTCACCGACGGCACCACGGGTGTCGTCGATGAGAACTACGTCCTCGAATCCATCGAGACCCCCGCCGCCAAGATCGTGCAGGGCTTCCCCAACTCCATGAATAGTTTCAAAGGCCAACTCTCACCAAAGCAGATCAACGGCCTCATCGCCTACATGAAGAAGATCAGCGCCAACTACAAAGGCCCCGACCCCTGTGTTGGAGCCGTCGCCCCTGAGGGCGAGACTCCCGCAACCGCCGAGGCTCCGAAGGCCGACGCACCGAAACCCGAGTCCGCACCAACCACCCACTGATTGCCGAATCCATCGCGATTGCGATTCCCCGTGTGAGTAGGAAGAAGCCATGAGCACGATCGATACATCCAGAGCCAAGCCCCACGCGGCCTCGCACGGGCACCACGACGAGAGTTACCTCGCCTCCCGCGGCAGCCTCTTCTCCAACATCTGGGACTGGGCCACCACCGTCGACCACAAGAAGATCGGCGTGATGTATCTCTTCGCCGTCCTGATCCTCTTTTTCATCGGCGGGCTGGCCGCGATCCTCGTCCGCATCGAGCTCTTCGAGCCGACGCGCATCGAGGGGGGCAAGGTCATCGGCTCGCTCTTCCAGTCTCTCACGGCACCGGAGGCCACGAGCACCGCCGCCGGAAACAACTGGTACAACCGCACCTTCACCCTCCACGGCGCGATCATGGTCTTCATGGTCATCGTCCCCAGTGTCCCCGCCTCCCTCGGCAACTTCTTCCTCCCTATCCAGATCGGCGCCAAAGACGTCGCCTTCCCACGCCTCAACCTGCTCTCCTGGTACATCTACGTCATCGGCTCCATCTTCGCTGTCCTCTCCATCATCCTCGGCGGCGTCGACACCGGCTGGACGTTCTACACCCCGTATTCCACGCTCACCGATCTCGGCTTCTCCCGCGTCGCCATCATGGTCTTCGCGGTCTTCGTCCTCGGCTTCTCCTCCATCCTCACAGGCCTCAACTTCGTCGTCACCGTCCACAAACTCCGGGCGCCCGGCATGGGCTGGTTCGACATGCCCCTCTTCATCTGGGGCGTCTACTCCACGGCCATCATCCAGGTCCTCGCCACCCCCGTCATCGGAATCACGCTTCTGCTCCTCTGCATGGAGCGGCTCTTCCGCATCGGGATCTTCGATCCCTCCCTCGGCGGCGACCCCGTCCTCTATCAGCACTTCTTCTGGTTCTACTCCCACCCGGTCGTCTACGTCATGATCCTCCCGGGGATGGCCATTATCTCTGAGCTCATCGCCGTTCACGCCCGCAAGCGGATCTTCGGCTATCGCGCTGTCGCCTTTGCCTCCCTGGGCATCGCCGCCGTCTCCTTCCTCGTCTGGGGACACCACATGTTCACGGGCATGGGCGAGATGGCCTCCTTCATCTTCTCGGGCCTCACCTTCCTCGTCGCGATTCCCACCGCCGTCAAGGTCTTCAACTGGATCGCCACGCTCTACAAAGGCTCGATCGCCATCAACACCCCGATGCTCTACGCCCTCATCTTCCTCTTCCTCTTCACGATCGGCGGGCTCACCGGCCTCCCCCTCGCGACCCTCGCGACCGATGTCCACCTCCACGATTCCTACTTCGTCGTCGCCCACTTCCACTACGTCATGATGGGCGGCACGATCATGGCCTTCGTCGGCGGCATCCACCACTGGTGGCCGAAGATGTTCGGCAAGATGTACGCCGAGAAGCCCTCCATGCTCGCCGCCATCCTCGTCTTTGTCGGCTTCAACATGGTCTTCATCCCCCAGTTCCTCATGGGCGCTCAGGGCATGCCCCGCCGATACGCCTCGTATGTCACCGAGTTCACGACCTATCACGAGATCTCGACCTACGGCTCGTTCCTCCTCCTCGTCGGCTTCCTCCTCCACGCCTTCGTCTTGGTCCACTCGCTCGTCGCGGGGAAGAAGGCCCCGCCGAATCCGTGGGGCGGCCTCACCCTTGAGTGGACCACCGACTCTCCCCCGATCGCCCACAACTTCCACCATGAGCCGATCGTGACCCACGGCCCATACGACTACGACGCCGTCGTCCCGCCCCACTGGGATCCCAAGGACTACCCCCTTCCCGACCAGAAGCAGGTCGCCCAGATCCACGCCGGCCACTGATCGACCACCATCGCTGGTCCACCAACGACCCAGGAACCCACGATGACCACTCTCGACGCTCACACACACAACCCGGCGGACCCCAACGCCCCCGCCTTTGCGCGGTACAAGCACGGGCACCACTGGCGCTCGCAGGCCGAAGAGTTCGATGGCACGAAACTCGGCTTCTGGCTCTTCCTCTCGACGGAAGTGCTCCTCTTTGCCGGGATCTTCTGCGCCTACGCCATCTTCCGCATGCTCTACCCCGAGGCCTGGGCCGAGGGCTCCAGCCAACTCGACTGGCGCTTCGGCGGTGCGAACACCGTCGTGCTGCTTCTCTCGTCGTACACCATGGCCGCCGCCATCTATTCCTGCCAGACCGGCAAGTTCGCCCGCATGAGGATGAATCTCCTCATCACCATCGTCTGCGGCATCCTCTTCCTCGCCATCAAGTTCCTCTTCGAGTACACCCCCAAGTGGTCCGGCTGGTTCTTCTTCCTCGATCCGCACCTCGCCGATGTCCACCACACCAAGGAAGCACTCGGCGGGCTCTTCAAGTTCGTCGAGGGCTATGGCGGCAAGCGCCCCGGCCAGTTCTTCGACTACCCCTTCGCCAAAGACGCCAACATCCCCCTCTGGTGGTCGGTCTATTACTGCGGCACCGCCCTCCACGCCCTCCACGTCATCATCGGGATGATCCTCATCGCCCGTGTCTACCTCAAGTCACTCAAGATGACCTATGGCCCGACCTACTACACCGGCGTCGAGATCGCCGGCCTCTACTGGCACCTTGTCGACCTCATCTGGATCTTCCTCTTCCCCCTCCTCTACCTCATCCACTAGCACCTAGCACTCTCCATCCACTTCACCGCCCAATTTGGCCATTTGGTAATTTGGTCCTCTGGAAATTGGATCTCCCCATGTCCCACACCAACGACCCATCCCAGGCCTTCGACGTGCTCGACCCCCACGGCTTTGAGCAGCCAGGCCATGGCCAGCACCACTCCCACGTCATCGTCGGGCCATTCACCTTGCGCAACATCCTCGTGGTGCTCCTCTTCCTGACGCTGCTGACCGTGGGCCAGGCTCAGGCCGAGGCCTATCTCGCCCACGCCTTCCACATCGAGTTTCCCCGCTGGGTCAACATCGTCTTCTGCATGGGCATCGCCGTCGTCAAGGCCCTCCTCGTCATGGCCTACTTCATGCAACTCAAGTACGACAACCCACTCAACACCGTCGTCATGGCCGTCACCCTCTTTGCGTTCGTCCTCTTCCTCGGCTTCACCTCCATCGATCTCGGTAGCCGCGGCATGATCTACGCCGAGAAGGGCGGCCAACTCCAACGCGGCGGCATCGCCCAGGGCGGCATGAAGAACGTCACCGATGGCCACGCGATCGTCGCCGACAGCCGTGCACGCTGGCTCAAGGAGTGGGGCCCCGAAAAGTTCGCCGAACTCGAGGCCCACGCCTCGCATGGCCACGCCGCCGAGCACCACACAACCCGCAGCGACCGCGATCGCTCTCGCCCCTCCACGGGCATCTCCGGCGTCATCCCCGGCGTCGCCGCGCCAGATCACGGTACCTCCAGTCATGGCGCCGCCGAGCACGCTCCTGCTAGCCACTGATCCGAACCCCATGCCCGATCCCTCGCCAGCCTCATCGAGCGCCGATCGCCCCGCGATCGCGCCCTGGCTCCCCTGGCTCATGATCTTCCTCGGCGTCGCGGGCTTCATCGCCAGCGGCATCGCCCTCGCCTATCGCGTCCACAACGACAACGTCGCCAAAGATCGCAAGTACTGGGTCTTCCGTGCCGTCGGCGAAACCGAGTTCACGTACGCCGGCAGGCGAGTCACGCTCGCCGAGATCGGCGATGGTCGCGGGCCTGACGATGCCGTACTCGTGACCTTCGGCGAGGAGCAACTCCGCCTCCGAGTCCAGATTCCGCCGCAGCAACCGATTCCCGGCCTCCTGAAGCACGCCGATTGGCTCACGGTCCTCCGCTTCTTCGATGCCACGGGTCTCAAAGACCAAGAGATCGAGCAAGCCTTCGGCGACGAAGGACGGACCGACCGCCTCGTCGTTGTCACGCGCAATCTCCCCCCGGGCATCAACCCCGAGACCTTCGGCAAGGTCCTCAAGACCGACTGGACATTCGACCTCTATGAACTCTTGCCCGACGGCACATTCCACAAAGAGCACTTCCAGTACCCCTCGCGGGAAAAGCGACCGCAGGAACTCCAGGTCGGCACGTGGCAGTACGACGCCGCGCTCCACCTCATGCCCCGCAGTGGCCCGACGCACCAGTTCATCGACAGCCCCGTCCGCAGCACCGGGTGGCTTCTCCCCGCCGCCGCCGCCGCATGCGTGCTCGCGATGCTGGGCATCGTGCTCGTCGCGATCAATCGCAAGTCGAGTCTGACCACGCCGTAATTATTGTTGTTTGGCTGGTTCAAACCTTGAAACCGAGTGACCGAACGAGTGATGGTGGTGGAGGTGATCACTCGAAGGTGCTTCCGGCACGTTCAACGCGATCTCGATTCGCTCTTGGCGCGGACGCTGACGTGCGGGTGCGAGCGCACCAGCCAGCGGAGTCGTCGCGTCGCCCACGCACCCGCGTTGTCCACGCCGATTCTGGAGCATCGGATCACCCGCCAATCTTGCGGGCGTTCAGCATGCTCCAGCCAGAGTGTCTCGCTCGTGACGAGATCCGTCGAGTCGAGGGCGCGATCGATCTGGAGTGCCTGGCACAACTTTCCGGGGCCGCTGCAGAGTGATCTTGGCGCTGACTGCCCACGATACTCGGCCATGATCGATGCCCCCTCGATCGGTTCGAGCGCCCGTACCAAGACCGCCGCCCCACCTCGCCATCCCCGAGGTTCGGCACAGACGACGTTGAGCATGTGGTGCATGCCATAGGTCAAGTAGACGTACGCATGCCCGACGGGGCCCCACATGGTCGCGTTGCGCTCGGTCCGTCGCCCGCCGAACGTGTGGCAGGCGCGATCGATCGGCCCGAGATAGGCCTCGGTCTCGACGATCCGGCCCGCCAGCCGCGTTCCCTTCGTCGTGGCGCGCACCAGCACCATCCCAATTAAACGCTCGGCAAGCGTCTGGGCATCGACGTCATAGAAATCGCGACGGGGTCTGGGCATGGGTGAGGGGACGGGCATGACTCATCGTGTCGCGATGCAGAACAACTCTGGCGTGGCCATCGATTCAAGCACTCGGCGTGCGGGTGATCTCGCCGGCGTACCCTCGGCATCGGGTGCGACCGCCACCAGTGCCAATCCATACGGTTCGCCGCCGTCGCGCAGTTCGGCACGAGTTGGATCAAGCCCTATCGCCCGTGCCGGCGTGGTCGTGATCAGCTCCATCAGCAGGTCCGCGTCCATCCCGTCTCGTCGGTACAGCAGGCGGGCATCATCCAGTGGCGTCAATCGCCCGGCCTCGTTCGGGTCCAGATTGATCACCGAATCCGTCGCGAGAGCGACCGACACCCCCGTGCGCACCATCTCGGTGTAGCGATGTGGGCCGAGGCGCTTATCCGCGCCAAAGTACCCGTGGGCGCGCGGGCAAAGCGCGACTGTCGTTTGCGTTCGTGCCAGCCTTTCGAGATCGGTATCTGTCGCGTCGTTGACGTGGGCCGCAAGGAACGGTGCTTGTTCGAGGATCGGCATGAGATGCTCGACCGGCGTCTTGCCATGTCCATGCGATTCGAGAATCGAGCCGTCCCACGCGCCGAGGCGTTCGAGAAGTTCACGCTGCGGGCCGGTGGCGTGGGCGATGAACTCTCGTTCTTCAAGGGTCTCGGCGAGGTGAGTCGAGAGGGGGAGATCGTGCGCGCGCGACAACGACACGGCGTGCCGATACGCCCGAGGCGAAACGGTGTTGGTGGCGTGGGGTTGAAGCCCGAGCCGGGCACGCACGCCACACGAGTACGCTGCAGACTCTGCGATCGCACGATCGATGGCGGCCATGCCCGAGGCTTCGCCCCTCCCGATGGCGAAGAACTCGAGGAACGAGGTGCCGAAGAGAGGCGAGTTGGAGAGCGTCTGGAATGGCACGAGGCTGGGCGTTCCTCGTGGGGCGCCGGCGATGTCGCCCACGCCGACCACGCCGCCACGGAGCGTGCGGTCGATGCCAAGACTGACTGAGCGGGCGATGGCGTCATCATCGGTTGCGCGTTGTGCGCGCACGAGATCCACGAATCCCACGAAGCCGCGATCGACATCGTGCGGCTGCGGTCCGATGTGCGTCAGGTCGAGGTGCGTGTGGGCGTTGATGAGGCCCGGGATAAGGATCGAATCGGCGGCATCGATGCGGTGAGCGGACGCGAAGCGGGAGGAGTTGGCGAGTTCGGCGGTGGGCGCGAGGGCGAGGATGCGGATGCGCGCGCGATGGACGTTGAATGCCGGTGGCTCGACGTTGCGGAGTTCGAGGATTGCCGTGGATGGACCGGGCGGGAGCGAGTGGATACCGGCAAGGTCGAGACGGATCAGGCCTTCGTCGGTTGGTGCCACGTGTGATCGCACTTCAGGTTTGTCGCGGCGGGTGGCGATCAGGATAACTCCGTAACACCTTGGTTCACAGAAGGTTGTGCCCGTTCGGGAACTGGCCAGCAACGTCTGTTAGGTCGCAAGTCGTGGCCCACGAGCCACTTGTCTTTGCGCGGAGGATAGGATGGAGGCCCGGCGGGATTCGCTTGGGGACCAGGCTCGGAGTTGCGCCCGAGGGATCGCGCGACGCAGGTGGAAGGACACATTTCGGAGGCGTCATGAAGAAGCGAAACGGAGTGAGGGCGATCGTGGTCGTGGGCGGGCTTGTGAGCATGGTCCTCGGTCTAACGGGGTGCGTCAGCCAGAGCGAGGTGGATCGCCTGAGCGCGATGAACCGCTCGCTGCAGAACCAGAACGCCACACTCCAGCGCGAGGTGTCGGACCTGACGGCGGAGCGCAACCGCCTGAGCCAGGGGATCGGGCGCGGCGAGGGGACCATGTCGGACCTGCTCGCCCAGAACAGTTCGCTCAAGTCGCAACTCGACCGGGCGCTCGCGGACTATCGCGATCTCCAGCGGTCGATGAGCGACATCCAGTTCGGGCCGCTCGACGCCACGACGGCGGCAGCGCTCGAGGATCTCGCGGCCCGCTATCCGGACCTCATCGCGTTCGACGCGAGCCGGGGCATGCTGCGGTTCAACTCGGATCTCACGTTCGCGTCGGGCTCGGCGGAGGTTAAGAGCGAGGCCCGGCCAGCGCTCCAGGCGCTCTCCCAGGTGCTGAACTCGCCCGCGGCAAACGGGTATGAGGTGTGGATCGAGGGGCACACCGACTCGCAGCGGATCGCCAACCCCGCGACGCTTCGTCAACATCCGACCAATCGAGCGCTCTCGGCGCACCGAGCGATCGCGGTGATCGACCAGTTGTCGCAGTTCAGCGTGAACCCGGCGAAGTTGATGGCCGCCGGCTGGGGCGAGTATCGCCCGGCGGTGGCGAACAACGCCAACGGGAACACGCCGGCGAACCGCCGCGTCGAGATCTATCTGGCTCGGGCCCGGGAGTCTGGCGCCTCGACCACGAACGTGCAGGGCCAGCCCGAGAAGGTGACACAGCCCGATCACGGGATCGATGTGACGAAGTGAGTCGTTCGCCACACTCGAGTTGATGGAAACACAGTTGGAAGGGGCCTGCGCGAGGCGCGGGCCCCTTTTCATTTCACCGATGTCGCGATGAGGTTAGTGTTCACGAGCGACGGATGGGCTACGCTGTCATGTCGTTCAAATCCGGCGTCTCGCGAGGCCATGAGTGCGTAGGAAATGAGGCACAGGCGAGACGCCTGTGCCACGAGATCAAGGAGTAGTCGCGGACAGTTATGGTCCTCCAACCCATCGAGAACTTTGGGCGGCACGTGCGATCCTCGATCGAGGGGTTCGGCGGGTTGGTGCGCTTCACGCTCGCGATCCTCGGGGGGCTGGCGTCGGTGCGGACGTGGACCCGGGGCGAGCGGCTCTCTCGCCAGTTGTTCTTTGTCGGAACGATGTCGATGCCGGTCGTCGGGTTGACGGGAGCCTTCATCGGGATGATCCTCGCGTTCGAGGGATATCTCCAGTTCGCCTCGATCGGGCAGGAGTCTCGACTGGGCGGCGTCATCAACCTCTCGATGGTGAAGCAGATCGGGCCGGTGCTGGCGGCGGTGATGCTCGCGGGGCGCGTCGGGTGCGCGCTGGCGGCGGAACTCGGGACGATGCGTGTCACCGAGCAGCTCGACGCGATGCGGGCGATGGCGTCGGACCCGATTCGGGTGCTGGCCGTGCCAAGGTTTGTGGCGTGTGTCGCGATGATCCCGGCGCTCTCGGTCGTGTCGAATCTGTGTGGTGTGCTCGGCGGGTATCTCGTAACGACGAAGTTCTACGACGCCGACCCGAGCGCGTACTGGCGATTCTCGGCCCAGTTCATCAATGGGTATGACATCTTGAGCGGGCTGATCAAGAGCGTGTTCTTCGGCGGGGCGATCGGGACGATCGCGTGCTACAAGGGCTTCACGTGCGACGCGGGTGCCGAGGGCGTGGGGCGTGCTACGACCGAGGCGTTCGTCGCGAGTTTCATCGCGATCATCATCCTGAGCCTGGTGCTCGCGAAGGTGCTCAACGACATCGACCTGATGATCACCGGAGGGGTGCAGTCGGTGTTCAACTAAGATCGGTGCGTTAGGAATCGATTGGGTCGGAGGCCTCGGTTTTTGGCGCGGGCTTTGCGGACGGCCGAGATCGGCTCCACGCGGGCCTAGGATCCGTGCCGGCGTCTGGTTGGCGGGTGTTCGGATGCATGACACACGTTCGCTGGTTGCAGGGATGGGGAGGTTGCCGTGAGCGAGTCGAGTTGGTCAGAGTGGAAGATGTGGAAGACGATGCAGGGTTCGGCAGGCCCGTTCCCTCCGGAGGCCTTTCAGTTCGTCCGCGAGGGACTCTCGCACACGGTGAAGATCGTCCACGGCGACGATGCGGCGTCGGCCCCCGTCTCGGATGAGGACGACTCACGCCACGTCTCCGGGCAGCAGCTGTGCATCGGCCTGCGCGACTTTGCGATCCGTCAGTACGGCCTGCTCGCCAGGACCGTGCTCACCCGCTGGCACATCGAGCGGACCGACGACTTCGGGCGGATCGTCTTCGCCATGATCGACGCGGGCCTGCTCCGCAAGACCGATGACGACACGCTCGAGGACTTCCGCGATGTGTTCGATTTCGATGAGGCCTTCTCCGAGTTGAAATCGAACTGACCGGATTCCACTGGGATTCGCCGAACGGTCGGCCGGTTCCACTCCACTCGCCCGACTCTTCTCTCACACACGAGGAGCCGCATGCCCGAACGAGAGCCGTCGAAGAGAACCTCGACGTGGGAGCATCTGCACATCTGGCAGATCCAACCGGTGCGCGACGGGCTGGTGGTAGCGGTGGTGCTCTCGATCTTCTGGCTGGGGTACAAACTGAGCGTTGTGACGGTGCCGATGCTGCTGGCGCTCGCGCTCGCGTACCTCTTTGAGCCGCTCGTTGGGTGGATGACGCGTTCGAAGCATGTGAGCCGGAACGGGGCGGCGTTGGGAATCATCATCGCGTTTGCCGCCTTCGTGATCACGCCTGTCGTCATCGGGACGGGATTCGCGACCGTCCAGGGCGTGCGGTATGTCCAGCGGATGGTGGGGGACGTGGACGAGATGATCATCTCGCTCGATCGCCCGAATGATGCCGAGGCCCGCGAGCGAGTACGGGCCAACGGGAAGACGTGGCTGAAGGTCCGCGATTACGTGGTCGAGCAAGAGGAACGCCGACGCCAGCAGCAGGAGCGCCAGTCGGAGGAACTCAAGATCTCGCCACCCGAGGAGACCAGGCCAGAATCATCGAACGAGTCCACCAAGAGCGCGGAGCGCCCAACGCTTCTCTCGGACACAATCCGCCAGACGATTGAAGGGACGCCCACCAAGCCCGCCGAGAACGCCGGCTCCAAGCCGAGCGGCGGGAGCGAGATCGATCCCACCGAGGCAACACCCAACACCGCCGAGGCCAGCACTCCGAGTGTCGCGCCGGCAACAGGCGCCGCCAAACCCTCGCACCCGATTCCCGTCGGCGTTGTCAGCCCGTCGGGCGAGCCCTCGGACGTCTATGCCTTCCTGCGCTCCTCGATCGTGTGGATGCGCAACAACATGGCCGACATCGGGCAGAAGGCGCTCAAGAGCGGCGCTGGAGCCGTGGGCCTCCTGAGCGGGCTGGTTGGTTCGATCTGGAAGATCGGGTTCACGGCCTTTCTGACGGCGTTCTTCTTCTACTTCTTCTGCACCGGATTCGGGCGCGTGATCGCCTTCTGGCAGGGACTCATCCCCCAGCGGAAGAAGAGCCGAGTGATCGAACTCGCGCAGAAGATGGACCGCGTGATCGCCGGGTTTGTCCGCGGGCGCATCACGATCGCGGCGCTGATGGTCGTGTGGTACTCCTTCGGGTTCTGGCTGATCGGCGTGCCGGCGCCGCTGGTCGTAGGGACGGCCGTGGGCCTGAGCGTGCTCGTGCCGTATCTCGCCGGAGCAGTGGGCGTCCCGCTCGCGATCCTGCTCATGGCGCTCGAGCCACCAGGCGCCGCGGGAACTTGGCGTAACGAGTGGTGGTGGATTGTCGGCTCGCCGATGGTGGTCTTCGCGATCGCGCAGGCGCTCGATGACTATGTGCTGACGCCGCGGATCCAGGGCAAGACGACGAACATGGACACGCCGACGATCCTGTTCGCGTCGATCGCGGGCGGATCGCTCATGGGCGTGTACGGCCTGTTGATCGCGATACCGCTCGCCGCGTGCATCAAGATCCTCATCATCGAGGTCTTCTGGCCGAGGTTCCGCGCGTGGAGCCAAGGCAAGGCGCCGGACGTGCTCCCGATCTCCGAACGGTAGCCGCAAGCATCGCGGAACGAGCGACGATCACTTGCGCTTCTTGAAGCGCGACTTGCCGCCGCCTCCCCCCGCGGACGAGCCCTTGAGTTTGGGCATGCCGGGCATGGACATCCCCGGGAACATCGACCCAATGCCACCCGTGCCGCCCATTTCCTTCACCGCGCGGATCTTGTCCATCGCCGACATCGAGGCCATCTGCTTGCTCATTTTGTTGACGGCGGAAAACTGCTTGACGAGTTGGGTGACCTCGTCGACGCCGACGCCGCTGCCCCTCGCGATGCGCTTGCGTCGCGACATGTCGATGAGTTCGGCGTCGTTCTTTTCCTTCTGCGTCATCGACGAGATCATCGCCTCGACGCGGTCGAGGTGCTTCTCGTCGAGGTTGAAGTCCTTGAGCGCCGAGCCGACGCCCGGGAGCATGCCGAGGATCTGGCGCATCGGTCCCATCCGCCGCAGGGCCTTGAGTTGCTTGAGGAAATCGTCGAAACCCATCTGCCCCTTGGCGAGTTTCTTGTTGAGTTCCTGGGCCTCTTCCTCCGAGACTTCCTGCTGCGCCTTCTCGACGAGCGAGACCACGTCGCCCATGCCGAGGATCCGTCCCGCGGCACGCACGGCGTGGAACTCCTCGAGCGCATCGAGTTTCTCGCCCACTCCGACGAACTTGATGGTCGCGCCCGTGACCGATCGTGCCGAGAGAGCGGCGCCGCCGCGCGTGTCGGAATCGAACTTGGTGAGGATCAAGCCGTCGACCTCAAGGCGGCTGTGAAAGGCCTTCGCCGACGCGAGCGCGTCCTGCCCCGTCATCGAGTCGACGACGAGAAAGATGTGGTGGGGCGAGACGGCCCGATTGACCTGGGCGAGTTCGCCCATCAGCGCGTCGTTGACGTGCAAGCGACCCGCGGTGTCGAGGATCAGCGTGTCGATCCCCTTCTCACGGGCGGCGGCGAGCGCACGACGGCACACATCCACCGCGACGCCCACAGCCTTGCCATATTCCGCGACCTTCTCCGGCTCGGCGTAGAAGCTCACCTGTGCCCCGCCGGGCATCTCGGCCTGCACCTGCTTCGCCACCGTCTCCAACTGTTCCACGGCGGCGGGGCGCTGAAGATCCGCCGCGGCGAGCATCACGCTCCGCCCGCGCTTCTTGAGGTACGCCGCGAGTTTGCCGCAGGTCGTCGTTTTTCCCGAGCCTTGCAGGCCGCACATCATGATCACGGTCGGTCCGGGGCTCATCCGCATGATCGGCGGTGGGGGTGTGGCGGCCGGTCCTGCCTCGGCGTCCTCGGCGGTGCCGCCGAGTAACCGCACGAGTTCTCGATGGACGACGCCGACAATTTCCTGCGCCGGGTTCAGCCCCTTGGTGACCTCGTGCCCAAGAGATTCCTTGACGACGCGATCGCAGAAAGAGTTGACGACATCAACATGGACGTCGGCCTCAAGGAGCGCGCCGCGCACCTCGCCGATCGCGTCCTTGACGTTCTTCTCGGAGAGTTCAGACTGGCCCGCGAGTTTCTTGTACAGACCCTGGAACGTGTCGGTCAGTCGATCGAACATGGAGACTCCTTCCGCGCGCGGATCGCGGCGGTGGATGGCGGCTCTGGTTCAGGACTTGACCGGACGTGAGGGTACGCCGGAGACGCGATGAAGGTCTAATCTCGCCGGCGCCACCCGGCGAACATCCCCGCCGACGCCGCGGCCCCCGAGGGAAGGGCGCCGGTCACAAAGGTCTTCACCGACTCGAACTGCGACGAGAGCCACGAGGTGAACGAATCGATGTGCTCGCCGCCGAAGTGGTCCCAGTGGATGGTGATGAACCCGATTCGCTCCAGGCCAAAGAGCGCGAGGGCGAAGAACCCCAGCGAGGCGAGGCTGAACTTGAAGAAAGCCCGCAGCGCGTAGCCAACGGCATAGGCGGCCGCGAAACTGAACCCAAGGCGGAACGTCCCGCTGCCCAGGATCGACTTGGACTCAGAAGTTGCACCAGAGTCCGCAGGCGAGCCACCATCGATGAGTGAGGCCCCGCCGGGGACTGCGCCTCCGCCCGCGGGGGCAGCCTCGTGGCTTCCGCCGGCGAACATGGGCCACGCGATCCCGAAGACCATGAGCACGATTGCGCCGATCAGGAGCCATCGCGCCCACGACGGGCTTCGTCCCATCACGCGCGCCGCGCGTTCCGCGTGCGATTCGTGCTCGCCCGTGGCCTGATTCCCGCGTTCTTCCTCACGGCTCATGCGCAGTGTCCATGCCCGAGGGCTTCAACATCTATCGCCGAATGAAGAACGCGATGTACTCGAACTGCTCTTCTGTCACGCGGACGGGAACCCAGGTCGTCGTGGTCTCGGTGTAGGTCGAGTATCGCCGACGCCCATCGGTCGCGTCGGGGAATCGATCCGTTCCCGTCGTGTACGAGGTCACCGGTGTCGGTTGAATGCGATCGGCCATTCCCCGCGAGCAGGCGCTCCACACCACAAGGTTCGCCCCGACCTCGCGAGCGAAACCAATGATCCGGTCACGGCCCTGCGCGGTATCGGGGCGTGCCTCGTCGGTCGTGATGAACCGTGACTCGCCCAGGACGGTCACACTCGTGGGCGATTCGGAAACCTGGAGACCCTGGAGCAGTTTGGTCTTGGCCTCCAGTCGCCGTGCGTCGTCCCACTCGTCGGGGTGGGTGTTCGTCGCGTTGGCCATGTCGGCCATTTGCTGCTTGGTGTCCTGCATTCGCGTCCAGGTGATCTGGCGAACGTCCACCGAATCACCCGCGTTCAGCGCGGGCGCGTCCGTGGCCGTCGCGTAGTAGGCTTTCCACTTCGAGGCGTGGCACCCCCCAAGCCCGCTCGCCGCTACCACGAGTGCCATCGCGATGGCCGCAACCGAAACGATCCGATGTCCGAATAGTGATCGCAGAGTCATGGGAGAAGTGTAGGGACAAAGAGATCTCGGACCTTGGCCCCCCCATTTGACGTGGGGGCGTTCGAAGGTTTGGTGCCGCAGATCGGGGCTGGGGCGTTTTTTCAGGGAGTGTGGCCCGATGTCATCATCGAGGCCAGCGGCGGGGGCATGTCAGTTCACGGCACAACGCGGGTCCGGTCGATGTTCCAGGGCGGTGTCGCTGCGCGCCCAACACGACCGATTCACCCCTATCCGACGCAACGCTCCGACCAACGCCTTTCGACGATGACTGCCTCACCCGATCCACATCCACCGCAGAGGCCAATGCCCGGCATGCCCCGCGTGCTTGTGGTCACGGGGATGACCCACTTCGGTCGGGGCGGAATCCAGCGCGAGACGGATCGGCTCTTGATCTCGATGCGTGCCGGAGGGGCGGCCGTCGCACTCGCCTCGGATCGTGCGCCGGGCGAGTATGAGCCACTGCTCGAGGACCTCACGCACTTTCCGCTCGCGTATCCGTGGGAGGCCGCCTCGGAGCACGACCTCGCGCGGGCTATCGAGGCCTTCGCGCCCGACCTGGTCCACGTCATCGGCGGCGGCGCCCGACTCCTGACCCACGTCACGACGCACTCGCCCGTGCCCGTCGTGATCACCATCCACTGCGTCCCGCCGTTCGAGCAGACCGCCCCAGCATTCTTCGGCATCAACGCGGCCTACCGCACGCTGCGCAACCTGATTCGATCGCCCCGGCATGCGCTCTGGAGCCGTGTGCTTGGCGCGGGCCGGTTCACACACGCGATCACCCACAGCCAGGCGATCCTGGAGAGTGCGCTCCGCGCGGGCTGCGCGGGGACAAAACTGCGGAACATACCGCTCGGTTGGGAGCCATCGCCCATCGCCTCGACGCGCGTGGGCGCGAACGACGGCGCCACGTTCTCCATCGTCAGCGTCGGGGGCATGGTCCACCACAAGGGACACCACGACTCCCTTCGCGCCATGGCCGCCGCACGCGAGCACCTGCCCAACGCCAGGCTCACCATCCTGGGCGAGAATCGCCAGCCCAAGTACCACGCGTGGCTCCGCGGCCTGTCCACAAGACTCGGGCTTGACGACATCGTGACCATCATCGCCGACGCGCCCGAGCACGAGCGCACCACGGCACTCGCCAACGCGGACCTGTATGTGCAGGCCTCGCACGAGGAGGGGTTCTGCCTCTCGTTCATCGAGGCCGCGGGGATTGTTCCAAGGCTCGTCGGCACGCGGACGGGCGCGATCGCCGCGGTCGCGGGGGGCGATCCACTCGCGCGTGTCGTTACGCCGGGCGATCCCATCTCGATCGCCCACGCCATGCGGGCGCTCTCGACGATTCCGGCCTCGGAGCGCGCGCTCGCCGACCGCGTCGCCCGCCTCCGCCGCGAGTTCTCATGGGCCACGCACGCCGAGTCGCACGCCGCGATCTATCGCGAGGCGATCAGCGTGGCTCGAGCGCCTGCCGAATCGTTGACTCGATCGAGTCTGCCGACAGCGCCGGCCCCGAGTTGACGACCACGCCAGACTTTGCGTCGAAGAGGTAAATCAGCGGGTTGCTCGACCCGACGTGGTACGTCTCGACAAACTCCGAGGCCCGCATCCAGTCGAGCGCCTGAGGCCAATCCAGCCCGACTCGCTTCCATTCACCGGCCATGGCGCTCCGTGTCGCCTCTCGCCACGCGTCTGGAGCCGGCGGCCCGACGAGACCATCCACGACGGGCACCACAAGAGGATCAGCGCTCACGCCGATGTACTCGATCGTCCGCCGATTCGCTCCGTCCTGCGTGGTCCCGACGAGCATCGCCCGAACACGCTTGACACCCTCGGCCAACTCCATACTCGGGCCATGCGACAGTCGATAGACATGGATCAACACCAGATGGTCCGCGAAGTCCTCGGGGAATCGCCGTGTCGTGCCATCGGCCATATCGAGCGTGAACGGCCTCGCCTTCGCGTCGGGACGGACATCGGGCGGGAGCGCAATCTCGCGCACCCAGGCGTCGGAGCGGACGAGCGTGCACGAGGAACCATCGGAGTTCAGCCCATGGATCTCATACACCACGCCTCCGATGTTGAAAGGCTTGCGCGGGTCGAAGATCTCGCCTCGCTTGCTGAACGTGCCATCGCCATTGAGATCGAGAAGCAAACGGATGCTCGAGTCATTGCCGTTGAAATCGCCGCGGTAGTCGCCCCGTCCGGTCTCGTCAAAGAGGAGTGCCGCGATCTCGGGCCTGTCGGGCGCGAATCGGATGGTGCCCTCCATGCCAAAATCACCAATGGCATACAGCGAACCCTTGAATGGCGCGCGGGCGGCGTCGCGATCGTCCCATCGTGTGAAGATCACGCTCCCGGGTGCTCGCACACCATTGGTGTAGGGAACGGTGACCGGCGCAGAACAGGTGAACTTGGTCAGCGTCTCACCGGCCTGGTCCACGTACTTCTCGGGAGTCACCACAATCGGTGGATCATCCGTGAGATCGTCGTTGGCGTTCGAATCCACCCAGATCATGGGCCGGTGATCGGCGTCGCCCTCCCGCCACGCGATGTGCGTCGGGTGCTCGAGCGGGGCATCGCCGAGATACACCTGCGTGAAGAGAAGATGATCCTGATTCTCAGGAACACGGAGCGCGGCAGGACGCGTGTCGGTCAAACGGCAGGCCAGTGGGAACGCGCCACCACGCCGACTGGCGCAGCCGCTTCGAATCGGACTGAAGTGGACCGTGATGCCCGTCGGCGTGCTCGGAGTTTCGGGCGTCGGCGGATCGGACGACGCCGGGGCGCATCCGAGACCCAGGGTCATCATGCTCGCGGCCCGAACCAGGCCCTTCGAACTCATCAAGAGAGTCATGTCAAGATCATTCGCAGCATCCACGCGCCAAACTGAGGCGAACGATCCGGCATGAGAGTGCTTGAAGTCTCCCAGTGGCTCCCTGTGACACCCGAAGAACTCTGGCCCTTCTTCACAAACATCATGAATCTCGAGCGGATCACGCCAAAGTGGGTGAACTTTACGATACTCACGCCGCCCAACACGCCGGTGCACGAGGGTGTCATCCTGGACTATCGCATTCGGATCCGTGGAGTTCGCGTCCACTGGCGGACCAGGCTCTCAGTCTTTGAGCCGCCGCACCGATTCGTGGATGAGCAGATCAAAGGGCCGTATTCACTCTGGAGACACGAGCACCGGTTCCACGAGGAACGCGGCGGCACGCGATGCCTTGATCGTGTCGAGTTTCAATCCCCCCTCGGCATCATCCTGCACCCCATGTTCGTGGATCGTGATGTCCGACGAATCTTCGAGTACCGCGCGAGGGCGCTGCGGACCATCTTCGGCGGCGAGGACGCCGATCACCCTGTGATATCGATCACCCGCCCCACGGGGACGCCCGAGAGCAACGCGTAGGACGTCACCACACGACCACGGCTCGCCGGTGGCGGCTCCATAGCCACGGGAAGCAACTCGCCCAACCTTGCCCAGCCTGCGGGCATCAGCCCCGTCTGCCGGGCGGGCGGCTCTGCGGGCGTCATCGGCTCGGCCTTCGGCATGGACTCGACGCGCGGACATGTCGCGATGTGTCGATGGAGACGATCCTCGCCGCGTGAGAGTTCTCGGACGCCAACACCACGACGCTGCGTCGGCTCAAGGCCAAGCACACGAAGCCAGCCATTCTGGAGACCTTCAACTCGCACGAGAGACACAGGGCGAGCGGCGTGCCTGGGGCCGCGCATCGCCGTGTGTCCGAGAAGTTCACCCCGTCTGCTCTCGCAAGCCAGCACCAGTCCGCGCGAGTCGGCCGGTTCTACCGTGTGTTGACGTGGGGCAACACTCCAGTCGCGTGCGGAGGACGGCGTGCTTCGAACCAGTGAACTCGACTACGACCTGCCCACACGCCTGATCGCCAGGCATCCAGCAAACCCCCGCGATTCGGCGCGGATGCTTGTGGCTCGTGGTACCAGGCCACACGAGCATCGCCACGTCCGAGATCTCCCGGATCTGCTCCGCGAGGGCGACCTGCTCGTCCTCAACACGACCCATGTCCTCCCGGCATGGCTGGTCGCCCGACGCGTGGACACCGGAGGCTCGGCCGAGGGTCTCTTCATCCACGCCCTCGCGACCGACGCGGGCGAATCACCTCGCTGGGTCGTGTTCCTTCGAGCCAAGCATGTTCGCGAGGGCATGGCGTTCGAGTTGCTCCGTGGCGATCGCCAGCCGACAGGAATCGTTCTGAACGTCGAACAACGCGCCGAGAGTGAGCCGGGCGCGTGGGTCGTTCGAGTGGTGGGCACACCACATGGCGAGAACGCAGCCGCCACGCTCGCGAGGATCGGTGGCACGCCTATCCCGCCCTATATCCAACGGGCACGGCGCGAGGCGGGCGAGCCCGAGCATATCGATCGCGACGCCTCCGACTATCAGACGACGTTCGCCGACGCGACCACCGACGCCCCGACCCATTCGAGCGTCGCCGCGCCGACGGCCGGCCTCCACCTCACTCCCGAACTGCTCCGGGCGATCGAGTCAAAGGGTGTCCAGCGCGCCAGCGTGGTGCTCCACGTCGGCCCGGGGACGTTTAAGCCCGTGGAAACCGAGTTCGTGGAGGACCACCCGATCCACGCTGAGTGGTGCCTGGTCCCCAAGGCGACTGCCGACGCCATAGTCCAGGCCAAGAGTGAAGGTCGTCGCGTCATCGCCGTGGGCACGACGTCGGCTCGAACGCTCGAGGCCTTCGCCGGGTTGCAGGATCCCAAGCCGGACGACTGGTTCGAGACGCGGATCCTCATCACGCCCGGCTATCGGTGGCGGTGGGTCGATGGGCTGCTGACCAACTTTCACTTGCCCAAATCGACCCTGATGGCGATGGTGGCGGCGATCCTTCCCGGCGGCCCCGCGGGACTCCGGTCCCTCTACGCCGATGCGGTCCACGCCGAGTACAGGTTCTACTCCTTCGGCGACGCGATGCTGATTCTCCCCGAGGCGTGAAACATGGGCCGGGCGCGGGCGGGTGGTCGATATGATCGCCGGTGCGGCATGTGGCGGCCGCGAGAATCGTGGCAATGGTGAAGGGGCGACGGATGAGGCTTGGGGCGCTGATCGAGGGACTGCCGATCCAGTGTTCAACGGTCCCTCCAAGGGTCCGCGACTGGGCATCGATCCGAATCTGCGATATCACCGAGGACAGCCGGACCGTTGTGCCGGGGTCTTTGTTCGTGGCCCGTCAGGGATGGAAGCAAGACGGCAAGAAGTTCTCGGCCGAGGCCCTCCGCTCCGGAGCCGTGGCGATCCTGGCCGACGCGCCGATTGACCCAGCGCCCGGTGTGCCGGTCCTCACCACCGACGATGTCGATCTCGCGACGGCACGCCTCGCCGAGCGGTTCTATGGCGATCCATCCACCAAAATGAAACTGGTTCTCGTCACCGGGACCAACGGCAAGACGACGACGTCGTTCCTGATCTGGAAGGTCCTGAACGCCGCGAACGAGCGGTGCGGCCTGATCGGAACGGTGATGGTGGATGACGGAGCCGAGGTGGCGCGGGCGTCGATGACCACGCCGCCGGCGATCGAATTGTCACGATCCCTCGCGGTGATGCGCGAGGCCGGGTGCACGGCGGCGGCGCTCGAGGCCTCCAGCCACGCGCTGGACCAGCGTCGCGTGGATGGGCTTCGCGTGAGCGTGGCGGTCTACACGAATCTGACGGGCGATCATCTGGACTATCACAAGTCCATGGAAGAGTACGCGAGCGCCAAGGCCCGCCTCTTCGAGATGCTCGACACAGACGCGACAGCCGTCGTCAACATGGACGACGCGCACGCCGAGCGGATGGTCCGCGGATGCAAAGCCCGCGTGGTCCGTTGCACGGCGTGCGGGGCCACGGGCGCGGACGCATCGGTCCGGATCATCGACGGCGACATCCGCGGCATGGTGCTGGAACTCACAGGCCCGTGGGGCGTGCTGACCTCGCGCGTGCCACTCATCGGCGCGTACAACGCCATGAACGTGCTCCAAGCGTGCGTCTCGGCCCACGCGATGGGCCTGGATGACACACGTCTGGCCGAAGGCCTGGCCCACGTGAACGCCCCGCCTGGACGATTGGAGCGTGTGTCGCGCGAGGACGAGCCGGTCTCGGTCTATGTGGACTTCGCGCACAGCGACGACAGTCTGAGAAGCGTCCTCGAGGCCGTCGCTCGGGCGATGCCCGCGCCGAGGCATCGCGCGAGCCCCGTCGTCACCGGCGCCGGCTCCGCTGCGTCCTCCTCAAGCCCGCTCCTCTGGGCGGTCTTCGGCTGCGGCGGCGATAAGGACAAAACCAAGCGCCCACGCATGGGGAAGATCGCGGCGAGCATCGCCGATCGTGTAGTTGTCACCAGCGACAATCCAAGGTCGGAGAAGCCCTCGGCCATCGTGGACGAGATTCTCACCGGTATCAACGCTCGAGATCGCGACCGAGTTGTGGTGCAGATCGATCGCGAACGCGCGATCCGCCATGCCATCGAGCACGCCACGCCCGGCGATGTCGTCGTCATTGCTGGAAAGGGCCACGAGACCGAGCAGATCGTCAGCGACGGGTACGGCGGCCTGCTGAGCGTCCGCTTCGATGATCGCGAGGTCGCGCGGGCGATTCTCGACGAGCGCCATCCCGGGAAACACAAGACCCGACGCCCACGCGCGGCCGGCGCCAGATCGCGGGGTGGCGTGTGACGGGGTGGAGCGGCGAGTTTCTCGCAACATCGACGGCAGGTCAGTGGCTCACGCCGATGGACGCCTCGCGTTCATTCACGGGTCTCTCGACCGACACGCGGGCGATCCTCCCCGGACAACTCTTCGTCGCGATTCGTGGCGATCAGTTCGATGGCCACGAGTTCCTGCAGGATGCCGCCCGCGCGGGGGCTGGTGCCGCGATGGTGCACCGCATGCCCCGCGATATCCCCGCCGGCCTCGCCGTGCTGCGTGTCGCCGACACCCGCAGGGCGCTCGGCGACCTCGCCTCGGCACACCGAAGTCGTCTCACCGCGACGGTGATCGCCGTAGCAGGCTCCAACGGCAAGACCACCACGACTCGCCTCATCGACGCGGTGCTCGCCGCCTCGATCAAGGGAACAGCATCCGCCAAGAGTTTTAATAACGACATCGGCGTCCCCCTCACGATCCTGCGCGCCACGCCCGAGGATCGATATCTCCTGTGCGAGGTCGGAACGAACGCCCCCGGCGAGTTGCTCCCGCTCGCAAAGATCATTCGACCCGACGTGGCCGTGCTCACCTCGATCGGGCGCGAGCATCTCGAGGGCTTCGCCACGCTTGAGGGCGTGATCGAGGAGGAGTTGTCGATCCTCGACGCGATCGCGCCCGGCGGGTGCGCCATCATCAACGCGCAATGCGACGAACTCGACCGTGCGACCACCGCCCGCGCCCCAAAGTGCACGCTGCGACGCGTGGGGCGTGGCGGGCGAGGGGGTCACGAGCACGCGAAGGACGACAAAGATTTCTCATTCACCCTCCGAAACACCTCATTCGAAGGCTCGACGTTCACGATCTCCGGCCGCGAGTGCACCACACGCCTGCTCGGCGAGCACAACGCCCAGAACGCGGCCCTCGCCATGGCGGTCTCGTCTGTGATGGGTCTGGACTGGACCAAAAGCGCCGACGGGCTGGCCAGGGCATCGGGAGCACCCATGCGCCTCGAGGCGATCGACGTCGGCGGAATCCGCATCCTGAACGACGCCTACAACGCCAACCCCGACTCCGTCCTTGCGGCCCTTCGCGTCTTTTCGAGCGTGAAGCCACCGGGATCGCGCGGCGTCGTCGTCTTCGCCGACATGCTGGAACTCGGCCCCAACGCGCCGGCCCTGCACCGGGAGATCGGACGAGCCATCGCCACAACACCGGGTGTGGACCGGGCGATCTTCATCGGTGAACTCTCGAGTCACGCCGCCGACGAGGCGATCGTCTCGCTCGCCCCCGCTTCGGTCACGCGCCTCGACCGCGCGGACGACCAGGCCATGACGCGCGTCGCCGAGTTGCTCGAGCCGGGCGACTTCGTGCTGTTGAAAGGCTCACGCCGCAACGCGCTCGAGCGGATCGCCCGCCGACTCTCGCCCACGGCCGCCTTCGCCCGATAGAGCCCCTACGCGAGCGATGATCTACCTTCTCCACGAGGCTCTGTACAGACTCGAGACCGACCTTGGGGTCTATCGATACCTCCAGGTGCTGGAGCAGCGTGACTTCCGCGCTCTGGCCGCCAGCCTCCTGAGTTTCGCGATCGTGCTCCTATTGGGCAAGCGTGTGATCCGCGAACTCGTGCGTCTGAAGATCGGGGACTCCGGGCTGAGCGACGCCGAGGCGCTCCGGGAGCACTCTGTGGGCAAGGCGAAGACGCCCACCATGGGTGGCGTGCTCATCATCGGGGCGATCCTCGTCAGCGTTCTCCTCCTCGCCGACATCCGCTCGTCGTATATCTACCTCGGCCTCACCGTGATGCTGTGGCTCGGCGTGGTCGGCGGCGTGGACGACTATCTCAAACTCACCGCCAAATCACGCGGAAGCACCAGCCGCCAGGGGCTGTATGCCTGGGAGAAACTCGTCTTCCAACTCGGCATCGGTCTGATCGTCGGCTATTTCCTTTACCGCCAGGGAAGCGGAGCCGAGGACCTTCGGCACGTCCTCACCCTCCCGTTCCAGAAGACGTATGTCAAAGGAAACCCGTCACCAGGCCTCATCTATCTCTCGGCTCCCGTCTTCATCGTGCTCGCGACGCTGATGGTCGCCGGCATGAGCAACGCCGTGAACATCACCGACGGCATGGATGGCCTCGCGACCGGGACGAGCGCCATCACCACGGTGGGGGTGCTCGTGATCTCGGTGATCGCGGTGAACCAGTCGCGGGCCCAGGAACTGCTGGTGCCGTTCGTGCAAAACGCCGAGGAACTGCCCGTGCTCGCGGGAGCGGTGATCGGGGCGTGCCTGGGGTTCCTGTGGTGGAACTGTTCGCCGGCTCAGGTCTTCATGGGCGATGTTGGAGCGTTGAGCCTCGGCGGATTGATCGGGTACTTCGCCGTTGCGATCCGCCAGGAGTTCGTCGTGCTCCTGATGAGCGGCGTCTTCCTCGCCGAGATCGGATCGGTCGCGCTCCAGGTGGGCTATTTCAAGGCCACAGGCGGCAAACGCATCTTCCGCGTCGCGCCGTATCACCATCATCTCCACCTGGGCGGATGGACCGAGCCGCAGGTCGTGACGCGGGCCTGGATCGTCTCCATCCTGCTCGTGGCGGCGGCACTCACCACCATCAAAATGCGGTGAGACCGGATCAGTCTACTCGAGAAGCAAGGCTCGACGAACGAGGATCTCGTTCTGAATGGGACCCGCCTGCCCCGGCTCGATCGCGACGGCGAGCGTCCGCTCCTTGGCGTCGGTCGCTATCCCAAGATCCACGCGGACCTCGACACGGGGGGAATCCGCCGTCAATCGATGCTTCGCGACCTCGCGCGAATCGATCAAGACACGAACCGTCAGATCGCCATACTCGCGGCTCGAGGGCGCGAGCTCGAGCGTCATCGACGCCCGCGCGGTTGCCGCTGGAACGAGCCACGACGCGGTCCCTGGGCCAGAGATGGTCACGTCGTTGGCGCCGAGAGGTGCCGCAGAGTCTCCCTCCACTCGCATCGGCGGAATCCAGAATCGTGACTCCGGACCGGTCATGGAACCGGAAAGGCGGGCGAGCGGCACGAGGCGCTCCGCGGCAAGATTCAGACTCACGACCTCACGGGGCGAGATCTCCTTCGGCTCGGTGCTCCCCGACGTCGTGATCGTGAGGGACCTTGTGTCGTACGCCTTGATCGAGCAGGCGACGATCGTGCCGTCGTCGAGACGCAGGCGTGTGCCGCGGGCGGGCGCGAGCGGGTTGGCCAGCCGAACCACGCGAACTCGCGCGGCCGGAATCTCCAGTGGCTGCCCGCCGACATCCATTGACAGCGTCTCGCCGATCGAGGCGACGAATCCTTCGAGACGATCGCCATTGGTAAGCAGGACCACGTCGCCCGCCGACGCCGGAGGGACGTCCTTGGCGCGAACGTCGGACTGCATCGCGATCACGCTCACGGACTCGAGCGGCCAGGCCGACGCGCCCAACGACGGATGCCGCCACGAGACCGAGTCCGGCTTGACGTTGGCGATCTCCAGGCGACCGGGAAGGTGCTGCCCATCGGTGAGTTCGATCCATCCCGCAGGTGCGATGCGGTCACGCCCGACCTGGATCCATTCGGAATCGTCGGTATCTCCACTCCCCACGCCCGCGACGCGATCGGGCAGAATGGCGAGCACATCAGAGATCGAGAGCGTTTCGTCGGCCTTACCTTGGCTCGTGAAGTGGAAGACGCCATCGGCCAGTCGAAGATCGCGCGCGTGGTGCTCGCGGAGTTGTGAGTCAATGACCACCTGCGCGCGGGCCGAAGCAGCGGCGGCGAGCAGAGCCAGGAACGCGAGTCGATGGAATCGGTTGGGCTTCACTTCTGGAAAATCGGCAGATATCGCTTCGGCATTTGCAGGATAATGAGGGCCATGGCGGTTCCGTAGGGTTTTCCGACGGAAGGATCGTCCCAAAGCCCATCCGTTCCCTGTCTTCTCAGGAGTTCTTCTCGGACCTTGGGCCACCACTGGCTCCAGTGCTTCCCCCCGGCGAGGAACATCGCCTGCACGCCGTAGTACTGCCCATAGAAATAGTGCATCTGCCCCATCGAGAACGAGGCATTGGAGGCGTTGGTCTCGAGGTACTCCAGACCCGACTCGATGGCGCGGTCCTCGTAGATTCCCGCGTAGTACAGCGTGGCCACGCCAGCCGCCGACCGAGGCCACGCCGACGCGCCGACCTGCTTCATGTATCGGAATCCGCCGTCGTCGTTCTGGCACACCCGGACATAATCCACGGCCTTATCGATCACATCCTTGGAGACCTCCAGCCCCGCGTTGCGCGCCGCCCGCAGGCCCATCACCGCGCAGATTGTCACGCTCACGTCCGCCTCGAAGGGCACGGGGTTGTACCGCCACCCGCCCTCAGGATTCTGTGTGGTCTCCAAAAGGCGCACGGCCTTCACAAGCGCCGTATGCACCCGTTGCGAGAGGGCGGCGTCAGGCCCACCCCGCGTCATGCCATAGATCTCGCCCAGAAAGACCGTCGCGAACCCGTGCCCATACATCGGGACATTGGCCGAGGGCGTCGCGACCAGCCCGTTCTCCTGCGAGTTCGAGAGGATGAACTCCAGCCCTTTGGCGACATTCTCGCCATAGATCCCGCGCCCGGGGACGTGACCATCGCCCATGAACGCGAGGCAGGCGAGCGACGTGATCGCGACATTGCTCCCGAAGGCGCCGTCGCCGAAGGACCCGTCATCGCGCTGCTCGCGAGCCAACGCGGCAAGCCCAGAACGCCACGCCTTCTCGAGCTCGGGCGTGATCTCGTTCTCGCCCGGCGAGTTGGCCGCGGAATCATGTCGCGCCGACGGCACGCTCGACGACGGTGCATCGGGCACGGGCTGCCCCGCATAGCCGGCGACGAGCACACCGAGAACTGCCGTGGCGAGCGTCGGCGTCATGGGTTCGTGTTCTCGCTCCGGCCCCCGCGAGTCGCGTCCTCGGCCAGGCGCTTGTAGTACGCCTCGGTCTTGGCGCGATACGCCGCGCTGAACCGATCGGTGATCCCCTGGCGGAGCGCGTCACGCATATGGGCAGGCAGATTTCCCCACAAGGCCCCGCCGCCCGCGCGCACATCGGCGCCCGGGCCGTCCTGGCGCGCGATGTTGGGCGCACCCGCCTGATTCGTCGGCTGGGACTGTTGCTGGTGCTGGCTCTGCTGCTGTTGTTGCTGCTGCTGATCGGGCTCCTGTCGATCCTGCGGCTTGTTCTTCTTATCTTGCTTCTGCTGGCGCTCCTTCGCTTCCTCGATCAGTTTGTCGAGTTTCACGAGCACGTCGGCCTGGGCGCGCTGCGTCTGGATTCCTGTGTCCGACGCCGTCCGAAGGCGATCGGTCGCGAACTCCATGAGGTCGATCGCCGACTCGAAAGGATCGGCCTTCGTCGTGCCGTCAAGTGCATGATCGAGGTCGCGATCTCGCCGTGCCGCCCCAGTTGGATCATCGCTCGAGGCCGGCGTCGTCGTGTCCTGAGGCTTGGTCGTCGGCGTCAACCCGAGGAGATCATCCAGCGTCGGCTCGTCGGCAGCCTTCGACGAAGTCGTGTCCTTGTTCACGGCCGTCGCGGGCGGCTTCGCGTCTGCCGGCGGATCCGCATCGGGTGCGGCCCATGCAGACGTGGCGAGTCCACATCCTGCAAAAAAAGCCGCGAACATGGCGTGCACTGTATCCGACGATCGTCTCATGACGCACCTCCCGGCGGCGCTGGCGAATGCGCGGGCTCCTCGGGCGTCTCGGGCGGCGTCTCGCCACTATTCGAGAGTTCCTCGAGCAGTTTCTTCGCTAGGCCCGTGATCTCGCCCTGCAACTCCGACGCGGCCCTCGCATCATCGAGCGAGGCACGATCCGCCGCGTCGCGAGTCAGAGTCGCCGCCTCCGCCTGGAGATCCCGAAGGAGTTTCAGTTGAGCGACCGGGGGCACGAGCGGCGGCGGCCCACCCGATCCACCACCACCCCCGCCGCCACCACCGCCAGAATCTTCCTCGAACTCGTCACGCTTCTTCTTCGCCTCGGCCAATGCACGAAGCAGCGACGCGAGCGTGCTCTCGGTCAGTGTCTGATCCCGGCGCACCGCCGCCGGGACCGCACCCTCGCCCATCGCCGCCGACGCACGCTGCATCGCCCCATCGATCCGACGGTGCGCGAACGCGAAGACCACGGCGTCGGTCAACCCCTCGGCTTCCGATTCCATCGCCTTCACCCGCTCGCGCAGTTCGGCCTGCTTCGCCCCAAGCGCCCGCACGCTCAGCCGATCCCGCCGCGTGAGGTCCTTCCCCGCAAACGCCTCGGTCTCGGCGCTCAAGGCCACCTGGAGTTCGAGGATCTCCGCGTACTTCTTCGCCAGTTCCGTCCGCTGCCGATCCTGCTCACGCTCGCTGGCGTCTTCGTCAACCTTCTTCGCCGCGTCCTCGGCGTCAACGAGTCGCGCGAGACTCTCCCGCTCACGCTCCTCGGCCAGTGACGCGGTCGGTGGCGTGGCCCGCAACCGGCCCACGGCCTGCGCCTGCGCCGATTCCGCGGCGTTCAGGTGCGCGCGAACCTGACCGAGTTCATCACCCTCGGCCCGATCGATCACGCCCAACGTCGCCTTGTCGAGTGCAACCATCCCCGCGTCAAGTCCCGTAAGGTCGCCCTCGCCGGCGTCAACCAGCCGCGTGAGCTCGCCCTGCTGCGTCGCGATCAGACCGCGGATCAACTCCAGAACTTCCGCGACCTGCCGTCGAAGGGCCGCATCACGCTCACGCTCGACCTGCTGCAGTTGCTCCAGCATCTGCTGGAGCGCCTCCGCCGCGTGCTCCTGCTGTTGATCGGCGCGACCCGTCTGGTTCTGCCGGATCTGCTGCGCGGCGTCCTGCTGACGCACAGAGAGTTGGGCCTCGCGCGCCCGCTGAGCCGCCTGACGCATCGCGTTCGCCTGCCCGGGGTCGGCCTGCTGCATGTGCTGGGCACGCTGCTCGATCGTGTCGATCGCCGCCGACGCCGTGCGCGAGAGTTCCTCCTGTCGCTGCCCCAGCCGCTCGAGATCCGCCCGCTGCTGCTCGGTGAGATTCTCCAAGGGCTTACCCTGCGTCTCAGTGGCCGCCGCTCGTGTCTGCGATTGAATCTGCCGCTGGTCACTCAGCAATCGCTCCAGCGTGCGACGGATCGCCCATGAATCCTGCCCCGATTCGAGGAGAGCCGCGAGTTCCGTCAGGTTCCGTGCCGCCTCACGCTGGGCCTTCTCGGCCTGGGTTCGCGCGGCCTCGCGCGCATCGCTCGAAGTCTCATCCTGTGCGAGCGCGTCGAGCGCACCCTCGGCGGCCTCCGTCGCGTCCGAGGCCCTCTGCACCAGTTCGCCCGCCTCACCAAGCAGATCCTTGATCGCGCCATCGTCCAACCGATTCCGCGTGACACGACCTTCCAGCCGATCGAGCGTCTCGTCCACCGGGTGTAGCCGATCACGAATCGCGTTCTGCACGGCACGCTGCTGACGCGCCGCGGCGGACTGTGCCGCGGCCAGACCGAGCGATTGCGTGAGCCGCGACTGCTCTTCTTCGAGCCGACGGGCCGCGTCGCGCACGGCCTGCAACTCGGTACGAATCTCCTCGACGAGTTGCGCGTCGCTGATAACAAGCAAGCGACGCACCGGCGAAACCACCGGCCCGCGAGGCGACTCGCCAAGGTCAAAGCCATCGGTCGCGATCGCCGTCAGCCAGATCTCGTCGCCGGGCGTCACGCCCAGAGGTGCGAGATCGAGCGTCGATTCTGCCCGCACGCGTACGCGGGAGCCACCGGTCTCTGTGGTGCCCGCGGCGATGAACTCGACCGGGTCCTCGATCGCTTCCGCCGGCGCCCCCGCGGAGTTACCCGGCGGCCTCGCCGTCTGACGTTGCACGACGAGCGATCGCACACCCACGTCGTCGCGGGCCTCGCCCACGATCTCGACCACGGCCGACGCAAGCACCGATTCATCGCTCGCAGGCGAGAGAATCGCGCTCGTTGGCGGCGTGTCGTCGAGAACCTCAAACGCGAACGCCGTGTCCTGCTCGCTCTCGATGCCGAACGAATCGACAAGCCGCGGCAGAAGCGTCATGGCCCCCGTCGCGCGCAGCGTAAGGGTCCAGCGATTGGCGTTCCGCGTGAGCATGGGCGCCGCTCCCTCGGCAAAGCCCGTGAACATCCCGCCCACATCCCCGTCGGTCAGACTCGTGCCCTCGGGTGTTGTGGTGGGGGTGAGGGGAATGGACTTGTTGAGAAGCAGGTCGAGTGTGACGGTGGACCTCGCCAGTATCGGCGAGACCGTGAGCCGTTCGCTGGTCTCGATGGACAGTTCACGCAGGCCATGCGCAAACACACCGGCGCTCGCGACGTCCGCGTCGGCATACTCGGGCGGGTCCACACGCACGCTCGCCGACAGAATCCGGGGCGCACGCACGAGCCGCAGTCGCTCGACCTCGGTCGTGTCGTCCGCCGATTCGAACCAGTACTCGAGCTCGATCTTCTCCGACTCGGGCACTTCCTTCCCCACGGCCCCCGCGCTCGCCAGGATCGGCGTCGTCTCCACGAGTCGCTCAAAGAGCGGAAGCGAGAGCGAACGAGCCGCGTCTCCCTCGGCCCGCGGCTGGAACGTCATTAGCGCCCGTCGCGCCTCGCCTGTCACGCCGTTGATCCGCGCGCGATAGAACACGCTCACCTCGGACTGTTCCGCGGGCGTGGTCGTCTTCGTCAACACGGCCCGTAGCGGAACCGCCGAACCAAGCGCAAAGGCCCGGGTCTCCGTCGCGTTCTCCACTCCCGTCCGCTTCGGCCACGACACATCCGCCCAGGGCGTGAGCACGCGCCGCGCCCCGATGCCCAAGAGCGTCGGCGCCCACGCCGCGAGTGTGGCCAACACGATCGCCGCAACGCCGCCCCACATCAGCGCCCGCCGGAGATGCTCGGCCCTGTACAACCGCTTCGCGCCACCACGGTCGAGTCGATCAAGCGCCGCCTTGGCGAGCGAATCCGCCTGCTCCGGCGCGGCCGTCCCAAGTTCGAGCCCCGAGGTCAGCACGCCGCGAATGCCCGACGCCTGCGCCTCGGGGAGTTCCTCGAGTCGAAGCGCCACGTCGGACAACCGGGGATGGAAGCCCCACGCCGGCCGGACGAATCGCCAGAGCGCCACGCCCAGACCTACGGCGCCGCCCACCCAGACGACAGATCGCACCGCTTTGGGCAACCGCAGCAGAAAATCAAGCCCGGCAAACGCGAACACGCCGAGGATCGCAAACGCCACAACGAGCGCGACCGCCGAGAAGACGAGTCGAAGCCACGCCACGCGTCGAACACGCACGAGCCGCGAGCGGAGCATCGAGACCGACGCCGGTTCGCGCCGCGCGTGGTGCTCTGTCTCGTGTCCTTCGACCCGCTCTGACATCCGTGGCGCTCCGTCGTCGGCCAGATCATGGGCCGAATCGTCAAGTACGTATCGACACCCGATCCAATCCAGTACGGCCCTTGAATATGGTCCGGATCATTCTACTCCAGAGTTGCGACTTTCTCGGACCTGTGACGCCCGAGTGACCCCGTACCGTTCACTGTTTCGGCCCGATCAGGCCAGCCGCACCAAACGACGACCGATCCATTCCACGACGAGCAGCAGAAGCAGAATCGTCCAGATCCCCGGCTTGTCCCACAGCGTCTCGACCTCCGAAAGCCCAAGCGTCCGGACCTCGCGGTTGGGCAGCAGTGGGGCGATCGACGCGATGTCCGCGGGCTTGATGACCTTCCCTCCGGTCGCCTTCGCGATCGTCTCCAGTATCTGGTGATCCGTCTGAGGCACGCGCATCTCATCGTCGGGAGCAACCACAAGCAGTTCCGAGGCGACACCAGCGGCGGCCAACGCGGGGTCACGAGTCACGATCGTGTACTCGCCAGGCTCTGTGAGCACCAGCCGCCCGCTATACACGCTCGAGAGCGACTCGGTCGCGCCCTCATTCTCGGGCACGAGTTCAACATCGCCGGCGGGCTCGCCGCTTCCCTTCTTCACCGCGCGCACGGGGATCGTGCCCAGCCGTCGGGAGAGCAGCGCCTGGTCGAGCACCCGCACAAGAACCCTCACCGGCTCATCGGAGACCACCTGCTCCGCCGACAGTTCCATGATCGCTGGCTTCCCAGCCCGTCCCAGTCCCTCGCGAGCCAGCATCCGGATCAACGGCAGATAGAACCGCTCAGGAAGCGCCTCGCCACGCGCGTAACGAAGCCGCCAGATCTCGTCCGTCCCCACATACACCACGCGTCCCGCCCCGAACCGCATCGTCGCCACCAGGGGCACACGCTCCCCGTCGATCGACCCAGGCACCCGCGCATACGCCAGCGGCTCGGCCGTCGGCTTCAGTTGGCTCGTCTCGATCCGCTGCGCCCAACGCAATATCGCCCACGACGACGATCCATCGCTCAGGAACTCCGGCCATCCAACTTCCGCGGAATCCCCAAGGTGCAGCACGCCCAGCCGCTCCGCCGCCGGTGCCGGATCCATCACGACACCGCTCGTCCACGTCGAGAGCGATCGCAACCCACCCGGCCCATCACCGAGCACAAACGGCATGAGGTCCGCCAGCGCCGTCTCCCGCCACGCTTCGGGCATCGCCCCCTCGCCACCGATGAACATCAGCCCGCCGCCCCGCTCGGCGACATACATCTTGAGCGACTCGAGTTGCTCCTCGCTCATCAGCCCGGGGCGGAGATTCCCCAGCACCACCGCGTCGAACGGTGCCCAATCCTCCGGGCTGCGCGGCACAAACTCGATCGGGTCCGTCCCCTCCTGGATGAACCGCTTCCCCGACGCGAGGATCATGCACGTCGACCGGATCGAAGACTCACGCTGCACCAGATTCTTGAGATACCGATACTCCCATCGCGGCGTGCCGTCGATGACGAGCACGCGGATCGGACGATCGATGAGTTCCAGCCGGACGTCTCGCGAGTTGTTCGACTCCGAAAGGTCACGCGATCCCGAGATGATCCGCACACTCCACGAGGCCCTTCCCGAGTCTCCGGGTTTCGCCGTCAGCGTCAGGCGATGCCGTCCCGACGAGAGATCGCTCGCCGAGACCTCCGCCGAGTCCAGCACATCGCCCGTCGATGTGTCCACAAGTTCAACCCTCGCGCCCGCGTTCGCCCCATTCGTCCCCGCCTCGCTCTGGGCGTGACGCTGAATCTCCACACTCACCGGCACAAGGTCCTGCACAAACGCCGCGGTAGGGGCTTCAACCCGCGCGATCGCGTCATCGGTGAGCGGCTCCTTCCCGCCGATCTCCACCGGATAGATCGGCACGCGCCTCGCCTCGAACGACCGCGTCGCCCCTCGTCCGAACGAATCCGTCGATCGCCCATCGGTCAGCAGGATCACTCCAGCGAGCGGCCTCGACGCCATCCGTGACGACACCTGCTCCAGCGTCCGTCCCAGCGATGTCTTCGATCCCGACGCGTCACCAAGGTCGATCGCCAGCGCCCCGTGCTCTACCCGACTGGGGAGTTCGCGCACACCGCTGTCAAACCCGAAGATCGCCACCTCGCGCGTCTCTTGAAGTTGCTCGATCATCGGCCCCGCGCCGGCGATCGCACGTCGCAGTTCCGCATCGCGTGATTCCAGTGCGCCGCGCTCGTTGAGCGAGTCCTGGATCTGCATCGACGCCGAGCGATCCGCCAGCACGACGACCCAGTCCTTCTCCACCCGCTCGACACGCTTCTCCAGTTGAGGCCCGGCGATCAGCACCAGCACCAGCCCCAACGCCAGCGCACGAAGAATCCCCAACGCCACGCGTGGCCATCGCCGCCCGACAAGCCGCCAATACCCCCAGCCCGCAACGAGCGCCACCACCAGACCCAGACACACCCACACCCACGCCGCCATCGGATGCGCAAACGCAAACTCCACCTGCGGATCACGCGGGTCGAGCGACTTCACGCCCAGCAACCTCCACCACACGTCACTCATGCCGCCACCCCCGCCGCCAGATCCTCACGAGTGGCCCGACCGGCGTGGCTGAAGACCTTGCCCAGCAGCACCTCGATCGTGCCGACCACGGCCGCCGCAATCAACAACGGCAGGCTGATCGGCGGGGCACGATCGAGCGAACTCGCCGCCGCAAACGCGCCATCCTTCCCGAGCCAGGTGACCGCGCCCGACGTGCTCCCAAGCCCCTCCAGCCACGCGCCGATGTGCTCGAGATCCTGCGTCTCCACATTCCCACCCCGCGCCGAGGCGTTCGCGGCGATGAACCCCGCCAGCCCGCCATCGCTCCCGCGAGATTCCCAGATCCCCGCGCGACGAAGCGTCACTGGAGTTTCGCTCGTCACACGCTGCTCATCGCGTTCCTCACCAAGGCGTGGCTGCACGAGCCGAAGTTCAGTCGTGTTCGCCGGTGCCCGGAACGACTCGCCCGCGACCACCGGCCGATTCGAAAGCCCACGCCCCACACCCTGACGCACCAGATCCTGGAACAGCGCCACCATCAGCGATCTCGCAGGTAGATCGGTCCATTCCATCACCGGCGCGCTCGCGAGATACGCCACGACGCCGCGCGAGGCATTCGATTCACTAGCGCGCTCCGCATTCGCAACGCCCATCACGAGCCACGCCGTTCCATCCGAAAGCGTGAGCACCGCATCGCCGCTCGCCGATGCACCAAGCAGCGGCAACGCCCGCCGAACCGTCACCGGACCGACGAGTTCCTCGAGTTCCGAGGAAATCCCCGAGAGAATCTCACCCGCCTTGGGCCCCGTCGCAAGCCGAAGCCCGGCGTCACCCTCGCCCAAACCCTCGGCCTCTCGCGCAATCTGCCACGAGACGCCGAGCGACGACATCATCGCGTCCGACCACGTGTGCACGGTCTCGCCCGCGGGAGGCATGACCAACACAAACGCCCCGCGATCCAGCGCCGTGCGAATCCATCCCCACGAGGCCGTCGAAAGCCGATGCGGCTCCGTGATGATCACCGCGTCCAGCCCGCCCAGCGCCGACGCCGAGCCGATGTCACGCGACGCATCCAGCCGCACGATCTCCATCTCCTCGGTCGATCGTGTGCGGATCGTGCCGTCATCGAGCGGAGCCAGCGCCGCCGCGATCCAGTCCTCAGAGTGGAACGCCCCGACCCCATCCGCACGCCCGGGCTGACCGACCAGCCCGACGCGCACCTTGTCGCGGATTTCCACGATCGTCTCGGCGGCATTGTCCGCCTCGAGCGTGTCGCGATCGATCTCCACGCGAATCGCCACCACGCCCCGACCCGCGCTCCCCGAGCCGCCCGTCCCGCCCTCGATTGTCCGCCGGAGATCCAGCGGCACGACCACCGACTGCTGCTCCTGACCCGCATCAAATCGCACAAGACGCTCGGACGTTCCGCTCGTCGCTCCGATCGAGGGCCACAGTTGACGCGCCGACACCCGGAGACGAATCGTGGCCGATTCCTGGAGCGCCTGCCCACTCCGCCGCAAGTCGACGCGAACGCTCGTCGAGGCCACCTGCTCTCCCAAGGACGACGCCTTCGCGATCAGCACACCGCTCGCCGCCTCGAGCGAGCCGATCGATGTGTTTCCCGCCGAGACCACGCTCGGCGGCGTCGCCACGAGATCCAGCGTCGCATTCTCAAGTTCCACGCGAGACAGCACGCTGTTGGTGTCGGCCGACCCGGCTCGAAACTCACTGACCACGCCAAGCACCACACGATGCGTCTGTTCCGTGCCCACCATCGAGGCCGCCAGAGGCCCAAGCCCCGTGAAATCCGCCCGGCTCTCCACCGGATCAAGCGATGTCAAAGCCGCGAGCACCGAAGCATGATCCAGCGTCGGCTCCCGCACCAGCGCCTCGACCGGCGACGCCAGCGCGATCAACGCCACACGATCACCGCGCGAGGCATCGAGTTCATTCACGAGCGACTTCGCCTGGTCCTTCAGCGTGTCGAACGCCATCGTCCGATCGCTTGTCAGGCTCGACGTGATCGAGTTGTCGATCGCGAGAATCAGCGTGCGTGCCCCCGGTCCGCCCCCAGAGGCTCCGCCCAGCACCGGCTTGCCCACCGCGAGTGCGAGCAGCGCGATCAACAGGCACCGCGAGGCCAGCAACAGAAACTGCTCGAACCGCACGCGACGCCGCTGCTGCCGATACGCCTCCAGCAGAAACTTCATCGCTCCCCACGCGATCGGCTTGCGACGCCGGCGCAGCAGGATGTGGATGAGGATCGGCAGCGCCACGCACGCAAGCCCGACCGCCGCCAGTGTTGGATTCAGAAACTGCATCACGCTCCCAACGGTCCCACTAGGAATCAGCCGTACTTGCTCTTCTTGATCATCGCATTCCGCCGCGCCACAAACGTCGCCAGCGGCGGCCCCAGCCACTCGTGCGTGCTCACCCGCTGGTAATCAAACCCGAACCCCATGACCAGTTTCTCGACCGCCTCAAGGTGGGTGTTGACCACGCGCAGATACGCCTCTCGTAGCGAGCGTGGATCGACGCGGAGCGAGGCCTCGCCCTCCAGCCCCTCGAACGGAGCCGCATCCAGGAACGCAAAGCGCGTCTCCTCGCGGTCCAGCACCTGGAACGCGATGACATCGTGCCCGGCATGCTTCAGCCGCGCTAGCGCCGCCCGGATCGACTCCAGTTCACCGAAGAAGTCGCTCACCAGCGCGATCATGCAGCGATTGGTGACCTTTGCCAGCGCCTCGTCGATGGCACGCCCGAGATCCGTCGTGCGGTTCTTGTTCTCCGCGTCCGTCGGGTGCAGCGCCAGCGCGCCCACGATCTGACGCCAGGCGCTCTGGCTCGACGAGCGACGCACCATCGCCCGCACGCGATCCGAGAAGACCACCAGCCCCGCCCGATCGCCCTGGTGCAACGTGATATACGCCAGAGCCGCGGCGAGTGCCGTCGAGTGGTCGAACTTGCTCCAGTGCGCTCGCCCGTCGGGGCTGAGCGTGTGCCCCGCGCCCGAGGCCTCCTCGAACGCCCGGCTGCCATACATCATCGAGCCCGAAGCGTCCACGAGCAGCACAAGGTCAAGGTTCGTCTCCTGCTGATACTGCTTCAACTGCAACTTGTCCGTGCGCCCAAAGACCTTCCAGTCGAGATGGCGCAGGTCATCGCCCGCGACATACGGCCGGTGCTGCGCGAACTCGACGCTGAACCCCTGGAACGGCGAACGATGCAGCCCCGAGTTGATTCCCTCGACGATCAGTTTGGCTCGCAACTCCAGCGAGCCGAGCTTCGCCAGCGTCTGCGGATGCAGATAGAGCGACGCCTCCATCTCTGGAGCCGCGGCCCGACCGCCCGAGGGGTCGCCAGCGTTGGAATCCGTTCCGCGTGTAAACATCCGAGAACATGCTATCGGTCGATCCGGGCGTTCGAACAACTGTCATCTGTGAGCCATCGAGGAGCGGGAGGCCCTTCGATCGAATGTGACCAATGAGTCACATGAATCGACGCCTCTTGACTATCCCGTGCGATGAGAACAGCAGGTGTCTGACTGCACAATTGTGTAATCAAGCAACTGGTGTTTTTGCTAGGTGTCAAATTGCATCTTCAATATCGTGTTGATACCGTACAAAATAAGACTCTGGGAATCGTCCAGTAAAAATATCAGAAAAACTCAAAAAAACTTGCAGAAGCGCGTGACATCCAGGGTGATTTCGGGTACAACTCTCGCGTGTGATAGCCGCATAGGTGCGTGAGAGAGACGCTTACCTGGAGTGCGGCGAATGAAGCGTCTGGTGTTTGCACTGGGTATTTTGGGCGGGATCGCCCCGACGTATACGTGGGGTTCCTCGATTCCGCTCCCTGACAGTATCCAAGTGAGGGATCGTATTGGCGGCGAAACCGGCTTCGGGACGCCCGACGGCTACTACGCCGTCGGAACCGGAAGCCGGGTCCGGGGCACCGCCATCGACGGCCGAATCGGCCGTCAGAGCGTCGGCCTCCTCGATTTCGAGATGAAAGCCCACGGAGATACAGCATTCACGCCCATCAAGGCGTTCGTCCTCGACCCTTCGTGGCGCGACGGTATCGGATACGACCCACAGCCTTCCGACACGAATGGCATGTGGTACATCACGGTCTCGCCGTCTGACCCCCGGCTGAAGCTGCCGATCACGCCCGCCGACGAACTGGCCCTCACCGCCCTCTTCACCCACGCCTTCGACATCGCCCAGACCGAGCCCCGATACGCCGCCGCTTTCCAGTGGCTGGTGTGGGAGTATGTCTGGGATTCTCAGGTCGATCTGAGCGTGGGCAACGTTCGGATCGTCGCCGGCGACGGCTCGTTCAGCGACCGAGTCGCCGACACCGCGCAAGCCTGGGCCGACATGATCGCCAGTGGTGAGTGGACCCCCTCGGGTGGCGTCGCCGTCCTCTACAACGGCTGCACGGCTCCGCTGATCGTGCCCAGTCCTGCCTCGGGTGCCCTTCTCCTCGCGAGCTTCGCGGCCTTGGCCGGACGCCGCCGACGGAAAGTCTGATCCAGTCTTCTCCCTCGGCCGACGAACGACCGGCTGAGTTTCTGACCAACGACGATGCGGGCCGAGTCCTGGAGGGAGCGGCCCGCACGTCGTTTTTGGACATCTAAACGTCGTCGGCTCTGGACCCGAAAGGCCGAACGACCGATATTCCACCCATGAGCCTTGCCACCACGTGCCCGACCGTCCGCAGAATGGCCATCCTCACCGGAGGAGGCGACTGCCCCGGACTGAACGCCGTCATCCGGGCCGTCGCCAAGGACGCCATGAACTGCGGGATTGAGGTGTTGGGCGTCGAGGACGGCTACCTCGGCCTGATCGAGAACCGCTTCAAGGAACTTACACCCAACGACGTCTCGGGGATCATCGCCCGCGGCGGCACCATCCTCGGCTCGAACAACAAGGCCAACCCCGCCCGGTTCGCCCTGGGAAAGAACCCCGACGGCTCGATCATGTACAAGGACGTCACGAGCGATTGCCTACGCAATCTGCGCGATCGCCGGATCCAGGCCCTTGTCGTGATCGGAGGCGACGGGACCATGACCTCGGCGGCGTGGTTCGCACGCCAGGGCGTCGCGGTGGTGGGGGTTCCCAAGACTATCGACAACGACATCGAGGGCACGGAGATCACTTTCGGCTTCCAGACGGCCGTCGCAACCGCCACCGATGCGCTCGACCGATGCCGAACGACCGCCGACTCGCACCACCGGGCGCTCGTCGTCGAGGTCATGGGCCGCAACGCCGGGTGGATCGCCCTCCACGCGGGCGTGGCGGCGGCGTCGGACGTGATCCTGCTCCCCGAAATTCCCTTCTCGATGACCTCGCTCTATGAGACCGTGCTCGCCCGGGCCAAGATGGGCAAGCGATCCTCGATCATCTGCGTCTCGGAAGGGGCGCTCCCCGAGGGCGGCAAACAGGTCGTCGCCAAGATCGATCCGACCTCGCCCGACCCGATCCGCCTGGGCGGCATCGGCAAGGTCATCGCCGACCTCATCGAGAAGGACACCGAAGTCGAGAGCCGGCACGTCGTCCTCGGTCACGTGCAGCGAGGCGGGACGCCCGTGGCGTCGGATCGTGTGCTCTCCACGCTCCTGGGCAATCACGCCATGACGCTTCTCCGCGAGGGAAAGGTCGGACGAATGGTCGCGGTGCAGAAGGGGTGCCTGACGGACGTGGATCTCGAAGAGCCCGCCGGCAAGCAGCGGCGTGTGCCGAGGGACGAGCCGCTGCTCCAGGCGGCGAAGGCCGTGGGCACGTCGTTCGCGGATTGAGTCGCGCTCGCTGAGCGCAAAACCCGGACGTCCGGAAACCGAGTAACTTCGATGAGTCCGGCGGGGTCCCGCGTTGTGCGAATCTCGTCGGCACCTGAAAGGGGTGCGGCATGCAAGAGTTCAAGTCAACAGGTGTGGCGTTCGGCTTGTGGGCGTTGTGCCTCGTCGGGTTCGCCGGGATCCACCGGTTCTACGCGGGCAAGCCGATCAGCGGTGTGATCTGGCTCTTGACTTGGGGCGTCTTCGGGATCGGGTCGATCGTGGACCTGTTCCTGATCGGCGGGATGGTCGAGCGGCGGAACAAGGAACTCGCGGCGAAAGGCCGTGGGTTTGTGGCCGCCCTGTAACGAGAGGCCGAATCCGGCGAGCGGCATTACCGTGAACTGGTGACGCCGGCGCTCCGGGCCGCGGGCTTGTACTCGACGTGCTGGTGGTTCGAGGTCGTGTGTCCGGCGGTGTGGTTCATGGTCGCCCCCGCGGCATGGGCCTGGGCATTGGCGGACTGGGGCGCGCCCAGCTCGACGCTGTCGCGCATGAGTCGCCCGGCCTTGAACTTGACGGAACGCTTGGCCTTCACCTCGACGCGCTCCAGGGTCTTTGGGTTTTGGGCGCGGCGGGCGGCGCGCTCGCGGACCTCGAAGACGCCGAAGTCTCGGAACTCGAGGCGGTTGCCCTTTTTGAGTTCGGCGATGACCTGGTCGAGGAACTCCTGCACGACGTCGCGCACGATGGGCTTCTTCTGCCCGCTGCGATTGGCGATTCGTTCGACGAGGTCGCGCTTGGTCACGGTCGCCATGCGTTCTTGCTCACTCTCGGTTGGGGCACCCAGGATGGCCCAAGTAGGGGTTCCGTGGTGCCGAACTGTGCGGGGTGGTCTCTCGCTCCAAATCCCACGGTGGACGTGACTTGGAAAGCCAGAGTCGCGACCACGGGAACCGACAGTATCGCCCGTCCGAGCGTCGGCGTCAACGTCTTCCTGGAAACTCCGCGCGACCCAGATTCACGTTTTTGTGGTGTGGATGGCGTTGGTTGACGCAGAACGCCGAACGCCCGCCTCACGCTCTCGCTAATTTGTTGCGACTTGAAATCGCAACCGTCGACTTGACAGCGGCGCGACGCACGGGGTCAGAACCGCAGCACCGCGCCGAAGTACAGCCCGGCCATGGCGCCCGTGTACTCGAAGTCGTCGTCGCCTTCGCCGGAGAGCGAGTAAGCGAGTTGGCGATACCCGATCTGCACGCCGAAGTGCTCGGTGGGATTCCACTGGAATCCGAGTTGGATGTCCACGGAGAGGCCCGTGGATGCGAGATTGCCCGGGCCGAGGGTGAGGCGGGCGTCGATAGTGACTTCCTCGTACAACTCCAGCGTGTACTTGATGCCGGCGATCGGCTCGATGAAGCGCTGGGTCTCGCTGGCGCCTCCCCCCGCGAGTCGATCGAATCGCATCGAGAGGTCGTAGTAGCGAAAGCCCGCGATGCCATCGAGGTCGCTGCGGACGCGGAATCCGCCGCCATCGGCTTCGTCGCGAGGCTCGAAGGCCGCGGAATAAGCACGATACATCCCCTCGAGTTCATAGACGGCAAAGTCCATCGACGTGCGGGCGGCGTCGCCGGCGGTGAAGGTCTGGTCTCCCAGTTCAAAGGTGGCGGCGGCAGTCCAAGCGCGATTGGTCGAGGCGAAGTCGAGGGCGCGGAAGGAGAGTCCCCACTCGCCGTCGGTGGCGTTGATCTCGGGGAAGGCCGAGAGCCGCGGGCTATCCATGTTGGTATTGCCGAGTTCGACCTTGTCCGAGGCGCCGGTCTGCGAGTAGAGACGCATCTTTCCCGAGGGGGCGACATACCAGAGGGAGGGCTCGAAGGAGAGCGTCCAGCGCGTTGGGGGCTGATCCTGTTCTTTCACCGTGGTCAGAGCCTGGTTCTGGACTTCGATCTGGGCTTCGCTTTGGGCTTGGCCCTGGGCGTGGGCGCGCGGCGTGAGTACCGCGAGGGTGACGCTCGCGAGGATGCCGATCGTGGCGTGAGACATGTTCATGGTCGCCTCCGTGCTGCGAGCAAAGCGTACGTCGGGCGGGCGGCTCGTACCATGCGTGCATGTCGATCATGCTGGCGATCGAGACGTCGAATCCGTCGAGCGCCGCCGGGGGTGGTGGGGCGGGTGTGGCGCGCGACGGAACTTCGGCATTGCGAGGCCCGGGGATCGCGCTGGGTCGGCACACATCCGGCGGTCTGGACGTTCTCGCGGTGCATGAGATTGATCCGGCCCGGCCGCACGACGACCAGGTGATGCCGCTGATCGACCGGGCGTTTCGCGAGCACGGGCTTCGGCCGCGGGAACTCGGGAGCGTGGGAGTCTCGATCGGGCCGGGGGGGTTCACGAGCGTGCGGATCGCGATTGTGACGGCGAAGATGCTGGCGGAGGCGACGGGGGCGCGGTGCCACGGCGTGCCGACGGCGGTGGTGGCGGCTCGGGCGAGAGTGCGGAGGGCGGGTGGCGAGGCCGAGCCACGCGGGAACTTCGCGGTGGCGCTGGCCTCGAAGCGGGAGACGGCATGGCTCTCTGTCTTTGGTCCCGATGGGACGTTGATCGAGGCGGGCGTGCTTGCCGACGCCGATAAGGTGAAGGGGGTGTTCGAGCGGCACTCGGTCCGGGAACTGCTGGCGGATCGGTTCCTTCCCGAGTCGATGGCTCGCGCGGCGACGATTGGCGGGGCGATCGTGGCCCCGATTCAACTGGATCCTGTCTCGTGTCTTCACGCGATGTCGGGCGACGTGTTGGCAGTGGAGCCTTTGGAGTTGCTCCCGATGTATCCGCGGGAGGCGGAGGCGGTGACGAAATGGCGCGAGTTGCATCCGCCGCCTGATACGAGTTCCTCGTCATCTCCTCCAGGCCGATAAGGCGACACTCTGCCTGAGTCAGGGTTTGGTCCGCGCGTGCGTTCGTTGGGCACGTAGGTCTGGCGATGTGACTTCTCGGGTGCTCGTGAGTGCCTGAAAGTCCTCGAACTCGCGGTCCAACGTGTTATGGCTCGTCGCTCGTCCTCCATCCGGCACATCTGCACCGTGTCATTTTCCACGCGTGAACGTGGGGAACATGGGCACCGATACTCGACTGTGCCGTCGGGGCAACATGGGAAGTCCCGGGCACATGGAGCCGGCATCGACGAACTCCGGCGTGGAGGCGAGTCTCATGAAGGAAGGGCGAAAGAGCGGTCAGGCGACGGCGGTGAGCGACTGGGCGACGAAGCGGATCTTCACGACCGGCGAGGCGGCGACGATCTGCAAGGTCTCGCAGCAGACGATCATCCGGTGCTTCGACGCCGGGCGCCTGCAGGGCTTCCGCGTGCCCGGGTCCAAGTTTCGGCGGATCCCGCGGGACGAGTTGATCCGCTTCATGCGGGCCAACGACATCCCCACGACGATCCTCGAGAGCCCCACGGGCCTGAAGCGAGTCCTCGTGGTCGATGACGAGCCCAAGATCATCGAGGTCTTCCGCGACATCTTCGCGCGGGACAACCGATTCATCGTGGAAACCGCGGCGACGGGATACGACGCGGGCCTCCTGACCGAGTCGTTCCGTCCGAACCTCATCATCCTCGACTACATGCTCCCGGACATCAACGGGAACGTCGTCTTGCAGCGGCTGAAGTCGCACCCCGAACTGGCGTCGACGAAGGTCCTGTGCGTCTCGGGCGTGGTGAACGAGGACGAGATCCAGTCGCTGATGGACGCGGGCGCGTCGGACTTTCTGCGTAAGCCCTTCCGCATCGATGAGCTGTACCAGAAGGTGGAGCATCTGCTCGAGATGGAGCCTCGTCCGTCGCAGCACCAGCACGCGAGTTGAGTGGTCTGTCCACGCCACACCCGGAGGCCGAGCACGTGAGCGTTGACCCGACGACCGCAGGCCAGTCGCCTGTCGCCAATCTTGTGACGCCCAGCCAGGAGGCGGCCCGGCAGCGCCAGATCGAACTGGTGCTGCAGGGTGTTGATGCGCTCCCGACGCTCGCGCCGATTGCCAGCCGTCTGCTCGCGCTGGGGAGCGCCAACGACGTGGACATCGCGGAGATCTCGAAGATCATCGAGTCGGACCCGGCGACGTCGACGCGGATCCTCGCGCTCTGCCGAAGGGCCGACAAGGGTCTGGGCGAGAAGGTGACGACGGTGCGCCGCGCGATCGTGATGCTTGGTTTGGATGCGGTGCGGTCGGCGGTGCTCTCGGTGTCGGTGTACGACCTCTTTGAGCGTGAGGCGTCGAGTCTGGATGAGCCGCCGACGGGGTACTGGGGTGCGCCGGCGAGCGGCACGCGGGCCGAGGTAAAGGTCAATGCGCAGGCCTTTGATCGCGAGGGTTTCTGGAAGTATTCGGTCGCGGTCGCTGCCGCGGCGGAACTGATCGCGACGCGCCGGCGGGAGATGAAGGTCTCTCCCGAGGAGGCGTTCACGGCGGGCCTCCTGCACGCGTTGGGCAAGCCCGTCCTCGAACTGGTGCTCCCCAAGTGCTATGCGCGGGTGGTCCAGCTCGCCGAGCGTCAGGGCACGGACTCGGCGCCGATCGAGCGCCAGATCATCGGGCTGGACTCGTTCACCGCCGGACGGCGGATCGCGGAGCATTGGCGTTTGCCGACGTATCTGCGTGATGCGATGTGGCTGCACTCCCAGCCGCTCAACTCACTTCCAACGACGGAGCACAAGAACCTCGTCGCGATCGTGACGCTGGCGCGGACCGTGGTGCGGAATCTGCATCTGGGCTGGTCGGGGGACTTTGGGACGATTCCCGATTACGCCGCGGTGTCGAGGCATGTGGGGCTGGCAACGCCGTCGGGCCAGCCGGCGCTCAAACTCGACGAACTCACGCCGGCGATCCACGCCGAGATGACGGATCGCCTCGAGGCGCTTGGGTTGTCGGCGGGTGGGTCGAGCGAGGTGCTGCTGGAGTCTTTGGCGAAGGCCAACGCGCATCTGGGCAAGTTGAACGCGCAGTTGGATGAGCGTCAGAAGGAGACGCGTTCGGTGGCGCGTGTCCTTGAGGCCGTCGGCGCGTTCAACTCGCACGCGCTCGATGCGAGGTCTCTCTCAGAGACGCTGTCGCATGCGGCCGCGAGCGCGGTGTCGGTCCTTGGGTGCTCGGCGCCATCGATGCTGCTGCAGGTGCATGACGACGAGGCGTGGCGGCTCTATCGATTCTCGATGAACGGGCAGGTGCTGAGCACGAGCGAGGTCCAGCCGCCGCCGCATTTTCGAGATCCGTCCTCGCGCGTGCTCGCGGGGGTGATCGATCCGACGCAGAGTTCGGCGATGCTGCCGCATGTCTTCCCGTGGCTGGCAGAGTCGCTCGCCGAGCCGATGGACGCGGCGAAACTCCGACTCGTGCCGATCACGCGGCACTCGCCGACGGCGGTGCTCATCGTGGACAAGGACCCGATGGCGGCGATCTCCGTGGCGAATCTCGGCGTGATGACGAGCGCGTGGGGGCTGGCGATCTGTGACATCGCGCGGAGCGACGCGGCCATCCGGCAGGGGGAACAACTCGCGCAGCTCAATCGTGACCTGGCCGATGCGCAGGCGCGGCTCGCCGAGGCGCAGTCGTACGCCCGCCTGGGCGAGATCGCGGCGGGGGCGGCGCACGAGATGAACAACCCGCTCACGATCATTTCCGGACAGGCGCAACTGCTCCTCCCGCGGGTGAAGGACTCGCGCGATCGGGCGTCGGTTGTGCAGATCGCCGAGGCGTCGGAGCATCTTGGGGCGCTGGTGCGAAGCCTGCACCTGATCGCGTCGCCGCCGAAGCCTCGGATCGCGACGTGCGACGTGGCGTCGGTGGTGCAGGAGGCGCTCGCGCTGGCGCAGATCCGCAACGGAAACACGCCTGTGCGGGCGTCGGTGCGCGTGGGGCGTGCGACGGACCGGGCGCGTCTGGATCCCAAGTTGCTGGCGCTGGCGCTGGCGGAACTGCTGGTCAATGCCGCCGAGGCCGACCCGCGTGGCGAGATCGAGTTCTCGACGCACGTGGACCCGCTGGATGACGCGCTCCTGTTCCGGGTGACGGACCACGGGCCGGGGCTGTCGAGCAAGGCCGCGACGCACGCGTTTGATCCGTTCTTCAGCGAGAAGGCCGCAGGACGGAGCCATGGCCTTGGCCTGACGCGTGCCAAAGCGATCGTCGAGGCGATGGGCGGGCGGATCGTGCTGCAATCACATCCAGAGCGTGGCACCATCGCCACGCTTGCGATCGCGCACTGGCGTCTTGCCGGCCCGAAGACCATCGCGGCCTGACCGCGGGCGGTCCACCACCGGGCGAGCGAGACACGCAGAACGACAGGCGTGATGTGGCCAACACGATCAGTTGGAGATCCAACGGACCCAGGGTCAGAATGTGACCGCCGCGCGAAGCCCCGCGACGATCGCATCGTCCACGGTCGAGACGCCCGAGGGATTCATGATGTACTGAAGGTCGGGCGTCAGGCTGATCGCCGGCGTGAGTTGGACCTTGTAGTAGACCTCGATCGCGATCTCGTCGTCGGTGAAGGGCGAGCCAGGGGCATCGGAGAACCCCGCGAAAGCGATGAGAAGCCCGGCGTTGTCGTCAAGGCGGGAATCGAACGTCCCCTTGAGGACCAGGCCCGCGGCAATGCTGACAGCGGCGGCGGTAACCTCTTCGTCGCTCGTGCCGCCGTGGGCGAAGGCAAAGAGTCCCTTGTCTTTGAGTTCGTCGGTCTGTCCGCGGCGCCAGGCCTGCTGCTCGATCAGGGCGAAGAACCCGGTGTTCCCGCTCGATGTGCCGCCGGAGAACTCGGGAAGGTCGGCGGTGTGGTGCCAGGCTCCAATCGCGACACGTCCTACGCCCGCGTCGGTGTCCCAACTCAGTCCGACCTCTCCGATATAGAAGAAACTGTCGGAGTCGTCGTCGCTGAAGAGCGTGCTCGTCCCGCGCGGTCCTGTAGGGAAGCCGTCGAGCGTGGCGCCGTCGAAGAGACCGACGCCGACGTAGAGACGATCGGTGGGATAGACGAAGGCGACAAGACCCGTCGCGGGCTGGGGGTAATAGGGGAGTGCGGCGGCGGTGTTGATGGAGTTGATGGCCGCGGTGTTGAGGAAGTCGCCGGCGTGGGAGACGTAGTCGAACTCGAATCCTGCGTCGATCTTGCCGGCTTTGATGCGAAGTTTGTCGTCGAGCAGTTCCTGTTGGAGCCACAACTGGCTGATCTGGTGGATGTTCTTGGCTCCGGTGGCGATGCTGGAGATCCCCTGGAAATCGCCGACATCTTGTGAACCCCCGCCCATGAAGGAGAACTGGGCATCGAGGAACGCGGAGGCACCCTTCCATCCCAAGGATTTCTCGAGATCCCACGTGGCGTTGAGGTCAATCAGTTGGCGGAAGGAGCCGGTCTTCTCGATCCCGCCATCAAGGACGCTGGAATAATCGATGATGTACGTGCCGTTGACGGCGAGTCCTCGGTCTTCGAGCCAGGTGCGTCCGCCGTTCCAGTCGCCGGTGACGTGGGACCACTGGGTCCAGGGCGTTGAGCCGAACCACTCTCGGGGCGCGCTTTGCTGAAGGTCCGGCTCGATGGTGCGCGGACCGCGCTCCTGACCGGCAAAGGCATTGGGCGCGGTGTCGAGGCTCTCGTTCAACTCGAAGGAGGCCGAGGCGCTTCCATCACTCGATGATTGACCGACTGCTGGAGCGGCAAAGGCGAGCGAGGCGAGGAGTGTTAGAGCTCGTGTGTGCGTGTTCATCCGTGGTGTATTCCGAAGAGTCCCGTGCTTGGGCGACACGCCCGTACAGACGGCACTGCCCTCGGATATCGGGCGTTCACGCGAGAAACTTTCGTCCGACGAGGTTCGGAAACAGGCCAGGGAACGAGCACGGACGTCGCCGCTAGAGTTTGTTCTCGATCACAGGAGGCCGACATGCGCGACGACTGGATGGTTCTCGGACTTGCGTCTCAGTCGGCATCGCGCGGCGAGTCGTTCGTGCTGGTGACTGTCACGAGCGCGAAGGGGAGCACGCCGAGGGATCCCGGCGCGCGGCTGCTGTGGATGCCCGGCGCCGATGGCGGGACCTGGCATGGCACGGTGGGCGGGGGGCAGTTCGAGCATCTCGTGCGAGCCGACGCGGAGGAATGCCTCGCGAAGCGCGAGTGCTTCACGCGCGAGTATGTGCTTGGGGCGGATGCGGATCAGTGCTGCGGCGGGGTGATGCAGGTCTTCTTTGAGTTCGTAGGCCCGCGCGAGCGCGTGGTGATCTTCGGCGCGGGGCACGTGGCTCAGGCGATCGTGGAGTTGCTCGAGGCCGCGTCGCTCGAGGTAGTGGTGGTGGACGATCGTCCGGAGTGGAACAGTGCCGAGCGGTTCCCCGGAGCGAAGCGAGCGCTGGCGTGGGACGAGGGCGTGGAGGCGGTGTCGCGCGAGCCGGGGCGGACGATCGCGATGGTGATGACGTGCTCGCACGACACGGACTTTGAGCTCTTACGAAAACTCGTGCCCGTGTCGCCCGCACATCTGGGATTGATCGGGAGCAGGAGCAAGAGGGCGTGCCTCTTTGGACGGCTCGTCGCGAGCGGATTGGACGAGGCGGCTGTGGGACGGGTGAAATGCCCGATCGGCATCGGGGACACGGGGAAAGAGCCGAAACTTGTGGCGATCTCGATCGCGGCGGAGATCCTGATCGAATCGCGGAAGATGTCTGGTGTTCGTGATCGCGGGGGAGTTGGAGTGCGCCGTGGATGAAGTTGTGGTGGCGGTGCTGGCGTCGGGGCGAGGCTCGCGGATGGGCGGGCCGAAGATCCTGATGCGTGTCGGCGGGCAGGCGTGGTGGCGTGTGCAGCGTCGACGCTTGTCGGGTCTGGGCGATCGTGTGCGATTGATTTGGATCGTGTCGGGCATCGTTGAAGAGGCCTTGAGTGGCGAGGCGGATGCGCCTTGGCCTCGAGTGCTTGGTGATGACTCATCGCCGATGTTCGAGAGCGTGCGACTCGCGGCCATGAGCGTCTATGAATCCGGCGATTCGGTCGGGATGCACGTCTTGCCCGTGGATGTTCCGGTCCCTTCGCCCGGAGTCTTCGAGGCGCTCGAACGAAGGTCGAAGGAGTCGGGGCGATCGGTGCCGACGAGGCCACGGTTTGAGAACAAGACGGGGCACCCGGTCTTCCTACCGGCGGAATGGGTTGCGAGGATCGCGCAAATGGACGAGCACGAGGTTCGCTCGCGCGCCACGACCGAGTCCTTGCGGCTGGATCGGCTGATCGAGGGTGAGGTGATCTCGGTCGATGTGGAGGATGCGGGCGTGCTGGTGAATCTCAACACGCCGCAGGATGTCGCGGCGTGGATGATCGATGCCGGCGATCTGCTCGGATCGTCCTGAGACGGCGTTGCAACTCGCGTGACTGTTCGGCGCGTTCACACACGCCGATCGAGGAGTCGATACTGCACGGCCTCGGCGACGTGGGGCAGGAGCACACTCTCGGCGCCCTCGAGATCCGCGATGGTGCGCGAGACGCGCCGGATTTTGTCGTAGGCGCGGGCCGAGAGCCCCAGTTCGTTCATCGCCTGCCCGAGGAGCGTCTTGGCGTCGTCGTTCATCCCGGCGTGGGTGTCGAGTTGGTTGCCGGTGAGCCGGGCGTTGGGGGTGCTTCCTTGGCGTTCGTGCTGGCGCTTGCGGGCGGTGAGGACCTGGGCGCGCATCGTCTCGGTGCTCGTGCCTCGGGGTGATTCGGCGAGTTTCTTCCAGGGGACGGCCGGGGCCTCGACGTGGATGTCGATGCGATCGAGCAGGGGTCCGCTCAGGCGTGAGAGGTACTGCTCCATGGCGCGGCGGCCGACCTCGCCCGGCGCGACGTCGCCCTTGGGTGTGGGATTCATCGCCGCCACGAGCATGAAACTCGCGGGAAACTTCACGGCTCCGTGGGCGCGGGCGATGGTGACGACGTGGTCCTCGAGGGGTTGGCGGAGGGTTTCGAGGACGATTCGCGGGAACTCGGGGAGTTCGTCGAGGAAGAGGATGCCGTGGTGCGCGAGGGAGATCTCGCCCGGGCGCGGGATCATTCCGCCGCCGACGATCGCGGGGGAGGACGCGGTATGGTGCGGGCTGCGGACGGGGCGGCGCGTGACGAGCCCCTGGCCCTCGGGAAGGAGACCGGCGGCCGAGTAGATCCGTGTGACCTCGAGCGCTTCCTCGACGGTGAGCGGCGGCAAGATCCCCGGAAGAGCTTTGGCCATCATCGTCTTGCCCGTGCCCGCGGGGCCGAGCATCAGGATGTTGTGCCCGCCCGCGGCGGCGACGACCATGGCGCGTTTCACACCCTCCTGCCCGCGAACGTCGGCAAAGTCCACGAGCGCGGGCGCAGTGTCGAGGAGTCTCGCGACATCGAGGGCGCCGATGGGCGAGGGGTCGATGAGACCGTTGACAATTCCCACGCCCTCGGCGAGGGTGGAGATCCCATGAACCTCCAGCCCAGGGACCATCGCGGCCTCGGTCGCGTTGGCGCTGGGGACGATGACGCCCTTGGCGCCCTTGGCCTTGGCGAGGGCGGCCATGGCGATCACTCCGGCGACGGGACGGACGCGCCCATCGAGGGCGAGTTCGCCGCAGATCACGAACTGGCGGAGATCTATGCCGCCGTCGTCGCGAACGGGGCGAATGACGCCCTGAGCGGCGAGGAGGCCCAGCGCGATGGGCAGGTCGTAGTCCGGGCCTTGCTTGCGGACGTCGGCGGGGGCGAGATTGACCAGGAGTTTGCCGCGTACGGCCCCGAAACCGCTGTTGAAAAGGGCCGTTCGCACCCGTTCGAGGGATTCCTTGACGGCCGCGTCGGGGAGCCCGACGACGAGTTGCTTGTCCAGACCCTCGTCGTCGAGATCGACCTCAACCTCGCACGGCTCGGCGTCGATCCCTTGCATCAAATAGGATTGCACGCGGGCCACCATGGCCGGGCAGCATATCACTCCCAAACGTTCGACGTACAACCATGCCCAGGCTCATCTCTCCAACCTTGGCTTCCACGCTCGAGTCGCTCCACGGCACATCCATCGTCGCGGGGCAGTCGTCGCCGGCGTCGTCCGTCACCTTCAACTCCATCAACCCGGAGACGGGCGAGTCGCTCCCCATCCAGTTTTCTGCAGCGAGCAATCAGGACCTCGATCACGCCACGGCGTTTGCGTGGGAGGCGTTCTATGACCTCAACGATCGCCCGCCTTTCCAACGGGCGGCGTTTCTCGCGTTGGCGGCCGAGAAGATCCTGGCGCTCGGCGAGTCGCTCCTGGAAGTTGCATCTGCCGAGACGGGACTCGCGATCGCGCGAATGGCCTCGGAGCGGGATCGAACGGTCTACACGCTTCAGATGTTCGCGGAACTCGTCCGATCGGGCGAGTGGACGCGGGCGACGGTCGATGGACCGTCGCGCCCCGGGTCGCCGGCGTTCCATCAGATGTTGCGACCGCTGGGGCCGGTGGCGATCTTTGGCGCGGGGAACTTTCCGCTCGCGTACGGCGTCGCGGGCGGTGACACAGCGTCGGCGCTGGCCGCGGGATGTCCGGTCGTCGTGAAGGGGCATCCGTCGCACCCGGCGACTGGTGAACTCGTCGCTCGGGCTGTGACCGAGGCGGTGAAGGAGTCGGGACTTCACGCGGGGACGTTCTCGTATCTCCATGGCGGAGGCGAGCGGGAGATGACGATCGGTGCGGCGTTGGTCGGGCACCCATGCATCCGTGCCGTCGGGTTCACGGGATCGGTGGGAGGCGGGATGGCGATCGCGGCACTCGCGGCGAAGCGGCCTGACCCGATTCCCGTCTTTGCCGAGATGGGGAGCGTCAATCCCGTCTTTGTGATGCCGGTCGCGCTGGAGTTGCATGGTCGCAGCATCGCCGACAAACTCTTCGCGTCGGTCACGGGATCGTGCGGGCAGATGTGCACGTGCCCGGGCCTGATCTTCGCGATCAAGGGAGATGAGTTCGAGACGTTCTCGCGCACGCTTGCGAGCCTCTTCGACACGGGGCAGGCGCAGCCGATGCTCTCGAGGCGGACGCGTGACACGTTCGCCAAACGCGTGGGCGAGGCGGCGGCGGTTCCGGGCGTCGAGATCCGCGGCGGAAGCCCGCCCCAACCGGTCGCGTCGTCGTCGGCGATCACCGGGTCGCCGATTCTGCTCCGCACCAAGGCCGAGGTCTTCGAGCAGTCGCCGACGCTGCGCGAGGAGATCTTCGGGCCGGCAACGATCCTGGTCGGTTGTGATTCGTTCGACCAGATGCGTTCGTGCGCGGGGCTGATTCGAGGGTCGCTGACGGGATCGATCTTTGCGAATGCGCAGGACGCGCCGTTGGCCGCCGCGATCGTGCGCGTGCTGGAGATGCGCGTCGGGCGGATCGTGTTCAACGGCGTGCCGACGGGTGTCGAGGTGCGCGAGTCGATGGTCCATGGCGGCCCAAGCCCGGCGACGAATCAGCAGCACACGACCGCCGTCGGCCCGCGCGCCATCGAGCGCTGGTGCCGACCGATCTGTTATCAGGGCTTCCCCGAGCCGATGCTCCCCGCGGCGTTCCTGCATCTAGGCGGCGGGGGAGAGACAGCCGGGGGTGGGGCGTGAGCCTGGCGATGGAGTGGACCATCGCGCGGGGGGGATCGATCTCGCTCAAACGCCCGGTGGTGATGGGGGTCCAGAATCTCACGCCGGATAGTTTCCATGAGGCGAGCCGCGTCGAGGTTGACGAGGTCGCACGCACGGCTGCGGCGATGGTCGATGCCGGGGCGGATGTGCTCGATGTAGGCGCGGAATCAACACGGCCAGGGAGCACGCCGGTTCCCGTGGAGACACAGTTGGCGCGCGTGATCCCGGCGATTCGTGCCATCCGGTCATTGCCCGACGCGCGCGCGTCAGTGGTTCCGATCTCCGTGGACACGACGCACGCCTCGGTCGCGCGTGCGGCGTTCGACGCCGGGGCCGACATCATCAATGACACCTCGGGCGGTCGCGACGACCCGGCGATGCTGGCGACGGCGGCGGAACTGGGAATGGGCCTGGTGCTCATGCACCGTTTGCGTGCGCCGACGGGCGACTCGTATTCCGATGCGTATGCGCGTGCACCGCAGTATCCGCGGGGTGTGGTGGCGAGCGTTCGTGAGTTTCTCGCCGAGCGCGTCGCCGAGGCCCGGCGGGCGGGCGTGCGAGATGAGTCGATGGTCGTCGATCCCGGGCTGGGGTTCGGGAAGTCGGTGGAGGACAACCTGGAACTGATGCGTGCCACAAGCGAGTTGGCGCCGGGGTCGATTCCGGTACTGAGCGCGCTCAGCCGGAAGAGTTTTGTGGGGCGGGTGTCGCTGGGTCGGGACTCGGAAGCGTCCGAGCGGCTGAGCGGGACGCTCGCGTTCTCGGTCCTTCACCTGGGCTTTGGGGCGATGGTCTTTCGGGTTCATGACGTCCGAGAGCATCGCGAGGCGTTGGATGCGGCGATTTCGCTGCTGGGAACGGCCGACGCCAGCCTCACGACGGGTGTTCCGGGGCCAATCGGCGAGTGGTGAATCGTCCGGGGGGTCCCTAACATCCAAGCCTCGGTCGTGGAAGGCTTGGAGCCGCCCACGCGAGGAACGGTTCGCGGCACGGTCGTGCGTGCGAACGGGTTTGAATCACGTTTCAATTGGAGTGATCCATGGCCAACGCCAACGTCAAGGAGTTCACGGACGCCAACTTCGACGCCGAGGTTCTGAAGTCGTCGAATCCAGTGCTGGTCGACTTCTGGGCCGAGTGGTGCATGCCGTGCCGGAATCTCGCGCCGGTGATCGATGCCGTCGCGGACGACTTCGCGGGGAAGGCGAAGGTCGGGAAGGTGGACACGGACGCGAATCAGGCGATCGCGGTGAAGTATGGGATCACGGCGATCCCGACCGTGATCGTGTTCAAGGGTGGGCAGCCCGTGAAGAAGTTTGTGGGCTTCCAGAAGAAGGACATCCTCGCGGCGGCGTTGTCGGACGCCGGGGCCGCGTGAGGACGAACGCGGAGGGCTCAGAGGATTTCCAGAGGAAGACCGAGGGAACTTAAGGGCCCTTGTTCTTGAGATTCTGGAGTGCACCTCGGCGTGAGAGCCCGTGTGTTTGGAGTTTGGAGAACGATGCGATGACTCGTGCGGCGTCACAGGCTCCGGTTGAAGTTCCCCACTCGCTGCTTGTCGACCGGTTCGCCGGTCGGCCGATTCGTTGCGGTGTGGTGGGGGTGGGGCGGATGGGCCAGCACCACGCGCGGGTGTACAGCCAACTCGCCGGGTGCGAACTCGTGGGCGTCGTGGACGCGAGCGAGGAGCGTCGCGGCATGATCGCGTCGAAGTTCAACTGCAAGGCCTTCGCGACGGTGGAGGAACTGATCGCCGCCGGCGTGGATGCCGTCTCGATCGCGGTCCCCACGACGCACCACGAGCGCGTCGCCGGCCCGTTGCTCGAGAAGCGGATCGCGTGCCTCATCGAGAAGCCGCTGGCCCAGGATGTCGAGACTGCCCGCAGGATCAAGGAAGCGGCGGAGAAGCACGCGGCGGTCCTGATGGTGGGGCACATCGAGCGTTTCAACCCGGTGATGCGCGCCATGCAGCGGGCCGCCGATGACGGGCTGAAGATCATCCCGCGGTTCATGCAGGTCATCCGCGTCAGCCCGATGTCGTTCCGCTCGATCGATGTGGGCGTGGTGATGGACATGATGATCCACGACCTCGATGTCGTGATCATGATGATGGGCGGGCGCGAGCCCGACTACATCCGGGCCGCGGGTGTTGCGGTTGTGACCGAGCACGAGGACCTCTGCAACGCGTGGCTGGAGTTCAACACGGCCCATGGGCGCTGCGTCGCGAACGTGACGGCGAGCCGGCTGGCGCTCAAGACCGAGCGCGTCACGCGGATCACCGGCGAGAACGCGTACATCAAGATCGATTATGCCGCCAAGTCCGGGACGATGATCCGTCGCTCGGCGAACGATCTCCAGATGAGCGAGGTCCGCGACCAGATCCGCGAAGGGACGGACCTCTCCAACCTCAAGTGGAACGAACTGGTGAACATCGACCACCTGATGGTGGACGATGCCGAGCCGATCGTCGCCGAGATCCAGGCGTTCGTGAACGCGATCCGGACGGGGAAGCGTCCCCCGATCGATGCCGAGGCGGGGTTCGCGAATGTCCGGACGGCCCAGCGGATTGTCGAGGCGATTCGCCGCACGGTCTGACCAGGACGAGTCGATTTTCCACTCGCACAGGAACCGAACCAAGACACACCAAGTGTGAGACCAAAAGCACGCGGGGCGTGTACACTGTGGGTCCCGCCGGATGCACGATCCGAGCCGGCGGGGAGATCCCCTCATCATCCATCGGATCACGCTGGTGAAGAAGCCTGTCCATGAGCGCCGAGCCCACGAACGTTCCCGATTTGTCCCCGGAGTTGAAGGCCGAGATCGACGAAGCTATGCGCTTCCTCGACACGATGGACGAGTCCGGGAAGTCGCAGCCGAAACCGAAGGTTGTGGATCCCGCGGTCGCCGCCGCCGCGAGGCCGGCCGCCGTGCGCGGGCCAAGGGTGATCCAGGCCGGGCGTGAGCATCGCTCGGGCATGGTCGTGAGCGTCGGGCCGACGGACATCTTCCTCGAGTTTGGCCCGAAGGAACTGGGTATCCTCCCGCGGATCCAGTACAAGGAAGAGGAACTCCCACAGAAGGGCCAGCAGATCGACGTGGTCGTCGATCGGTTCGAGCCCGAGGAGAGCCTGTTCGTCTGCTCGCGTCCCGGAACGGTTCAGAAGGCCGCGTGGGAGATGCTCGAGGCGGGGCAGATTGTCGAGGCCCGCGTGACTGGCGTCGTGAACGGCAAGGACGGGAAGCCCGCGGGGCTTGATCTCGAGGTCGCCGGACATCGCGCGTTCATGCCCGCGTCGCAGATCTCGTTTGAGCGTGTGCAGGATCTTTCTGTGTACGTCGGCGAGAAGATGGCGGCGGCGGTGTCGCGCGTCGATCGCTCGGGGCGCGGGAACATCATCCTCTCGCGGCGCGATGTGCTCGACACCGAGCGCAAGGCCAACGCCGAGAAACTCAAGACCAGCCTGCAGGAAGGCCAGACCGTCGAGGGCGTGGTCCGCAAGATCATGCAGTTCGGCGCGTTCGTGGACCTCGGCGGCGTCGATGGGCTTGTGCATATCTCGGATGTCACCCACGACCGCATCGGGCATGGCGAGAAGGCCGTCGCGAAGTTCCTCTCCGAGGGCCAGCGCGTCTCGGTCCGCATCCTCAAACTCGACTGGGAGAACAACCGCATCTCGCTGGGGCTGAAGCAGCTCCAGGCCGATCCGTTTACGAGCGCCCCGCTCGCGGAAGGGTCGGATGTGACGGCCCGTGTGACGAAGATCGCCGAGTTCGGCGCCTTCTGTGAGGTCGCCCCGGGGGTCGAGGGGCTTATCCACATCTCCGAACTCGACCACAAGCGCATCGCCAAGGTCGATGACGTGGTGAAGCCCGACCAGGTCCTCCAGGTCAAGATCCTGAAGATCGATCCGCAGACGCGGCGCATCGCCCTCTCGCTCAAGGCTCTCAAGCCCGCGCCCGAGGTCGATTTCGGCGGCGGTCCCGGGGGCAAGGGGAAGAAGGGCGGGCGCGATCGCGACGGACGCTCTGCGGAGGAGATCCTCAAGGAGACTCCGGCCCTGCGGCGCATGCGCGAGAAGTTCAAGAACTCGCAGTTCAAGGGCGGCCTGAGCTAAGCCGGCATCGGCGGTCGTTCTCCACTACAAGATGTCCGCGCTCACGAGCGTGCTCGCGAGTGTTGTGGCCGCGGCCTGCTGCGAAACACGTTCGTTACTTCTCGCTCTCTTCGGGTGTGGATCGGCGTGGCCCCAACGTGACGAAGAGATACTCGCGCAGGATCGTCGCCGCGGCTATTCCGTCGCGACGCATCTTCTTCTGCTTGTGCGAGAGCCCCGAGCCGGCCATCTGCCAATCGGCGTCCACGGTGGTGAGTCGCTCGTCCTGAAAGACGGGTTTCGTGGCGAGCCTGGCGCCGATGCGGTCGGCCAGGGCGCGGACTTTCTTGGCCTGCGGGCCCTCGCTTCCGTCCATGTTCAGGGGCAGGCCGAAGACGAGCGTCGGCGCGGGTCGTGTGCCGACGGATCGCTCGATCTCGCGGGCGATCGCCTCGATGAGCGCGTCGCCGCCGCGGAGAGCGAAGGGGACATCGACCACGGGGAGTGGCGAGACGAGGCGGGTCTCGGGGTCGCCGATGGCCAGCCCGGTGCGCGAGTCGCCGATATCGATGCCGACGTATCTCACGTGGGAGATCATAAGGGGGCATCGGGACGCAACGTTGCCTGGGCGTTTGGAATCAGCGGGCACGGATTTCGCCGGCGATGAATGCCTAGCGGATGCGCTCGTCGAGTTTCTCGTGGAGTTTCTTGAGGTCCTCGGCCTTGGACCGGGGCATGATGAGCGTCGCGTCCTGGGTGTGGATGACGATGAGGTCGTCGACGCCCAGCAGCGCGATCGTGTGCCCCTTCACGTCGTTCACGATGAGGTTGTTCTTCGCGGCGTGCGACGCGAGGCGGCCCACGCCCGTGTGGCGATTGGCGTCGGCATCGGGCTCGATCGTCTCGGCGTAACTGGGCCAACTCCCGACATCGAGCCAGGTGAGGTCCATGAGCACGGTGCAGACGCTGAACTTGGGCGTGCTCTTGGCGCTCGCGGACGACTTGGCCGCGGGCTCGAGGACGGCATAGTCCACGCTGATTTTGGGGAGTGTGGGGTAGACGCGCTCGAGTGTGGACTTGGCCCCTCGCTTGCCCCACGCCGCCTGGATCTCCATCAGCCCGGCGTGGCTCTCGGGCTTGAACTTCTCGAGCGCCTCGAGGAAGGTCGAGGCGCGCCAGACGAACATGCCCGAGTTCCACGCGAACTCGCCGCTGCGCACGTACGCCTCGGCCCGTGGGAGGTCGGGCTTCTCGACGAACCGCGCAACGTGAAAGGCCTTCTTCTCGGCTCCGGGAACGCCGCGGATCGGCGTGCCGCGCTCGACATAGCCGAAGCCCGTGGCAGGATACGTCGGCTTGATGGAGAAGGTCACGAGGCGACGCGGGTCGTCCTCGACGAGTTTGAACCCGATGTCGAGACGCTCGCGGAAGGCGTCGATCGGCTCGATGATGTGGTCGGCGGTGAGGACGGCGAAGATCGCCTCGGGGTCGTTCTTGGCGAGGATCGCGGCGGTGAGACCGATCGCGTTGACCGTGTCGCGGGCCACGGGCTCGCCGATGACCTGCGAGTCCTTGTACCCGGGGAGTTCGTCGAGGACGGCCTCTCGATACTGCTCGGCGGTGCAGATGTAGCGGTTGCCCAGCGGGATGAGGCCCTCGATGCGTCGAGCGGCGATCGCGAGGAGCGACGTGGGGTCCTTCGAGTCGCCGCGCTTGCCGCCGGGGCGCGGGATGAAGCGCAGCAGTTGCTTCGGGAGCCCTTTTCGGCTCAGGGGCCAGAGTCTCGTGCCGGCGCCGCCGGCCATGATCATCGCGTGACGCATGGAGGCAGAGGATATCGGCTCATCCGGGCGAGGCCTTGGGCGAGGGCGGGTTTTTCGGGATAGTCGTGGGCGTCAGCGCGACGCAAAGACGAGTTCGAGGAGGCGATCGACATTGGTCGTGTCGCCCGCGCGCTCGATGGCGCGGAGGACGGCACGCTGGGCATCGCCCCGGACCTCGCCCAGTGCCATGAGCGCCTCGACCGCCTGCTCGGCCTCGGGCGGGAGTTTGGGCTCGATCGTGCCGGACGGTCTCGGCGAGGACCGGAGGCCCGGCTCAGTGCCGAGGACGAACCGTCCCACTTTGCCGCCGAGCTCCGCGATGATGGTCTCGGCGAGGCGCTTGCCGACCTCGGGGAGTTCCTGGAGCGCTCGGGCGTCCTTGGACTCGATGGCCGAAGCGATCTCGGCGGGCGACATCGCGAGGATTCGCAAGGCCTTGCGATTCCCGATTCCCTTGACGGTGTTGAGAGCCTCGAAGAACTCGCGGTCCGAGGCGGATGAAAAACCGAGCAGCCTCGGGACGAATGACGTGCCCTGGCCCTGGCCTTCAAGGTACAGATGTGTGAAGAGCGTGAGGGATTGCCCGGGCGAGACGGCGGCGGCGAGGTACGCCGGGAGCAATACCTCGACCAACATCCCGGGCATCCCGCCCGTGGGTTGGAGTTCGATCGCGCCCTCATCGACCGAGGCCACCGTGCCGGTCATCCGTGAGATCATGTCCCCAAAGGTAGGCGTGTGCCCCTGACAAGTCCCGACTCTGTGGTTCTCGGATCATGCTGTCGTCGCCCCCGGTGAGTGCCGATAAAGAGATTCGGAGGCACCAGAGCCAGCATGCAGACCGAACCGAAGCCAACAAGTCTTTCGCACACCGCGCCCGTCGATCGGGGGTTGTGGGCACGAACGCTCCTAATTGGAACGCGGCAAACCCTGCCGAGCCTGGCTGCCCAACTCAAGGCATCAAGCAGAGGCATCGGGTTCGCCGGGTGCCTTGTGGTCGGTGAGAGCGGGGGGGGGACGCGTCGCGCGATCGAGTGGCCTTCGGGGCACTCGCTTGCCGAGCTGGGCGATCTCACGAACCTGGCGGAGGCGCACCGCGTGTTGGGCGTGACGGCGGCGGTTGTGTCGCTTCCCGAATCGATGGGTGCGCAGCGATTGAAGGTCTCGGCTCGGCTCAGCGAACTCGGCGTCCGTACTCGGTTTGTCCCGCCGATCGATGATGTGCTCGATGAGTCGCGAGCGCCAGTCATCCGCCGATCCGCGTCGGATGTCAGTATTGTGGAACTCATCGGGCGCGTGCCGTTCGGCATCGATCGGAGGTCCGTGGCGCAGGCCATCGCGGGCAAGCGTGTGCTGATCACGGGGGCGGGGGGCTCGATCGGCTCGGAACTGGCGCGGATCTGCGCGACATTCTCGCCGTCGTCGCTCATCCTGATGGAGCGAGCCGAGAACGCGCTCTTCGAGATCGATCGGCAGATCGGAACCCGTTTCCCGGGGATTTCTCGCCGGGCGGTGCTGCACGACATCACCGATGCCGATCGCACGCGCCGGCTCTTCGAGGACTTGAAGCCGCAGGTTGTCTTCCACGCGGCGGCCCACAAGCACGTGCCGCTGATGGAGGACCACCCCGCGCACGCCGTCACGAACAACGTCTTCGGGACGAGGTCGGTCGCCGACGCGTCGATCGCGGTGAAGGCCGAGCGGTTTGTGCTCGTCTCGACCGACAAGGCCGTGAACCCGACGAGCGTGATGGGCGCGACCAAGCGAATCGCGGAGATGTACGTGCAATCGCTCGGGCGTGCCGATCGCGAGTGCCCGACGCGGTGCGCGATCGTGCGGTTCGGCAATGTGCTCGGCTCGGCGTGCAGCGTTGTGCCGATCTGGGCCTCGCAACTCGCCGAGGGCGGGCCGATCACCGTGACCGATCCGCGCATGACGCGGTACTTCATGACTATCCACGAGGCCGCCACGCTCGTTGTGCAGTCGGCGGCGGCGACGAACAGCACTGGCGAGGCGCCGGTGTATGTCCTCGACATGGGCGAGCCGGTGAAGATCCTGGACCTCGCGACGCGCTTCGTGCGTGCGCACGGATTTGCCCCCATGCTTCCCGGTGAGACGCCGATGGCGGGAGATCAGGCGCCGATCGAGATCGCCTTCTCTGGGGCGCGCCCGGGCGAGAAGCTACATGAGGAACTGGCGTACGCCGACGAGCAGTTGCAGAGCACGCCCAATCCGGGGATTCGTGCGTGGCGCGGAAGCCTCGACCCGAATCTCGACGTTCAAACCATGATCTCTGAACTCGACCGCGTTCGCCACGATTCCTCGGGTGCCGAAGTGATCGAAACGATCGCGACCCATGTCCCAGAACTTGCCGAACGCCGAACACAGTCCTATCAACTCAGGAAGGATTTTGAAGCCGCGGCTTGAGTCTCGCGGCGGAGGTTGCTGTAATTGACATCCCGGTTCTTCGGGTCGCCTTTCAGGTCACGGACGAGCGCTCAACGGTGAGCACCCCTGGCGACCCATGCCGATCGCTTCACGTTCGGCCCGCCTCGCGGAGCGAGGTCCACCCTTCCGGAAACTGAATCTATGAACGAACGCGCGCGCATCATCGAAGAGACATCCAAAGCCCGCGACCGCGCCTCGGCGCTCCTCAAGGGACTCCTGGACGCCAAAGCCTCTTCGGAGCGGCACTTGTCGGAGACCGGGCAGCGGGACGTGTACAAGACGGTGACAGGAAAGTCGAGCCTGGACAACGCGATCCAGTCCGCCCAGCGTGTCGTCGAGACGCTGACGAAGGCGCTGGCGGACTATCGGCGGAATCTGCAGGATGGGGACCTCGCGCTGATTCGAGGCGACTCGATCGCGGATGTGACGACCGTGCGCGCGCAGTGATGGACGCGACGCGGGCGGTCTACGCTGGAGCGTGAACGGGACACTCACTTCGGCGGCGCTTCGGATCCGGAAACTGAATGAGCACGCGCGCGTGCCGGCGTATCAAACGCCTGGGGCGGCGGGGCTGGACCTTGCGGCGTGTCTGCCCGAGGGAGACATCGAGTTGAAGGTCGGCGAGATCGCGCGCGTGCCCACGGGGCTGGCGATGGCGATCCCGAACGGTTTCGAGGGGCAGGTCCGGCCACGATCGGGGCTCTCGAGCAAGGGCATCACGGTGGTGAACGCGCCGGGAACGATCGACGCGGATTATCGCGGCGAGTTGCAGGTGCTGCTGATCAATCTTTCGCGTGAACCCGTGTCCATCACGCATGGCATGCGCATCGCGCAGATCGTCATCGCGCCGGTGGTGCAGGCGTCGATCGAGGTGGTTGAGTCGCTCGATGAGACGCTGCGGGGGGTGGGGGGGTTCGGATCGACTGGGCACTGAGTCTGCACCGCGTTGAAGAGATGTAGAAGAGTGGAGACACAGGCGGGACGCCTGTGCCACGAGGTTGTGTGGGCACGCAACTTGTCGTGCTACGGGTGTGGTGCCACGAGTTCGTCGTGCGTGCGGTATGGCTCGAAGGGGAGCCAATCGACGTGATCGGTGGCGAATTCGCGAGTCTGGGCGAGGTAGTCGTGGGCGTCCATCTCGAACATGCCGAACTGGGCGAGATGGTCGTTGTGGAGTTGGGCGTCGAGGAGTTGGAAGCCTCGGCGGCGGAGATGGTGGACGAGGTGGACGAGGCAGACCTTGGAGGCATCTGTGCCGCCAAGGGCTGGCCTTGAGAACATGGACTCGCCGCAGAAGACCTTGCCGAGGGCGAGGCCATAGAGCCCGCCGACGAGCCGCTCCGCGGTGTCGTCGATGATCCAGGCCTCGATGCTGTGGGCGTGGCCGGCGCGGTGGAGAGTCGTGAACAGATCGATGATGTCGGCGGCGAGCCATGTATCTTCGCGCCCAGGGGCGGGCGCGGCGCACTCGCGGATGACCCGGTCGAACGCGGTGTCGGTGCGGAGGGTGAACGTGTTGGCTCGGATGCGGGCGCGCAGGGACCTTGAGACTTTGAACAGGGAAGGGTCGAGGGGAATGACGGCCCGGGCGCGGGGCTGGACCCAGCGCGTGGTCTTCGACTCGTCGTCGTGCATCGGGAACCAGCCACGGCGATAGAAATCGAGGAGCGTGCGGACGACGCGCGGATCGATGGGGCGGTCGGTCGGTTCGTGTGGCTCTTCGCGCGGCGGGCACATTGGTGTACTCTACAGCGGCATGTTGGAGCGACACGGCACGATTCTCATGAGTCCGAGCGACTCGGGAGGCGGCAGTGGGGGACGGATGATTCCCGCTCGCCCGCGCGATCGCTGGTCGTACTTGTCGATTGTGCAATGGCCGGATTCCTTCTCGGAGCAGAATCGGATCGACGCGTTGGTGGAGGCGACCGAGGCCGGGCATCGCGTCGAGCGTGCGTCCATAGCAATCGACGAGGCGCAGGCGCGGCTGATCCTTCGGCGCGGGGTCCCCGCGATCGTGCGATGGATGCATCGAGACGCCGCGAAGGCCGCGGAGGAATCGCTCTCGTCCTTGGGCGTGGTGGCGTACGCGATCGAGGTTCTGGCGATGGGCGAGTTGCCCGAGGTGCATCGCTTGCGAGCGGTCTTTCTCGCCGAGGGTGGCGTTGGCTTGCCGGGGACCGTGTACGCGATCGACACGTGGGAGGAGGTCCTGTCCACGATGCGTCTGGACTCGATCGCGCTCATCGTGCGCGGGTGGCTGACGCAATCCACAACGACCGTCACGCCCGGGGACGGGGGCGTGATGGACGCGGACTGGGGAGCGCGCGGCGTGCACGCGTCGGTGTGGACGGGGACGATCGGCCCCGAGGCCGCGGTCCTCGGCGCGATGTTCGATGACACCGGCGGATCGGGCGGGGTGAGGCGTGAGTCGTCGTCGCGCCGGTTCGCGATGCTCGATCTGTGGGACGTGAATGGACAGTGCTACCGCGTCGAGAGCAAGAAGTTCGACTTCTCGATCCTCGGGACGGACAAATCGGTGACGAACATCGAGAACATCGATCGGCTGGCGGTGCGATTCGCCATGGAAGCGCCCCGGGCGGTGGTGGACACGAGCTTCGCGTCGTTCCGCTGCCCGCCCGACATCCTGAAGAACCACGCGCGCTCGATCGGACGGGGCGTGCGCACGACGCGCGACGACGTGCCGGGGTTCGACCTGTACTCCGCGTGGCTGTACCTGGTCACGAGGCGGATGATGGGGGCGTGAGGGTGGGGGAAGAGACGGTGTACGAAAGAGACGAAGAGACGAGTTGGCAGAGACGTGGGCGGTGGGGTGTGTGTGGTGTGGCGTTGGACAAGGAAATCGGCCTGATGGCGGCTGTTCCGGGCGGGGTTCGTTCGGCGTTGGGGCGCTCGTGAAACTGGTGTGGACGCTTGCCCAACAATGTCGGGTGGGAGCGACGCGGAGGGGGGTGGATGCCGCGCGCGTGGAGGCGTCTTTGGTGTTCATGGGCCGCTGTTCTCAGGAGACCCGGCGATGACAACACAACCCTCGTCGACGACCACCATGCTGTGGCATCCCCCTGTCGGTGTGTCGCGCGCGTGCGGCGCGATCCGTGGTCGTGCCGGTCCTTTCGCCGGCGTGATCGGCGTGCTGGCGATTTCGTCGATGGCGCTCGCGACCGAGTCGTCCCCGGGCGAGGGGCGGGCGACGATTCCCGAGGCCCTGTTGAACGACGGCGTGCTCGTGCCCTCGATCGTGGGGGCGGTGATCGTGGGGATCGTGCTCATCCGCTCGGTGAGCGGGGTCATGAAGACGTCGGCGAGGGAGCGGACGCGTCGCGAGATCGCCGCGTACATCGCCGAGGGGAGCATGACTCCCGAGCAGGGGGAGCGGCTGATGAAGGCGGGGAAGAACGAGGCGTGAGTGACGCCCGCGCCGGGGCTGGTGTCCGGCCAGCGTCGAACGATCCGTGGCCGACGCGGCGACGGAACGAACGAGTGACGGTGAGTCTCGAATGGAAGAAGGAGAATCACGATGTGCCCTCCCACGATCGAGTCCGCTTCAAACCTTGCATCAACGACCGGCGATGTGATGAGCCAGGCGGGTGAGGGCGTGCGGCACGCGCTCGACGCGATCTCCTCGCACATGCCCTCGCTCGCGTCGCTCGGGCCCTCGCTCACCGGCACCACCCTCGCGCTCCAGCCCGCGGGCGTGGCGGGCACGAACCTCTCGGGCGACGACGTGACGAAGATCGTGCTGATCGCGCTGGGCGTGTCGCTCATGGTGATCCTCGTCGTGGTGAAGGCGGTCCAGCGTGTCTCGATCGCGCGGGCGCGCGAGCAGAGCCGTCGCGAGATCGCGGCGTACGTGGCCGAGGGGAGCATCTCGCCGGACGATGCCGTGAAGATGATGAACGCGGGCGGGAGCGCGTGGGAGACGTTCAAGGGCGGGTGCGGGGTGTGAGGGAAGAAGCGACGAAGAGACGGAGTTCCCAAGAGACGGAGTGGGGGAACCCGGCCGTCGTGATTCGTGATTCGGCCTTCGTGGGAGAGGTATCGAGGATCGGGCATCGGGCATCGGGGCCCATGCCGCGGGGTGATGCCTCTCGTACTCCGAGTCCTTCCTCATTCCCCTCCTGTTCCCTCCGCGTCCTTGGCGATCGCCTTCACGGCTGACCCGTTCTCGGACGCCGCCGCGAGGCTCGCGTTTGCCCCGCGCGGCGTGGCCCCCATCCCACCCGCGTTTCCGGCCGAAGAAGGCCCGCGGACCCTCCGGATGACTCCGATCTGGCCCCAGATCAGAGCCATCTGGGTCAGATCAGAACAATCGTGGACGGGATCGGAGCCTTCTGGCCCCGGATCAGAACACACTGGGGCGGGATTGGAAGACTCGCGAAGGCGAACGCGGAGGACGCGGAGGAAAGAACAGAGGTCGCGGAGGGGACGGGGTGAGTGGGGGAAAGAGAAGGAGGAGGAGACACAGGCGGGCCGCCTGGGCCGCGAGAGAAGGGAGGGATCGCGGGCGGCTACGGTTCCCACATGGCCGACACGCCCGAGAACACGGCGGCCTCCATGAACGCGACGCCCGCCACGACGCGGAAGGCGTCCGTCTGGCGACGAGTCCGCCGCGCGATCCGCGTGGTCGCGGCGGTGGTGCTGGGGGTGGTGTGCGTGCTCGCGCTGGTGGCGTGGCCGAGTTCGTCGGTGTGGATTGGGGGCAACGCGGGGGGGGGCGGGGGCGTCAACGTTCGGCGTGCGGTCACGGCGCTCTCGACCGACTGGGCGATCGGGATGGCCAACCCGCCCGCGAATCCGACGCCGCGACCGGTGGAGGTGGGCACACTCGACGTGGACCTGGCCGTCATCCAGGGCGAGGCGGTCCTCAACCTGTGGAGCCTGGACGCAACGAAGAGTCCGACGTACGACGGCCGGCCGCTGACCTCCTCGTGGGAGGCGAGTGTGCGCCGCACGGATCCGGGCGTTCGCCGGCCGTGGCTGAATCCGAATCTGCTCGCGGGGTTCCGGACGCGGGTGCACGTGGCGGGGGTCTATGTCTTCACGAGCACGAACCCGTCGCCGGGGTTCATGTGCGCGATGGTGGTGGTGCCGCTGTGGATGATCGCGGCGGTGACCGGCGTTCCGGCGGTGCTGCTGTGGCGCGGCGTGATCCGACGGCGGCGCGGCGCGAACGAGTGCGTGACGTGCGGCTACAGCCGCGTGGGACTGCCGAGCTGGAGGACGTGTCCCGAGTGCGGGGCGGGGAGTGGTGGGAGAAGAGACGAAGTTCCGTAGAGACGGAGAGACAAGACTCGGATCGCGGGCGGGCCTTCCATGCCTCGTCTCCTTGGAACTCTGTCTCGTCGTCTCTTCTCCCCGACTCGTCGTCTCGTCATGCTTCTCCCGCCGGCTTGGCACTACGCTGTCTCCATGACGACCACGAATTGGAATCTGAGCGCGGGCGGAGGGGGCGGAAGTGACGCGGGAGGGGGCGGGAGCGTTGCGGGAGGGGGGGGGAGCGGGCTGAGCGCGGGCGAGGCGCGCGTGATGGGGGTGATCCGCGGCCGGCACGCGGCGATGATCGACGACCTCACGCGCTGGGTCGGGATTCCCACGGGACCGCGCGCGGTGGAGAAGCGATCGACGCCGCACGAGGGGCTCGCGGAGTTTCGGGCCGTGCTCGCGTCGAGACTGGAGGGGCTTGGGGCGAAGGGAAGGGTGATCGCGGGCGATCCGAGGCCGGCGTGGATCGCGCCGGGGGGGAGCACGGCGGGAGGGGGGGGGAGCGACGCGGGAGCGGAGGGGAGCGGAGCGGGAGCGGAGGGGAGCGGAGCGGGAGCGGGGGGGAGCGATGCGGGAGGGGGGGGAGGTGTGCATGGGGCGAAGGCGGGCACGAGTGAGTTTTTCGAGCCGACGCTGCTGATGGATCGGATGGAGCGCGGGGCGAATGGTGCCGCGAGCGGTGGTGTGGGGGCGATGCGCGTGCTCCTGAGCGGGCATCTCGACACGGTGCATCCCGTGGAGGGCGCGTTCTCGTCGCTCGTCATTGATGAACGCGGGGAGAAGGCCCTGGGCCCGGGGTGCGTGGACATGAAGGGCGGGCTGGTCGTCGCGGTGCACGCCCTGGAAGCGTTGGAGGAGTGCGGGATCCGCGTGCCGTGGGCCTTTGTGCTCAATAGCGACGAGGAGACGGGGACGTTCTGCAGCGACGCCGCGATCCGCGCGGCCGCGAGGAACGCGGACGTGGGCCTGGCGTTCGAGCCGGCGCCGCAGATGAGCGCGATCGGTGAGCGAACGTGGGGACTCGTGACCCACAGGCCCGGGAGCGGGCAGTTCAGGATCGACGTCAAGGGCAGGGCCGCGCACGTGGGACGCGACTTCAAGGTCGGCGTGTCGGCGGTGACGGCGCTCTCGCGGGCGATCCTGGAGATCTCGGCTTGGGCCGACGCCGATCGCGGTCGGATCGTCTCGATCGGGCCGATCAAGGGCGGGCACGCGACCAACGTCGTGCCGGACTCGGCGTTCGCGTGGGGGAACGTGCGCTACGCCACGCCGGAGGTGGGGGAGGAACTCCGCGTGGCGCTCGAGGGGCTGGTGTACCTCGGCGGGAAGGATGGCGCGCTCCCGGCGATCCGCGTGCACGCGACGCTCAATCGACCGGCCAAGCCCTTGACCCGGCACGTCGAGGCGTTGTCGAGGCTCATCATCGGCGCGGCGGCGGCGATCGGCGAGGACCTGCGCCCGACCACGACCGGGGGCGTCTGCGACGGGAACACCATGCAGGCCGCGGGACTGCCCACGCTCGACACCCTGGGCGTGCACGGCGGCGGGCTGCACACGACCGACGAGTGGATCGACCTGACGAGCCTGGTCGATCGCGCGACGCTCATCGCGGTGGTGCTGATGAGGCTGAACGAGGGCCGGCTCGAGACGGCGTGACACGGGAGTCGGGTGGTCCGCGGCGTGCGTCCTATGCTTTGCCCGTCGGGGCGGTAGCTCAGTTGGTAGAGCGCTAGCTTTGCAAGCTAGATGTCGGGAGTTCGAGTCTCCTCCGCTCCATTCGTTGGGCCGGCGAACGCGCGGACGAACGCGAATGGCCCGCACCCGGAAAGGCGGACGGCGTTGGCGGGCCATCGAGGATCGATCGGGGCGGTTGGACCACACGGCTCGGGCACCACCCCGTCACACGCGGGCCAGGCACACGCGGGGGGGTTCCTCGCGTTCGTGACCATCGTCCTCACGCTCCTGAGTTGGGCGAGCGTGCCGCTCTTTCTGCGATCGTTCCGCGGCGACATCGACCCGTTCACAGCGAACGGGTGGCGATACACGCTCTCCGCGCTCATCTGGCTCCCGGTCATCATCGTGGCGTGGAGGAAGGGGACGCTGGGGCGCGCGATCTGGAAGGACGCGCTCATCCCCACGGCGTTCAATGTCGTCGCCCAGGTCTTCTTCGGGATCGCGCCGTACCTCATCGATCCGGGTTTGATGACGTTCGGCCTGCGCCTGCAGATCGTCTTTGCCGTGGCGGGGGCGGCGGTGCTGATCCCCGCCGAGCGCGAGTTGCTGCGCACGCCGAAGATGATCGCGGCGATCGCGTGCGTCTTTGTCGGGACGATGGGGACGATCCTCCTGGGCGAGAAGTCGCTGGACGTGTCGAGCGGGAGGCACGTTGCGGGCGTGGTCATGTCGATCGCGGCGGGGGGGCTGTACGCGGCGTACTCGCTCGGCGTGCGCCGGCGGCTCAGCCACTACCACTCGCTCCTGGCGTTCTCCGTGGTGTCGCAGTACACCGCGGTCGCGATGATCGCGACGCTGCTCGTGGCGATGGGCGTCGGCGCAGCGGGCGTCATCCCCGAGGGTGTGATGGCGGGACTCCTGCCACACGACCCCATCGGCTCGGTGCTGGCGATGCCCACGCGTGAGTTCATCCTGCTCATCATCTCGGCGGTCGTCGGCATCGGCGTGGGGCACTCGCTGTACTACTACTCGATCAAGCGCATCGGCGTCGCCGTCTCCGCGGGCGTGATCCAACTCCAGCCGATCCTCGTCTCGATCGCGTCGATGCGGCTCTTTGGCGAGTCGTTCACGCCCTTGCAGTGGGTCTTCGGCGGGTTCGCCGTGGTCAGCGCGATTGTCATGCTCGTGATCCAGAGCCGGTTCTCGAAGCGGCGGCACGTGGTGGTGCCGGTCTCGCCCGGGGCGCTCGCGCCGGTGGTGCCGGAAGTTGAAGACGAAGCGCTGGTCTCGCGATAGACGAAGAGTGTCTGCGTATCGCCGATCCGGGCGCGATACGCTGTCGTCATGCGTTTCACGTTCCTGGGCACGGGGACCTCGGCGGGCGTTCCATTGATCGGGTGCGCGTGCGATGTCTGCACGAGCGACGACCCGCGCGACCAGCGACTGCGCACGAGCGCGGCGATCGAGGTCTACGACGAGAAGAGCCTGCCCCGGACGATCCTGCTCGACGCGGGCCCCGATCTTCGCCAGCAGGTGCTGCGGTTCAAGGTCGAGCGGTGCGACTCGATCCTCTTCACCCACGCGCACGTCGATCATATTTTCGGGCTGGACGAGGTGCGCCGATTCAACGTCGTGCAGCACGCGCCGATCGATATCTATGCCGACACGCACACGACGGAGCAACTCCGGCGGGTGTACAAGCATATCTTCGAGCGTGAGAAGAACGTGAACGACAGCTTTGTCGCGACGCTCATCGCGCACCGCGTCGCGGCGATGCAGGCGTTCGCGCTCCACGGCCTGCGCGTCACGCCGATCCCGTTCCTGCATGGGAAACAGCCGATTCTGGGATATCGGTTCGACGCGGGCGAGGAGACGAACGTTGGATCGGCGGCGTCGAGCCTCCTGCCGCTGGTTTATGCGACGGATGTCTCGGCCGTGCCGACGGAGACGTGGTCGAGCCTTCATGGAGTGCGCACGCTCGTGCTCGACGCGCTGCGCCATCGCCACCATCCGACGCACCTCACGTTGGATCAATCGATCCGGATCGCCGAGCAGTGCGGGGCGGAGAAGACGTACTTCGTGCACATGGCCCACGACCTCAAGCACGAGGAGACGCAGGCGGGCCTGCCGGAGGGGGTGTTTCTGGCGTATGACGGGTTGGTCTTGGACGACGACTCGCCGCGCTGCGAGTAGTTAGGCGACGCTCCACCGTTTTCCATCGCGCACCACGCGCCGATACAGCGTGTCGCGTTCGATCGGCGTGAACCCGGCCTCGCGGATCGCCTTGTGCAGCACAGGCACGGTGACCTCCTGGTGCGTCCCCACGCTTTCGGCCCCGCCGCCCTGGACGACTTTGGTGATGTCGTACCAGACGACCGTGCCGTCGATGTCGTCGGCGCCGCTCTGGAGCATGAGCCCGGCCATGGGCAGCGTCTGCATAATCCAGAACGACTTCACGTGCGGGAAGTTGTCGAGCATGAGGCGGGCGATCGCGAGCGTGCGGTAGTTCTCGAGTCCACTGGGGCCAGGGAGGTGCTCGAGGGCGCAGCCATCGGGGAAGAAGGGGAGAGGGATGATCGTCTGGTAGTAGCCGGGTAGGTCGGCTCTCCGGGCCGACATCTCCGATGGGCGTCCTGACTGCTGCGCAGAACTCATCCTGCCGAACGCGAAGTGCTCGGGAAGGATCGCGCCGGGCCCGGTGAGTGTGACCACGGGCGCGTGTGCGGCGTCGGCGCGAAAGCCAAGGTGCCCTCCTGTGGATCGGGCGATCGCATCGGTGTCGGGAGAACTCGTGTGTGCCGAGGGTTGGTAGGAGGAAGAGTTGTCGGCTCGGAGAGCCGACCCACCTTGGAAGAGTCTCGTGAGCGCCTCGTCCTGGGCTTGGCGCAGCATGTCCATGTGGACGAGCCGGTCGTGGGCGCTCTCGATGTGCCCATAGAGCATCGTGGCATTTGTGTTGAGGCCGAGTTCGTGGGCGACACGATGGACATCAAGCCAGACATCGGAGCGTATCTTGCCCTTGTACGCCTCGTCGTGGACGCGATCGTCGAAAACCTCGGCCCCGCCGCCGGGGAGTGAGCCGAGTCCGGCCTCTTTCAGGCGCGAGAGGACGATGCGGATCGCTTCGCGCCGAGCGGCGACACCCTCTTCGCCCGGCGCCGTCGCACCCTTGTAGACCTTGGCGATGCGCGCCAGGTGCACGATCTCGACGGCGGTGAACGCCTTGACGTTGAGATCGCTGCCGCCGGTTCTCGCCGCGTCGCGGATGGTGGAGACGAGATCGGTGTAGTACTCAAAGGGCAGATATGGATGGAGCCCGCCGACGACGTGCATTTCCGTCGCGCCGGCCTCGACGGCCTGCCTGACCTGCTCGCGGACATACGCCATGTCGCGCGTGTAGGCCTTGGGGTCGTCCTTCTTCGCGTAGAACTCGCAGAACTTGCAGGAGAGCGCGCAGACGTTGGAGTAGTTCAGATGGCGGTTGATGTTGTAGTACGCGGCATCGCCATGCAGGCGTCGACGGACGCTGTCGGCCATCTCGAGAACGGACCAGAGATCGCGCGTGGCGTAGAGCGTCAGCCCATCGTTGAGCGTCAGTCGTTCGCCGCGATCAACCTTGACGCGGATCTCGCCGAGGGCGGGGTCGCGATGCCGATCGGCCGACAAACGACACGCCTCTCTCGGGCCGACAACGCCAACCCCATGCCCAACTCTTGTCGTGTGCGGCAGTTCCGGACGATTCGCCGATGAAACCATGCGCGACTGTAGAATCTCCGCCCCGCGGGGTCCAAGGACACGCAGAGCGAATCGACGCATTGGAGGCTGGTTGAAGATGGGCATGTTCACATCGAGCGGCACGCGATCGAACACCTGGGTATTCGGCGTGCGGAGCGCCGGAGTCCTGTTTCTGCTAGCTGCGGCCACGGTGAGAGCCGATTCGCGGGCCGTCCTGTCGCTGAGCGACGAGCCCGACGCGTCGGCCCAGCCCGCGGACTCTCAGTCTTCATCTCCGCGTCCTCAACTCCCGGACTACATCGCGTCGGTGGATCTGACCGCGACGGTGATGCTGCCCGCGGGGTTGGACAACTCGCCGGCCGAGTACTCCGCCAGCAAGGCCGGATTCGGGTTCGACGTCATCAAGCCGTTCGCCGATGGCAGCGCGTTCGGCGTGGGGCTGTCGAGTGCCGCGACGTTCTACTCGTTCTCGGATGCCCAGACGTTGCTGGGCGGCAATGAGCCGTGGGGCACTGTCGCGACACATGGAATCCAGGCGTTCTATTCCACACCACGCTCGCACGGATTCTCGTACCTCTTTGGCGTGCAGGTTGAGTCCTCCGGGGAACTTGGGGCCGATCTGGGCGACACGCTCACATTCGGCGGCTTGGCCGGATTCAGATACCACGTCGGCGAAGGTCTGTTCCTCGGGCTTGGGGTCGCGGTCGCCACACGCCTTGAAGACTCGACGCTGGTCATCCCGCTTCCGGTTGTCGAGTGGACGATCGATGATCAATGGTCGCTCAAGACCGGAGGGGGCGGCGCCGGCGGCGGCGGAGTGACGCTGGAATACGCACCCAGCGAGCAGTGGAACTTCGCACTGAGTGCCGGGTTCGATTCCGTGCGCTTCCGCCTCGACGATGAGGGCCCCAACCCGGGCGGCATTGGTGAGGACTCCTCGGTCCCGATCTCCCTCGGTGCGACGTGGAACTTCGACCAGCAAGGCTCGGCGTTCGTCCGAGTGATCGTTCCTGTATGGCGCCAACTCCGGGCCGATGATCCCGATGGCAACACCATCTTCGAGCACGACGCCGACATCACGCCCTCGTTCCAGTTCGGGATCGAAGGCCGGTTCTGAATGAGGACATGAGTCGGAACGACACATACTCGTGGCATAGGCGTCTCGCCTGTGGCGATCTCTTCTACCTTCGTTGCACCCTTCACAGATGAACCATCCGACGAATCACTGCGGGCGCTTGGCCCACGGTCTCACGATCCCCACGATCGACTCGGCCCAGTCGTGATCGATCGCGTCGAGCGTGCCATGCCAGATCTCGTCGTGCGTCAGCCAGCGTGTCTTTGGGCCGTCCGTCTTGAATCCAAGGATGACTCGGCGCCATTGGAGAGCGGGGAACGCTGCCTCGTGCCGCCGGGACTCGTCGATCAACGACGGATCCGCCGCCATGCTCCCGACAAGCACGAAGACTCTCGTCGCATCCTGGCTCGTTTCCGCGAGTGATGCCGCGCGGGACGAAAGCACGCGTCCGAGGGTTGGCAGCGCCTGCGGTGCATCGGAATGGATCCAACACGCGGCGAGGGAGATCGGCCCACGCTCGGTGGTCGCCTGTACGATCCCCCGTTCTAGCACGTGCGAGTAGCCGTAGTCGAGCGCGATCGGGTGGATCGAGCCCGGCAACCTCTCCGCCTCGCGCGCAAGTTCCTGGAGCGGCCCGTGACGCTGGGCGATCACGCTCACGTCATGTCCCCTCGACGCGAGCGCCAAGCACAACCCACGAAGCATCCCGGTCCCACCGACAACAAGCGCGTGCGCCATGGGCAGAGTCTATCGACGCCGGGCGTCGCGACGCGGCGTGCGCACCAGCCAGGTCATCGGCACCAAATCGTTCGCCAGGACGCGATTCGCGTCTCGCTGTCGTTTCAGAAACTCACTCAGGTGCGCGCGCAGGCGTGGGTGCCGCCGGGCCAATCCTCGGGCATTCGAGGCGATCGTGCCATAGATCCGCGCATCGAGCCGGCGGATGGCACTCGCCCGCACCGCGGACTCCCGGACGATCTCGTCTCCCAGCCGCTCGATGACACGCCGGACCTCGGCGAGCGTCGGGAGCCCCAGATCCGCCCGCCGCGCCACGGCATCGTCGATCAGATACCACCCGCCCGGCTCGACGAGTCGCCGTAGCCGCGGGGCGGCCGAGTCCGCGCCATCCAGCCCGATCATCATGGCGAGCCGGACGCGCGCGCGAACGCGGAACCGGCGCACGTCGCCGAGGCGGAACTCGCACTGGTCCCGGACTCCGAGGCGTGCCGCTCGTGCGCGCGCGTCAACGAGAAATGGCTCGAAGGCGTCGACTCCGATTACGCGGCAACGAAACTTCAGGGCCACGCCGCACGCGATGACGCCCTTGCCACACGCCAGGTCGAGGACGGAGTGACGCTCCCCCAAGTCGGCGTGCGCGAGCAGGTTCAGAATGGACCGTGGTGAACTGCCCAGCGAGTCCAGCCCGGCCAGGAGTTCGGAGAGCACAGGAAGGAGCGGCGTGGGGCAATCGACGGACTGGGCGACCGACGCCGCGAGGCGTTTGGAGGCCGTTGCCTGCCGATTCGGCAGCGATTGGGGCATGGATAATCCTAACAACGTGCTACTTTGGCCGCCGGAGGGTCGGGTGGCGAGGATTGGTGAAACGGAGAGAGGCCGGATCTGGCATCGAGCTTGCACTTTGTTGACCGATAGAAAGAACACCGGCGTTTGGGTCCGGTTGGGTTTGGCGCTCGTCGCCGAAACAGACACACGAGGGCATTCATGTCGAAGATCATTGGAATCGACCTTGGAACGACGAACTCCTGCGTGGCCGTGATGGAGGGTGGGCAGCCCAAGGTGCTCATCAACTCGTCGGGGAACCGCATCACGCCGTCGGTCGTCGGGTTCACCGACAAGGGCGAGCGTCTCGTCGGGCAGCCGGCGAAGCACCAGCAGGTGACCAACCCCAAGAACACGGTCTACTCGATCAAGCGGTTCATGGGTCGGCGTCGCAGCGAGGTCAGCGCCACGGGCGACACCGGCTATGGCCGCAGCGGCGACGAGGAGAGCAAGGTTCCGTACACCGTCACGGGCGGCGCGGACGAGTTTGTCCACGTGAAGGTCAACCAGGGCGACTTCACGCCCCAGCAGATCTCCGCGTTCATCCTCCAGGATCTCAAGAAGACCGCCGAGGACTACCTGGGCGAGAAAGTTGATCGCGCGGTGATCACCGTCCCCGCATACTTCAATGACGCCCAGCGTCAGGCGACCAAGGATGCCGGCGAGATCGCGGGCCTCAAGGTCGAGCGCATCATCAACGAGCCAACGGCGGCGGCGCTCGCCTATGGCCTCGATAAGAAGAAGAATGAGAAGATCGCCGTCTTCGACCTCGGCGGCGGCACGTTCGACGTCTCCATCCTCGACATCGGCGACGGCGTCTTCGAGGTGCTCAGCACCAACGGCGACACGCACCTTGGCGGCGATGACTGGGACCAGAAGATGATCGACTTCATTGCCGAGGAGTTCCGCAAGAAGGAGGGCATCGACATCCGCAAGGATCCGATGGCGCTCCAGCGGCTCAAAGAGTCGGCGGAGAAAGCGAAGATCGAACTCTCGACGATGCAGGAGACGACGGTCAACCTGCCGTTCATCACGGCGGACCAGAACGGTCCGAAGCACTTGCAGGTGTCGGTGACGCGTGCGAAGTTCGATTCGCTCTGTGACGACCTCTTTGAGCGGCTCAAGGCGCCGTGCACCCAGGCGCTCAAGGACGCGAAGCTCTCGCCCGACAAGATTGACGAGGTGATCCTCGTCGGCGGCTCGACGCGCATGCCCAAGGCCCAGTTCATCGCGAAGCAGATCTTCGGGAAAGAGCCCAACAAGAGCGTGAACCCGGACGAGGTCGTGGCGATCGGTGCCGCGATCCAGGGCGGCGTGCTCAAGGGCGACGTGAAGGACGTGCTGCTCCTCGACGTGACGCCGCTCTCCCTGGGCGTCGAGACGCTCGGCGGTGTGATGACGCGACTCATTGAGCGCAACACGACCATCCCCGCATCGCGGAAGGAGACCTTCTCGACCGCGGTGGACAGCCAGACGAGCGTCATGATCCATGTTCTCCAAGGCGAGCGCGAGTTCGCCAAGGACAATCGCACGCTGGGACAGTTCGAACTCGCGGGCATCCCACCCGCACCTCGCGGCGTGCCGCAGATTGAAGTCGAGTTCGCCCTCGACGCGAACGGCATCCTGACCGTCACGGCGACCGACAAGGCGTCGAGCAAGAAGGCCGACATCAAGATCACGAACTCCGGCGGCCTGTCGAAGGACGAGATCGAGAAGATGAAGAAAGACGCCGAGTCGCACGCCGCCGAGGACAAGATGCGTCGCGAGACCATCGACCTCAAGAACCGTGGCGACGCGATGGTTGTCCAGGTTCGCAAGAGTCTGGAGGAGCACGGCGGCAAGGTCGGCTCGGACCTTCGGGCGAAGATCGAGTCGTCGCTCTCGAATCTCGAGTCCAAACTCAAGGGCGACGATAAGTCGTCGATCGAGGCCGCCATCGCGGAACTCGAGAAATCCAGCATGGAACTTGGCAAGGTGATGTACGAGTCCGCGAAGGCCGAGGGCACGGGAACGACCGAGCCCAAGCCGGACGGGAAGAAGGACGACGTCATCGATGCCGAGTTCAAGGTGAAGGACGAGAAGTAGGCCGAGCACCTGGCGAAGAACTCGAGGATGTGTTTCCATGCCCCGGTGATGAGCCGGGGTATTTCATTGATGGACCGAGTTGGGTGGGTGTACGCCTAGCCTCCATCCATGGCGTATCAACGACCCAAGGACATCCCGGCTCATCCCGAGTCACATGTTGCGGCACGATCCCTCCAGGTGCACGTGCATCCCTCGCGCATCGGGCCGGGCGCTCTCGCCGGCGGCGTGGTCATCGTCATCGACGCGCTCCGAGCGAGCGTCACGATCACGCAAGCCCTCGCGAGCGGCGCGACATGCGTGGTGCCCGTGATGAACGTCGAGGACGCGTTCGCTGTTCGCGAGCGGCTTTGGAGCAAGGGCGTGGCGCGAGATCGCGTGCTGCTCGGCGGCGAACGGGGCGGTGTCACTATCGAGGGATTCGATCTCGACAACTCGCCCGCGAGTTACCCTCGTGATCGAGTCGAGGGGCGAGTCGTGATCTTCACGACGACGAATGGCACGAGCGCCCTCCTGCACGCGAAGCAGGCCGCACGTGTGCTCGTCGGGTCGTTCGCGAACTTGTCGGGCGTGTGTGAGGCGGTAGCGAACGAGGAGCGGCCGGTGCACATCCTCTGTGCAGGGACGCGAGACGAGATCGGCATGGACGATTGTCTTCCCGCGGGGGCGATGGTGGAGATGTTGGTTGATCGCGGTCGAGCGCTGCTCTCGGACGATTCGGCACGGTTGTGTCGGCTGGCATGGATGGGAGCGAAGATACAGGAAGGAGGCGTGCGGCGCGCGATGGAGGAAAGCCGCGGCGGGCGAAATCTGCTACGGATCGGATTGGGATCTGATGTCGAGTTCTGCTCAAGGAGCGACACGATCTCGGTCGTGCCCGAGTTCGATGTGGCGCGGGGGGAGATTGCGTTGGCTGTTCCTGCCAATGACTCATGATGATGTTGTAGAAGAGGTAGTCACAGGCGAGACGCCTGTGCCACGAGGTCTTGTCGGTGATTTCGTGCGGGTTACTCGAGTGATCGAAGGTGTTGGCTCATGGCACGCGTCGCGTCTCCTCGATGGCTGAGGCGATTCTTCTCGGGATCTTCGAGTTCGGCGCTGGTCCTGGTGAACGAGTGAGGCGGCGCGGCGACGAGAAAGAGTGGGTCGTACCCGAAGCCATTGCTGCCTCGCGGGACATTCGGCGGTACACCGATACGGCCTTCGAACGTGGCGCGAGAGGTGTGCAACGGAGCACCGGTCTCGTCAGCGAGGACCATGGCACAGACGAAGCGAGCGGATCGCCTGATCTCGGGGACACCCTCGAGTTCTCGGAGGACGCGAGCGTTGTTCGCGGCGTCGCGTTCGGCACGCGAGAGGCCGGTCTCGCGGCCATCTGTGGAATAGTGCGACGAGATGACGCCTGGTTTGCCGCCGAGGGCATCGATCTCGAGCCCGGAGTCGTCGGCAAGGCACGGGAGGCACAGTGCACGGGCGTAGGCGACGGCTTTGATCGTGGCGTTCTGCTCAAAGGTCGTGCCGGTCTCGGACGGCTCGGGGAAGTCGCGCCCACCGCTGGCCTCCGTGATTGAGAGGAATCGGAGATGTGGTGCGGCGGCTCCAAGGATCGCACGGAGTTCGGCGATCTTGTGAGGGTTCGCGGTGGCGAGAACGATGGTGGTGGGGCGAGTCACAAACGATCCTTGGCGCGGTCGGGCAAGGCCATGCCGAGTGGCATCCGAGTTCGTTGTTGGCCTTTGGAAAATCACGGATCGTGGGAGATTGGCGTCCACTATCACGCGGCTGCAGCGGCGAAGAGCCATACGATGAAATGATGCAGAACGATATCGCGAGCGTTTTCAAGGCCTTGGGGCTGGACTCGACGCCCCGTGTAAAGACCGGGTCCGGTGTGAGCGCGGGTGATGGACGCGTTGTCGTGACCAGCCCGGGGACAGGCGAACCGATCGCGACCGTCACGCTCGATGATGCGGCGGCGTATGAGAGGGTGATCGCGTCGAGCGCCGAGGCGTTCGTGAAGTGGCGCGAGGTCCCCGCTCCTGCCCGCGGGCTGGTTGTCCGGGCGATCGGCGATGAGTTCCGCCGCCTCAAGGACCCGCTCGGGCGGCTCGTCTCGCTCGAAGTCGGCAAGATCCTGCAGGAGGGTCTCGGCGAGGTCCAGGAAACAATCGACATCGCCGACTTTGCCGTCGGGCTGTCACGCCAGTTGTACGGCCTCACGATGCCTAGCGAGCGCGCGAGGCACAGCATGCGCGAGCAGTGGCTCCCCCTGGGGCCGATCGGCGTGATCTCGGCATTCAACTTCCCCAACGCGGTGTGGGCGTGGAACGCGATGCTTGCGGCGGTCTGTGGCGACACGGTGGTGTGGAAGCCGAGCCTGCTCGCGCCACTCACAGCGATCGCGAGCAACGCCATCGCGGATCGCGTCGCGACGCAGATGGGTCACCCGGGCGTCTTTCAACTGGTGATCGGGACCGACGCGGAGGTGGGCGAGCGGATGATCGCGGACAAGCGATTGCCCCTGATCTCGGCGACGGGTTCGTGCCGCATGGGTCGGCGCGTGGGACAGGTTGTCGCGTCGCGTCTCGGGCGCTGCCTCCTCGAACTGGGTGGGAACAACGCCGTGATTGTGGATCAGACGGCGGATCTTGATCTGGCGGCACGGGCCGTGGTGTTCGCGGCCGTCGGCACCGCCGGACAACGCTGCACATCTACGCGGCGTGTCTTTGCTCATGAATCTGTCGCCGATGCCTTTGTCGAGAAACTCCGCAAGGCGTACTCGTCGGTGAAGATCGGCGATCCACTGGCCGAGGGGACGCTCGTCGGCCCGCTGATCACGAAGACGGCGGTCGAGGGATATGAGAACGCCGTCGCCGCCGCGAAGGAACAGGGCGGCACGCTCGTCTGTGGCGGCAAGCGCGCGCAGCCGACATCGACTCCCAAGGGGTTCTATGTCGAGCCGACGATCATCCGTGCACCCAAGAGCAACACGCTCGCGATCGCTCAGGAAGAGACCTTCGCTCCGATCCTGTACGTCTTCACGTTCAAGGATCTGAAGGAAGCCATTGCGATGCAGAATCGGGCCGATCAAGGCCTCTCGTCGGCGATCTTCACCGAGTCGATCCGCAACGCCGAGACGTTCCTCGCGCCCTCGGGCTCGGGGAGCGACTGCGGCATCGCGAACGTGAACATCGGGACGTCGGGCGCCGAGATCGGTGGGGCGTTCGGCGGCGAGAAAGACACCGGTGGCGGGCGCGAGTCGGGGAGCGACTCGTGGAAGGCCTACATGCGTCGCCAGACGTGCACGATCAACTTTGGCGGCGAGTTGCTGCTCGCCCAGGGCATACGGTTCGACTGACACCGCCCGTGTGCCGAGTGGGGCACGGGCCGCAGGGAGTCGTTTCGATGATGATGGAGCATGCCGCGGCCTCACAGACCACCGAGAAGATCGCGCGAATGGCGGTCGAGCCGATCGTCTCGGGGATGACCGTGGGCCTGGGGAGCGGGCGGAACGCCGAACGCGCCGTGAAGATGCTCGCCCAGCGCGTGCTCGATGAGCGACTTGACATCCGATGCGTCTGCACGTCCACGCCAACGGAGATCCTCGCGGAGGGACTGGGGCTGAACACGATCCCCTTCGCCGAGGTCGAGTCGGTGGATTACCTCTTCGACGGGGCGGCCGAGGTCGATCACTCGCTGCGGATGCTCAAGGGAACGTACGCCGCGATCACACGGCAGCGATTGGTCGCCCGCGTCTGCAAGCGGTGTGTGTACATCGCGCCGATCGAGAAACTCTCGGATCGCCTGGGGACCAACGCGTTGCTCTCCTTGACGCTGGTTCCGTTCGGAATGGTCTCGATCCGCAACACGCTCCGCGACATGGGCCTCTCGGGCGTCATCCGGCGCGACATCGATGGCAAACTCGTTTCGACCGACGGCGGCGGCGTGATGCTCGACCTCCAGATCCCGCCCGATCGAGACATCGAGGAACTCGCCGCCGAACTCGACACCGTGGTCGGCGTCGTCGATCACGGGATCTTCCTGACCGAGGCCAACGAGGTCCTCCTCGATTGCCACAACGGCGAGGTCCGCCGAATGGTCCGCCCAGCGTAGTCGATGCCGCAAACTCCGACGAGCCTCGATCCACCATCCACGCGAGTCGAGGCGCTTGACGCGCTGCGCGCCGGGGCCATGGTGCTGGGCGTCCTGCTGCACGCCAGCGTCCCGTACATGCACGCCCCCATGCGCGGCCTGCTGATGCCCGTGAATCAGCCCGCAACCGGTCAAACGATCGACGCGGTCTTCTGGAGCATCCACACCTTCCGGATGCCGCTCTTCTTTTTCATCTCAGGCCTCGTGAGCGTGGCGGCGATCCGTCGTCGCGGCGTCTCGCAGTTCATTCGAGGGCGCTGGAAGCGCGTGGGCCTGCCGCTCGTGATCGGGGCGCCCGCGCTCCTGGTCCTGTTCTACCCCATCTGGCTCTGGGGTTGGATCGAGCGAGGCTGGACCACCTGGAGGCAGTTCCGGCGACTCAAGCAGAACATCCACGTCCAGGCCGACGCCTGGGGTCTATACCACTTCTGGTTCCTCGAGTACCTGCTGATCTACGGCGTGGGTCTATGGCTCGCCTGGATGGTGTGGGAACGCCTGAGGTCAAATCGAGCGCGTGGGACTCTGGATATTTCATGTGAGTCCGCGCCCGTGGCCGGATCGTCTTCCACCGCACGTGATCATCGCGGAGTCTTCCTCTGGGTGTCCGCTGTCGGCGTGGCGGTGTTCCCGCTGGCGATGCTCCTCAAAGTCGATCCGCAGCTCTTCACCGAGTTCCGCAACTCGTTCCTTCCCGATCCAGCCCTCCTCGCGTACTACGCGATCTTCTATACGCTGGGGTGCTTCTGCCGCCTGCCCTGGCTTGGCGCGCTCTCGAAGGCGTGGGCGCCGCTGCTCCTGATCGGCACGGCCTGTAGCGCATGGGTCGTGGCGATGATGCTGGGCCGCGAGGAGAAGACCGCCGAGGGGCTGGTCCAGGCGACGATTGAGGTCGGGGGGGTGGGGGGGACGGGGGGACTTGGCACCCGCTGGGCGTGGTGTCTCGCAATCACCGGAATATCTTCGACGCTGGGCCTCGTCGGGCTGGTCCATGCGACGGTGCGCCGGCTCGGACCGGCCGCACGTTTCCTCGTGGACTCCTCGTATTGGGTCTACCTCACCCACGTCGGCTGGGTGGGGCTGGTCTCGATGCTCATCCGAGACATGGATCTACCGCCCGGAGCCAAGGCGGTCATCGTGATGCTGACCGCGGTGGCGTGCACGCTCCTCACGTTCCTCGCGGTCCGACGAACCCGACTGATCGAGTACCTCGGCTCGTATCCCGCATCCCGCGCGCGGGCGACGAAACCAGACCGGGATCCAACAAAAACGCCCGACCAGTCAGGCCGGGCGACGGACGAAGTGGAGCGGAGGGGAGTCGAACCCCCGACCTCATCATTGCGAACGATGCGCTCTACCAACTGAGCTACCGCCCCGTCCTTGGGCCGATCGGGTGCCGTGGGGACGGCGTTCCGATCGGAGGCGGGCATTGTAGCGGTCGCTCGGGGTTCGGCGACTCCATTTCGCCCGACCGGCATCCCAATCAATATCCAAACCAAGTGGCGCCGGGTACAGTCGATGCCTGTGCCGGCTGTTTCGAGATCGGCTGTCGACATTCGGCAGACTGAGCGATGTGGAGAACTCCGATGAAATATGGTTGGTCATGGCGTGCGCGGCGGATGGGGATTCTGGCGATCGCGGTCGCGTGCATGTCGATGCTCGGTGTGTCGAGGGCGAATGCCGCCGAGCCGGTGCCGATGCGAGTGGTTGTGACCGTGCCGCCACTCGCTGGGGTGGTGAGGCCGCTGCTCGCCGAGATCGATCCCAAGGCTGAGGTGCGCGTCCTGCTGCAGGGCGGGCAGAGCGCGCACGGTATGGAGCCGACGCCATCGGACATCGCGGCGATCGCGACGTGCGACGTGCTGGTGTATGTCGGCCTGAATCTCGAGCCACGCGTGGCGTCGATGGTGCGAGAGAAGCCGGTGGAGCGCCGCCAGATCGTGTGCTTTGCCGAAGTGGTTGGTCTGCAGGAGAAGGGCAAGCCCGAGCCGAACGCGCCCGGGGCGAAGCCGAAGCCCGCGGGGAAGGACAAGGGCCATGACGATCACGACGGACATGACCATGATCATGACCACGACCACGATCATGCCGACGAGCACGACCACGCGGCCCCCGGCTACGTCGATCAACACCTCTGGCTCGATCCATCGCTCGTGCGCCGCCTCGTGCCCGCGGTGCGCGAGGCGATCCAGAACGCGTGCGCCCGCCGTGGAAAGTTCGACGACGCGATGAAGACCCGTCTCGACGCCGCCGTCGAGAAACTCACGAAGACCATCGACGACATGGACGCGGTCTATCGCGCCCGTCTCGAGGCATGCAAGGGTCGTGCCTTCGTCACCCATCACAATGCGTTTTCCCGCCTCGCGGATCGATATGGCCTCAAGGTCGCCGCGACGATCCGACTCACAGAAACCACCGAGCCAACTGCACGCGAACTCAAAGAAGTGGTTGACGCCATCGCCCGCGAGAAAGTGCGAGCGATTTTCTATGAGCCGCAGATGGATCCCAAGCCCGCCCGGCGGATCGCCGAGATCGCCAGGATCCAGATCGGCGAACTCGACCCCCTGGGCGCGGCCGACCAGACGAGTTGGGCGGCGCTCATGGAGAAGAACCTGAGTTCGCTTGTTGCGGGGCTCTCGGACAATCCCACGCCCGCCGCAGCACCCTGAAGGTCGGAGATACACTGTTTCTACACGCTGAATCGCTCGAATGATCACACGTGTGATGGGCATGTTGAAAAAGTGTGTTTCGGGCGTGTTGTCTGGGTGCGAGTCCCTTGGAGCCGCGGGTGCAGAGTCACGCTGAGTCCAGTTCCACGGATCGCTCGACACAACGAGAGGCAGAGGCTCCCGCCATCGAGTACAACGGCGTGACCTTCGCCTACGCGCACTCCGACACGCCGGCGATCAAGGACGTCACGCTCAAAGTCCGCGAAGGCGAACGCCTCGGTGTCCTCGGGCCCAACGGCGGCGGCAAGAGCACGCTCCTCAAGCTCACCATGGGCCTGCTCCGCGGGAACAGCGGCACGATCCGCGTGCTCGGCATGACTCCCCAACACGCCCGGTGCGCCAGAGTGATCGGCTACGTCCCTCAACGTCACGAGGGTGAATCGAGATTTCCCGTGAACGGATTCCAAGTGGTGCTGATGGCGAGCGCGTCGGGAACGCCGTGGTACCGGCGCACACCAACGTCCGCGATCGACTCGGCCCGCGAGGCGATCGACGCGGTGGGGGCCTCGGGATTCTCCGACCGCCCGATCGGCACACTCTCGGGGGGACAGGTCCAGCGCATCATGATCGCTCGGGCCCTCTCCATCCGCCCGAAGATCCTGATCCTCGATGAGCCATTGGTCGGCGTGGATGTCGCGGGCCAGCAGCAGTTCGCGGACCTGCTCGCTCGCCTTCACCAGAACTATCGCCTGACAACGGTGGTGGTGAGCCACGACATCCGCACGATCGCCGCGGGGAGTGACACCGTCGCGTGCCTCGCACGAACGCTCCACTCGCACACGGCACCCTCGGGCCTCACACCCGAGGTCCTGGGTGAGGTCTTCCGACACGACGTCGCGGCGATCTTCGGCGATGTGCACGTCCACGCCCATCCCGCTGATGCCTGCACCGATCCCTCGCACACGCACCCGCCGCATGTGCTCCGTGCGCCCAGCATCTCAGCAAGCAAATCCGACCAGGCGCGCAAGCCCAGCCAAGGGGGCTCGCGCCAGCCATGAACATCGTCACCTACCTCACCGATCCGACCTGTGCGCCGATGTTTATGCCGGCATTCGTGGCCGCGCCGGCGCTCGCGACCCTGTGTGGCCTGCTCACATCGCTCGTGGTGCTGAAACGCATGGCGTTCATCGGTCAAGGCGTCTCACACGCGGCGTTCGGCGGAATCGGCGTGTGGGCGATCCTTGCGTTCTCGCTCGGTGGAGCCGCGGGTAGTGTGGGTGCGTCCGGTTCCGGCACGGGCATCGTGAGCGACATGGGACGGTTCATGGTCGTGACGGCTTTCTGCGTCGCGGCGGCGCTGGGCATCGGCATCCTGAGCGAGCGACGCGTCCTCGGCGGGCACGGCGGCGCCGGACGCGCCGAGATCACAAAGTCTGACACAGTGAATCCGTCGACCAACCGTGCGCGTCCGTCGGGTGGCGTCGCGGGCCTGGAGGCCGATACGGCCATCGGTATCATCCTCGTTGCGGCGATGGCGCTCGGCGCGGTGCTCATCAAGGCTTCACACACAACGCAATCTTGGGAGTCGTTCCTCTTTGGATCCGTCTGGTCGATCGGCTGGGCCGACGCGATCCTTGCATGGGCGACGACGATCGCAACCGGCCTGGTGCTCCTCATCGCACGCCGACCCCTTGTGTTCTGGGCGTATGACGAGAGCGGCGCACGCGCCTTCGGCGTCTCCACGCGCGGCGTCCGCGCCACGCTTATGGTGCTGCTCGCCATCGCCACCGTCGTCGCAATGAAACTCGCCGGCGTTGTCCTCGCGACGGCCCTCCTCGTCGTGCCCGGCGCGGCCGCGCTCTCGGCGTCGAGGCGACTGGCTCGCGTGATGACCCTCGGCGTGGTCTTCGCCATCGTCGGCGTGATGGGCGGGCTGGTCCTGAGCGTCGAGACCGATCTCTTGCCGGGCCCCAGCATCGTCGGCGTGCTGCTCGTGCTGCTCGTGATCCCTGCCATCTACAGGGCGGCCGTCTCGCGATTCACTGGAAAGGTCTAAGACAAGTTCTCTTCAATGATGGAGACCCACATGAAAGCAGAGACGTTGCTGGCGGAACTCAACCGCCTCCGCAAGGACATCGGCGAGGACCAGTCGGATCTCGAGTGGCTCGCCGTGCACCACGCCTTCTGCTTCCTCAGTTACAAGATGAGCGAGTTCCAGAAGTACGTGGAAGACGAGAGCAGCAAGGGCGCGTTCGACGACTACGAGGGGTGAATGGCCCCGCACGCCGATCATTCACATCGCCGGAAGGCCCCGCGATGCCGCGGCACGTGCGCCGTCATCGGCTGTGGCACGGCCGGTCCCGCAGCGGCCGCACTCCTGGCTCGACAAGGCTGGCGTGTGGTCATCTTCGAACGAGCGACCGAACTCTCGCCCGTGGGCGCGGGATTGCTCCTTCAACCCGTCGGGCTCAGTGTGCTCCAAGAGATCGGCGTGCTCGACCAAACGCTTTCCCTCGGCTCGCGTGTCGAACGCCTCCGAGGACGCACGGTGACAGGCCGCCCGGTGCTCGACGTGTCCTATGGAGAACTCGGCGAGGGTTACTTCGGATTGGGCGTGCAGCGGTCGATGCTCCTGGACCAACTGCTCGGAGCCGCGACTCGAGAAGGCGTCGAGGTGCGGCTTGGCGTGGATGTCGAGCGCCTCGAGACCAATCGACAGGTGTGGCTCCACGAGCGTGCATCGCGCGAGCACACGCGCACTCGTCGCCACGGGCCGTTCGATCTCGTCGTGCTGGGGAGTGGAGCACGGTCGGGCCTGCGTTCGCACGTCTCGCCGCAACCCCGAGAAAATCCATATCCGTGGGGCGCCCTCTGGATGATGGCCGATCTCGAGGTCCATGAACTCCGTGCGGACATCGATGCATCAATGTACAGCACGCAGAGCAATGGCGCCGGACGAGTGCTTGACCAGGTCTATGACTCGACAACGCGAATGATCGGGTTCCTTCCCTCGGGTCGAGCCACACCAGACGCGCCAGAGCGTGTCAGCATCTTCTGGAGCATCCGCGCGACAGAGATCGAACGACTCCGAAGACTACCCTTCGATGGATGGCGAATCGAGGCGTGCGCCCTCGCCCAATCAGTGCTCGCCGAGTCGATCGACGTGGATCGTGTGTGTCGAAGTGTCGCCTCCGGCGTCGACCTGATCCCGGCAACCTACATGGATGTCGTCTGCGAGCAACTCATTGAAGGGCGCGTGGTCCTCATCGGTGACGTCGGGCACGCGATGAGCCCCCAGTTGGGGCTGGGTGCGAATCTCGCGCTCCTCGATGCGTCCACGCTCGCCATGTGCCTCGATCACGAGCATGACATCGATCGCGCCCTCGGAAAGTACGAACAAACCATCCGTGGCACACATCGGTACTACGGCACGGTCTCTCGACTGCTCACCCCCGTCTTCCAGAGCGACGAGCCCGTGGTGGGAATGCTCCGCGACATGTTCTACCACGCGTTTGGGCGCGTTCCCCCAGTCCGCAAGGAGATGTTGCGAGCACTCGTCGGGGCACGCCGAGGGTGGTTCAAGGTACAAGATCCGGAGTTGCTGCGACTGGCGATTGGTGACTGACGAGACCCAAACGGATTGAAGAGCCGTTCTACTCCACGGAACATGGTGATACGCTGCGTCGGTATGGAGTGAGGAGCCGTGTATGTACACCAAGTATCGAGACGAACGAGCGATGTATCGGAGCAATCGCCAGCCTGGCCTGCGAATCTCGCCGCGACTGGTGCTGGCCGCGGTCATCGCGATCGTGACACTCGTGGGGTATTACTCCAGGAGCAGCCACAACCCGATCACGGGGCGGACGCAGCGTGTGGCGCTCTCGCCGGATCAGGAGATCGCGCTGGGGTTGCAGTCGGCGCCCGAGATGGCCCGCCAGTTCGGCGGACTCTCGCGTGATGCCGCGGGGACGCAACTCGTCGAACGTGTCGGCGCTCGGATCGTCGCAACCCTTCCATCCGAGGCCCATCCGTATCCCTTCCAGTATCACCTGCTCGCCGACCAACAGACCATCAACGCTTTCGCGCTCCCCGGCGGTCAGATCTTCATCACCGAGGCGCTCTTCTCGCGTCTCAAGACCGAGGGCCAACTCGCCGGTGTCCTCGGGCACGAGACCGGGCACGTGCTCGCGCGACACTCCGCCGAACAGATGGCCAAGACGCAACTCGCACAAGGCCTTGTCGGCGCGGCTGGCACCGCCGCCTCCGACTACGGCGCGGGAGGCGTCGCCCAACAAACCGCCGCTGCCGTCGCCCAGTTCTCACTCATGAAGTACGGCCGCAACGACGAACTCGAGGCCGACGCGCTCGGCCTGCGATTCATGCACGCGGCTGGTTACGACCCGCGGGCCCTCATGGGCGTGATGCGAATCCTCGCCGAGGCCAGTGGTGGAAGCGACCGTCCGGACTTCATGTCCACCCATCCCAACCCCGGGAATCGAATCGAACGCATCGAGTTGCTGATCGAGGAGCAGTTCCCGCAGGGCGTCCCCGAAAGCCTGGTTCCATGACTGGGGACGCGAAGTCGTGCTTCACCTGGAGCCGATATGACCAATCCCGAGACCGCGATCACATTCCAGTTCCGCGAGGCACGTGAGCACGATTTCGACGCGATCGCCGAGATCACGAACCACTACATCCGATGCACGCCGATCCACTTTGGACTCGAGCCAACCACCGCAGACGCGATGCGTGCCGACTGGAGGAAGGCAACGAGTCCCGCTCGAGGGCCTGCCTACCCCTGGCTCGTCGCGGTCACGAACGATGGCACGGATCGCCTCGCGGGCTATGCCAAGGCGTCACTCTGGCGTGAACGTGCCGCCTATCGCCTCACCGCAGAGACCGCGATCTACATCGATCAACCATTCCAGAGCCAGGGTCTCGGCCGACGCTTGTACACACGCCTGATCGAGGCCTGTCGAGAAGCGGGATACCACACGCTGATCGCTGTCGCAACGATTCCCAACGCCGGGAGCGTGGGCCTTCACCGCTCCACAGGTTTCACGTGTGTTGGAGATGTCCGCGAGGCAGGCCGGAAGTTCGACATCTGGCACGACGTGCGGATCTGGCAGAAGATGCTCTAATCCGGTCGAGGGATCGAGCACCGTGCCTACCCTTGCCTCCCCACGATTTATCGGCCAGGGCGTGCGGCGAGTGTTCGCCTCCCCCAAGGCTCGAACTCATACTCAAGACAGGTGCAGACACATGGAAACGACCCTCATCATCCTGAAGCCCGACGCCGTCCAGCGTGGTCTCATGGGCCGCATTCTCACCCGCTTCGAGGAGAAGGGCCTGCAAGTCGTCGGCGCAAAGATGATGCAGATCTCGTCGCAACTCGCCGAGACGCACTACGAGTCGCACAAGGGCAAGCCCTTCTACGCCGGCCTCGTGAAGTTCATGACCTCCTCGCCCGTCCTGGTTCTCGCGCTCCGCGGCAACGGCGCGATCACCATCGCCCGCAACCTGATGGGCGCGACCTTCGGCAGCAAGGCCAACCCCGGAACCATCCGCGGCGACTTCGGCGTCTCCAACTCCTTCAACCTCATCCACGGCAGCGACAGCCCCGAAGCCGCCGAGCGCGAGCTGAAACTCTTCTTCGGCGCTGGCGAAATCCTGACCTGGAGCCGCGCGGGCGACGCGTGGGTCTATGACATGTCCGGCGGCAAGGCCGAGTAAACACGAACGCAGAAGACAAGTCGAACGCAGAGGTCGCGGAGGGATACGAGGAAGACAGAGGAGAAGAATGGGCTGGCGCGCAGGGCCGGATATACAACGTCACGCTCCGCGCGTCTTCTCGCTCTTCAATCCCTTTGTCTAACTCTGAGTGTCCTCCGACTCCCTCTGTGTTCGCTTCCTCGCTTGAGCAGCAGAGTCGAGCAGGTCGATGAGCGACACGGGGTCGCCCGCGCTGCGGTACTGCTCACGATGCGAGAGGCGGAGGAATCCTTCGCCCTCGCAGTGGTCGAGGAACCTGAGCAGCGAGTCGTAGTAGCCGTTCACATCGAGCAGGCCGATGGGCTTCTCGTGGATGCCCAACTGCGACCATGCGGTGATCTCGAACATCTCGTCGAGCGTCCCAAAGCCGCCGGGCAGCACGACAAACGCCTCGGAACGCTCGGCCATCATCATCTTCCGCTCGTGCATCGTCTCGACGATGTGGAGTTCGGAAAGCCCTTGATGGGCGAGTTCACGCGAGCGAAGGAGCGTCGTGATCACTCCCACGACCGTGCCGCCGCGTGAGAGGGCCCCGTCCGCTACTGCGCCCATCAGCCCCATCGACCCGCCGCCATACACGAGCGTGATGCCACGCGAGGCGAGCGTCTCGCCCAGCACGGTCGCGGCACGCTTGTACTCGGGGCGTGAACCGTCTGCCGCACCGCAGAAGACACAGACCCGCGTCAGCGCGGGCGTGCGTGACGTGACTGAAGGACTGGGTGGTAGATTTGTCGGTCTCGAGGGGGCTTCCATGAGACAGGGTAGCCGGTGCCGTCCACCCTCACGTGTGCTCCTGTGTACACTCGCCGCATGGCATCATCAGCGACATTGGCACAGGCCTCCACGCACACCGTCAACCGCCTCGTCCCCTTCGCCCACGTCGCGAACGTCGACGAGTCGATGGTGTTCTATCACCATCTTGGCTTCACGCCCATGCGCGTCCTCAAGGACCATCAGGGCCAAGCCTTCTGGGCTATGCTCGCCAGTGGCGGCGCCGAACTCATGCTCGCCCGTGCCAGCGGCCCCATCGACGCCGAACAACAGGCCGTGCTCTTCTACATGTACTCGAAGGACATCGCCACGCTCCGACGCCATCTCATTCAGTGTGGCTTACCTGATTCATCATCCGCGAGTCCAGAGGCCAACGCGAGCGGCCCCTTTCCCGCTGTTCTCGCGATCAGTTTCCCCAATCACATGCCCGCGGGCGAACTCCGTCTCCACGACCCCGACGGCTACGTGATCCTCGTCGGGCAACTCGGATAAGCCCCCGCTGTCAACGCCGTTCCTCGATTGCGATTCGCACGGACAACCAACTCGCATGGTTGACCCTCGGTCGCGTTCCATGTGGGGCGTGCCATCCCCCGAATGGCCCCTGACACCGTGTCATGGCGTCTCCCAGCTTGGACGAAACAGGAATCACCAGGGTGCCCGCCCGTGCGACGCCCATGCCGTTCCTCCTGCACGAAGGCCCACCATGTCACTCGACTTCAGTTCCGCCAAACTCAAGCACTCGATGTGGAAATTCAAACTCCGCGAGTTCCTCGATGGCAAGCCGGTCCTCACGCCCGCCCAGGCCACGAGCCACAAGGACTGCGATCTGGGAAAATGGCTCTACGCCGACGGACTGAAGAAATATGGCACCATCGCGGAGATGCTCAAACTCGAGAAAGAGCATGAGACGCTCCACAAGACCATCAAGGCGATCGTGGCGCTCAAGGTCTCGGGCAGAAACAAGAAGGCCGAGGCCGAGTTCCTCAAGATCGAGCCCTTGAGCAAGTCCATCGTGGATCTCCTCAACGCGGTCGAAGTCAAAGCCTCAAAGACGGCGGCGTGACGACGCGCTCACAGGCGTGTCTTCGGGATCGCCCTTCGTTCTAGGACCTATACATCAAAATCTGGAGATCGCAGAGTCCCACTTGATATCGGCCATGCATAATACTAGTGTTTACTAGCATGGTGGTCGATGAGTGACGTGGAGACTCACATGAACACCCAGCCGATTTTGCCTCGCCGTGCCAACGTCTCGATGGTGTCCCTTCGCTGGCTCGCACGCGGGCTGAGCCTCGTGAGCCTCGTCCTTCTCGCACTCTTCGCCTTCGGCGGGCACGAATCCATGTCGCCCACGCCCAAGGAGTGGCTTCTCCTCGCGTTTTTTCCGATCGGTGTTGCCCTCGGCATGGTCCTGGGCTGGTGGCGTGAACTCCTCGGCGGAATCATCACGGCCATCGCCCTCGCCGGGTTTTACGCCATCGAACTCTCGTCGGGCACCATCCATCCCAATCCCGCGTATCTGCTCAACTTCGCCATCTTCGCCCTCCCCGGACTCATGTTCCTGGCTCTGGGTCTGTGGGCACGGGCCATGCGATCACGAGGCTCCTGACGCAGCGCCCCTACGTTTCGTCCATGACCACCGCACGTTTCGACTCTGCCAATCCCGGGCCCGGGCAACTCACCTTCAACGCCTTCCAGAAACTCATCCACGACCGTTTCCACAAGACCGATTCGGCACGCGGTCCCGTGGCCACGTTCCTCTGGCTCATGGAGGAAGTGGGGGAGTTGGCGACCGCGATCCAGGAGAACTCGCCGAGTTCCATCCCCGGCACGCCCGCCCGCACGCCCACACCCGAGCAGCGCGCCAACCTCGAGGAAGAGTTCGCCGATGTCCTCGCCTGGCTGACGACGATCGCCAACGTCATGAACGTGGACCTCGAAAAGGCCCTCGAGAAGTACACGGTGCGAGGCGTTAAGGGCGAGAAGCACTAACGCGGCGAGGCGGCGTCTGAACGCTCGCGAGCATGAGCCGGTGCCGGGCTTGTGATCGATACGCCGGCGCGACGCAACTCCTGACGCTTCTCCGCAAGCCGCTGCTCCGCAGACTTCGTCAGCGCATCGGTCAGCACGCGAGTGACCTCCACGATGAGCGTGTCGTCCTCGGGTGGCCCGCCCCGATACTCATCGACACGCCTCAGGATCTCCTTCGCGTACCCGCTGTTCGAGAGCGGATTGACCTCGGCGATGAGCGCCCGATACCTTGCCAGCCCGAGCATCTTGCCACGCGGCACGTTCCGCGGGCGGGCCTCGATCGCGCCATCGGTGCAGGCGATGAGCGTGTCGCCGGGCGCGAACGGAACCGTGATCATCGCGGGGTCGAAGGCGCCCGTGTGCCCCGTGGCGCCGAGCAGGTGCGTCGTCGCCGCGAGTTCATGGATCGACCCGTCGGGACCAACGACGTGCGAGGGCGGATGACCCGCGGAAGCGAACTCGAGCCCGTCCGTGTTCGGATCCATGCGGAAGCACGCCGCGGTCATGAAGACGGCATGGTTCGCGAGCGTGAGCGAGACGTAGCGATTGAGCGATCGCAGAATGTCCGCGGGTGACGCTTCCGGGTCCTCGCCGAAGAGTCGCTGGAGTTCGCCGTACAGCCGGTTGACCGTGAGGGCGGCGGGAATCCCGTGCCCCGTGACATCGATGAGGGCCAAACTGAGACGCCCGACACGCCGCTCGTTGCCCGCAACGAGGTCCGGCTCCCGCGCCACAAAGAGATAGTCCCCCCCAATGTGGCGCATCGGCTCATAGCGGTACGACAGGCCGAAGTGCTCATCGCGGAACGGACGCGGGAAGAGCGCCTCGTGGATCCGCCGTGCCTGGTTCAGGTCGGCCTTGATCTGTGAATATCGCCCGCGAAGCAACCGCCCCGTCGTCTCGTCGCGGAAGCGCGTGTCGCGATACCAGCAGATCGCCGCCCCGGGTGCCGCAATCAACGGCGTGAACGCGAGCAGACCCACCGCGAAGAGCGCGTAGATCGCCTCGATCTGATGCAGAAGCGCCAGCACCCCGACATAGCCGACCACCAACGCCGCATTGAATGAGAGAAGGGGGAGCAGAGGCCGGACGCTCTCCTTGGGCGTCCATGGCAGAAAGCAGCAGGCGAGAATGTGCGACAGCATGATCGGATAGAGAGCGAAAGACGCCCTCAGCGCGGCCAACTCGCGCCGCTCTCGTCGAACCATCGCGGCTTTGTCCAGTCCTTTATCCGCAGGTGCGGCCTCATCCGTCTCCACTTCGTCCTGTTCGACTTCGCCTTCCGTCTTGGAAGACAACACCGTCGTGGATTCCTCGGCCGAGAGCGAGGGTGCCGTTGTCCTTAGAGGACCCGACGATCCGGGAAGGACCAGACCCACAACGTCCTCGGCGATCACCCGGGGTAGTGGCCCACGCACGATCGAGAAGGCGCCCGTCAGAAGAATGAGTCCCGAGACCGCCGTGAGCACCGGAAGCCGCGGCGTCTGGTGGGGCTGGAGGCGGTAGTAGTACCAGAACGCCCACGCGAACGCCCCCAGAGTGATCGCCGTTGCCAGCAGCGAAACCCCCGTGACGACCGGGCGCTGGGCAAACTCCGACCAGCGTTGTGACAGGAACCACGACCCAAGAAGCAGCAGTTGCAACCCCGCCGCCGTCGCGGCGTACCACAGGAACCGACGACGCAGCAGCGACTGCCGCTCCGCCTCCAGTTCCACGCCGAACTCCCGCGTGATGGCATTCTCGTTATGCGGGGTCGATGCCAACGGTCATCTGCTCCTTCACAGGCTTTCAGGAACTACCTCTCCAAGACTCGACTCAACTCCACGCAGGATACCAGACGGGCCCTAGTCCGGCAATGAACACATTGACGCTGCCGCCGTCGGTCAGATCGCCGGCGACGACGTGTTATTCGGGCTTCGGGCCCTCGAATTCAGATTCATGCCCCTTGATCGTTGCATCTCGCTTTCCCCGCTACAGTTTCGCCCTATTCGCGTCCCCGCCCCATCATCCGGGCACACTTGGAAGGGCTCCGCACCGTGAAGATCAAGCGCATTCTCGTGACCGGCGGCGCCGGGTTCCTCGGCTCCCACATCTGCGACCGACTCGTCGCCCAGGGGCATGACGTCATCTGCCTCGACAACCTCTTCACCAGCCAGAAGATCAACATCCAGCACCTGCTCGGCAAGCCCAACTTCGAGTTCATCCGCCACGACGTCACCCATCCCGTCTGGCTCGAGGTCGACGAGATCTACAACATGGCCTGCCCCGCCGCACCCGGGCACTACCAGTACAACCCCATCAAAACCATGAAGACAAGTGTTCTCGGCGCCATCAACATGTGCGGCATGGCCAAACGCTGCCACGCCAAGATCCTCCAGGCCTCCACCAGCGAGGTCTATGGCGACCCCGAGGTCCATCCCCAGCCCGAGTCCTATCGCGGCAACGTCAATCCCATCGGCCCGCGCGCCTGCTATGACGAGGGCAAGCGCGCCGCCGAGACACTCTTCTTCGACTACCACCGCGCCAACAAACTCAACATCCGCGTCATCCGAATCTTCAACACTTATGGCCCGCGCATGCACCCCTTCGACGGACGCGTCGTCAGCAACTTCATCCGCCAGGCCCTCCACGGTGAGGACATCACCATCTTCGGCGACGGCTCACAGACCCGCTCCTTCTGCTACTGCGACGACCTCGTCGAGGGCATCATCCGCATGATGAACGGGCCCGACGACTTCATCGGCCCCGTCAACCTCGGCAACCCCATCGAGTTCACCATCAAGGAACTCGCCGAGGAGGTCGTCCGCCTCACCGGCGCCAAGTCCAAACTCATCCACAAGCCCTTGCCCGCCGACGACCCGACACAGCGCAAGCCCGACATCTCCCTCGCCGCCAAACGCCTGGGGTGGGAGCCCAAGATCCAACTCAAGGAAGGCCTCGAGAAGACCATCGCCTACTTCAAGAAGGTGAACCTCGACGAGTTCCGCGCCCCGACGCCGAACTACTAGTTGAGTTCATCGGGGGGGGGGGGGGGGGCCCCCCCCCCCCCCCCCCCCCCCCGCGCCCCCCCCGCGCCCCCCCCTTTTTGTCCCCCCCCCCCCCCCCCGGACGG
>CAZVMU010000003.1:0-197199 GCA_964628245.1 uncultured Phycisphaeraceae bacterium | reverse complement strand
GGAACACCCCCGCGTCGCCCCGCCCCCGCCGCCGAACCAATAGTGGCGTTCAGGGGGGGGGGGGGGGGGGGGCACCGCGACTATGCCACGCCACTCGCGAGCGCCCGAGGTCCACCGCCTTTTCGTCGCCGCGACTCCACCGGTCGGAATCGCACAGCGAATGCTCGATCTCGTCCCCCGCACTGGCGGCTACGAGCACGCCCGCTCCACGCCGCTCGAGCAGGTCCACCTCACGCTCCTCTTCATCGGCGACACCGCCGATCGTCTCCTTCCCCACGTCGTCGAGTCTGTCGAGCGCTCGGTCGCCGGGCTTTCTCCGTGCGAGCTCCGCGTGGAATCGCCGATCATCCTTCCTCTCAAGGGCCTAGCCCGCGTCCTCGCCCTCGAACTCTCGCCCCATCCGACGGTTCTCGAGATCCACCGGCGGCTCGCCAATCGCCTGTCCAGCACCCACCGAAAGCCCGACCGGTTCCTGCCCCATATCACGATCGCGAGATTCCCAGGCCCGGGCATCGATCGTGCCGCCCTCCCGCCGTGGTCGATTCCTGAAGCCGCCAAAAACCCAACCGACATACCCATCGAGTTCCTCATCGATCGCGTCACCCTCATCCGCAGCGTCCTCGGCGGTGGCGCCGATGGCCGCACCGATCACATGCCGGTCGCCACAATCGTCTTGGACGCGTGAGTTCCACGTAGGCACGGTCCCGACGTCCGCCCCCCGCCTCTGGTACACTGTGGTTCCATGGATCGCGACGAGCGTGCCCTCATCCTCAGCGATGGCAGCCTGGCCTCGGCCGTCGCTTGCGCCGCCGCCAGCGAGGCCTCTGCCCTCGCCGGGCGCAAGGACCGCCCCGCCATCATGGCGTGGATGAGCCAGCACACGCCAGGCCTCGCCGCCCGCCGAAAGGCCGTGGACGCCCAGACCGATCTCTTCGGCCTCGATCAACTCCCCCCGCCCGAGCAGCTCGCCAGCGTGAAAGCCCACGGCGAGGCCGAGTGCATCGATCTCCTTCGAGCCACGTACGCCGCCGCCCACGCCGGGTGTGTGGTCGTCGTCTGGCCCATCCACTGCGTCACGAGCGAGGGTGCCGTGGACCTCGACGGCGTCGCCCGAACGGTCGATCGCTCCCTCCTCGTCGCCCGTCTTGTCGGGCTTGATGCCCGCGAGCATGGACTCCCCGGCCTCCGGGTCGAGGTGCCCTACGTCGACCTGACCGATGTCCAACTCGCCGATCTCGCTTTCGAGTTCGCAGTGCCGCTTCGTGGCTGCTGGTGGTCCACAGGCGGCGGAAGCGACGCCGCCGCCGAGCGGGCCAGGTGGACCAAAGCGCTGAGAGCCGTCGGCTGGCGCAGCGAGCCAGCGCCGGTCTCACCCGCGCCCAAGCCCGTCCAACCAGCCTCACCGGCTCCTCAGGCCCCTCGCATCGGGTCACCTCGGTAACAAGATACGGGGCCAGCACAACACACCACTCGACTGCCGCCCATACCACGAGAGCCGTTGCCGCGACACGCAGGTTCCCCACGACCGACCCCGGCCGAACCACGAAAAAACCCGCGGATCGCTGGATCCGCGGGTCGAGGGTGGACTCGAAATCCGAGTCGGCCGATCAGCAGCCGCTGTTGAACCGCTGGAGGTAGTAGAGCAGGTCGTCGATGGTCACGCCGAAGTCGGGGGCGCCGGTGCCCGAGCCATCATCGACGTCGGCGGACGCATCGCCGAGGTTGAAGATGTTGAGGTAATAGAGCAGGTCGTCGATGGTGACGCCGCCGTCGGGAACGCCCGTGCCCGATCCGTCGTCCACGTCCGCGAGGCAGACCGCCGCAAAGACGTACTGGCGACCCGCGAGCGTGTTGAGATCGAGCGTGCGTGTTGCGCCCACGTTGCCGAGGTTCGGCGTCGCCGCAGGCAGACCACCGATCACCTGGTTCGACATGTAGGAACCGTCATTGTTGACGATGAAGCCGCCGATCTTGATGACCGACGTGCCGTCCCAACCGAGCTCGTCAAGGTCGATCGCGACCTCAAGACCGGTGGTGACCGTCGTGGCGAGGGAAGTGTCGGTGTCCGTGATCCCGCCGATATTGCTGTTGTCGAGGTAGAACATGATCTGCCCGGACGTCCCGACGGGGTTGAAGGGATCGATCTCGAGCGAGGCCGAGGCCAGGCGCGGGCTGTAGTTGGTGTAGATCGCCGGGGTGAACCCGTCCTGGGGCTGGATGAAGTTCGTGCTCCCACCGTTGCAGTTCGAGAACGCCCCACTGAAATCGACCGGCGTGCGCGTCGGCTCGTCCTTCTGGCGCCCGTCGTACGCGCCGTAGTCCAGCGCGTTGCTGTTGAGGTCCTGGAGACGCCCGTTGCTGCGGAGGGTCGCCGCGTCCATCACCTGGTAGACGTTGGGCGTGCCGCTCGTCTTGACGCTCATCCAGTAGTCCGGGAGGAAACTGTTGCGGACATAGTCCTGGACGCTCCCGCCGATGACCTCGTCGAAGTGCAGCCCGTTCCCTGAGCCGTCGTCGCCCATCCCGTTGAGGATATTGAAGCCGATATCCACGTTGTCGCCGCGGAGTTTGTTCTGCCCGGCGGCCGTCTCGGCGCCCACTGGCCCCTCGACGCCGATCGCGTCCACGAACAACTGGATCTTGTTGCCGCCCGAGTCACATTGCGACGCGGTCGAGTTCTCGATGTTGCCCGTCAGCATGATCCACAACTTGCCCGAGCCCGTGTCCACTTTGGCATAGATCGCGTCAAGTTCCGAACCGTTGGAGACATCGGCGTTGCCAGCCGGGGGAGGGCAAAGTCCATCGACGCCAATGGCGTTGGTGTTGTTGAGGGCGACCTGGATCCCATCGGGGTTCGTACCCCCGCCGAGGTTGCCGTTCCCGGCACCCGAAGCAACACTACCGATAAAGTTCCCGACGCCGCCCGAGGCAACCTGCGCGAAACTGACGTACATCGGCGCGGGATCGCCACCGCCTCCGTCCACGCTCAGCGTCATGTAGTAATCCGCCTCAAAGCCCGTATCGAAGGTCAGTCCCGCCATCTTGTTCAGCCCGTCGAAGTCGACATTGGGGTTGCCGGTGAGTAGCGTCTGCTGACCACCCGCGACCGAGTCGATGAACAAGTCGAATCGATTGCCATTGGACTCGATGTTCCCCGTCACGCACACGTACAAGTTGCCGCCATTAACCACGGCGTAGATCGCATTCAGTTCCGAACCGTTGGCATTCGCGGCGCTGTTGTTCGCATTGCCGAACCCGGTCCGAGCAGCCTGGACGGCGATCGGCGCTCCGTAGATGGCCGCATCAAGCGAGCCGTCCACCGAGGGAGCCACGGCGGCCGCGGTGGGAGCGGCTGTCGCGAACTGATTTCCAGCGATCGAATCAAAGTTGATCCCGGCGACTGGAGTCACGCCACCAACGTAGTTTCCCGAGCCGTCACCGCCGAGGTTGCCCGAGCCGGCCGGAAGGCTGCCGAGCACCTGATTGGAGAGATAGTCGTGCCCGCCGCCATTGACGAACGCGCAGATCTTGATCGCGCCCGCGGGGCTGCCGATCGCCGAGAGTGGGATCATGAACTCCAAACCGGTGGTCGCCAGCGCGGGATCACCGCCCGTTAAGTTCGGATCACACGGCGTCGGCACGCCCGCGTTCCCGAAGCCCGTGCCGTTCTCCTGGATCCAGCGCGCCGGCCCATAGAACGCCTTCTCGCTCGGATCGAGCTTCCCGTTCACCGTCTGCGCCTGCGCCAACCCGGCGCAACCCACCAACCCGATCACCGTCACAATTGTGTTCCGCTTCAACATCGATTCGCTCCCTCGGTCAGAAATGCACTCACGACTAGCTCTCAATACGACGCATATTTGACATTCTCGACATGCACGAAGACCTCGCACACGACTCCTTGGCCTCCGATTCAGGCCAAGGGAATGACTAGGAGTAGTCTACTCGAAGGACGACCGAGAAGGCTAGCAAAATCTTCGCGCGCGCACGAGTGTTCCCCATGTTTGCCCTGGGATCGACCGAGAATACGAGCAGAGTCGATGTCGAGGCCTGTCACGAACTGCCGCGTGTAACCGTTTCATCCAAAAGTCAAGCAATATCCCGGGATCTGTGGCGCGCACCACGCCGTGAGCGATGAACTTCGCTTCTCGATCGCCACGCCGACGCGGCGACGATTCTCGCGAGAGGCGTTGGGACACGACCCCGTAATTTCCCGAGGCAGATGCCACCCGACGGATTTTGGTTCGTATAGACTCACACAATCTTGACAACCTAGGGAGAACTCCGGTAGGTTGTGATTCGATCCGTTCTTGCAACTCGAGTTCTCGAGTGAATCTCGTTTCTTCTCGGAGAAACCCATGACACCGTTGATCGCCTTGCCTCGATCGTCACGTCGAACTCACCTCGCGTTCACGCTCATCGAACTCCTCGTGGTCATCGCCATCATCGCGCTGCTTATCGGGCTTCTCCTCCCCGCGCTCGGCAAGGCACGCCGAACCGCCCAGGAAGCCAAAAATCTCTCCAACCTCAAGGGCATGGGCCTCATCATGACCCTCTACGCCAACGACGCCAAGTCGTGGTATCCAGTCATGAAGCAGCCCAACGCCTACAACACGCCTGGCGCACTCAACGGACAGTTCGTCTACGGCGGCGTCGCCGGGCTCTTCAGCCTCTTCCAGGAAGGCGACGGCGTGGACTTCGGATTCCGCGGCAACGCCAACCCCAATCTCGCCGCGTATGTCGATGGGAATCGCGAGCCGCTTCTCCGGGCCTATTGCGATGCGCTCGCCATCCTCGTGAACCCGACCGACAAGGAGGATCGCTACTACGGCATGCCGCATGGCCCCAATCCGGGCACCGGTTACGCCAACGCCAAAGTCAAGCAGCCCAAGCCGCCAGGCTCTGAGCGAGAGGTTGTCAGCTACAACATCAGCTACCTCTACGTCGCGGGCCTGAAAACAGACGAGCCCAAGATCCTCACCCCCGTCCCCTTCTGGGGCGATGAAACCAACGGCCCCGACGTCAGTACCTACGCGTGGTACGGCGGCGGCGGCGCCGGTTCAAGCAACGCCACAGAGGCCGGTACACAACCCGGCGGCTACGCCAAAACCGACAACCTCGGACCCGATGGCGGCGCCTTCGTCTTCACCGATGGCCACGCCGCCTTCGTCAAAAGTGCACCGCCCATCGACACTATCCAGAATGTCTTCTTCAGCACCGACACCAACCGCTTCCCCTCGAGCGTCAATGCTGTCGATCCCAACCGCAGCCGGTTCGTGCAGACCATCGACTGAGCGCGAACTCGCGTACAAGATCACCCAACCTCTCACGCTCCATCATCTGATTTGATCGTTCTCGCCCCTTCGGGGGCGTTTTTCATGGTCTTTGCCCGGTTTTCGTGGGCATGACGCCCATCGCGTGGTAGACTGTTTTCCAGTGATGAAAACGTTGATCAATCGCCACCGTCGTTCGTGCCCGCTCCGATCCTCGCCGAAGGTCGCCATGGTGTGCACGATGCTCGCCGCGTCTGTCGTGAGCGCCCAGCCGATCACCTCCACCTTTGCCGCTCCGGCCTCCGATCGCTGCGTCGCCACCGCCGCCGCTCAGGTTGCGGGCTACTTCGCCACCGCCTCCACCCAATCCGACACCGTCGAGATCCGCGACATCCGCCAGTCGCTCGTTCGATCGATCCCGCGTTCCCGCTTCGCTACGGCTGCTCCGTGGATGAATCTCGATGCCTCCAACGATGGCCCGACCTCGCTCGCCTTCACCGACTCAGGCCGCCTGCTCTACATCGCCCTCTCCGACGCAACGCCCGCCACTGACTCCCAGCCCTCCGACGCGGTCCTGCGCTACGACGTCGACGCCGACATTCTCTCGGTCTTTGTGCGGATCGATCTCGCGTCGACCGACGAGCCACTCCGACACGCGGCACTCCTGCACTACAAATCCCGTCTCTACATCGGGCTTGAGTCCGGCATTCTCGCGATCTACAACGCCCAGTCCAGCACCGGCGCCGGCACGCTCGCCTTCGCGGTCGCCTCGCCGAATGGCCAGCCCCTCACAGGTCTCACCATCGATCGCGACACCTCGATGCTCCACGCCTCGTGGGGCGATGCGATCTATCGCGCCTCGGCCGTCTCCACGCCCTCATCCTTCACGCTCACAGGCACGATCCCCTCCATCCGCGCCCTCGCCTATTCCACACATTTCGGCGGCAACTTCAACCCAGGGTTGTACGTCCTCACCGCACCCTCAGCGCCCACCAGCGCCACGATCAAGTACCTCTTCCCCGGCATGGCCTCGGGCGCCCTCTCGTTCCTCCCCTCCGACTACGCCACACTCCCCAGCGATCACCACGATCTCGCGCCCACCAGCAACGGCGCCATGCTCCTCGCCAGCGACGCCATCGGCGCCACGCTCCTCCGCGACCAGAGCGACACACGCCTTCCCTTCGAATCCTGGCTCACCGACGAGATCGCCCAGGTCGTCACCATGTCGAGAAGTCTCACGCGCCCAGACGGCTACGTCATCGATGGCGACACCGACATCGGCGTGGCGAGGTTCCATCCCGCCACTCCCGATGCCGCCGCCTGGGCCGTCTTCCTCCTGCTCACCGCCGACAGTGTCCTCGGAGACACCAATGCCCAGGCCGAGACCCGCACCATCCTCGCGCGCCACGCCGGCCGTCTGAGCGGCGCCGATCCCGTCCGCAACGCCGATGGCATCTTCAAGCACTGGATCGATCCGCTCACCGGCAACACCAAATCAGGCTGGGCCGATGAGTACGCCACGATGAGCACGATGAAGATCGCGATCGCCGCCGTCCGCGCCTCGGCGTACTACCCCAGCGACGCCTCCATCAAAGAGAGCGCCCGACTCATCACCTGTGGAATCACCAACTGGGATTCCTACTTCCAGGCCGGGACAGACGCGATGTATCTGAAGGCCCTCGCCGGTGGGGGCCCCGACCCCTTCAGCGCCGCAGGGGCGTACCACGAGGGCATCCTCTTCACCGCCCTCGCCGCGGCCTACGGCGGCATCCCCTCCGACTTCGTCTATTCCCGCTGGCTCAATCGGGCCCTGTGGCCCAACGCCCAGTACGTCCCCGGTCGCACCGTCACCGGCAATCAGTGGGGCGTCCACCAGTCCGCCTTCCTCTCCAACTACGCCAACCTCCTCCTCCCCGAGTATCGCGCCTCCGCCGACTGGCGCCTCAACATGCGCAACGTCCGCATCAACCACGCCGCCTGGACCGACGACAACGCCCCCAAGTACAACACCGTCTTCTCCGCCGGCACCACGCCCAGCGGCTACAACGCCGACTCTCTCTCCAACCACCCCAGCGACATCACCACCTTCACCTCGCTCATGGCCCTCTCCGCCGACGGTTCCACGCCCGACGCGGTTGGGGCGTACAACGCCTATCGCCGCGGCGCGCGACAGGTCTTCACCAGCGGCGCCTCCATCCTCTATCGCCGGAGCAACACCTCGCCGATATACGAGCCGAACTCCTGTGGCATGCCCGACGTCGCCCTCGGTGCCCTCGGAATCGCCGAACTCGTCCAGCCAGGGTTCATCGACGCCGTCCTCGCCGCACCCATGCCCCCCTGCCCCATCTGCATCGCCGACGTGGACGACGGCAGCGCCACAGGCAACCCCGACGGCGGCACAACCATCGACGACCTGCTCTATTACCTCGCCCTCTTCAACGCTGGTGATCTCCGCGCCGATGTGGACGATGGCACGGCCCAGGCCTTCCCCGACGGTGGCGTCACCATCGACGACTTGCTCTTCTACCTCACTCGATTCAATCTCGGATGCTGATGTGAGGTGCTGAGACGACTCGCAGTCGGGATCACTTGATCACACGCTCGAACCCCAGCGCCCGCCGCAGGTCCACGATCTCGCCGCAGTGCGTCCCGTTGTGGAAGATCATCCGAAGCCCGAGCTCGCGCAACGAGAGGTCGTTCCGGCCCCACGGGATTCGCTCGTCCAATCGCTCCGCGGGCAGTTTCCGAAACGCCGACGCCACGCGGGCACACGCACCATCAAAGATCAACACGCACCGGCTCCAGTCCGGATACGCGTCTCGATCACCCACAGGCGTGGACCCAACCGCCACACCCTCCACGCCAAAGCGCAAGGGGTCCCCCCGCGTCGAACCCTCGATGAACACATCATTCGGCAGCACACCGCCATCCAGTCGCATCGCCGCCCGGTGCATCACAAAGGCGAGATGCCCCAGCGTCCACGCCGCATGGTTCGGAAGGCCCGGAGCCGTCCGCGTCTTGTTCTCGTCCGTGAACCCGGCAAGAAACCTCTCCAGCAACTCCCGGCTGTTCTCGACGCCCAACGCGATCGTCTCTTGCTCCTTCATGTCGATCTCCCATTGTGCACGTGGTCGCCGTGCTCGCCCGTGAGTCCTCACGATATGAGCGAGCCCAGGTCTCGGATATGATGCCGCCGTCCATCGACCGAGGCTCGCCGAATCGCGGCACGCCTCGTCGTCCGGGCGGGTAGCTCAACGGCTAGAGCATTCGCCTTACACGCGAAGGGTTCGGGGTTCGAATCCCCGCCCGCCCATTCTCGTCGGCACGATCGCATGAACGCCCTCGACCTGCTCTACCTCCCCATCGCCCTCGCCACCGCGCCCGCGTGGGCCACCAAGAAGCGCGAGGGCTGGCGCGAGCGATTCGGGCACCTCCAACCGCTCGCAAAGACCGATCGCCCACGCGTCCTCCTCCACGCCGTCTCCGTCGGCGAGGTCAACGCCCTCCGCGAACTCGTGCCACTGCTCACGAAGGACATGGACGTGGTCGTCTCGGCCACCACCGACACAGGACTCGCCCGCGCCCGCGAGATCTATTCCAGCCAGGCGACGGTCGTTCGATATCCCCTCGATTTCTCCCGAAGCGTGCGCCGTTTCCTCGAGGCCGTGCGACCCAACGCCGTCGCCCTCACCGAACTCGAGGTCTGGCCGAACTTCGTCGCCGAGTGCCAGCGCTCCGCGATCCCCGTCGGTGTGATCAACGGCCGTCTCAGCGCCCGTTCCTTCCGCGGCTACAGGAAAATCCGTCGCCTCATCGCCCCAACGTTCGCCCGCCTCGCCTTCGCCGCCGTGCAGGATGAGGACTACGCCGAGCGTTTCCGCACAATGGGCGTCGCCCCCGACCGCTGCATCGTCACCGGCTCGATGAAGTGGGATACCGCCCGCATCCGCGACCACGTCGAGGGAGCCGACCAACTCGCCCGGGAACTTGGCATCGATCGCAGCAAACAACTCGTGGTCGTCGGCAGCACCGGCCCGCTCGAGACTGGATCGCACGCCAACGAGGAAGCCCTGCTCCACGCCGCGTGCCCGCCCGAGGTCCAACTCTTGTGCGCGCCGCGCAAGCCCGAGCGATTCGACGAGGCCGCGCGTGCTTTACCGAACTGCGTCCGCCGGAGTGTGACCAAAGGGTCACATGTGTCGCCCGGAGCGACCCGCTTCCTCCTCGACACTATCGGCGAACTGGGCAAGGCCTACGCCCTCGCCGATCTTGTCGTCGTCGGGCGCTCCTTCGGCAATCTCCACGGCTCCGACCCCATCGAGCCTATCGGCCTCGGAAAGGCCACCCTCATCGGCCCAAGGTTTGGCGATTTTGAGTTCGCCGTCGGATCGCTCCAGAATGCTGATGGCCTGAAAGTTGTTTCCGCCGACCAACTCGGCGACGAGATCCGCAGACTACTAACAGATCCATCGGCCCGGCAGGACCTTGCGCGTGCTGGCCGGGCGTGCATCACCGGTCACCAAGGCGCAAGTGCTCGCCATGCCGAGCTGATTCGCCGGATCTTGGAAGGCAAGGCGATTGGGCCAGAGACAATGGTTGGAGTTCGTCAGGGTCAGGTTTTGTCAGGAACCGGGCCGTGAAATCCGTCCCGACTTGTGCGAGCGGCGTAATTTAGAGATAATGCAACAGGATGCGGCGGCGTTCGTAGCCTTATGGGGTCAAAGGACGACCCCTCGGATCGTCAGCAAGGCCTCTACGCCACACGGCGGGACGCTCTGACGCACGGACGCCGCGGGACTGTGCCCCAAAGAGGCATGGTCACGGGGAAGCCACCGAGGCAGCCGACCATCCTTGAAGTTCGTGGAATCGTCGTCGCCTGACCGCGACGGCTATGGAGTCGCCCGATGTCGAAAGCCCGGAAAGCTCGGCGTGTCGTTTCCGCCCCCTCATCCAGCCGCGTTCCCGTTGCGCCGGCCCGTCTCGAGCGACTCGAGGAGCGTGTCTTCCTCTCCGCCGATCTCGGCGCACAGGCGATGATCAACTGGGGTGGACGTGAGGTCTCGGTTCTTGCCGGGTCCTACATCGTCACGCTCGACAGCCACATGACCAGCGACCAGGCCGAACTCGTGGCCCGCGAGGCGGCGACTCGACTGGGCGTCTCGGCCTCGTCGTTCGAGGTCATCGGCGAGGGGCGATGGATCACCTTCACGACCAACGATTACGTCTCCAAGGAGGCCGCGTCACGCGTCTCGGGCGACATGGGTCGCGTGCTCGCGATCGAGCCCAACGTGGTTCGTCAACTCGCCGCCACACCCAACGACCCGAGCCTCTCGCAGCAGTGGGGGCTTGTGAACTCCGGGCAGCAGATCCCGCCGGGCGCGGGCCCGCTCGGGACCGCCGAGGCTGACATCAGTGCCGCTGAGGCGTGGGACGTCACGATCGGCGATCCCACTGCGGTCGTCGCGGTGATCGACAGCGGCATCGACCTCACGCACGCCGATCTCGCCGCCAACATCTGGGTGAACACCGGCGAGATCGCGGGCAATGGGATCGACGACGACGGCAACGGCGTCATCGACGATATCAACGGCTTCGACTTCGGCACCAACTCGCCCAACGTCACCGACACCACCGGGCACGGCACGGGCGTCGCGGGCGTCATCGCGGCCGTCGGCAACAACGGCGCGGGAATCACCGGCGTCAGTTGGAACACCAAGATCCTCCCCGTGAAGGTGACGGGCCTGGGTGGACAGAACTTCACCGCCTCCGCCGTCATTGCCGCCCAGAACTACATCACTCGCCTCAAGCAACGCGGCGTGAACATCGTCGCGGCGAACGGGAGTTACGCCGACATCAGCCAGGACGCGTACGCCAACGGCCCGCTCCAGGCCGAGATCACCGCCATCACCGAACTCAACAACGCCGGCGTGCTCTTTGTGACCTCCGCGGGCAATCAGGGTCTCGATCTCGACGACGGCAACACGTTCTTCCCCGCGTCGTACCAGCTTCCGGGCGTGATCAGCGTCGCCGCCACGGACAACAACGACGCCCTCGCCCCCTTCTCGAACATCGGCGCCCAGACCGTCGATCTTGGCGCCCCGGGCGTCGGCATCTTCACCACCGGGCTATCGGGCTCCTTCAACTTCGTGAACGGCACGAGTTTCTCGTCGGCGTATGTCGCCGGCGCCGCGGCGCTCCTCAAGGCGGTCGCACCCACGGCGTCGCCCACGCAACTCAAGCAGGCCATCCTCAACGGCGTCGATGCGCTCCCCGCCCTGCAGGGACGCACGATCTCCGGGGGCCGACTCAACGTCGCCCGTTCCATCGAGATCATCTCGATCGCCGGCCCGGTTCTCACCGCGGCCACGCCGGGCCCCGTCACCGGGCAGAACGACCCGACCACCAACCTCCCCATCAACACCATCACGCTCGAGTTCAGCAAGCCTATCGATAACAACCCGAGTTTCTTCAACACCAGCGGCGTGAGCGTCATCGGTCGCGGGACCGACGGCGTCTTCGGCGGCGTCGATGTCACGATCCCCGTCACCGGCATCGCCGTTGATGCGGGCGACGCACGCCGCGTCGTCATCTCGCTGAACCTCGCGACCTTTGCCGGGTCTCGTTTGCCGCTCGACACCTATCGCGTGACTCTGGCCGCCAGCGCCATCCGCGACACCGATGGCAACTTCCTCAACGGGAACACCGTCAGCGGGCAGGACGAGGTCCACGAGTTCCGCGTGATCGCGCCGACCGGCGACAACGAACTCAACGACACGCTCGCCACCGCGACCAGCGTCTCGTTCGACTCCAACGGGAACGCCGCGTTCAACGGCGCCACCATCGGCAACGGGTTCTTCGCCAATCTCGACGTCGATCTCTACAAGCTCACCCTCGCACGAGGGGGCGAGATCACCGCCGAGTCTATCGCCGCTCGGCGTTCCATCCCCAGCAACCTCGACACCGTCATCCGCCTCTTCAACTCGCGCGGCGAGCAGATCGCGTCGAACGACCAATTCTTCGGGACCGACTCCTTCATCGACTTCTTCGTCGCCTCGGGCGGCACGTACTACATCGGCGTCTCCGGGTTCGGCAACGCCGCGTACAACCCGGACGTCGGCGGCTCGGGCACGACCCAGTCGCTCGGTGTCTACGACCTCCGCCTCAACGTTCGCTTGTCGCAGGACGAGGTGGTCAACTACGCCCCACCGGCGTCGGCCCTCCCGCGGCGTATCCCCGTCGCCGAGAACCAGACCCAGGGCACGACGACCTCCACCATCGCCGTCACTGATTCGCGGAGCATCCTCGATCTCAACGTGCGTCTCAACCTGACGCACTCGTTCATCAGCGATCTCACGATCTCGCTCATCGGGCCCGACAACACCGAGGTCGTCCTCTTCAATCGCCGCGGCGGCTCGACGGTCAACATCACCAGCATCGTCCTCGACGACGAGGCGACGACGCTCATCCAGAACTACCGCATCACCGGCGTCACGTCCTATCGCCCCGACAATGCCCTCAGCGCGTTCGACGGCAAGGTCGCCAACGGCAACTGGACCCTCAAGATCGTCGATTCCATCCCGCTCAACTCGGGCAACCTCATCGACTGGTCCATCGACTTCACCTTCGGCAACAACATCTTCGGGCCCTTCGAGTTCAACGACACGATCCCCACCGCCAAGCCGGTGACAGAGATCGCCGGCATCGGGACCGCCGCCCGCGACGCCTTCCTGGGCGACGGCGCCTTCGGCGCGAGCGACCGCGACATGTTCGCGATCACCGTCGATCCCGGCACGACGCTCAACGCGATCGTGACCTCGCTCGGGCAGGCCAACACCGCCCTGCGACTCTTCGACTCCTCGGGCACGCAACTCGCCCTCTCCAGCCCCTCGACGAGCAACAACAGCAACATCGAAAACTACATCTTCACCTCGGGCGGCACGTACTACATCGCCATCTCCGAATCGGGCAACACCACCTACAACCCGCTCAACACCAGCGATAACGCCACGAACACCGGCGCCACCACCGGCAACTATCGCCTCGCCATCACCGTCACCGCCGGCGTCGGCGACCCCGGCACCGTCCTCGACGGCACGCTCATCAACGTCGGCGTGGGCACCGATGGAACGCTCAGTGCCGCCGATCCCAACGGCAACACCGTCGGCCTGCAGTTCGGCACGACGCCCCTCGAGTTCCTCGCCGGCAACGTGCAGACCTTCATCAGCGCCGGCTCGTCGAACGGCAGTTTCTTCAACAACGGTCCGGGCGGCACGACGCAACTTCCCTTCTCGCTCGTCTCCACCTCCGACGAGTTCAACAACGCCCTCACCGCCACAGGCATCTATCGCGGCCTGCGCGTCCAGCGCACGCTCTCTTTCGCCGACGGCGATTCCTTCATCGCCATCGACATCGTCCTCTCCAACATCGGCACGTCCTCGCTCACGGGCGTCGGCTGGCTCGAGGGCTTCAACCCCAACCCAGGTCAGTCCACCGCCGACAACACGCCCAACACGGCAATCGACGTTGACGGTCGATACATCCGCGCCACCTTCACCAACAACACGTTCCAGCAAGGTCTCACTGTTGCCCTCGGCGCTCCCGTGGCCGATACTCGCGCGTCGGTCAACGTCGTCAACGCGACGACCACGCTCCGCGATCCCAATCAGTTCTTCGCCCTCCCCGCGAGCGACCCCGAGGGGACCTCGCTCGATGGGCAACTCGCGATCGGCTTCAACGTCGGCACGCTCGACGCCGGTGCCTCGACGCGTCTCCGCTACTTCATCTTCATGGGCAACGACCCCGCCTCCACCGCCTCGATGTACGGGCAGGTGAACAACGGGTCTGGCTCGGGCCACCTCACCGCCACCGTCACCAACAACGCCGGCAACATCATCGTCACGAGCGACAACCCCGCCCCCGAGGCCCTCCAGACCGGCGGCTCGCTCATCACCGTCCCGACGCTCCCCTACTCGCTGTATTACCCGGAAGGGTTCTCCGGGCCGAACATCACGACCACGCTCCAACTCATGAATCCGAGTGCGGCGGCCACGCGCGTCGTCGTCATCGCCCGCTTCGAGACCGGCGTTCGCGACCAACTCATCTTCGATTCCGCCCTCGCCGCCGGCCAGCGCACGAGCCTCGAACTCCTCTCGCCGGCCTCCTTCGCCGCCTCCACCGCGATCATCAACCGCAACAACGCGCCGTACGCCCTGGAGATCCGCTCCGAGAAGCCCATCTCGACGACGTTCACCCACGTCGATGGCAATCTCACGGGTGGCGTGGTGCGCACAGCGGGCGAGTCCTTCACCAGCCGCACGAGCGCCTCGTGGACTTTCCCCGAGGTCGCCAAGGGCGGCGCCAATCGCGACTTCATCCTTCTCTTCAACCCCACCGACACCACGCAAACCGTCACGCTCACCTTCGTGCCCAAGTCGGGCGGCGCATCCGTCACCGTGCCGATCGCCGTCGAGGCCCACCGCCGTGGCGGCATGGCGATCAACGATCGATACTTCGATCAGAACGGCGTCTCGCAACTCCTCCCTGATGGTGTGTATGCCGTCAGCGTCGTCGCGGCGTCTCCAATCGTCGCCTCGGTCTCTCGCTACGACGCGGCCGGCCAGCGCGCCGAGGCCGCCCTGGGCAACGTCGGGCTTGGCTCGACCTCGGGCGTGAATCCCGACGGGCAGTTCGGCCTCAACGCCGCCGCCGAGACCGTCTCGGTCTTCAACGCCGGCGCCACGACCTCCACCGTCACCTTCACCTTCATCTTCGCCAACGGCAGCGCCGATCGTCGCCTCCTGAGCGTTCCGGCTCGAAGCGTCCGCGAACTCAACCTCGCCACGCTCTCGGGCTTCCCCACGGGCCAGGCCTACAGCATGACCTACACCGCCACCGCCCCCGTCTCGGTGATGACGCCCTCGCAGGCCTTCAGCAACACCGTCCTCGGCTCCACCGCCGACCGCGCGTACACCTTCTGGACCTTCGGCGACGGCTACCGCCCGGGCGGCAATGTCCGCCTCGTCAACGAGTACCTCCGCGTCTTCAACCCGTCGAACGCCGACGTCACGATCGAGATCACGATCAACTACGCCGGCACGCCGGGGAGCGAGGTCTTCCGTCGCACGGTGAACTCCCGCCGTGTCGCCGAGTTCAATGTGGACGACTTCATCACGGGCACGCGCCGCAACGCCGACGCGTTCTATGGGATCACCATCAAGGCCTCCAAGCCCATCGTCGCCTCCTATGGCCGGGCCGATCTGGTGACCGGCAATGCCTTCAGCACCCTCGGCACGCCCCTGGGCATCTCGGGCGCCGTTCTCTAAACCAACAAGAATCACGATGTGCACCGCGGCCTCCACACCAAGGTGGAGGCCGTGGCGTTTTTGCCGCGTCGTCGCGCTACGATTCTGGTCCAAAATCGACGCCCGGCACGACCGGGCGCACACGCCAGCGAGGGCGTAGCTCAGTTGGTAGAGCAGCGGCCTTTTAAGCCGTAGGTCCAGGGTTCGAGTCCCTGCGCCCTCATTGTGTTTTGCGGAGTGCGACGGCGCTCCAATCGGGAGACCGCGTGCACGACCCATCCCTCTATGTCCTCCACGCCGCATGGCACGACGCGAGCCTGGTTCTCTGGGCAGAGCACTCCGGCGCGCCGCATCCGACATCGCTTCCTGCGGGGGCCGATGGTGCCGTCGCCGCTCACCCCTACGCGATCGATCCGATTCCGGCGCTCCGCGCCCGATCCGTCTGGGCCAGGTCCCACGAGCCGGAGTCGATCCAACTCGAACTCCGTCTCCCATCGCTTTCGGGTGCGATCCTGCCCAGCGCCCGCCTGGCGCTCGCCCTGGGCCACTCCTCGGCCCACGAGGCCTCGACGATGGTCCTCTCGGGCGTCACCGTTCCCGCGCGCGTCATCCCGCCCCAGCACACGCTCTCGTTCCTCGCCGAGATCCTCGACGATTCCTCATCCGAGGCCGGACCGCGGCTTGTCCTTGCCGACTCGTTGCGGTTCTTCGCCTCGCTCGCCGACTTTGCGAGGTCGCTCCTCGCCCAGCAGCGCTTCGTCCCGATGCTCATGCAGTCCGCGAGTGGCGAACTCTCCGGGTGCTGGGCGCCATGGCTGAGCGACCAGGCCAACGCGGCACGCACGGCGGTCCTCCTCGCCGCCATGCCCGCGAGCGCCCGTGCCGCCGTAGACGCCACGAATCACCAGCCCTGGCCGATCGTCGATGCGTTCCTGCGCGAGGTGATCAACGCCGAGTGCCGCCGCGCCCTCATGCGCGAGGACTTCGAGGACGCCATCCGCGAGCGCAACCCCGCCCACGATCCCCACGTCGCCTGGCTCAGCGGCCTGCTCGCCACCAGCGATGAGATCCCCGTCCTTCCCCAGCACCGCCCGGACCTTGCCAAGCGCGTGCGCCACTGGATCGGCCTGCTCGAGGATCGTGGCGAAGGCTCCGCCTGGCGTCTCTGCTTCAAACTCGCCGAGCCGTTCATGCTCGACCCGACCGAAGAGACCACCGACGCCGAGTGGCAACTCACGTTCCACCTGGAGTCCGTGGACCGTCCGGGCCTGGTGATCGATGCCGACGACGTCTGGATCCTACCGGGCGACTCCGCCGTGGTGCATGGTGTTCGAGTCGAGAATCCGCAGGAACTCCTCCTCGCGGAACTCGGGCGGGCCGTGCGTCTCTATCCGCGTCTCGAGCGCGCTCTCGATGAGCCCAAGCCGACGCGCATGGGTCTCACCACCAAGCAGGCCTACGAGTTCCTCCGCGAGATCAAGCCGATCCTCGCCGAGCAGGGCTTCTCGGTCAAAGCGCCCGACTGGTGGGACTCCCCCTCCGCACGTCTCGGCGCGAGACTCCGCCTCGAATCATCCGAGACCGATCCCTTCGGCGCCTCGGGGGGCGGCGGTCTCACCAACGCGGCCAACCCGCAACTCGGCCTGGGCGCGCTCGTCAAGTATCGCTGGGACATCGCCGTCGGCGACACGGCCCTCACGCTCCACGAGTTCGAGCAACTCGCCGCCAAGAAGACGCCCCTCGTGCGCATCAACGGACGCTGGGTCGAGATCCGCCCCGAGGACCTCGCCGCCGCCATGCGCTTCATCCGCGAGAACCCCGGCGGCGAGATGTCCGTCCTCGAGGCGATGCGTCTCGCCTACGCGACCGACGTCAAGCAGTCCGGCATCCCCATCGTCGGGATGGAGGCCACCGGCTGGCTCGAGGGCTTCCTCGCCAGCGACCTGCAATCACGCAAACTCGAGGCGATCGACACGCCCGACACGTTCCATGGCACGCTCCGCCCGTATCAGGCTCGAGGCGTCTCCTGGATGTACTACATGGAGCGTCTCGGCTTCGGACTCTGCCTCGCCGACGACATGGGCCTGGGCAAGACCATCCAGTTGCTCGCCCTCCTCGCGCTCGAGCGCGAGCGTGCCACGGATCCTTCGGCCAACATCGCGAAGCCCGGCCCGACGCTCCTGCTCGTCCCCATGTCTGTCGTAGGCAACTGGGTCCACGAGACGCGGCGCTTCTGCCCGGAACTCCGCGTGCTCGTGCACCACGGCACGGGCCGGTTCCAGGGTGAGTCGCTCGCCATCGCCGCGGGCGAGGCCGATCTTGTCATCACCACCTACGCCCTCGCCAATCGCGACCGGGCGCACCTCTCGACGATCCCCTGGCACCGCGTCGTTCTCGACGAGGCCCAGTACATCAAGAATCCGACGGCAAAGCAGACCCAGGCCGTTCGCGAACTCCAGTCGCCCCGGCGCGTCGCGCTCACCGGCACGCCCGTCGAGAATCGCCTCACCGAACTCTGGTCCATCATGGACTTCCTGAACCCCGGCTATCTCGGCACATCAGGGAACTTCCGCCAGCGTTTCGGCGTCGCCGTTGAACGCTTCCACGACAAGGTCCGCTCCGAGCAGTTGCGCTCGCTCATCCGTCCCTTTGTCCTCCGCCGCCTCAAGACCGATCCCAACGTCGTCGCGGATCTCCCCGACAAGGTCGAGTCGCGCGAGTTCGGGCATCTCACGGCCGAGCAGGCTTCGCTCTATGAGTCCTGCGTCTCGCGCATGCTCGCCGAGGTCGAGGCCGCCGAGGGCATCCAGCGCCGGGGGCTCGTCCTCGCCACGCTCATCAAGCTCAAGCAGATCTGCAACCACCCCTCGCTCGTCCTCAAGGATCACGATCCCGAGTCGCCCAACCCGCCCGACTCGCAGCGCTCGGGCAAGTGCATCCGCCTCATCGAGATGCTCGACGAGGTCGTCGCCGAGGGGGACAAGTCGCTCATCTTCACCCAGTTCCGCGAGATGGGCCACATCCTCGCCGCGCTCCTGCGTCACCAGTTCGGACGCGACGTCCTCTTCCTCCATGGCGGCACGACCCAGGCGCAGCGCCAGAACATCATCGACACCTTCCAGAATGACCCAAACTCGTCACCCTTCCTCATCCTCAGCCTCAAGGCGGGCGGCGTCGGACTCAACCTCACCGCGGCGACGCACGTCTTCCACTTCGATCGCTGGTGGAACCCCGCCGTCGAGAACCAGGCGACCGACCGCGCCTACCGCATCGGGCAGACGCGCACCGTCCAGGTCCACAAGTTCGTCGTCCAGGGCACGCTCGAGGAACGCATCGACCAGATGATCGAGTCCAAGACCGCCCTCGCCGAGCAGATTATCGGCTCGGGCGAGCAGTGGCTCACCGAACTCGACAGCAGCCAACTCCGCGACCTCCTCACGCTCCGGCGCGACGCCATCGACGACGAGTGATTGTTCGGTCGCAGTGGGGGAGCTGAGGAGCGGCGTCGTCCCAGAATCGCGCGAAGCCGGCCTCGTCGCTTTGGATCGTGACGACTGGGAAATCTCCACAGCCCCACGCGACGCGAGAATCGCTGGCATCATGCTGCGCCGAATCGCACACTCGCCATGCCGGGCGATGCGCCCGCATCTTCTCTGGCCTGTGTGGAGTCGCTCTATGGCGTCGTGGTGGACCATCAGTTCTCGGACAATCTCGTCGTGGCTCGTGGCTCGGAACGGGCAGGCCCCGCGTCGGACCACGCCCTCTCGATCCTCATCGCCCAGACAAGGCGATCCCTCGCGCTGCGAGCCGCTCGAGCCGCGGACCCATCTGAGTTCGACGACGGCGATCGACCTGCCGCCGGTGCCGCCGGAGAATGCTCCGCCTCCGATCATCGAGAGCCTCCGCGAGAATCGCCTTAGCCCGTCGAGTGATCATGGAGCGGGTGCACGTAGTGATCACTCGATCGAGATGCTCGCCACCACGCGAGCCGCCCGCCGGGGCGCATCCACGACGCCGACTCCGACTCCGACACCCGCGCCAACACCCCAGCCAACGCCGACACCGACTCCCGCGCCGGCCCAGCCCGCGACGCCACCCGACGTGCCGTACGTCGCGCCGTCGCCTTCGGCTCCGTGGTCACTCATCGGGCTCGACAAACTCCGCGCCGACCCGCGCTTCGCCGGAATCGACGGACGCGGGTTCTCCACCGTCATCATCGACACTGGCATCGACCTCGACCATCCCTTCTTCGGGACCGATGGCAACGGCGACGGCGTCGGTGATCACATCAAGATCCAGTACGACTTCGCCTATGAGGACCACGACGCCACCGACTACAACGGGCACGGCACCAACGTCGCGGGCATCATCGCCGGCATCAATCCGACGTACGGCGGCATCGCGCCGGGGACCGACATCATCGCTCTCAAGGTCTTCACCGACACCGGCGGCGCCAGTTTCGCCACCGTCGAGAAGGCCCTCGCCTGGGTCGCGTACTACGCCCAGCAGTTCAACATCTCCGCGGTGAATCTCTCACTCGGCGATGGCGGCAACTATGCCACCCAGCAGCAGATGTACTCCATCAGCGATGAACTGGCCCAACTGGCGTCGATGAACGTCAAGGTCGTTGCCGCCGCGGGCAACTCGTACGCCGAACTCGGCTCGAAGCAGGGCGTCGCGTATCCGGCCGCGGATCCGAACGTGATCGGCGTCGGCGCAGTCTTCGCGGGAGGCTCGGGGACGTGGATCTCCGGCACCAAGTGGGCCGACGCCGCAGTGGACAAGGTTGCCCCCTTCTCGCAGCGCAGCACCAGCATGACTCCCATTTTCGCCCCCGGTGTGAACATCTATGGTCCGAATCAGTACGGCGGGATCTCGTCGTACACCGGCACGAGCCAGGCCTCACCGATCGTCACGGGTGCGGCCGTGCTTGCCGACCAGATCGCGACGCAGGTCCTGGGCCGCCGCCTGACAACTGGCGAGTTCCGCTCGATCATCACCTCGACCGCGGTCAGCATCGTCGATGGTGACGATGAGATTGACAGCGTCGCGAACACCGGCGCGACATACAAGCGGCTCGATGTCTTCGCGATGGGTCAGAAGATCCTCGACATGGCCGCGCCACCGCCCCCGGCCCCCAGCGCCCCGCCATCGCCGTCGCAGCCCGTGGCCTCCGCTCCGGCGCCGACGACGACCGTCGCGAAGACGGTCTACAGCCGCTCGGCCCGTCGCATGTCGCTCGAGGCCGACACGCCGTCAACCTACTCCATTCCGATCTCGGTGGCGCCCTCCAGCGTGATCGCCGCACGATCACGTCTCGATATTCGACTTGGGTCCGTGATGCAAACGGTGACCATGCCGGCGTCGCTTCCCGAGTCGCTGCTGCAGGCGAGCGTGCCGACTGGCGAGGGTCTGCCGGAGGCCGCGTAGGACGGGTGCGAATCTCGGGCACGAAAAAAGCCGGCCCACGCCAGAGGGCGCGGGCCGGCCGAACGATCCGGACACGTGGAGGCAGCGCCTCCGATTAGTTGGCGCATCCATCGCGGGAATCGACCATGCACTCGACGAACGCGCGGACATCGTCGTTGTTGGTCTCGCCATCGTCGTTGAAGTCGGCGTTGCCCGCGCGGAAGTCCTCGACAAACTCGCGAAGGTCATTGCTGTTGATCAGCCCATTGCCGTCCCAATCGCAGGGGCATGTCGAGGCGACGCACGATTCGGCGCCGCACTCGGCGTTGTCGCCACGATAGTGTCCGCCTCGGGCAAAGCACTCACGCCTGGAGAGAACCACGCACGAGAGCCCGTCCTTCCCGGGGACGCAGCACGCGCCGGTCGGGGGCGCGGGTGGGACACAGGTCGCGTCCGTGCACGTCGAGCCGTTGCCGCGATAGCGACCATGAGCCTCAAGGCACGCCCGGAGGGTCATCACCTCGCATCGGTCGATCACCGCGCCCTGGCGGATGCAGCAGGCGCCCGTAGGCTGGGGTGGACGCACGCACGTGTTCTCGCCACAGGGAACGTAGTTGCCACGGTAACGCCCGCCGGCCTCAAGACACTCGCGAGCGGTCATCACGCTGCACGAGGTGCCGTCCTTGCCGACGACGCAGCACGCGCCCGTTGGGGTTGGGAGGCAGATGGTGTTGTTGCAGGTGGTGCCGTTGCCCTGATAGCGCCAGCCGCCCTCGATACAGGCGCGGGCGGTCATGACTTCACAGCGGTCCACGATGGCGCCCTGACGCATGCAGCACGCGCCCGTCGGGGGAGCGATGCACGGGGCATTGGCGCACGAGGAGCCGACGCCTTGCCACTGTCCGCCTCGAGCGATGCAGATCGACTCGATCACCATCACACAACCCGCGGCGTTCGTGGAAGAAGCGGGCACACAGCACGCGCCGGTGAGCGGCAGGATGTCGGGGCACACGCCGGTGTCACTGCAAGCCGTGCCACCGCCACGCCACTGCCCATTCCGCTCGGCACACCCGGCGGCCGTTTCCTGGCTGCACGTGGTGACAAAGCCATTCTGGGTGAGCACGCGCACGCAGCACGCGCCGACCACCGGCTGGGGAACGGGGCAGAAGATCGTCGCGCACAATGAACCAGCTCCGTGCCACTGCCCGCCCTGGGCGATGCAGATGGACTCGATCACCATGACGCACGCAGGTCCACCCGCGGGGGAGATCGGAACGCAGCACGCGCCGATCAATGGCTGGACGATCGGGCAGTTGGCTGAGTCACAGGCAGAGCCCGCGCCGCGCCATGTGCCGCCGCGCTGGGCGCAGATGCCCTCGGTGGCCATGATGCAGCCGCCGACCGAGCCCGCGGTGTTCGCCGGAAGGCAGCACGCCCCCAGCGGAATCGGGGCGCAGCCGTTGGTCTGGCAGTTGGTTCCCGGGCCGCCCCATGTGCCGCCACGCTCGGCGCACCCGGCCTGGGTGGTCTGAATGCAGGAGATCACCGTCGTCGGAGTTGGACTGGGAATGCAGCAGGCACCGGTCTGGGGCTGAATCGTGGGGCATGCGCCGTTCTCGCCGCACGCGGTTCCCACGCCGCGAAAGAGACCACGCATCTGCAGACAGGCCTCGGGTGACACAACAGAGCACTGCACCGCGCCGTTGGCCTGCACGCAGCAGGCCCCCGCGTTCGTGCCCTGGGCATTCGTCGTCGTCGCGAGCAGGCAACAGCCCGCGAGCGCACCGATCAATCCTCGGACAGATAATCTCCACGTCATGGCAATCTCCTTGGTGTGCAATCGATGCCCGCCACGAGGGAGCGGCCGCACCGAATCGCCTCAACCCCGAATCATGGTGTACCCGATAATCGTAGCGAGTGCAACATGAACAAGAGCCAAACTGTGAGGCGGAGCCAAGGCTTGTCACTCGGTGTTCCGGCATGCCATGTTGCACGGTCGTAAATGGCAGCCGATCTATCCAAGTCCCGGGCCTTGGCCCCGGCCTCCAGATTGGCCCCCCACGAGCAGGAAGGCCCAACGCCAGTCGAGCAAGGATATTTCATGCCTCAGCAGAGAATGCCTGATCACCGTCGCGCAACATCCGCCGTATCCGGGGTTACGAATGGCGATACCCGTCCGTGGCCCGAATGGGTCCGCACAGCCTTCGTCGCCTTCGCCATCTGCATGGTTGCCACCACGGGCATCCTCGCTTTCCACCACCTTAAGGTGATGGCGGCGCCAGGATGCGGAGCAGGAAGCCCGTGTGACCTTGCCGCCCGAAGCGAGTGGGCCATGGTCCCGCCCTCGGTGGGCATGCCCGTCGCATTCATCGGGCTGGCCTACTCGATCGCGATGCTCGCGGCGCTCCTGGTCGCGAAGCCTCCCTATCCAAGGCCTTTGGGTTGGATTGCCCGGGCCGCCGCCATCGGCTCGCTCGTGTACTTCGGCATTATGCTCGGCGCGAAGATGATGTGCTCGTATTGCACGGCGTATCACACGGCCGCGATCGCGCTCGCCATCGCCATGCGCCGCGCCACGCGCGCCCCATCCTCGATCGCGCCGCGCGTCCTCCCCGTCTTCTTCATCACGGCCCTCGTCTCGTTGGCCGCGTTGCAAGGGTCGTATCTCGCCTTCGTCGATCGGCAGAAGTCGGAACTCGCCGAGTCCACCAAGCGCATCGCCGAGGCGACCCGCGCCGGTGAGGCAGGAACTGTCAACGCGCCGAACAGCACGAACGGCACTCCATCGGCCATCACATCTCCGAATGGCACAGGCCCACGGCCCGGATCTGCTCCATTTGAAGGGCGCTACCGCCTCGGTCCGGAGATCTCGCCCGTTCGCGTCGTGCTCTACACCGATTATCAATGCCCGGATTGCAAGGGGATCGAGGCCCAACTCGAGGCGTCGATCGCCGCCCATCCGGACCTCGCGGCTTCCATCAAGCATTTCCCGATGTCCACGACATGCAACCCGCGCCTCACACAGAACTACCACGCCGATGCCTGCTTTGCGGCCTATGCCGCCGAGATCGCTGGGAAACTCGGCGGTTCCGAGGCGTTCTGGAAGATGCACCGCTGGCTTTTCTCGGTCAATGGCTCGTTCGACGCGGACACCCTCCGCGCCGCCGTGACCAAGCAGGGTCTCAACGCCGATCGCTTCATGCCCCTGATGGAATCGCCCGAGATCAAGGCGTTGATCGCGAGCGATGTTGACGAGGCCTGGTCGCGCGGCATCGATCACACGCCCATGATCTTCGTCAACGGCGTCGAACTCCGCGGCTACACCATCCCCAACGCCCTCACCCAGGCGATCGATGCGGCGTATGCGGCTCGCCCCGCGCCCGCGACCGCCGCCACAGACTCGCCCCTCGACGCGGCCGGTCGCGCCATCGATCTGTGGCAGAAATCCCCGGCCGCCACCATTCCCGTGTCGCTCTTCGCCCACGCCTTCGGCCCATCGAACTCGCCCGTGCAGGTCGTGATGTTCGGCGATCTGAACGAGCCGGGCACCGCCGAGGCCGACACCGTGCTTCGTGCGTTTACCTCCGGCGGCTCGTACCAGATCCGCTACGCCTTCGCGCACTTCCCGGTGAACACCGACTGCAACTCCCAGACCGAGGTGAACCTCCACCCGCATGCGTGCCACGCCGCGAAACTCCTGGAGGCGTCCGCGCTTGTCGCCGGCGACAACGGGTATGCCGCCGCTCTTGATTGGATTCTTGCACATCGCGCGACGTACGAGCCTGAGGCGGCCCTCGCGGGCGTCGCCGGCGCGATCGGCGCCCAACCCTCGGGCCTTGCCGACGCCATGAGCCTGCCTGACGTTCTGGCGAAGATCGCCAGCGACGCGACCTTTGCGAAGCAGCTCGGAATCCGCGAGATTCCATTCATTCTGATCAATGGCAAGCACGCTCGCTCATGGAAGATCGGCGAGGAGAATCTCCTCCCCAGGCTCTTTGAGAAAGCCCGCGAACTCGCCACCAAGCCCTGAGCCACGCCATTCCGTGCCGGGGGGACCGAGGCTCGTATCCTTGCCTATGGACCTGTGCCGAGGATCCGACGCGGTGACCGAGGGGATCCGCGTGGTTGCCACACCGGGCTACGACGCGACCGAGTCCGATCCGGATGCTCGGCTGTATGTTTTCACGTACCGCATCCGCATCACCAACGAGAGCGATCGCCCCGTGAAGTTGCTCTCGCGCCACTGGGTGATCGTCGATGCCGATGGCGAGCGCACGGTCGTCCGTGGCGAGGGCGTCGTCGGGCAGCAACCCGAACTCAAGCCCGGCGAGCACTTCGACTACGCGAGTTTCTGTCGCCTCACACGCCCCTGGGGCACGATGGAGGGGACATACCTCATGCGCGATCTCTCGCCACGCTCGGGCGAGAGTGATGCGCCGGATGACAAGGCAGAACTCTTCGAGATCGCCGTCGGCCGGTTCTTTCTTGTCGCGCCGAAAGACGTGAGCGCGACCTGATCGATGTTGACGCGAAAAGTCCCGAGTCGAATCACTCGCCGATCAGATAGAACGACGGCATGGCCTCGGTCACGGTCGTGAACTCGCCCGACTCTCCGGTCGCCAGGACCTGCTGATACGCCCACAACTGACCGCCCACGGTGTCGCCCGCGGCGAGACAGAAAGGACGGCTCTGCAACGCCCCAAGCGTCACCGTGCGCGACGACGAGGACGAGCAGCCCCCGGCCATGCACGCGAGAACGCCGACCATGCCCAGAACGCCGAAAGTAGCAACGCGACGCATCGGATATTCTCCAGTCTGAGCGGTGCCCGCTCTGGTTCTCGGAATCGACCGATCCGACGGGCGGCTTCACACAATCGCCGAAACTCGTCCGAGATGCAAGCGGTTCCAGGAACAATCTTCCCCGCAACCCGGAAGTCGAGGTGAAGTTATCGCCCCGGTCGTCCGATCTTTCTGGTCACGGCACACCCAAACCGGGAGCCGTCGCGTTGAGATGGGAAAGATTGGTTGGCTGGGTAACATCGCTCGCCAATCACTCCTTCCAGGAGACACTCGTGATGAAGACCGGCTTGCACACTCTACAGAACGCCGTCGTACTGGGCTTGGCTGCGCTCGCCATATTCGCGGCGCCGTCTCTTGCGCGCCAGGAGGCGACCCCGGCGACTGAATCGACGCCAGCCGCGTCGGAGGAGACGTTCCTCATCCGCAAGATATTCATTCAGTACGCCACGGAGAACTCCGCCCACCCCGTGAGCGAGGACGTTCTCGCGGCGACGATGCCACTTGTCATGGATAACGGCGTGCTCCGCCTGCCGCGCGAGGGCGAGGCCGCGGGTCTGATCCCGCTCGCCCAGATCGCCGAGACCGCCGGCGAGCCGCGGATGGATTCGCAGACGCTCCAGGCCGTGCAGGCCGCGGTCGCCGCGCGGATTCTCGACATGGGCTTCGCGGTGGTTTCGGCGAACATCGATCCGGGTGAGTTCAAACTCGTGCGCGAGGATCGCCTGTACGTCGATCTCCGCCCCGCGGGGAACGACGAACTGACCGTCATCGTGCTCATGGGCGAGGTCACAAGCCTCACGACCAAGGCCAAGGGCGAACGCTTCGACCCCGCGAAGGACACAATCGTCAATAACTCGTCGCACGCGAAGATCCTCGAGCACTCGCCCGTGAAGCCCGCGACCGATGAGCAGAAAGCCCCCGACGGGCCCGCCCGCTTTGATCTCATCCGTCGCGATCAGGTGGACGAGTACACCGCGCGCCTCTCGCGTCATCCGGGCCGACTCGTCGAATACGCCCTCGGCGTCGCAGGAACAGGCCCCGCCGACATCGACATGGAGTATCTCGTCACCGAGAACAAGCCCTGGCTCATCTTCGGGCAGATCTCCAACACCGGCTCGGCCTCGACCTCGCGCCTCCGCGAGCACCTGGGCTTCATCCACAACCAGCTCACCGACAACGACGACACGCTCCAGATCGGCTACCACACCGCCAACTTCAAGGACTCACACACGCTCTACGCGTCGTACGAAGCGCCCTGGATGAAGTCGCGGGAACTCCGCTGGCGCGTCTCGGGGTCGTGGTACGACTACGTCGCCTCGGAGGTGGGACTCGCCGGCGCCGACTTCGAGGGCAATGGTTGGGACCTGGGCGCCCAGGCGATCTGGAACTTCTTCCAGAAGGGCGATCTCTTCGTGGACCTCCTCGCGGGCGCCAATCTGAAGCACGTCAGCGTGGACAACAACCTCGCGGCGATCTCCGGAAGCGACAACTTCTTCGTCCCCGGCGTTTTCCTCCGTCTGCAGCAGCACCGCGGGACGTTCCGCACCGACGCAACCGCCGGCTTCGAGTTCAACATCGGCGGGCTCGCCGGAACCGACGACGACCTCGACGCCCTGGGCCGCATCGACGCCGACAAGGACTGGCTGGTCTTCAAGGCCGATGCCACGCACTCGTTCTATCTCGAGCCGTTCCTCCCCGAACTCTTCGGGACGACGCCCGGTGAGTTCTCTCAGAAGGGCCACGAGATCGCGTTGGCGCTCCACGCCCAGGCCGCCCTCGGCAGCCGCCTGATCCCCAACGAGCAGATCGTCGCGGGCGGGCTGTACACCGTGCGCGGATATCCCTACGCCCTGGTCGCGGGTGACTCGGCACTCATCGGCTCGGTCGAGTATCGCTACCACGTCACGCAGTTCCTGGGGACCTCGGAGCAGGCCGGCGATTTCTTCGGCGACCCCTTCCGCTGGCGCCCGCAATACGAACTGGGCCCGACCGACTGGGACCTGGTCCTCAAGGCCTTCCTTGATGCCGGCCGCGTGATGAACAGCGACCGCCAGTCGTTCGAGGCGGACTCAACGCTGGTGGGCATCGGCATCGGGGCCGAGTTCTCGATCCGGCGCAACTTCAGTGCCCGCCTGGACTGGGGCTTTGCCTTGAAAGACGTTCTGGATTCGACCGGTAACGAACGTGAAAACTCGGGTCACAACGAGCTCTCGTTCGTTATTACGGTCGTGTATTGAGGTCTATTCGGGTTATTCCGTCCGAAATTCTCTGAATAGGTTGCCAAACCCCGGTTCTTCGTTCACACTATTGGGTGTAGGACGAAGAGCGGCCCATCCTCCCGGCGGGGAGAACCGGTTGCTCTGGCATTGGGGAGCAACCGAAGATGAGCCGACTCACGACTCGCAGCACCGTTGTCCGTTGTCGCCACACGATGGCCCTGGCCCTTGCCGCCGGGGCCGCGGGCGGGCTGGGCGGTGTGTCCCTGGCCAACCCGACCGGGCAGCAGGTCGTCGCGGGGAGCGCGACCTTCGCGCAGCAGGGCGCGACGACGACGATCACCGCGTCGAACAACGCCATCATCAACTACCAGACGTTCAACATAGCCCAGGGCGAGACCGTCCGCTTCGTGCAGCCCACCGCCGCCTCGCGTGTCCTCAATCGCATCCAGGGCAACGCGCCCACGTCGATCAATGGCAACCTCCAGGCCAACGGCATCGTCTACCTCGTCAACCGCTCGGGGATCATGTTCGGCGCGAACTCGGTGGTGAACGTCGGTGGGCTGTACGCCGCCGCTGGCAACATCGCCAACGACGACTTCCTCAACAGCATCGATCACTTCACGAACGTCCAGGGCACGATCCGCATGGATGGCTCGATCAGCGCCCAGTCTGCCGCCATTGTGGCGCGACAGATCACGAACAACGGCGCGATCAACGCCGACGGCGGGTGGATCGTCATGGCCGCCGGCAACGACGTCCTCTTGCGCCAGGAGAACAGCCGGATGTACGTCCGCCTGGACGGGCGCGACGCCGAGACCCAGACCCAGGGGACGCGAAGCTCCGCCGCCAAGGCGAGTGATCCGGCCAGCATCCGCAACACCGGGTCGATCTCCGCCGACGATGGAAACATCTCCATGGCCGCCGGCGACATGCTGGGCCTCGCCCTCGTCAACCAGGGCGTCATCAACGCCCATGGCGGCACGGTCGACCTGACTGCCACGCACGGCACGGTCATCAACGCCGGCACCATCGACGTCGGCGTCGGCCCGGGCCAGGCGGGCGATGTCTCGATCCACGGCGTCTTCGTCACCAACTCGGGCCGAGTCCGCGCCGATGCCGAGTCCGGCCACGCCGGCAACATCGAACTCGTCAGCACCAAGGGGACCACGCTCACCAGTGGTTCCGTCACCGCGGCGAACGGCGGAAACGGCATCGCCGACGGCGGCACCATCCTCATCGATTCCACCCAAGGCCGCACCGTCGTTGAGAAGCAGGCTCGCCTCGACATCTCCGGCGGCAAGGCCGGCGGCAACGGCGGCTCCATGGAGATCAGCGCCGCCACCACGATGTCGCTCAAGGGCATCCTCATCGGCAACACCCTCGCGGGCTACACCCCGGCACGGCTCGTCATCGATCCCGCCATCGTCATCATCGCGCTCGAGCAGCCCGACACCATGCCCTCGGACTCCGCCTTCGTCTCCGTCGCGAGCATCGAGGGCTTCCAGGGCGACACCACCATCCTCGCCGACAACGACATCTATGTCCTCTCCAGCATCAACAAGGATGTCGGCGGACTCACGCTGCTCGCTGGGAACGACATCCAGTTCTGCGGCTATGAGCCAGACCCGACCTGCCCCGGTCGCTGGAGGCCACGGATCAAGAACTGGTGCACGACGCCGAATCCCTGCGGCCCCACAGGCGGCACGTGCGACATCACAATCACGGCCGACTATCTCGATTTCCAGGCAGGCCACAGCATCCTCGACATGACGTCCACGGGCGCCATCCTCGAAGCGACCACCGGCGACATCCACCTCCTCGCCACCACGGGTCGCGCCGAGTTCGGACTGGCGTCGGTGACGCCGCAGCGCGTGGTCTCGATCACACAGGCCGAAAGCCGCGTGATCCGTGGCGGGGTCGACTCGTTCCTCGAGGATCCTCAGAACACGCACCTCGTGGTGAACATTACCAACGGGAGCCTGACGTTCGCGCCTCAATCCAACGGGACCCGAACGCCACAGAACTACTACCGTCTCGACGCCACCGCCAAGGGCGATCTCACCGTCGATGCTCAACTCGAATCCGCGACCGACATCCTGCTCACCGCCGGCAAGGATCTCATCATCAACGACAACATTCGCGCCACCGACGAGGCCGTGCTTCACGGCGGCGCTGGAGGGGCTGGGATCGTGGTCTGGTGCCGCACCGGGCTCGATGTCTGGGGGAACGACATCTCCCTCATCGCGGGCGACGGGAACGGGACCACCTCGCTGATCCAGGCCCAGGAGTTCCACCCGATGTTCCGCGGGTCGGGCGGCGGCAACACGCGCCCGACGAGTTTCACCTTCCGCCAGGACGCCGCCGTCACCAGCGCGCTCCTCCCCCTCGGCTCCCAGTTCGGCGCCTCGACGCTGGGCATGATCTACAACATCGAGTCCGTCAACGCCGGCGTCAAACTCTCCGACGCCAACCAGGTCACGGGCACCATCCTCACCATCCGAAGCCTCACGGGCACCTCCATCGACGACAACCTCAGCCTCACTTCGCTTGAGATCTTCGGCTCGACGGCACTTCGCGGCGATGTCGCTTCCACCGGAACGCAGACCTATCACGGCCCCGTCACCGTCGATGGCGACCGCACGCTCACCGCCTCGACCGTCACGCTCGATTCGACCCTTGACGGCACGCCCGGCGGCGACGCCGATCGAGTCACGATCGACGCCGATCTCGTCGCCAATGGCCAGATCGGTGGCAACTCGCCTCTCGAGGAACTCACGATCACCCGCTCCACCGTCCTGGGCACCGACCTCGTCCGCACCGAGGGCGACCAGACCTATGGCGGGCACCTGACCCTCACCCAGAACACCACGCTCGAGAGCCTCTCGGGCACCGTCGCGTTCGGGTCGGGGCTTGATGCGGCCACCGGCGCGATCGTCGATCTTGACATCCTCGGCAACATGCGTGCCGACGGTCCCATCGGCCAGACCAATCCCCTCAACACCCTCGACGTCACCGGCGCCAGCACGCTAAATGGCGGCCTCGTCCGCACCACCGGCGAGCAGTCCTACGGCGGCCCCGTCGTCCTCGGCGCTGACACGCTCATCGACAGCACCACCGGCGCCACGCTCACCTTCAACGGCCCGATCGATGGCAACGGCACAGGCCCCGCCGAGGCCCTCACGCTCCACGGCAGCGCGGTCCTCAATGGTCAGATCGGCGCGACCGATCCTCTCGCCGCCCTCTCGATCGATGGTCCCGCCGCGATCAACACCGACCTCATCCGCACGCTCGGCGACCAGACGTACGCTGGCCCCGTCCTCTTCTCGGGCGACGCCCGCCTCGAGAGCACGGGTGGTCGAATCGCCTTCGACAGCACCGTGGACTCCGCGGACGCGTCAAACCCCATCGATCTCGCGATCGATGGCGATCTCCTCGCCATGGGCCTCTTCGGCGGCACCAACCCGCTCAACTCGCTCAGTGTCTCGGGCGACGCCGAACTCTGCGGTGGGCTCGTCCGCACCGTCGGCACGCAGCTCTACTCGGGCGATGTCGTGCTCTGCATGGACACCATCCTCGAGAGCACGACCGGCGCGACACTCACCTTCGACGGCGCGATCGACGGCGACGGGCTGGGCGACGCCGAGTCGCTCACCCTGCTCGGCGAGGCGGTCCTCAACGGTCCCGTCGGCGCCAGCGATCCGCTCGCCGCCCTTTCCGTCACGGGTCCCGCGACCATCGCCGGCGGCCTGGTCCGAACGATCGGCACCCAGACCTACAACCTCGATGTGACGCTCAACGGCGACACGACCCTCGCCAGCACCTCGGGCGCCGTCATCACGCTCCATGGTCCGGTCGATGGCAACGCCGACGGAACGCCCGACGCGCTCACGATCGACGGCTCGGTCGTCGCCAACGGCGCAATCGGTGCGAACGATCCGCTCGCCGCACTCACGATCAACGGCCCGACAGCTCTCAACGCCGGAACCGTGGACACCATCGGCGACCAGACCTTTGCCGGCGCCCTCACCCTTGGCACCGACACCACGCTCACCACGCAGGGCGCACTCGTCACCCTCGCCGGCCCGGTTGACTCGGCCTCCGCAGGCGAACCCGTCGCGCTCGCCATCAACTCCGACGCCATGATCGAGGGCGCGGTCGGCGCGACCAACCCGCTCCAGTCCCTCGCCATCGCCGGCAACGCCGAACTCTGCGGCGGGCTCGTCCGCACCGTCGCCGGCCAGTTGTACTCCGGCGACGTCATCCTCTGCGTCAACACCATCCTCGAGAGCGCCACCGGCGACACCATCGAGTTCAGCGGCACCGTCGATGGCAACTCCGACGGGTCGCCCGAGTCGCTCACCATCAATGGCGCGCTCGTCGCCAATGGTGCCATCGGCGCGAACGATGCCCTCGCCTCGCTCGTCGTCAACGGCCCGGCCACGCTCGCCGGGGGACTCATCCGCGCCATCGCCGACCAGGACTTCTTCGGCCCGACGAGCGTCGCCGGCGACATGACCTTCGAGAGCACGGGCGACGCGCTCGTCCGCTTCCGCGACGCCCTCACCGCCGACACCGCAAGTTCGCCCGGCGATGTCACCATCGCCGCCAACGCCCAGTTCGACGGTCGCGTCGGCGATAATCCCTTCAACTCGCTCACGGTGGAGGGCAACGCCCTCATCGCCGGCGGCTCGGTCACCACGATCGCCGACCAGCGCTACAACGCCGATACCGTCATCGCCGCCGACACGACGCTCATGGCCCTCTCCGGCGCGACCATCCGCTTCGGCGGCACACTCGACAGCGCCAATGCTGATGGTTCGGCTGCCGCCCACGACCTCTTCGTCGGCACAGGTCCCGGCGGCGTCATCCGCTTCGCGGACAACGTCGGCTCGAACGGCGCCTTCGACACCATCCAACTCTGCACCCAGTTCTCCATCGCCGCTCGTGGCGAAAGCGGCGAGGGGGGTGAGGGTGGGGAGATCCTCCCGCCCGTGCCCGCCGTTCCCGATCGAGCCACGATTGTCGGCGAGCAGAGCCTCTCCATCAACACCGCCGATTTCATCATGTGCCCCTACGAGAAGTTCACGACCCTCGGCTCGCTCACCCTCAACGCCTCGCGCCTCGCCGAACTCGGCGACCTCGTGACGATCGCCGAGATGACCGTCAACGCCCCCAGCATCGTCCTCCTCACACGCCCCGCTGCCAGCCTCCAACTCGCCGACGGCACGACCGTCACCGATCGCGGACTCGACTTCGTCGCCGGCGGCCAGATGAACTTCAACGGCGTGGTCACCACCCGCTCGGCGTTTGGCGGCACGGACCCCGCGCCCACCTTCGAGGATGTCGATGGTGCCGCGCCAGCGTCGCTCGCCGGGTTCGAGTTCAACACCACGCCCGTCGGCGACGCGACCATGGACGCGCTCGTGCTCAATGGCGTCGTCCTCGACCAGCGCACCCGCAAGTCGATTGTGCCGCCCCCGCCGCCGCCCCCGGTCGATCCGCGCGTCTCCGATGACCTCGCGAGCATCACGACGCAGCCGCCGGCGTTCGTCGATTCGATCATCCCCGAGGTCTACGACCTCTCCCTCCTCAAGTCCCTCGCGATCAACGCCCGAGGCGTCGAGTTCGACGAGGCCCTCAACGCCGCCAAGGGAAGCCGCCTTTACATCGACAACCTCCGCCCGGGCCCCGATGGCGGCGCCGACTCGCGAATCTCGGCCACGCGTCTCAGCGATAACGCCGTCCGCCTCACCGCCCAGGGCAAGGACTCGGTCTCGGGCTACGACCAGACCCCCGAGGGCGTCCTCGTGGCGCGTCCCTTCTCTGCGGTGGGCGATTCCATCGCCGAGGCCTTCACCCGCTTCACCCAGGCTCGCATCGCCGACACCAACGCCGCCGCGCCCAGCACGGCCGAACTCGTCCCCGCCTTCCGCGACTTCCTCGTCGCCTCGCCCGATGAGACCCAGACGCTCAACTCGATCCGCCGCCTCGCCGCGGTTCTCGATCGAGTTCGCTCGATGGGCCTCCCGACCGCCCAGTACGAGCGCACGCGCCGCGAACTCCTCGCCGAGGTCGCCCGCCAGAACTCACTCGGCGTGGACGAACTCATCCAACTCGTCGAGTCGATGAGCGGCCAGGTCTAAGTTCTACGTGTTCTTCGGTGGCACGGCGCTCCAGAGCAGTCTCCAGACAAACTCAACCACTCCCCAAGGCACAGGCCTGAAAACCTGTGCCTTTCTCTTTGTTCTTCGCTACCTCCCCGCCGGAAACTCCCACGCCGTCCCCGGCGTGTATCCCACCAACTCATACAACTCCTTGCGGGTCTGCATCCTGTCCAGCATCCCCTCCGCCGTGCCCGTCCTCGCGAGTTCCTCGAGCGCCCTTGACACGGCACCCATCGCCACGCGCAGCAGCGTCACCGGGTAGATCACGCACGAGTATCCCATCCGCTCGAACTCGCTCAGCGCGATCATCGGCGTCTTCCCGAACTCGGTCATGTTCGCCAGCAGATACGGCCCACCGCCGCGCGCCCTGCCCTTGATGTGACGCATCGCCTTCGCGAACGCCTCGAACTCCGCCGCGCTCGCCAGCCCCTCGGGGAAGATCATCTCCGCCCCGGCCTCAACATACGCCGTCGAGCGCGCCACCGCGGCCTCCATCCCCTCGACACCCCGCGCATCGGTGCGCGCACAGATGATGAGCCCGGTATCACGCCCATCGCCCAACTCGCGTGCCGCCTTTGCCGCCCATTCCACCTTCTCCACCATGTGGTCCCTGGGCACGAGTTCCTTCCCGTCGAGGTGCCCGCAGCGTTTGGGGAACTTCTGGTCCTCGAGGTGCAGCCCGGCCGCCCCCGCGCGCGCGTACTCGATCACCGTCCGGCGCACCATCTCCGCCTCGCCGAACCCCGTGTCGGCGTCGGCAAGCACGGGAAGCCCGCTCGAGTCCGCCGCCTCGCGGATGCAGCGGCAGAAATGTTCCAGGGAGAGCAGCCCCACGTCGGGCACGCCCGCGCCCACGCTCGTCGCTGCTCCTGAGATGTAGCACGCCGGGAACCCGGCTCTGGCGATCGCCTTGGCGCACAGCCCGTTGAACGCGCCAGGGATGGGGACGCACCGCTCGCTCATCGCCCGCCGGAGTCCGGCCGCCGGGTTGGTGTTCGTGTTCTGCATGTCCGAGCGTAGGTGGGGGGGTGGGGCGTCCCGGTTCGTCTCATGTCTGCATGGATCCACGACCATCCTGCGAACATCCGCTATGGACCGACATTTCTTTGCGAAGGTTTTGTGATTTGCTCGTTCCCCTCCCTCCCATTTTCCGATAGGCTTGCAAACACGCACGTGTTTCAGGAGTCGTACGCGCTCGTCCCACGAGCACCAAAGGGATCGGAGGCAGTGGTGTCGCATCCGGCCGGCGCAAGATCGGCGATGCAGGGCGGGAACGCTCGCCCTACCCCTGCGCGCGCGACACGCCACTTTGGTGCGTTCCTGCCAGCGGCTCTCGCAATGATGCTCGCCTCGGGCTTTGCCCCGGTCATCCGGGCCGACGAACCGACGCCCGCGTCCGAGAACCCGAAGTACGCCATCACGCTCAGTTCCGGCGAGACCATCGCCGGCACCATCAAAGCCAACGAGAAGGACACCATCGTCCTGCTCCACCCGGTCCTTGGGGAGATCCGGGTTCCGCGCTCGGGGATCACAGCCTCAGTGCCGCCCGTTCCCGATCCACCCCCCCCGCCCCCGCCCCCCCCGCCCCCCCCGCCCCCTCCTCCTCCGCCTCCGCCGAAGGAGCCGGAGCCCGCGCCCCTGCCGCCGCCCAAGCCGCCGAAACTCTCACTGTGGGAAGCGATCACCGCCAAGGACGACAAGTCGTTCTGGACCGGGTGGAAGCGCTCCACAGAATTCGGGTTCAACGGCTCGATGGGCAATCGCGACGCGTACGACCTTCGCGCCAATCTGAATCTCAACCGAGATACCAAGGCGTTGCGAACGACGATCGCATCGAACGCCGTGACCGGCCGCGACAACAACGGCGAGACTCGTTCCCGCGCCGAACTCAACTTCCGCAATGACTGGAAGGCCGACCACTGTGACTGGCAACTCTGGCTAGGCGGCAAGGCAGAGGTCGACAACAGCACGCCCTGGGACGCACGCTACAGCCTGAACACGGGGCCGGCGTACGTCATTCTCAAGGACAGCGACGTCACGCTCCAGGCGCGCGTCGGCCTGGGGATGACCCGACAGATCAACGGTCCGCACAACGCGATCGATCCCGAGGCCGTCGGCGCCGTCGATTTCAACTACAAGTTCGACGACCGCTCATCGATCTACGCCAACCTGGAGATGAGGCCCAACCTCGCCGACACCGAGGACGTTCGCACCACGACGCGTGCCGGGTGGAACTTCATCGTGGATCCCAAGAAGAACATCAACCTTCGGGTGGGCTGGGAACACAGGTACGTGAACGAGTCCGGCAGCCGCGAGCCCAACGACTTTGATTACTTCGTCGTGCTCGGCCTGTCGTTCTAGCTCTGTCGTTCGAGACCGATCGAACTATCGCGTGTGAGTCTGTGACTTGGCGAGCCGCTCCAGGAGACGCGCGTCGCGCCACGCCGGGAACTTCTCACGCCACCTGCGAACGGCACCCGGATCGATCTCCACGCTGAGCACGCGCTCCTCGTCGCCCAGTTCGCCCAGGATCTCGCCCGAGGGGCCGATGGCGATCGTGCCGCCGGTGTAGACCAGATTCGGGTCGCTCCCGATGCGATTGACGCCCAGGACAAAGGCCTGGTTCTCGATCGCGCGTGCCATCAGGAGCGTCCTCCAGTGCGACTGTCGCGCCACCGGCCAGCACGCGCCGATCGCAAACACCTCCGCGCCTTCCAGCAATCCAAGCCGGTACAACTCGGGGAACCGAAGGTCATAGCAGATCGCGGGCATCACCCGAAGTGAGCCATCGCCGCCTCGCCATTCATACGTCATCACCCGATCGCCTGGCGTGAATCGCTCGTGCTCCTTGCCCAGCGTGAAGGGGTGGATCTTCGCGTACTCGCCGAGGATCGAGGGCTTGCCATCGGGGGCGGCGTGGACGATCGTCATCACGTTCGAGGCCGTCCCGTCGCCGACCGTCCGCCCGCCCTGCACCGTCGCGTCGAAGGCGTCGGCGAGATCGCACAGGAACGCGAGCGTGACGTCGCCGGCGTCTCGTGTCCGCTCGGGATTCATCGAGAAGCCCGTGTCGAACATCTCGGGGAGCAGGATGAGATCGCCCGGCTCGACAAATGCCGCTTCGAGCATGGCGAGGACCTTCTCGAAGTTCGCGGGCTTGTCTTCCCAAGAAATATTGAACTGGACGAGGTGGGCGCGCATCTCAATCAACGATAGCACTCGCCGAGGCCTTGTGTTTGGAATTCGATCGGGTAATTGGTGAGTGCGTTCAATAGTCCAAAGACAGAGTTAGTGATGACTACGATCGCGCGGGTTTCCATGGCACACAACGATCGACACCATTCCAGGTCTGGCCGGCGTCCGCGGGTGCTACTCGCCAGCCGATCGCCCCGGCGTCGCGAGATGCTGACCCGGGCTGGGATCGACCACATCGCCGAGCATCCGGGCCTGGACGACGCTGAGTTGGCTCCCACAACCCGGGGCGTCGAGGCGTACGTGGCGTCTTTGGCCTTCCTCAAGGCGGCCGCTGGGGCCGTGCTTCCGCAATCTGCAGGCGTGGACGTGGTCCTGGGTGCCGACACAGCCTGCGAGCAGGATGGCCGAATCATCGGGACGCCCACAAGTGACCACGAAGCCTTCGAGATGGTTCGCAGTTTGTCTGGTGGAGAGCATCGAGTGCTCACCGGCGTGGCCCTGATTGGGCCCAAGGACGGACGCCGTGTGATCTTCGTGGATGAAGCGCGGGTCTCGCTCGGTCGGCTCTCGGAAGACGTGATTCGAACGTACGTGGCATCTGGAGCATGGCGCGGGAAGGCGGGCGGCTACAACTTGAGCGAACGTTTGGACGCCGGATGGCCGATTGAACACAGCGGCGATCCCACGACGATTATGGGACTGCCCATGCGTCGGCTCGTCCCGCTGCTCGACGCGTGGAACGATCATGCGTCGCCTCTTCGGCGAACGTCAGGAGAAACGGTCTCGTGAGCCCTCTGTCGGTGAATCTCGTTGTGGCGAACGCGGTAACGAACTCATCGACGCCGCTCGTTCCGACGTGGATCGTCTCGCCGTGCGCCATCCTCGCGCTGCTCATGCTTGGCGGCTACCTGCGAGCGATGGTGAAGGCCTCGCCGGAGGAGATTCCCGCGAGCCGTCGTCGGATCAGGGTCGCGAGCACGCTGGTGATGATGTTCACGATTCCGATCGCGGCGTTCTCGTTCGGCGTCGTGGTTCCGGCGCAGCAGCGCGCGTGGGTGCTCTCGTGGACGCTGCTCGCGGGGCTGGTGACAATCGTGCTCTGCATCGCCGCCGCGGATGTGTTCAATACGGTTCGCCTGTATCGCAAGGCCCGGCGCGAGATCATGCGTGAGCGGGCGGAGTTGCTCTCTGGCGCGCTTCCCAGCGCGCGAGGCACGTGACCGAGCGCTCGCCACACTCGCCGTCGAAGCGCCCCATCCTCGCCCCGGTGGCGTGGGTGTATTCAGTCATCATCGGCGGGATCAACCGACGCTTCGATCGCCGAAAGGGCGTGGTCGAGTTCGATCGCCCCGTGATCAGCGTGGGGAATCTCTCGACCGGGGGCACGGGCAAGACGCCGATGGTCGCGACGATCGTGCGCTGGCTGCGCGAGTCCGGACACGATCCGGCGATCGCGATGCGCGGGTATGCGCCTCGCGGCGGTGTGGGCGGCATTCAGTCCGACGAGGCGCGGACGTATGCGGGGATGTTCGAGGATCTGCCGCTGATCGCGCGGCCCGATCGGATCGCGGGGCTGATCCGGATGTTCGGGACCGAGCGCGGCGAGAAGGTCGATTCTGTCGTGCTGGACGACGGGTTCCAGCATCGCCAGATCGCGCGTCAACTGGACATCGTGCTGATCGACGCGACGCGGGATCCTTTCGGCGATGCGTTATTGCCGGTGGGATCATTGCGCGAGCCGGCATCGAGTCTTCGGCGGGCAGACGTGGTGGTTCTCTCGCACGCGGACGCGATTGGGGAGGCGGAACTGGGCGGCCTGGAGCGATTGGTGCGAGACGCGGCGCCCGGGGCGATCGTGTGTCGATGTGTGCACGCGTGGGCGGGGCTTCGTGTGGCCCACGCGGATGGCGAGCGGGATGAGCCCGTGGCGATGCTCGGTGGACTACCGGTGGTCGTGGCGTGCGCGATCGGGAATCCGTCGGCGTTTGTGGCCCAGGCGTCGCGCCATGCCGACGTGCGATCAACGCTGGTGCTCCGCGATCACCATCCGTTCGATGGGGCCACTGTGGAACGTGTCGTCGCGATGGCGCGTGAGCACTCGGCTCGGGCGATCGTGGTGACAGAGAAGGACTGGGCGAAGGTGTCGCGTGTGCCGAGGGATCGATGGCCGTGTGCGGTCGTGAGGCCGATGCTTCACCTGGAGTTTCTGGCCGGGGGCGAGGCGCTGCGGGAGCGCGTGCTGGAAACGGCGTCGATGCGGCTTGATGATGGGGAATCGCCACAGAATGCGAATGAGCAGGTGGATTGAGGTTTGCGGACAGAGAGGCGAGCAGCCCGACCGTAGGGGAGGGCTCGAGAACCGCTCGACTGGGGCGCCAAGGCCCTCCCTCAAGGTCGGGCTCCATGCAACGCCAGGTGCCTGGAATGAACTCGAAGGGATCACGCCATGCACCGTGTGGGAGAGTGAACGTGGCGTGATACTGTTGTCCTTAGAGCGTTGCCGCGAGACTTGAACAGAACCATGGACACACTCCTCCCCGTGCTCGACCGATGGAAGCCGTTCAACGCGGTAGTGGTTGGCGATTTCATGCTCGATGAGTTGGTGTATGGCGACGCGGAGCGGCTCAGCCCCGACGCGCCGGTGCCGGTGCTGCACGTTCGTCGCATCGAGCGGCGCGCGGGCGGGTCGGCGAATGTGTGTATGGATCTCGCGGCGCTCCGGGGAACCGTGCGGGCGATCGGGGCGATTGGTGATGACGAGGCGGGGCGAGAACTCGCGGCCGCGTTGTCGCGTGAGGGCGTGGAGACGTCGTCGCTGGTGGTCGATCGATCGCGGCCCACGACGCTCAAGCGGAACTACATCGGTCTGGCGCAGGCTCGCCACCCGCAGAAGATGTTCCGTGTGGATGTCGAGTCGCGTGAGCCGCTGGATCGGAATGTGACTGATGCGATCCTGGAGCGGCTCGACCGCGTGCTGCGCGAGGGCCACGTCGATCTCGTGTGCATTGAGGATTACAACAAGGGTGTGTGCACGCTCGAGTTATGCCAGGGCGTGATCGAGCGGGCGCGGCGTGCCGGGAAGCCCGTCTTTGTCGATCCCGCGCGGATCACGGACTATTCCAAGTATCGCGGGGCGACGACGATGACACCCAATCGCACCGAGGCCGAGATCGCCACGGGCCTCAAGACCGATGGCGAGGCGTCGATCGATCACAACGCCGCCCTCGCGCACGCGCTGATGAAGACGTGCGACCTCGAGTGCGTGGTCCTGACGCTCGATCGGCATGGGGCGCTGCTTCTTGAGCGTGAAGGGAAGGGCGCGAAGACGCGGCCTCCCCAGAGCATCCCGACCGTGGCACGCGAGGTCTACGACGTGACAGGCGCGGGGGACATGTTCCTCGCCGGGCTGGCTGCCGCGCGGACGCAGGGGTGCGACTGGCACGACAGCGTGCGCTTCGCGAATGCGGCGGCGGGCCTGGAGGTCGAGGTCTTCGGCGTGCAGCCGATCCCGCTGGAGCGTGTGCACCACTCGCTGCTGATGATGAACAGCAAGTTCACGGGGAAACTCCGCACGCCGCGGGAACTGGTCGTTGAGGTCGAGTCGCAGCGTCGCGCGGGCAAGCGCATCGTGTTCACGAACGGCTGCTTCGATATTCTGCACGCGGGGCACGTGGCGCTGCTCGACAAGGCCGCGAGCTTTGGGGATTTTCTTGTGGTCGCGATGAACACCGACGCGTCGGTGCGCCGGCTCAAAGGCCCGGGGCGCCCGGTGAACACGCAGGAGGACCGGGCGCGGGTGCTGGGCGCGCTCGGGTGCGTCGGCGCGGTGGTGTTCTTTGACGAGCAGACGCCGATCGACCTGATCCGGGCTGTGCGGCCCGACACCCTGGTCAAGGGGGCGGACTACACGAAGGACCGCGTCGTGGGGGCGGATTTCGTGGAGTCGTGCGGCGGGCGGGTCGAGTTGGTCGATCTTGTCGCGGGGCGGAGCACAACGGCGACGATCGAGAAGATGCGCACGCCGGGCTGAGTCCACTCGAAGTCGAGCCTTCCGGAGTCCTTTGCCGCGTGATCCATGTCGCCATCATCCATCGTCCGCACCTCGACGCGATCTTCGCGGGGGAGAAGCGTGTCGAGTCGCGATTGACAAAGTCGCGGCGTGATCCGTTCGGACGTGTTGCGGTGGGGGATTGGGTCTTCTTCAAGCAGGCGTCGGGGGCGTTCCGGGCGGCGGCGTGCGTCTTGCGCGTCGAGAGCCGGTCGGGGCTTGTGGCCCGTGACATTCGACAGATCCGGCGGGAGTTTGGTGACGAGATCGCGGCTCCGGCGGCGTACTGGCGCGAGCGATCGCGGGCGCGGTACGCCACGCTGATGTGGCTGGGCGAGGTGCACGAGATCAGTGATGGTCCGGACTATCGCGGCGCGGGGTATCGCTCGCAGAGCGCGTGGCACGTGCTCGATCGCGTGGACGAGGCGCACGCCCTGGCGACGTTGCTGCGCGTGCGACGATCGGCGTGAATGGGCCGAAGCCACCATTTCTCGAGAGCGTTGGAACTCACGCCCAGCGGAGCACGATCTTCCCGAACTGCTCGGCGGCTTCGAGCCTCTCGTATGCACTCCTCGCGTCCTTGGCCTCATAGACCTTGTCTACGACGGGCTTGAGCGAGCCGGCTCGGAAGAGCGACGCGACTTCCTGGAACTCGGCGTTGGTGCCCATGGTCGAGCCGAAGAGGCGGAGTTGGTTCCAGAAGATCCGCGCAAGATCGGTGACGGCGTCGGGGCCCGAGGTGCACCCGGGCGTGACGTACGCCCCGCCGCGGGCGAGGCTCTTGATGCTGCTCAGGTGTGTTGCCTTTCCCGAAGAATCCACAGCCATGTCCACGCCGCGTTTTTTCGTCCAGGCGCGAACGTCGCGCGACCAGTCGGCGCCGGTGTCCACGACGCCGAAGTCGGCGCCGAGGTCCTTGGCACGATCGATCTTCCACTGGTGGCGGCTGGTGACGGCAGTGGGGCAGGAGAGATGTTTGGCGATCGCGAGGGCTGAGGTCGCGACGCCGCCGCCGATGCCGGTGATGAGCACGGATTGTCCCGGGCGGAGTTGGGCCTTGGTGACCATCATCGAGTAGGCGGTGAGGGCGCACAGACCGAAGGCCGCGGCGTCGGTGGGGTCGCTGTCGCCCACGTCGGCGAGGTTGCCGACGGGCGCGAGGAACTTCTCGGCGTGCATGCCGAAGTGGTGCTCGCCGATGAGTTCATAGTTCGGCGCGATCGTCGAGGCCGGAGGATCGTCGGGCGAGACTCGGTCGGGAACGCGCATCGCCGCGTTCACGATCACGCGCCGCCCGACCCAGGACGCGTCGGTGTCGGGTCCGACGGCCTCGACGACACCGCACGCGTCGCATCCCGAGACGCGCGGGTAGGCGAGGTCAAGCCCCGGCACACCTCGGCCGACCCAGAGATCCATCTGGTTGAAGGCGCTGGCGAGCGTGCGAACGAGCGCCCAGCCCGTGGTGGGGGGCGCGGGGTCGGGCCAGTCGGGGCGTACGACGACGTTGGGGGCGACGATGGCGTTCTTTCGCTCGACGACGACGGCTTTCATGGTGCAGCGTAGACCCGGCGGGCGGAAACGATCGTGCGGCATGCAAAGCACCCGCCGGTGTGGCGGGTGCGTGAGAACGATCGGATGATCGGTGATTACTTCGACGAGACGTGCTTGAGGCCGCGGCGGCGGTCGCGGAGGCGGCGACTCTTGCCCACGCGATCACGCAGGAAGTACAACTTGGCGCGACGAGCATCGGCGCGGCGGACGATGTCGAACTTGGCGACCAGTGGCGAGTTGATCGGGAAGATGCGCTCGATGCCGACCTCGTCGACGATGCGACGAACGACCATCATCTCGTCGATGCCTCGGCCCTTGCGCGAGATCACGACGCCCTGGAAGACCTGGAGGCGTTCCTTGTCGCCTTCCACGATGCGGAAGTGGACATTGATCGTGTCGCCGATGTCGATCCGCGGGAGATCGGTCTTGAGCGATTGGGCGTTGATGCTTTCGATGATGGATTGAGCGGCCATGGTGCGTCCTTCCAAAGCCCGACCCGATTCGGGGCAGGGCGGAGAGGATAGGCGGTTGACCCGATCGGGTCGAGTCTCGAACCATCCACGCCCCTGCACATCGCCGACTTGTACGGGTATCGGAAGGGGTGTGCGAACCTCAATTTCAGCACGATTTCAACTGGCGCGTGGAGTGATCGGCTACTTCTGCCCACCGTTGATCTGCTGGCGAAGCCCGTCGAGTTGCTGCTGGATCAAGTTTCGTTTCGCGGACATGACCCGGAGGTTGTCGAGGTGCCGCGTGCGATCGTCGTCATCCCTGGCATTCTCAACGAGGGTCTTGATGGTCGCGATCTCGCTGTCGATCGATTCGAGCTCTTGCTCGAAGGCGGCGACTCGCATCCGAACCTTGTCGGAGACATCGCCCTTGAGGGGTGTGAAGAAACGAGAGGGAGCGAAGGTATGGATGGGAGCGGCCCCGCCCGTCGCGATGCTGGTCGGACGTGACTTGGCATCCTGCCCGGTCGACCGGGAGACGACATTGACGCGGAGGCCGTTGGGCCCGAAGGGGACATCCATGGCCTCCATACGAGATCTCGCGCTGGAGACGCTCATCGCGAGAAGGGCGTGCTCATCGAACCGTGCGGCGATGGGCGCCTCGCGCTGGTGGTCCTCACCGAGCGTGCGGGCGCGGAAGAGCAGCCACGCGACCTCGAGGTTGTGATCGACCTGCGGGGTGCCGCCAGTACGAAGGAGCGTTCGGAAGTCGCCCATGACGACCGTGCCGACGCACTTCTTACCCTCGCGAATGAAGCGGATCTCAACTCGATCGCCGGGGGAATACGAGAGGATCGCGGGAGGGAGCGTCCCAATGGTCCCAACGTCCACATCGCCTATGCGGACGATCTGGTCGCCGGCCTGGAGGACCCGGGTGCAATCGAAAGGCGCCTCGGTGGAGAGAATCGTGGCGGTGTTGCGGTCGTTGGGATTCCAGCGGACGCCCAGGGCCGCCCGAGGCTCGGTCAAGAACTTGGCGCGGGCGCAGGACTCCAGGTGCGTGCGCTGCTCAAGGCTCAGTTCGTTGCGTGAGAGAAGGCTCGTCAGCACGATCAGCGGCTGCTTGCGGAGCGCCGCGGCGGCGTTGCGTCGATCGGCGAGCGTCACTGAATCGAGTTCTTGAACGAGCGCGTCGAGTTCTACGGTGGGCGCCTGCGGTGCATTCGCATCGACGGACTCGGATTCGGCAACAGTGGCGGGTACGGTGTCCGCCGGCGGCAGGATCCTGTCCTGAGCCGATGCTTGGCCCGCGAGCGCGAGGGCAAGCAGCGCGGGGCCGACGAGAAAGTGAGTGGTACGTGTCCGCATGTGGAATCGCCTCGTCGCAGTGTACACGAACACCGGGCACGTCGCCAGCGATTCTCGGACGTGATGGCCGTGATAGAGGCGTCGGAAAGGCTGCCTCGGTCCGAGGTCGGACTTACTCCACGTTCTGGGCCTGCTCCTTGATCCGGTCAATCGCCCCTTTGATTTCAACGGCGTGCCGTGAGATCGTGGAGTCTGGCGATTTGCTCGCGATCGTGTTCGTCTCGCGGAGCATCTCCTGGGCGAGGAAGTCGAGCGTGCGACCGATGGGGCGTTCGTCCTTGCTGCGCAGGTACTCGGCGAACTGGTTCAGGTGTGCCTGAAGGCGCTGGGTCTCCTCGGCGATGTCGGTGCGCTCGGCATAGGCCGCGATCTCGCGGATGAGATCGACCTGCTGCACCGAGACGCCGGCCTCCTGGAGCAGGAGTTGGATCCGCGAGCGGAGACGGCTCTCGTACTCGGCGACGACGCCCGGAGCGAGGTCTCGGATCAGGTGGACGCGCTCCTCGATATACGCGCGGTGCGAGTCGAGTTCCTTGATGAGCGACTGGCCCTCGATCTCGCGCATCTTGATGAGCGAGGCGCAGGCTCGGTCGAGCAGCGTCAGGAACGCCTTGCGGGCGCGGTCGAGGCGGGCTTCCTCGTTCGTCGGCGGCTGGAGCACGCCGGGCAGGGGGAGCAACGCCGCGAGGTCGAGCGTGAGCGTTCCCGAACGGATTTGGGGGAGGGCGGAGATCTGCTCGATGTACTTCTCCAGGGCCTTCACGTTGACGGCATGGGCCGCCGACTCGGAGACCTCGGCACAGCGGGCGTTGACCGTGATCGTCCCCCGCGAAAGGCGCTCGCGGAGTTTCTGCTCGATCTCGGCCTCGAGTCCCTGGAACTCTTCGGGGAGTCGGATGAGGGTCTTGAAGTACTTGTTGTTGAGCGATCGGACCTCGAGGAAGTAATGTCCACCATCGCTCTGGAGCGAGGCCTCGCCATAGCCGGTCATGCTTCGGATCATGGCGAACCTCGGGCGGGGGTGAAGTGGGGCGGAGTAAACGATCGAGCAAGCATCAAGGCGTGGTCGTCGGCTCAGGAGATGGAGCCGGCGTGGGCGCGGGCGTGAATACAGGCTCGGACGGAGTGCTCTCGCCGGGCTTGGGCGTCTCGGTCGATGGTGGAGTCGTGGCCGGGGATTCTGAGGGCGTGGGATTGGTCGACGGCACGGTGGCTGGTGCGGGAACACTCGGAGTCGTCGTGCTACTGGGAGAGGTGTTCGAGTTGGTTTCGGGCGCCGGGGCCGTTGCTCCCGGGGCGCTGATCGTCTCCACGGGCGAGGGTTTGCTCGGGTGGAAGCCGAAGTTCAGCGCGATCGCGATGCCAATGAAGACGAGGAACATGGTGGTGGTGAAGACGGTGAGCGCGTCGCCGGTCTTGGTGCCGAAAGCCGTTTGCCCGGACCCCGATCCGCCACCGAACGCCGCGGAGAGCCCGCCGCCCTGGGGCTTCTGGACGAGCACGACCAGCACGAGCACGAGGCACGCGAGAAGAAAGACAACCATGAGGGTGGCGAGGAGCCAAGGGGGCCAGATCGCCAGCGTCGGAAGGGGCATGCACACACTCCATCAGCGGCCGATGGTGCGACCACGCGCACGGCCGGGCCATTTGGGGCCTCGTTCGGAACGGCGAGTATAGGAACCGGTGTGGGTGGTGTCTGTTCGCGAGTGCGGATCGCGATTCGATCGAGTGAGTTCAGTACGAGCTTGCTCGAAACGTTCGATGCTCTCATCCGATACAAGGAGGCGATTTGGAAGGGATGTGTCAGGGGGTGGTCGTAGATCCACGATTCAGGACTCGATCGAGTCGGCCGGCAAGCGATTCGAGCAGTCGCTCGGCGTCGTCGCGAGTCAGGCCGAGTTCTTGCATCACGACGGCCGTCTTCACGCTGCCAGCGGCCTCATGGAGGAGCGCGAAGGCCGCATCTCGTGAGAGGCCGGTGAGCGTCGAGACGATCCTCGCGGCCCGATCGCGGAGTTTGGCATTGGTGGCGCGGAGATCGACCATGAGATTCTCGTGGACCTTGCCAGCCCGGATCATGAGCGTGGTGGAAATGGTGTTGAGCGCGAGTTTGGTCGCGGTCCCGGCCTTCATGCGCGTGGATCCGGTGATGACCTCCGGCCCGGTCTCGAGGACGATGGTGTGGTCGGCGTGCGTCGGCTCGACGCGCGTGCACGCGAGAAGGCCGGTGACCGGCGGTGTGGCGAGTGATCGCGCGAGGGCGAGGCCGCCAAGGACGTAGGGCGTCGTGCCCCCCGCGGCGATGCCGAGGATCGCGTCGTCGCGTGTGAGATTGAGCGATCGCAGGGCGTCGTGAGCGCCGTGGGGTTCGTCTTCGCGTCCCTCGCTCGAAACGCGCAGCGACGCGTCGCCGCCCGCGATGAGGCCGACGATTCGTCCTGGTTCGACCTGGAACGTTGGCGGCGCCTCGCTCGCGTCGAGGACGCCGAGTCGGCCTGAGGTGCCCGCGCCGAAGTACACGAGTCGCCCGCCCCGAACGAACCCATGCTCAATTGCGGTGATAAACGCTGTGAGCGAAGGGGCGGCACGTTCCATCGCGTCGGCGATAGCGCGGTCCTCGCGCTGGATCGTGTCCACGAGTTCACGCACGCCCAGCGTGTGGAGATTCATCGTGCGCGGGTTGCGCTGCTCGGTGAGAACGTGCGCGCGGTCGGGTGGCGCGGGGGTTGAAGAGTGATGTGGTACTGGATTCAATGGCGAGGACATGAACTGAGCGTATCCGCTGCTGTGCGGGTCTGAAAACACCGATCGAGTATGCAAGAACCGGGAGTCACTCGGATCAGGGCACGTGGCTCGCCGGGGTGGCGTCGTGTGCCGAGAGTCCCAGGTTTCGCCGCATGGTCTCGAAGTGCCCGCAACTCTCGGTAAGGCCGCCGGGGCGTGAGCGAAGGTGCCAGAGTCGCGCGTGCTCGCGTTCGAGAGCGTGGAGGCGATCGGTCCACTCCCGCGCGTGTGCTGGACGATCCGAATCCGAGTCTGTCCGTCGACGAAGCCCGCGCTCAGCAGCAAACTCGGCATAGGCCAATGTGTGGGCCACCTCATCACGAATGAGCGTGGGGAACTCTGAAGCAACTTCGCGCGCGACACGCCGAACCACTTCGACTGCGTGCTCCCAATGCTCGATCGCGCCGACGTCTCGCCACATCGAGTCGGACGTGAGCAGATCGAGGAAGATCGCCGACTGATTGCGAAGTCGAGTGCCGATCGATGGGCCGTTGGGCGCGCGCGCGAGATCGCCGCAGGTCTCGCGGAGGGCGAGGTCGGCGTCGCCGAGCGTGTCGAGCAGATCCGCGAGTCGGAGCGATTTGTCGCCGAGGATGTGCATCGAGACGGCCTCACGATCGACGTTGTCGGCGCGCTCGGGGTTCCATGCCGCGTGAGCCGCTTGGGCGAGGGCGTTGAGCGTGATCGGCCACTGCTGGTGGTGCCCGGTGTCGCCCCAGTCGCAGACGAGGAAGCCGCCCGCGTCGTGTCGCACGCCATCACGAGCGGCGTTCGCCATGTTTGCGCGGCGCTCGGTCGTGCGTCCCGTGATGCTGCGCCACGATGACGTGCCCGGGCAGACCCACGCCTCGCGCCCGTGCGAGCGGATCGTCTCGCACCAGCGGGCGAATGGCGAGTCGTCCTCGTACCCCCACGCGAGGGCGATCAACTCCTTCGGGAGCATCTCGAACGCCTCGGGTCTGGAGAGCGCGATGTCGGCCCAGAACATGGGGCGACGCCCGCGATCGAGCACGGCTTGCGCGACGCTGTTCACGAACTTCGCGTAGACGACATGCCGACCGAGCCGTGTGACCTCGTCCTTGCTGCGTCCGGACTCGATGTCGTACGTTTCGTCGCAGCCGATGTTGATGAGGTCGGACGAGAAGCACGGGAGGAGTTGGTCGAGCAAGCCCTCAACAAACTCCAGCGAGCGAGGATCGGTCGGGCACAAGGAGAACGGCCCGGAGCGAGGCCAACACAGGAACCGCCAGTCGCCGTGCGTCTCGGCGAGGTGTGCGTACTTCGGCAGTTTCAGCCAGCGGGCGAGGTGTCCGAAGCAGTTCTGATTCGCGACGAGCGTGATGCCGCGCTCGCGGGCGTACGCGTCGAGCGTGCGCACCTCGTCGGGCGTGATCGGCGAGGCGTCACGCCACACGTCCTCGTGCCTTGCGTAGGCGAAGGCGTGCTCGGTGTACAACTGCAGGTGGTTCATCTTCAGTCGCGCGAGCGTGTCGATCACCTCGCGAAGGTGATCCATCGTCGGCACGCGGGTGCGCGAGACGTCGAGCATCAGGCCACGGATCGGAAATGCAGGCTCGTCCTCGATCTCGAGCGTGGGCACCTCGCGGTATTGCACGGCGAGTTGCGAGAGCGTCTGGAGCGCGTAGCGAACGCCGGCCGAGTCGGGGGCGACGATGCGGAGCGGATTCGTGCCGCTTTTCTCGGCGTTCGCGTTGATCGTGAGTCGATAGCCGCCCGGGGTGATGCCACACGTGGGATCGACTCGGGCCACGCCTTCGACGTCGGCGTGTTGGAGGATCTCGATGTTTCGAGCCGCAAACGAGAGGGACGCCGTATCAATCGGTGTGTTCGACTCGACTCGGACACGCCATGTCGAGCGCGCCCGGCATCGCTCGGCACCGATCGTGAGACGCCGGGGCGTGGGGACGAGCATCGGTGGATGAGGCTCACGCGTCACGCGAGTCCCCCATCATTTGATCACGACCGATGCGGCCAGCACCATCAGTGGAAGGTCGTGGGATCTCGTCGTCGAGTGACTTCCCCGTGGGTGTGCCGAGCATGCAGACAACTGTCGCGACGATCGTTCCGGCCAGGAGTGACCACGGGAACGCGATCGACGTGTGGAGCCAGGCGACAGGCTCGTGCCCCGTGCGATGCTGCTCGACCACGCCCGCGACCCACAGGCGAATCGTGGGATTCAGGCTCGCCACGACGACAAAGCCGGTGACGAGAGCAGCGATAGCGCTCCGCTCGCTGCCCATCTTTGTGAAGAGCGCCGTCAGGAAGACGCCGAGGAGACCGGCGTACGCGAAGCCCATGACGCCCAGTGCGAAGTCGATGAGTCCCTGGGTCTTTGGGTCATAGAGCGCGATGCAGGCGAGGGCGAAACCGCCGAGGAGCACGCCGAAACCGACGACGCCGAGGCGCCCGACGCGGACAAAGTGACGCTCGTCGCGTCCTGTGAATCGCGGCTTGTAGAAGTCGCTCACGAACGTCGCCGACATCGAGTTGAGCGTGGACGAGACGGTGGAGAGTCCGGCCGCGAAGAGTCCCGCCATCATCAATCCCGCCACGCCACGGGGCATGTCGTGCAGGATGAACGTCAGGAAGATCCATTGCTCCTTGGTCTGGATCGCGTGCTCGCCGCCCGCGAGGTCCGGGCGCTGGTAGTAGACCCACATCAGGAGCCCGATGACGAGGAAGATCGCGACGGCGGGGATGCCGATGAGCATGCCCAGGATCGCCGAGCGGGCGCCCTCACGTGGCGACTTGCACGTGAGCATGCGCTGCACGAGGTCCTGATCCATCCCATACGACGCGAGGGCGAGGAGGAAGAGGCCCGTGACCGAGGCGAGGAGCGTCCACGAGTCCGCGAAGTCGATGCCGTGAGGTCCGAAGCCCAGTGAGAGGAGCGTGAGTTTCGAGGGGACGTTCTCGGCGTCGCTGGGGTGGATGAGCGCGTGGATGATGTCGCCCATTGGTGCGGGAATCTCGCGGAGGAGGAACCCGATCGTGAACGCCGCCGTCCCGAGATAGATCCCCGCCTGGATCACGTCGGTCCAGATGACGCTGCGAATCCCGCCGACGAGCGTGTAGGCGATGCCGAGGACAGTCATGAGTCCCACGGCGAGCGCGAGGTGCGGCGCCGACGTGTCGCCAAAGACGATGAGTGAGGCGGGGATGGAGCCGATGAAGACGCGCGAGCCGGTCGAGAAGATTCGCCCGATGAGGTACGTCGCGCTCGCGGCACTCTTCGCGTTGGGTCCGAAGCGCGTCTCGAGGAGTTCATAGGGCGTGAAGACCCGCCGTCGATAGAACGCGGGGATGAAGACGCGAACCAGGACGATGATCGCGAGGATGCCACCGATGTTGCTCGAGAGATAGCGCAGGTCGGCGTCGTACGACATGCTCGGCACGCCGATGAACGTCGCGGCGGACTGGGCGGTCGCGAGGATCGAGATAGCCACAGCCCAGGCGGGCATTGAGCGCCCGCCGAGGAAGTAGTCGGCGGTGTCCTTCTGCTTCCTCAGTGAGAAGGCGACACCCGTCGCGACGAGCACGAGGGCATACAGGCCCATGACGCCCCAGTCGAGCGGCGTGAACGAGCCCAGCGAGGCTGGGTATTGGCCAAATGAACAAGTTACCAAATGGCCAAATTAGGGCACGGTGTCGCGGTCGCGTCTGGTACAGGCGTCTCTTCCCTGGTGCCAGAAGCCTGGTGCCTAATGCCTTCTCCCAAAAAGAAAAACTCGGTCGCGGGTTTCCCTGCGTCCGAGTCAATAGGAGGAGAGAGAGACAAGACTTCGTCGAAACGGCAAGGACCCGAACAGAATCCTTCGTTTCTCAAACTCGGTCGTCGGACTTAACCCACGGCCGAGTCATAGGAGGAGAGAGAGACAAGACAATGGGAATGTGCGCTATGTTTTGAGAAATACCAGGAAAGTTAGAACTTTTTTTTGGTCTGGAGCACAATTTCCACGTAAACCCATTCTGATGAATGGTTTATGTGTGACAGCCCGAGACGCGTTTGTGTACGCTCAAGATCCGAATGAGTTGGTGATGAGAGTCTGGGTTGACCACCCGCATCCGCGATTAGCGAACGTTATGCGAACATTTGGTCACATTCGCGGGTTGTCGATCAGGCCTGTCGGCCTTCGATGGCGCTAACCAGGCAGGCCGCCGCGAGGAGGAGCATGGGGTCGATGTCGTCGTCCCCTTCGCCGTCGAGGACGGCGGGGTCGATCGCGACACCCAAACGGTACACGAACCAGTTGAAATGCTGGCGGAACGTCGCCACCTGCTTCCCCTGTATGTCCATGACGTGGAACTTCTGCGGCGAGAGGGCGGCGAAGAGTTCGTGGAGACGGCGGAGGATCGCCAGCCAGGTCGAGTCCTCGCGGAGCGTGGCGATCTGGGTGCCCGCGGCGTCGAGGATCAGCCATTCATCGCGGACGAACGTGCTCGCGAGGCCCTTGCGCTGGAGGATGCCTAGAACCTGGCCGGCGGCGTTGCGGACGGTGAACTTGGGTGAGAAGTCGATGATCTGCTGCGTGGAGAGGTGGAGGAGTTCGGTGCCCATGGACTCGTCGGTGAAGACTCGGATGTCCTCCTTGAGTTTGAAGGCCTTCTGCTTGCAGTAGCCGACGACCTGGCCCTGGGCGTCGTAGATGTGGAAGGCTGCCCCGAAGATCTTCATGACCTTGCGGCGGATGGTGTACTGCTCGTTGGCGGCGGGTTTGAAGGCCATGGGGGTTCTCGTGGTTGGTGTGGATCGATGGTACGCCGATCGCGAAAGACAACCGGCCTCCGTGAGGAGGCCGGCTGCGAGAGTCATAGAAGTTCGGCATCGAACTCAGTCGGTGTTCGTCTGCGTGACGAGGCCGGTGGTCTCGTTGAAGAAGGAAGCGTAGAGGGTGCGATCGGCGGTGTTGAAGAGCCATGCGGTCGTCGCGGAGCCCGTGCCGGCAGCGGCCTGCGACACAGACGTGCGCGTCGCGGCGGTCTGCCATGCAGGGTTCGACGGGGCCTGCTTGACGTAGCCGTCGTTGGTGGCGGGGACGCCATCGGGGTCGAGAAGATCATCCCAGTTCGCGGAGAGGTCCGGATAGGTGTTGTTGTTGCGGGCGGCGTAGAGCTCGATCTGGTTCTGCAGGCTCTTGATCTGAGACTTCAAGTTGCCGGCGGTCGCGTCCTGCGTCGCGTTCGTGAACTGGGGAACGACGATCGCGGCGAGGATGCCGAGGATGACGACGACGATGAGAATTTCGACGAGGGTGAACGCCTTATTCAACTTACGAGAACGGAAACGCATCATGATGCTCCTTCGAAATGGGACCCGAAACGTGGCCCGTGCGACGCGTCCTTTGGCCGCCGATGCCACACACAATCACGACCCAAAGCGAACGCCGCGTCTGGGCCCAATCTCGGAATGGGGCGCTCTCGCGTCCGACCGACCAACGCCGGTGAGAACAACTCGCCCGGCGAGAGAAGAGATCGGTTGCGGGAGGCGTGATTTCAAGCGATGGGGGATCGTGAAGCGTCCGGCGTGCGGGTTGTGCCGACTGGGTGGGGGGTGCGTGTTGCCCGTGCTGGGGTACGGGGACGTTGGGCGGGATTCTCGGGCGTGGCACGCTGAGGCCAACTCTCGAGATTGACACCCACGAGCAGACGCGGGGCAGGAAGTCGGTGGGATACCCCTTGGAATCTCTGGTCCCGCAGGCGACAGGCCGGTAGACTGGGTCGCCCGGCGAAGAGACTCGTCGGGGCGTGCTTTGTGGGGATCCATGGTTCGGGCCACGTGACGGCTTCGTGCGCGGGGCTCTCATTCGAAGGAGATGAAGAAATGAAGGGACTGGCTTTGGCGTTGGCGGTCGGGTTGCCCGTGGCGATGGCGGGGGCGGCGGAGACCGTGGTCTTCCAGAACAACTCGGACAACGGCTCGTTCACGCCGTTCAACACGAGCAACGCGACGACCGTGACGTATGGCGACAGCGGGTGGCTGGGATTCATCGGCGATGGGACGCCGACGTTCACGTGCAACCGGATCGTGCTGGGTCTGGCGACGTTCGGGAGCGACACGCCGGGCTCGGCGGAACTGGTCTTCACGTTCAACGACGGCGACCCGAGCGGGCTGGTCTTCGGGCCCGGGACCGAGTTCTACTCGACGACGATCAACATCGACCTCCCCGCGGCGCCGGTCGCGGGCGGCGAGGCGACGTACTTCGATCTCAGCATTCCGCTCCCCTCGATCGTGACGACGGGCGGGTTCAACAACATCGGTTGGAGCGTGTCGTTCAACAACTTCGCGTATGCCGGGCAGTTCGGGTTCCAGGTGAGCACGGCGAGCGGGCAGGCGATCGGGTTCTACACGAACAACGCGTCGTTCCATGACGGATCGTCGTGGAGCCTGTTCTCGTTCGGGCCTGACACGAACACCGGTGTGGCGAACTATGTCGCGACGATCATTGAAGGGCAAGATTGTGTCGCCGACGTGGACGACGGGTCGGGCTTCGGCATCCCCGACGGCGGCGTCACGGTCGACGACCTGCTGTACTACCTCAGCATCTTCAACGTCGGCGATCTTGGCGCGGACGTGGACGATGGCAGCGGGACGGGCGTCACCGACGGCGGCGTGACGATTGACGATCTGCTGTACTACCTCGTTCGGTTCAACGCCGGGTGCTGAGTCGGGCGATTGACTGGTTCAACTGAAAACGGCCCCGGGAGCGGATCCCGGGGCCGTTTGTGTTTGGTGAACTGGATCGCGTTTCCGTGCTGGAGAGCGGGTCGAAGCGGAAGATGCCGGCCTAGAGCGCCGGCTTACCTGATTGGCCTACTTGTTGAGGATGAGGGGGACGAGGTCGGTGTTGGGGACGTTGAGGGCGCCCATGAGGGCGGCGGCGGCGGTGCCCTCGTCGCCGGGGGCGCTGCTGAGTTCAATCGCCTGGCGGACGTGGCGTGATTCGAGCATATTGCCGAAGCGGCGGGCGCTCTCGGCGGTCTGAGAGAGGAGGGCGACGCGCTCTTCGGCGCCGGCCTTGAGGGCGGCATCCATCAGAGCACGCTGGGCGCGGTCCACGTTGACGCGCGAGAGGATCTCGGCCACGTTGACGCGCGTGGTCGAGGAGACCTCGTCGTCGGTGAGGACGCCGATGAGCGTGGTGGTGGCGTCGGCGATGTTGAGGGTCGAGTTGCCGCTGATCGCGAGGTCGCGGAGGGCGGTGACGGAGCGGGCGGAGTAGGCCTTGGCCTCCTCGGCGGTGATCGGGCCTCCCGAGGCGGTCTCCATGAGTTGCGTGAGCGAGGCGGCGAAGTTCGAGGGCTGGATGGAGAGCGGGCGCGACTGGACGAGCGGGTCGCTGCTGTAGCGGCGGTTGAGTTCGATGTAGCCCTGGTTCGACGAGAGGGCGAGCACGGGCGTCGCGACGAGTTTCACGTCGGCGCGGATGTTGCCCAGGTGGTCGGGCGTGCGGTTGGCGAGTTCATCGTGGATCACGATGACATCGACGGTGGGGACCTCGGCGAGGCCCGCGGCAAGGTCGGTCACGGTGCGGCCCGGGGCGATCACGCGATACCCCGACCCTTCGAGCATCTTGCGGAGGCTCTGCTGGGTCTCGGCGTCGGGGGCGAGGACCGCCGCGATCGGCTGAATCGACTCGCGGATGGCCGAGGCGAGCGTGGGGACGACGCGCTCAACGCCCTGGAAGGTCTGCGTGGGTTGGGTGCCGGCGATGGCGAGAGCGGCCTCGAACTGGACGCGGCGATTGGGGAAGGCGACGGCCTGGGCGAGGGGGAGCCCCTCGCCGGTGGCCATGGCCGAGGCGCCGGAGGTCTTGGCGAGCGCGTCGATGGATCGGCGTGCGAGGGGGGCGTTGCGGGCGGCCATCGCGCGGGAGAGGACCATCTGGTCGATGCGCGGGCCGGCGGCCACGGCGTAGTACATCGCGTCGCGGCGGGCCTTGTCGCCCGAGGTCGCGTAGGCCGGGTTGTCGTAGCCCTCGGGGGATTGGATCTCTCGGCGGAGGTTGGCGCCGATCCACAATGCGACGGCGTTCTGGCTGTCGTGGTTCTGATCGAGAGCATGCTCGGCGAGGCGCATAGTCATGGCCTCGTGGAAGACGGGGGTCTTGATCGAGGTCATGAGCAGGCCGGCGCGGGGGTCAAAGGTCCAGAGGAGTTGGTCGTCCTCGCCCGGGAAACTGGTGACCTCGGGGCGCTCGTCGTAGTAGAGGTCGGCGAGTTGGACGTAGAGGTCGCCGGCGGAGAGGCCGCTGTCCCCGCCGAGTTTGGTGATGGCTCGGCGGCAGGCCTCGGCGACTCGGGAGTTGGTGGAGTTGGCCGCGACATCGCTGAGGTAGGGAATGCTGTGGCGGTGAGGGACGGTGCCGAGGACATCGGCGACGGTCTCCTGGTGCTCCGGGCGGAGGCCCAGCAGGGCGGTCGAAAGGGGGATGACCGCCTGGCGGCCCATCTCGGCGATGAGCTTGCGGACCTCAAACTGGCGCTCGGGCTTGTTTGCGTCGAGGAGGGCGCCCATGAGTTGGGGCATGGCGTACTCGCCGGCGTACTTGAGACGGTCGATGGCGCGGAGTTTGCCACGAAGCGTGCCGGTGAGGGCCTCGATGTTCTTGGCGACCTGCTCGGGGTCGCGGGCCCGCTCGAGCTGGCCCTTCTCATAAGACTTAAGGATGTCGCCGGCGACAGAGGCCAGTTTGGGGTTGCGCATGGCGCGGGCGACGGTGTTGTCGAAGCGTTGGACATCGCCCAGGCTCTCGACGAGGGCGACCATCTCGGTGTTGCTGAGCTTGCGGTCGAGGAGTTCCTGTCCGTAGGCGCCGGCGGCGGCATCGTTGTCGATCAAGACAAAGTGAAGGAAGTCGCTCAGGAGCGCCTTGTTCGTGGGACGGGAACCCGACGAGGCTGAGTCCTCGGTCGGGGCGTCGCCGGCGGCCTGGGCGAGCGTCGGATACGCCAGCCCCGCGCCGAGCGTCAGCGCCAGGACGAGCGACATCGCGCCGCGGCGCTTCGTGGTGCGGGTCGTCATGCATTCACGAGTGTTGCTGAGAGAACGATCCACGATGAACTCCTGGCTATCAGTGCGGACTTCTGTGGCGCCCCGTGGACTGGCCCTGGGGTCGCGAGTGGGCGGCATCATGCCGCGTGTGGTCCGATCGAACCGGTCGAACGCGGGCGAAACGTGCCCCATCTTCCGACACGACCAGAATCCGTACGGCTGGCCGAGACTCTCCATCTGGAGGTTCGGGCAGCATGGTAGCCGGTCCGTGGCGGGTTCTGGACGGAATGTACCGGACGCGACCGGGTCCCGTCAAATGGCGGGGTGGGGCGTCGGTGAAGACCTGTACCCGGGGAAGTGTCGATCGGTTCCGTCTCGCCATGGCGTCCCAGAACCTTTGGTTGGGATATTTGACCGACTGTGCCGTCAAGTCGGGTTGCGCGAACGCCGATGGTGGGTTCGCGTCGGCCCCTTCGTTTCGGGCCGGGTTGGTGGTGTGTGTTGTCTTTGAGGTGCTTCGATGGCCATTGAAAAAGAAGTTCTGACGACGGGCGAGGTCGCCAAGATCTGCAACGTCGCTCCTCGGACGGTCTCCAAGTGGTTCGACTCGGGCGCCCTCAAGGGATACCGCATCCCCGGCTCCCGCGACCGGCGGATCCCCAGCGGCGAACTCATGAAGTTCATGAAGGCCCACGGGATCCCGCTCGAGGGCCTCGCCTCGGGACGCACGCGCGTCCTCATCGTCGATGACGAGAAGGACATCACGATGACGCTTGAGCGCATCCTGACCGAGCAGACGAGTTACGAGGTCAAGACGGCGGCGGGCGCCTTCGCCGCGGGCATGGAGGCCGAGCGCTTCCGTCCCCACGTGCTCCTGCTCGACATCCACCTGGGCGATGGGGACGCGAAGCAGCTCGCCGACCAGATCCGCCGCAACGAACACCTCCAGCACACCAAGATCATCGCGATGAGCGGCAAACTCACCGATGGGCAGGCGCAGGGCCTCCGCCCGAGCGGGTACGACGGCTTCCTCAAGAAGCCCTTCCAGGTCCGCCAGGTGGTCGAGTCGATCGAGTCGGCGATGACGCTGGTCCGCTGATCGGTCGGTCCTGGAAACCCGAAGATCTCAGAACGACATCGCGGTGCTGCTCTCGCGCACGATGAGACGCGTAGGCAGTTTCAGGAACTGCACGGGCGCGTCGCGGTGCTCCATGCGCTTGGTGAGCATGTTGATCGCCGCCGCGCCGACCTCGACCATGGGGAGCGCGACCGACGAGAGGCGCGGGCGGATGATGCTCGCGATTCGTGAATCATCAAACCCCACGATGCGCAGTTGATCGGGGACCCAGACGTGGGCGTCCTCGGCGGCCCGGATGATGCCACAGGCGATGGTGTCGTCGCCGGCGAGCACGCCCGCGCCCTGGAGATTCCCTGTGCGGAGCGTTCGCAAGGCCCACTCCTTGCCCCACTCGAAGGTGTACTCGCCGCTGGAGATCTGGTCTGGGGTCACGCGCCAGCCATGCTCCTGGAGCACCTGGGTGAAGGTGCGAAGTCGCTGCGACGCGTCGAAGTTGTGCATGGGCCCGCCGACAAAGTGCAGGCGGGAGGGCTCGACCCAGCGGAGCAGGTGCTCGACGGCCTCACGCGTCCCCTTCTCGTTATCGAGGATCACGCTGTCGAGTTCTCGCTCGCGCATATCGGTGTCGATCACGACCGTGGGGAGTGGCGACTCGACGGCTTCCTTTGTGAATGGATCGCTCTCGCTGGCGATGAGGATCGCCAGGCCATCGACGAGTCCCGCGCCGAGCATTCGCTGGCGTCTTGCCCCGCCCGATTGATTGGGGGCGACGGTGGTGACGAGGAGGTGGTACCCAAGACGGGCGGCCTCGGCATCGGCGCCCTGGAGGAGTTCGGTGAAGAACTCGCCGTGATACGCTGGGAGCGCGAGACCGATGACACGGCTCTCGCCGCTGCTGAAGGCCTGGGCGAGGGGGCTGGGGGAGTACTCGAGTCGGCGGATGACTTCGAGGACGCGAGCCGCCGTTGCGGGCGAGACCGCCGCAGGGTTATTCATCACGCGGCTGACGGTGGCGATAGAGACGCCCGCGGCGGCTGCGACCTCACGAATGGATGACGCGGGCTTGCCGCCCTCGTTCTTGGCCCGTGATTCCCCGGTCCCCGACATCGCGTCGATGGTAGCCGGGTTCACACGCGCGACATGCGTGCCTGATGACGAAGGTCAGTCCTTGACCTGGAGATCGGTGTGTCCCTGCTCTTCCAAGGCATGGATCTCAGCGAGCGCCTTGGATGCTTCGGCACCCTTGCCATCGATGATGGCGAGTTCGACCTCGGCCATGAGTTTCAGGCAGGTGGCGAGTTTCGTGCGATACTCGCGCGCCCACTGCTCCTTCTGCGCCTCGTCCGTTGCGTTCTCGAGGATGTTCTTGGGCACGGGCTGGCCCTTGGCGTTCACGCAGTTGCGCTGGATGTCGTTGATGAGGCGGAGGTTCTCGTCCTTCTTGCTCGCGTCGGCGACCTGGTCGCGGAGGGTGCGCATCGCGCGGTTCATGCCCTTCATGGAGGACTCGATGCTCTGGCCGCCGGCGCGATCACCGCGGCCACGCTCACCGGGTTGACCACGATCACCTGGTTGGCCTCGCTCGCCGGCTGGGCGCTGGGGCGTGCGTGGTGACTCACCCGCGGGCTGAAAGGCGATGGCGGCCGTGAGGAACGAGCAGGCAAGAATGCCGGCGGTCAGAGACGAGACGACGTGGGCGCGACGGTTCATGGTCACCTCCAGAGTGCGCCCCGGATCGCACGAGCGTCCTGGGGCATATTGAGTTCGAGGCGATAGTACGGACAATCTCCTGTGAAGGGTTTCCCCTGCTCAAGCCAACTTGAATGCTCACCTGTGAGCGGCCTTATGGCAAGAATGGGGTGCGATTGCCGAAAGAAGCGGATGTCGCGAGTCGACTGACGACGCGGCGACGATTCAGCATCAAAGGAGAAGTCATGTTCCAACTTCCACCAATCCCGTCGTGGGACGCGCTCCATCCGATTGTGGTCCACTTCCCCATTGCGCTTCTGTTGTTCGTTCCCGTCTTCGTGGCCCTTGGGTTGTTCGTGCCACGCTGGCGTCTCGCGATGTGGAGCGCGGCGTTCGTGACGCTCATCGCGGGCGTCGCCTTCGCGTTCGTGGCGACGTCGACCGGAGACGCCGCTGAAAAGTTCGCCGAGGGCTCTCCGGCCGTTGACCGGCTGGTGCACGAGCACGAGGAACTGGCGGAGAAGGCGCGGAACGCGTTCCTGGTGCTCGTGCCGGTGCTCGGAGCGATGCTCGTGTGGGCGTGGCGTGGGAAGAGCGCGAAGCGGTGGCCTCTCTTGCTCGCGGGTGTGGTGTACCTCGCGCTTCACTCTGGGGCGTCGTTGATTCTGGCGAACGCCGCGCATCACGGTGGGGTGCTCGTGCACGCGTACGGCGTGCGGGCCGATATCAAGGCGCCGCCGCGACCGGTCGTGGACGAATCGATCGACGAGGACTGATGCCGACTACCGCCCCATGCTCAGGCCGAGGGCAAGGAGTGTGATCGCCGCGGCGAACGCGATGGCGACGAGGATGCCGCGGATAATCGCGGATTGCTTTCTCGCTCGCGCTCTGGCTATCGCATAGGGAGTTGTAGAGAAACTCACCATCGTGTAGAGCGAGCGGTAGACGCCGGGGAGGATCGCCTCGAGGGCGTGCTCGGCCTTCTTCTTGAGGCGGAACCAGGGCGAGGCGACCTTGTCACGCATCTCGATGAAGTTCTCGAGGGCCATGTCAGCGATGGCATCGGCGTTGGGCTTTCGCATCGCCTCGAACCTGGGCAGGACTTTCGCGAGGTCGCCTTGCTCCGCGTCGAGCATGTCGATCAGGCACGCGACGTCCTCGAACGCGCAGTTCATCCCCTGCCCATAGAACGGGACGATCGCGTGGGCCGCGTCGCCCAGGATGCAGACCTTGGACTCATGCCGCCACGGCCAGCAGCGCACCGTGACCAGCGAACTCGTGGGGTTGAACATGAAGTCCTCAACGAGTGTGGGCATCATCGGCACGGCGTCCTTGTACTCGCGCTCGAAGAACGCGCGGACCTCGTCTCGCGTTCGCAGGTTCGCGAACGAGTGGGGGCCCTCGAAGGGCCAGAAGAGCGTGCAGGTGAAGCTCTTGTCGGGGTTGGGGAGGGCGATCATCATCGACCCGCCGCGAGGCCAGATGTGCAGGGCATTCGGCTCGATGGCGAACTCGCCGCTCGGCGTCGGTGGAATGTGCAGTTCCTTGTAGCCGTGCGCGAGGTACGACTGGTCATAGTCGAAGCGGTCCTGCTTCTGCATCCGCGTGCGCACCGCGGAAAAGGCACCGTCGGTCCCCAAGATCGCGTCGGCGTGGACGGTCTCGAGGTGCGTGCCGCTCGCATCGTCGACGCTGAACGTGGCGCTTGGCGCGTCGAGATCCACGTCCTCGCAGCGGTGGGCGAAGTGGAGCGTGACGTTGGGAATCTTCTCGGCCTCGCGGGCGAGGGTGAGATTCAGCCCGCCGCGGGAGATGGAGTTGATCGCGTCCCTGCCGTCCTTGCTGTAGGCCTGGAAGGCGGTGTGCCCGAGGGGGTCGTGGAGGACGCGTCCGCGCATGGGGATCGCGTCCTTCATCACGACGCCATCAAGCCCGACGCGTTTGAGAGCGTCGATGCCGCGAATGCTGAGCGCGAGGTTGATCGATCGCCCGCCGATGAACCCTTTGGCTCGGGGATCCGGGCGTCGTTCATAGACGCGGACTCGATAGCCGCGTTGCCCGAGCGCACAAGCGAGGAGCGCTCCGGCCAGGCCCGCGCCGACGATGATGATGGACTTGCCCTCGCCGTATCGCATGGGCGGGATGGTACGACCGCCGCGCGATCGCGTGGCCGATCGTGTCAGCACCCGGCCTGGAAGTGGTCGAGGAAGAAGAGCATGTCGTTGATGTCCACGGCGTGGTCGCGGTGCCCTGTGCCCGTGCCGTCGTCGAGGTCAGCGTGGTTGTCGCCCTGCGCGAAGACATCGACAAAGTAGAGGAGGTCATTGATATCCACCGCGCCGTCCTCGTGCCCGTCCATGCTTCCGTCGTCGAGGTCGGCCTCGCAAGCGAACGGCGAGAGTTCAAACTCATACTCACGCTCACTGAGCAGCGCCGACGAGGAGAGTTCCAGTTCGACCACGAATCGGTATTGAGCCGCGGGCAGATCGAGGTTGATGCTGATCGGTTCAAACGCCGACCGCCCGTTGGTGTAGATGATCTGGTTGGTCTGGGCGTTGGTGAGCGTGACGGTAGCGGTGTTGTCGGCGGCGGGTCCGAAATCGAGCGCCGAGCCGACGAGAACGAATGGGAAGTCAAAGGGCACGGTGAACGTAGCATCGACGAGCGTCGAAGCGGTTCCCGCGACGACCGGGCCGCCGCCGCCGCCCGCGCCGCCTCCGCTCAGGCGGCAGCCGACCTTGACGCCGTCGCCGTCGAGCGTGCACGAGATCGACGCGATCGCGCGGTTGATGGCTTCCTGGCCCCCGACAGTGACGGGGACAGTGCGCTCGACCACCGCCACAAATGGCCCAAAGTCGGGCGCGAGCGAGTTCACTCCCACGCCGTCCGCGGTGGTCGCCGTGATGGACCGGGTCTGGTCCTGGAAGGTGACGACGGGCACCACACCTTGGGCGAGAGCCAAGGTGGATCCGGCGCACAGGCCGAGTGAGAGAACGATGGTGCGAATGTTGGTCATGGCTTCACCTCGTTTCGTCTGGGCTTCGTCGAGTCCTCATCGGGACCGGTCTTCCACAGCCGACCGTCCCCTTCAGTGTACCGTGCAATGTCTGTTGGGCCAAGGATTTGGGGCAACTCGTGGTCGCACGGCCTCATCGGTGCATGCGGCAACAGTTTGCCGAGCATGTCAAGATTTTGAGATACGAACAAAACACTTCCCGAGGTGTGAGCCTCGGGAAGTGCTCGTGGTGGACTCGTGGGCCGTCTAGGCCGCACGAAAAGGGGTGGGGTGATCAGCACCCGGCGCGGTAGCGGTCGAGGTAGTAGAGCAGATCGTCGATGGTGACGCCGCCGTCGGGGGTGCCGGTGCCGCTGCCGTTATCCATGTCGCTGGCGGAGTTGCCGCTGCGGAAGAGGGAGATGAAGTAGAGGAGGTCGTCGATGGTGACGCCGCCGTCAGGGGTGCCCGAGCCGGTGCCGTTGTCCACGTCGGCGGGGCACGTAGAGACGCTGGCGTTGTTGACGAAGAGGGAGACGTTATCGGAATCGCGGTTGGTGACGACGAAGTCCGGGGCGGTGGAGCCGGCGAAGTTGCCGACGGCGATGGTGTCGGGATGCGCGCCCGTCGCCATCAGGCTGGCCGCGCCGAGCGTTGCGCCGAGGTTCTCGAAGACGGAGAGATTGTTCGAAGACTGGTTGGCGGTGATGACGTCGAGGTCGCCATCGCCATCGAGGTCTACGAGGCGGGTGCTGTCGGGATCCTGGCCGAGCGTGGGGAAGTTCGCGGGCCCGGCGAAGACGTTGCCCTGCGAGGTGAAGACGCTGATGAAGTGGAGGTTGGCCGAGTCGCCACTCGTCGCCACGGCGAGATCCGCCAGGCCATCGCCGTTGAGGTCGCCGCCCGCGATCCCCTCGGGGCGGACCTGGCCGCCGACGCTGAGCGTCGTCCATGTGGTGAACGAGCCGGCGGTATTGCGATAGACGGTCACGGAGCGGTCGCGGTGATTGGTGGCGGCGAGGTCGATGTCGCCGTCGTTGTCGAAATCTCCCGCGGCGGCGGCGCGCGGCTCGTCGCCGGTCGCCTGGGTCGTCGCGGTGAATCCGCCCGCCGTATTGAGCACCACGCTCATCGTGTTCGAGTCGCGATTGGCGATCGCGAAGTCGGGGCGGGAGTCGCCGTTGAAGTCGGCGGAGACCAGCCCGCGGGCGTCGCTGCCCAAGGTCGCCGTCACGCCCTGGGTGAAAACGCCGGCGCCATTGTTCATATAGGCCCGCAACTGGTTGATGTTGTGGAGCACGACGACAAAGTCCATCGTGCCGTTGCCATCGATATCGGCGGCGGCGAGGTCGCGGGTTCCCGTCCCGGCGCCGGTGAAAATCTGCATCGGTGCGCCAAAGCCGGCCGCCGACCCGAAGTGCACGAGCACGCGATCGGGGTTGTCCACGGCGACGATAAGGTCGGCGAATCCGTCAGCGTTGAAGTCGGCGATCGCCGCACCGGCGGGCCTCTGGAACGCCGCGAGCGTCCCGGACGAGGAAACGCTGACGGCGGCGCCGGCGGCCCCGGCGAGCACGAGGGAGGCGGCGAGCGAAAGGACGGCAGTCTTGGACGTGGTCATGATCGGGCTCCTGTCTTCCTGAGGGTTCACACGGGCTGGATCGATTCGCCCTGGCTCCAAAGCCCGGGCGGGTCCCCAATGGGCGGCTATCGTGTCCTGCAAGGCCTGTTTGTGGGGGACATGGGGACACGGAGACATGCGGGGTCTATCGCCTCGGTGTGTCAGATTCGGACCCGGAGGGCCGGAAGTCGGGCGAGAATGCCCGGGGTCACCGCGCTCAGTGACCTCCGGATCCTTCCTACCGGCCAGATTCCCTGCATCTGACACACACGATGCGCCGCGGTCGCATGCACACGTAGAGGAGCAGGGAACCGCATCACGAGGAGGACCCGCCATGACCGTCGATCCGACCAAGAACGTGACGCAACTCCTCGCCCGGGCGCAGAGCGGCGATCGCCAGGCGACCAACGAGCTCTTCCCGGTGGTCTATGAGGAACTCCGCCAGATCGCCTCGGGATTCATGGCCAACGAGCGCGCAGGGCACACGCTCCAGCCCACCGCGCTCGTGAATGAGGCCTACATGCGGCTCGTCGGTCCGACCGAGGTGACGTGGGAGAACCGCGCGCACTTCTTCGGGGCGGCGGCCCGTGCAATCCGACGCATCCTCACCGATCACGCTCGCGCCAAGGGAAGCCTCAAGCGAGGCGGGAACTTCTCGCGCCAGAACCTCGATGAGATCGCCGACTCCTTCGCCTCGCGCGAGCCGATCTCGGGCGAGGACACGAGCGTCGAAGGAATCGACCTTGTCGAGCTCGACGCAGCCCTCACGCGCCTTGCTGAGATCGACGAGCAGAAGGCGCGCGTCGTCGAGTTGCGGTTCTTCGCGGGCCTGACCTCGGAGCAGGCCGCGGCCGCGTTGGGCGTGAGCCTGAGCACCGTCGCCCGTGACTGGCAGTTCGCGCGCCTGTGGCTCCACCGCGAACTCGAGAACGCCAAGGACGAGTAATCGACGGCGCTGCAGGGAGGGCGCTGCACGTCAGCCTACCAAGACTCGTGGCTCAGGCGTCCCGCCTATGTCTACTTCTTCTCCATCAGGACGTGACGATCGTTGTGTGACGATCTCGCAGATGCGGAGATCAGAGTCGGGCATCAGCCGGTCCACGTCCGATCGAGCGACGCCCCCCGCGTGCGGATCACCTCCGCATACCACTTCGACGACTCCTTGGGCGTGCGCTGGAGCGTCTGGTAGTCCACGTGGATCAGGCCGAAGCGTTCCTTGAATCCCTGCTGCCACTCGAAGTTGTCGAGGATGGACCAGTGGAAGTACCCCTGGATGTCGGTCCCGTCAGCGATCGCCTGGCGGATGGAGCGCAGGTACCGCCTCGTGTAATCGATGCGCCCAAAGTCGCGCACGCGTCCGTCGGCATCGACCCAGTCCATCGACGAGAGACCATTCTCCGTGATAACGATCGGTACCTTGTATCGCTCATGCAGGAACTTGGGCCCGTAATAGAGCGCCAGCGGCTCGATGAACCAGCGGATCGCCGTCTGTGGATGTCCCCAGGGGAACGGCACGACCTCGACGCCGCCCGAGGCGCCCCGGCGGACGCGCTCGGCGTCGTAGATGTTCACGCCATAGAAATCCAGAGGCTGACAGATCTCGCGGAGATCGTCGGGATTCCTCAGCCGATCGAGCGCCCGCCGACCCGTCGCTGTCTTCTCAAGTTCGGGCGTGTACAGGGCCAGCCCATCGTCGGGATACGTCCCGAGCACGACCGGATCGGCGAGCCATGTGTTGTTCCAGAAGTCGCGCGATCGCACGCCCAAAGTCGCCTCGCGGGCGGCGGCCACGTCCTCGGGCCTTGGCTTCAACGTCGCGACATCGAGCAGCCCATCGTTCGTTCCCGGCGGTGGAGCGGGGACCTTGATTCGACCGATCGGCGCCCAGCCGACCTTGGGCGTGGTCTTCGCGGCGGCCCGGATCGCCATCGCGCCGTGCCCGTGGGCTCGCAGCGCGTTGTGGGCCGAGAGCAATCGCTCGGCGTGTCCTTTTCGCGCGTTTGAAGTCTGCAGCCCCTCGTGCTCGCTCGGGCCCAGGAAGATGTGCGGCTCGTTGATCGTCATCCAGTGCGAGACGCGATCCGACAGCCGTTCGACCACGACGCGGGCGTAGTCGGCGAACCACGACGCGATGTCGCGGTTCTGCCACGCGCCCTGCTCCCAAAGCGCGAGCGGCATGTCCCAGTGGAAGAGCGTGATCCAGGGCGTGATGTTCGCGGCCAGGAGCGCATCCACGAGCCGTTCATAGAACGCGAGGCCCGCCTCGTTCACCCTGCCGACACCATCGGGCATCACGCGGGGCCAGGAAATGCTGAGGCGATACGCCTGCAGGCCCATGTCGCGCATCAGCCCGACGTCCTCGGCATATCGGTGGTAGTGATCGCACGAGACATCGCCGGTCTGGTCCTGGAAGACGTTGCCGGGTGTCGAGACCTGTCCGGGGATGTCGCCCGTCGAGCCACGCGCGACGCGGTCATGGCAAAACGCGTCCCAGTTGCTCAGGCCCTTGCCATCGCGGGCGTGCCCGCCCTCGACCTGATAAGCGCTCGACGCGGCCCCGAAGACGAACGATTCTGGAAATGCCTGCACCATCTGCTCCCTGCGAACTCGTGCGAACACCTACACACCACGCGTGGCACAGGCGTCCCGCCTATGCACTCCAATCTTCCCCGTCTGGCACTATCTCAAACTCAATACCGAATCTCGACTCGCACGCTGCTTCCCGACGGGATCGTGCCAATCACGATCGGCCGAGTCGCGTCCCTCTCCTCACCATTCACAAGCACAGATCTCGGCGGCGAGGGGTGGGGGAGTGCGAGTTCCAGACCGCCCGGAGGCGAGACGCCGTTCTTCGAGGACACCGTCACAACCGCACGGGCGCCCGCCGCGTCGGCATAGTTCGCGGACAGCACGCCAAAGTGCGTGGACACATCCGCGAAACCGACGCCGTCGGTGTTGCCCGCCCACTCGTGTGGCACGCCCGCGAAGAGCACGAGCGATCCATCCGTCCGCGACTCGTTCTTCTCGTACACGAACATGGAGCGGAATGAGTTCAAGTAGTCCGAGCCGCACCACGTGTGCGGCATGTCGCCGATGAACTTGGGTGTGTCCGCGTCGCGGAAGACGACCTCGGCCCAGTGGCGGAACCCCGTCGGGCGCTGGTGCGCCATGTACCAGCCGAGCACGCGGTTCGCCCGCTCACGCTCGCCGAGCCGCACCAGGCTCCCGACGTGGCGGAGTTCATACGGCGTGTACGCCTCCCACATGCTCGTGGCCTCACGCTCGGTGAAGTTGTCCCAGTAGCGGTCGAACGTCCGCAGGAACGAGGGCCGGAGCGTCTCGTTCACGGCGTCGCACGGCCAGACCGCGATCGTCGTCGAGGTCGAGTCGAAATCACCAAGTTCCACACAACCGGGCACGTAGTCGATGCCATGCGCGGCTTGGACGAGTTGAATGGACGCCGTGAGATCCTTCTCGAAGTCATTGGCGAGCGCGTTCCATGCCGTGGCTGTTTTCTTCTCGCCCACAAGGTCGGCGATCCGAGCGGCATCACGCAGTCCGCGCAAAGTGAAGAAGTCGTCCCAGTAACTGTGCATCGGCTTCGACGAGTACCCCTCGTGCGAGATCGACTCGGGCACCAGCCCGCGGAACGCGCGCACGGGAACGGCAGGCTTGCCCGGCTCCTGCCTCGTCGTATCGGTCTCGAACTCGGGCGTCAGTCGTGTCGCACGGATCGCCTCGATGTGCCCCACGACCTTTCGAACCTTGGGGAACATCCGCTCCAGAAACGCCGTGTCGCGGGTGTACTGGTAGTCATCGAGAATTGCGAAGATGAACTCACCATGCGAGTCGTTCTCGGTCACCGGCTCCGGCCCGCGACGATCGACGACGCAGGGCACCTTGCCGGATTCGAAGAGGTGATCCGCGTACCACTCAAGAAACTCGCGCGTCTCGTTGTGGAAGCCGAACGCGTGCAACGCCGCCGACGTGAGGCACCCGTCGCGGATCCACGATCGCTCGTAACTCCGCGACCCGGGCTGGATCGCCGGCCCGTCGCGGTTGATGAGGATGGAGGCGAGTTGGGAGTACGCCGTGTCGACCAGAGGCTGTGCCGACTCGGGCACGGTGAACCTCACATTCTCGACGCGTTCCATCCAGGCCGCGGACGTTTCGTTGCGTGCGGCGATGTACTCGGTCGCGGTGATCGCACGCGACTCTCCGCCGGCAACCATGGGCACAGCGATATACACCTCGAACGCGCCACCCCGGCTGGTCCTGCGTCGCCACATCGCTGCCATTGATGCCGCCCCGAGTGGGTCATGCACGCTCGACATCGCACGCTCGGCCTCAATCGGCGTCTCCACTCCGGCTTCGCCCGAGGCCAAGGCACGCATCACGACTTGATCCGGCGTTGGTGAGACGCGGAATGCCCACCCACGCGGCGAGTCCTCGCTGTTCACACGGAATCCGTCATCGCCCACGCGCTCGATCGACGAGACCTTCGCGGCCCCGCCCGGATTATTGAGAAACTGCCACGGCGGATTCACCTGAAACGGCCGGAGCGCGAGCGCCGGCGTCACGGAAGCGTGGTCACGAGCGGCCATCTCGAACTCGTACCGCGCCATCAGCACGGGCGTCGTTGCGTCGGGTGTGACAAACGCCTCGATATGGATCGTGTCGCCCTCATCGCTCGCAAGCGTCACGCTGGCGATCGGCAGATGACCCTCGGCCAACGTCGCCGCCTCAGGATGGAACGCGACCATGTGAGCACGCTTGCCCTCGTCGGGGCCTTCCTCCACGAACAGCACCGGCTGCAGCGACGGACCCAACTTGAACGCCTCGATCCGACCATCCGTCGAGATGAGGGCCTCGTTCTCATGCTCGGGGGCGCCGAGCACCGTCCAGTAGGTCTGCACGTTGGAACAAGCGGCGGGGAGCGAGCCCTTCGGCACCTCTTTCGCGATGCTCGCCCAGAACGCGTTCATCGACGTTCCATATTCCGGCTCGCGGATGCGAATCGCCCGGATCGCGGGCCGATGAGCACCATTCTCAATCACCAGTCGCACACCCTCGGCCTCGCCATCCGGCACGGGAATGCGCATCGTGGACCCCGCGAGCAGGTTCTCAAATGAACCAACTACATCCCACGTGGCATCATCGCCCGCCCCAACGCTCGAGGTCGCGACTCGAACAGACTTCGGCGCCGTTTCCCAGACCACTTCCAACCCACCAAACTCGCGTGTGCCGCCGAAATCGATCGTGACGCTTGGCGATGGATCCTGCGGCGCGGGCTGCCAGGCAGGGGTAGGGCCATCTGTGGACGGCGTGATGTTGAGGACGCGCTGCACAACGGTTGCGGCACGATGCGTGCTCGACGCTCTCGCGTGCATCTCCGGCGGATTCGGATTCGCTGCTGGCAACTCGCGAAACATCACATCATCCAGCCATATTGATCCCTTGCCACCCTCGGCCGAGGCAATCGCGAACTGGATTCTGGAAACGTTTTCAGGTCGCGGCGTGTGTTTCGGCCCCCACGCGAACTCAAACCGCCGCGCCTTGTAGCGCAGCGTCGTCCACTCGCGCGGGAACTCGAACCGCCGCGTGTTCACCCACCACACGCTCTCGCTCTCGGGCGCGCCGAGCTCGCCCGGCTCGATGTCGAGGAGTTTGAACTCCAGGTTGTTCGCCGGCGCCTCGCCGCGGAGACGGGCCGTGAACTCGAAGTTCTCCGGCAGCGCGCGCGCAAGGTCGCGCTGCACGATGCAGTACCCGCCCCCAGTCACGAAGTTGAAGTCGAGGCGCAGGCATCGCCCGCCCGGCGCGTCGTCGGCATGGACCGTCAACTCCACACCCTCGGCCGTGATCACCTTCCACGTAGCGGGGTCGTCGCAGGAATCCACAACGACCGGCTCGCCTGCGCTCGCATGACCGGGGAGCGTGACGAACGCCACCATCGCTGTCGCGAGGGGGATCCACGACATCGCCAGAGTGCTTATAGCCACGACCTTCGAATCCCGCATGATCCACCGCCTCCGACGATCTACCCTGGGCGGACTACGACGGGCAACGTCCGCCGCACGTCATTCTCCGCTCAAGGTATGCCTCACACCGATTGAGGTTAGGAGTCGCTCTTGCCTCCTGCCGAGACTCTCCACGCGGTACCATCGGGGATGTCAAACCCGTCGGCGCTCCCGCATTCTCTCAATGTCCTCCTGATCGGTGGCGGCGGGCGCGAGCACGCGCTGGCCCGCAAACTTGTCCAGTCGCCACGACTGGGCACGCTCTGGATCACCCATCCCGACAACCCGGGCCTACGCGAGCTGGGAAAGCCTGTCGATGTGCCCGTGAGCATCCGCGAGATCTATCGCCTCGAGCAGTTCTGCACGCGTGAACGCATCCACGTCGCGATCATCGGCCCAGAGGATCCGCTCGCGGAAGGGTTCGCGGACAAGTTACGAGCGCACGGCATGCTGGTCTTTGGTCCCGGCGCCGATGGGGCGCGTCTCGAGGCCGACAAGGCCTGGGCGAAGCAACTCATGCGAGGCGCTTCCATTCCCACGGCCGAGGGACGCTCATTCACCGACCCCGAAGCCGCCCGGCGCTTCCTTGAGTCCCGCGTCCAGGCCGACGACGACGCGCTCGCCGCGCTCTGGTCCAAGGCCGATCAGTATCGAGATCCCGCCGAGCGTCGCGCGTTCATCAACCAGCAGATCGAGCGAGAGAGCGCGATCCGCAAGGCGTATCAGATGGCGCGGCCCGATCTTCCCGTTATCAAGGCGGCCGGGCTTGCCAAGGGCAAGGGCGTGATCGTCCCGTCAACGCTGCTTGAGGGTCTTCGCGCCATCGAGGATATTGGTGTGCGCAAGGTTTTCGGGGAAGCCGGTCGACAGATCATTGTCGAGGAGCGACTCGCCGGCGTCGAGGTCTCCGTCCTCGCCATCACCGACGGGCGCACCATCCTCGTCCTCCCGCCATGCCAGGACCACAAACGCCTCGGCGACAACGACACCGGCCCGAACACCGGCGGCATGGGCGCCTTCTGCCCCTCGCCCCTCATCGATGATGGGCTCATGTCGCGTATCGAGAGCGAGATCCTTGTTCCCACCGTTGACGCGCTCCGGCGTGAGGGGATCGACTATCGCGGCGTGCTCTACGCCGGCATCATGCTCACGCCCGCGGGCCCGAAGGTGCTCGAGTTCAACTGCCGCTTCGGTGATCCCGAGTGCCAGCCGCTGATGGCGCGACTCACGAGCGACCTGCTCGAACTCGTTGTCGCCACCTGTGAGGGAAGGCTCGACGAGTGCGAGGTCGCATGGAATGCCGCCAGCGCGTGCTGTGTCGTGCTCGCGAGCAGCGGCTATCCCGAGAAGCCCAGGCTCAACACCCCCATCCACAACATCGACAAGGCCGAGGCGCTCCCCGGTGTCACCGTCGATCACGCCGGGACCAGACTCAACGAGCGCGGCGAAATCGTGACCGCGGGCGGTCGCGTCCTCGGCGTGACGGGCCTGGGCCCGACGCTCGAGGCGGCCCGCGCCAAGGCCTATGCCGCGTGCGACCTGATCGAGTTCGAGGGCAAAGTCATGCGCCGCGACATCGGCGCGCCCTCACGCGTCGCGCGATAACGCTCCATCATCCTCGTGCCATTCGACAATCTGATTGCGCCGACTCAGGCGTCCTTCTTCTTGGGCTTGGGAAGCGACTTGGCGCCCGAGACCCGCGCGCCGAGCATCACGCCCAGGCCCGCAATGCACGAGTCCGCGAGCATGAACCAACCCGGCTTCGCGGGCTGATCCACCGTGTCGATCACGCCCGTCTTCTCCGCGATCATCGTCGTCGAGGCGTGCGCCTGCGAGACCATCGGCGGGAGATACCGCTCGCCCAGGCTCATCACGACGACGAGTGCCGCGAGCGCGATTGCGGCCTTTGGCTGCTTGGTGATCGCCGCCACGATGATCCCGCCGATGCACGCGGCGATCAGCGAGACGATCATGCTCGCCGCCAGCCACGCGTTGGACGCGATCCCCGCGCCATCGGCTTTCATCGTTTCGGGCATCACCTGCCCCGCGACGGCCATCGCCACCGCCGCGAACACGCTGATCACAAAGACGCTCAGAAGCACGCCCACAAGGTTGCGAACCATGATCGATTCCTCCCACTCGCGGCCGATCGCGTCTCCCAAAGAGTGAGGAACACGCCGCCGCATCCCACGGTCATCGACCTGCAGGTGACCCCGAACCGACGCGAACCCCCGACCTCGGGCCGCCGAGTCGCGCACGCTTGCCCCGGTCGCGCGGCTCAACGTCCGGGAACGCTGAGAATCATGTGCTCCTCGTGTGGAGTCCGAGAAAGTTCACCCGCGCGAAAGTTGGCGTTTCCGTGGCGAGAACAAGGCATCACGCGGCTGGTTTTGATCGCCATGGATTAGAGAAGCGGATTCTTCGAGCCGTGCGTGTACTCGCCCATCGGGCTCATGTTGGGCATCGGGTTCAGGAGCACGTCGGTGTACAACTCGCTCAAGTCGGGGACCGGCGAGGCCTCGGCAAAGTCCACCGCCTTCTTGGCGATCTCCTTGAGTTCCGTCTGCATGTCCATGAACATCGCCTCGGAGAGGATGGGCCGACCGTCGGAGCCTTTACGCTCGCTCATGAGTTGGTGCGCCAGGCGATCGATCGAGTCACGCGACTTGAACTCGTCCACCTCTTCCTTCGTGCGATACTTCTGCGGGTCGGACATCGAGTGCCCGAGATAGCGATAGGTCTTGAGATCAACAAAGGCCGGCTTCTGGTTCTCGCGGCACCAGTCGGCGAGCGGCTTGAAGTCGTCGTAGAGGTCCATGATGTCGAGCCCGTCGATGGTCGCGCCGCGGATGCCATACGCGTCGGCCTTCTTCGTGAGGTCGTGCGCCATGGTCGTCCCGCGGGCGATCGCCGTGCCCATCGAGTAGCCGTTGTTCTCGACGATGAAGATGACGGGGATGTCCCAAAGGCCCGCGAGGTTCATCGCCTCGTGGAGCGCGCCCTGGTTGAGCGCGCCGTCGCCGAGGAACGCCAGGGCGACCTTCTTCTTCGCCGCCCCGCCGTTCACGCCGGTCTTGAGGACCTCGAGTTCATACTTGGCGGCAAAGGCGAGACCCAGGCCGACGGGCGTCTGGGCGCCGACGATCCCGTGCCCGCCGAAGAGCCAGTTCGGCTTGTCGAACATGTGCATCGACCCGCCCTTCCCCTTGGCGCAGCCGGTGACCTTGCCATACATCTCGGCCATGCACGCGCCGGGGTCCATGCCGCGCGCCAGGGCGTGCCCGTGGTCGCGATACGCCGTGATGATCGGGTCGTCGTGGTTGATCGAGGCGACTGTGCCGACGGCGACGGCCTCCTGCCCCGTGTACAGGTGGCAGAACCCGCCGATCTTCGCGTGCTGGTACGACTGGGCGCAGCGATTCTCGAACTCGCGGATGAGCAGCATGTCGCGCAGCCACTTCACCAGCGTCGCAGGGGGCAACAGCGACGAGGGACGTCGCTCGGCGTCGGGAATCCGACCCGGGTCCTTCAGCGGCACCCCAGCGGAACTGGCTTTGGGATCGGACATGGCGGCTTTGATGCTCTGAGTCATGGGGCGTCCTGCGCCCGTCGGCCATTCTCGTGCAAACGCTTCCAGTATGCACATCGACCGAGCGGACGCGAAAGTCTAGGGAAACCCCTAAGTCCTCGACCACGAGGGGACCACGGAACGGAATCCGTTAGGATGCGTCGCCCAGGTTCACGCCTCCCCGTTGAGGGTCTCCGTCGGGGCCGCACCCTTGGATCTCGTCCTTCGGACCGACACCTCGACACGGACGACCCGTGCCGTCGCCTGAGCATCGGCATGGACAAAGCCCTCGAGTTTCCGCGCTCGCACCGGGTGCTGGAGCTTGCGGATCGCCTTGGCCTCGACCTGGCGCACGCGCTCGCGCGTCACCTTGAAGATCCGTCCGACTTCCTCGAGCGTGTAGGTATACCCGTCGCCGATGCCGTATCGCAACTTGATGATCTCGCGTTCGCGATACGTCAATGTCTTCAGCACGGCCTCGATTCGTCCTCGCAGCATGTCCTGGGCAGCGACGTCGGCGGGGGTCAACTGGCGATCGTCCTCGATCAGTTCGCCGAAGGAACTGTCCTCGTTCTCTCCCATGGGGCGATCGAGGCTGACGGGGTGCCGGCTGATCTTCAGGACGCGTCGCGTCTCCGTCGCGGTCAGACCGGCCTTGTCGGCGAGTTCCTCGACCGACGGCTCGTGCCCAAACTCCTGCAGGATCGCCTTCTGGATGTTCCGCAGTTTCGTCATCGTCTCGATCATGTGGACGGGGATGCGGATCGTCCGCGCGTGGTCGGCGATAGCGCGCGTGATCGCCTGGCGGATCCACCACGTCGCGTACGTGCTGAACTTGTAGCCACGCTTGTACTCGTACTTGTCCACCGCGCGCATCAGGCCCGTGTTCCCCTCCTGGATGACGTCGAGGAACGACAGCCCGCGGTTGCGGTACTTCTTCGCGATCGAGACGACCAGGCGCAGATTGCCGCCCGAGAGGTCACGCTTGGCCTGCTCGTACTCCCAGAAGACGGTCGCGATCTCGCGGATGCGCCGCACGAGCGTCGCGGGATCATCGAGGACGAGCGAGCGCATCCCCGCGAGTTCCTCGCGCAGGACCTCGATATCCTCGGGCTCGTACTGCTTCTGGAGGCGGGCGAAGCGTCCCTTGGCGCGGGCCTTGCCCGTGGCGATGCGGATCTCCTGCTCGAGATCGATCATCTTCTTCGCCATCGAGCGCAGTTTGCGCATGAGCGGGATGACCCGCCCGGTGCGCACGCAGAGTTCCTCGCTCAGGATCGCCATGCGCCCGCGACGCGACGCGATCCGCGCGGCGATCTGGCTCACGCTCTTCTCGTCGCCCGCGGCCCGGGCGTTCTCCAGGTTCGTCCAGTCCTCGCGATTCGCTGCGAGCAGCAGATCGATTGTCTTCAGGTTCTCGGGGAGACGCTTGAGGATGCGATCACGCGAGTTCTCTTCTGAGGACGACAGCCGCATGGTGCGATCGAACGGCAGCCGCCCCTCAAGCACCTGGCGCGCGATGTCCGCCACGCCCGCGATGATGTGGTCGCACTCGAGGCATCGCCGCCGGAAGACCATCCGCGTGAACTCGATCTTCTTCGCGAGACGCACCTCCTCGTCGCGCGAGAGGAGCGGGATCGAGCCCATCTGCGAGAGGTACATCCGCACCGGATCATCCAGACGCGTCCCCGCGACCTCGGTGGCGGCCTCGATCAACTCGCGATGCAACGCCGCCGCCTCGGCGTCCTCCTTGCTCTCGGGCTCGGGCCGCGTCGCCGCGTGGAGTTTGGCGCGAAGGGCGGCCGACTCGCCCTCGCGTTCGCCGCCGGCGACGGTCATGGCACGCTGCCCCTTGCCGTTCGGCGCGTCCGACGATGTCTCGCGAGAGGCCCGGAAGGCCCGCGCGCGATACTCCAGTTCGTCGACCAACTCGATGCCCACGTGGTCGAGGACGATGAGCAGGTCGTGCACGCGGGCCGGATCGACCATCGCGTCGGGCATCGCCGCGTTGAGTTCCTCGTAACTGATCCAGCCGCGCGAACGCCCGGACTCGATCAGGCCGTAAACCATTGGGTGGAGATTGCCAATCACATTCGACTCCTCTTCACCGTGCACGCTCAAACACAGCACCAGCCACACCACCACACGCCCACACACTCCCATCCAATTCTCACGCTCTGGGCTTGGGCAGCACGCGTCGATCGCCGCCGATCTCCGTGTGCAGCCGTCTCTGCTCCTTCACATGCGCCTCCAGCGCCGGCTTCAACTCCGCCTCCGTGCCCGCGGGACTCGCCGACGCCCGATCGAGCCGCAAACGCTTCCGGCACGCCTCAAAGTGAGCCAGCAACTGCTCGGCGTTCCCCAGCGTCTCCGCTTCCAGCCGCGTCCGCAGCGCAATCGCCGCGTCCTTGATATCGAGATCTTCCGTCGCCGAGAGGACATGTGCCAGCGATGGCTCATCCCCCGCAAGCCCAAGGTCGTGCGCCGTACCGGCGAGCCGCGACACGAGCGCATCCGCAAAGCCACCCGGCGAGAGCCACTCGTGCTCCAACTCATCCAACCGCGACCACAGCGCCCCATCGCACAGCACGCACCCGAGCATGTGCTCCCCCGGCGAGAGCGTGCCCCGCGACAGCCGTGTGAGAGCCAATCGCCTCGCCTGCTCGCCGGCATCGGGCCCAGCGTTCATCGCCGTTCGCTTCCCACGGCCCATCGGGATCGCACGCCGGATCGTCGCCTCGTCCAGCCCCGCAAGCCCCGCGACCTGTCGCACGATCAGCGCCTGACGCACCGGCGGCACGTCCGCAAGCCCCAACTCTGCGAGTCGCGCCAGTTCCTCATCGATCGCTCGCGACAACGCCGCCACCCCGGCCCCATTCAACCGCTCGCGAAGCCGCGCGAAGCGGAACGTCAGCAGGTCCTGCGACGCCGCGATCGCACGCTCAAAGACCTCGCGCCCGTCGGGCCGTTTCAAGAGTTCATCCGGGTCCTTCGCGTCGGTGAACCGGTTCAACGTGCAGATCTTCACGTCCAATGGCTCGGCAAAGAAGACCTCCACCGCGCGGTCGGCCGCCCGTTGCCCAGCCTCGTCGCCATCGAAGAGCAGCACCACGCCGTCGCACAGCCTTCGAAGGATCGCCGCGTGCTCGCGCGTGAGTGCCGTGCCCAGGGTCGCGACGGCGTTCGTGAACCCGCCCTGGTGGCAGGCGATCACGTCGGTGTACCCCTCGGTAATGATCGCGATGCGCGTCTGCTGGATCGACTTCGCCGCGTGGTGCAGCCCATAGATCGTCGCCGACTTGCGGAAGACGCGCGTCTCGGGCGAGTTGAGATACTTCGGCTCGTCCTCGTCATCCACACGTCGCCCGCCGAACGCCACCACGCGTCCGATCTGGTCGTGGATGGGGAAGATCAGGCGATTCCGCAGCGTGTCGTACCGTCCGCTCCCGTCGTCGCGCGTCTTGATGAGCCCCGCATCGAGAAAATCCTGCGGATCAAGCCGCAACTGGGAGATGCGAAGACACAGCCCATCCCAGCGATCCGGCGCGAGTCCGACCTGGAACTGCTCGACCATCTCGCTCGCGATCCCCCGGCGTTCGATGAGGTCACGCCCCGACTTGCCGTGAATCGCGTCGCCGAGGATCGTGCGGAAGAACTTCAGCGATGTCGCGTTCGCCTCGTACAGGTCCGACCGGCTCGGGCCTTGCGGGGCGGCCCCATCACGCGAGCCCACCGGCGTCAACTCCACGCCGAACCGTTCCGCGAGATACGTCAGCGCCTCGCGGAACTCCATCTTGTGGAACCGCTGCACGAAACTGAAGACATCACCACCGGTCCCGCAGACGAAGCAGTGGAAGATCCCCTTTGCCGGCACGACATTCATCGACGGCTTGTGGTCGTCGTGGAACGGGCACAAGCCGACAAACTCTCGTCCGCGCGCCTTGAGCGAGACGTGCTCGCCCACCACGCGCACGATGTCCGCCGCGTCGCGCACACGCTCACGATCCGAGTTGTCGTGGAAATGCCCCGGCACAAATCGCCCCGTCGCCCCGCCAACCGGACGCACCTCTCGCAAGGGTTCCGCCTGGACGAGACCACCACCCACGCATCTTGAGTTTGTATCAACGACCGAGAACGAGCCACGACCTCTGGACCATGAACCACGCGGGCGTCCGAACGACAACCCGCACACATGCACCCTGCTCTTCCGAGTCGCCTTTCGGCGACGCGGCATGTCCAGAGGACGGGATATCCACAGGCGAGGTCACGAATCTTCTGCGGGGCTTTATTGGCCGAGCCTTTGCCCTTGCGCAGCACGGAGGCGCCTGCGTCCGGTCCACTAGAAACGTAGCACAGGATTCGCCAAGTGCCAACAAATCCGTCAACTTTCGCCCACCCAATTCTTTTCGGACCACTCGATTCGCCCATCTTCACCCCAATCAACACCATCGATTCGCCAACAATCCGCCATGCTTCGTCGCCGAGCCGTTTACTTTGGTCGCGTCCAGGGCGTCGGCTTCCGGGCCACGACCAGGGACCTCGCCAAGGGGTTCGCCATCTCGGGCTGGGTCCGAAACGACCCCGCACCTGACTTCTCGGTCACGCTCGAAGCGCAGGGCGACGAGGCCGAAGTCTCTCGCTTTCTCGCCCGCCTGAACGAGATGCTCGCCCGCAACATCTCGACCCAGCACCACGCCCCGGTCCCGGTGGTCGAAGGCGAAACGGGCTTTGTGATTCGCCGGTAGGTCAATACTTCACCCGTCTTCTTCCCGATTCGGCACCGCCTGCCCACACACCGCAAGACTCCATTCGCCATGCACCTGCTCCTCTTCGACATCGATGCCACCATGCTCAAGTCCCAAAGGGCGGGCCTCCGCGCCATGCACGCCGCGGGGCGCGAACTCTTCGGCGACACCTTCGAGATCGATGGCATCGACTTTGCCGGGCGACTCGATCCGCTCATCCTGCGCGACATGCTCGAGCGAAACGCCCTTGACGCGTCGCCCGCGAACATCCAGGCCATGCGTGGGGCCTATCGACGCCACCTCGAACCAAGGCTCAAAGCCCCCGGCACGGCCTACGCGCTCGCGGGGGTGCTCGAACTTCTCACGCTCCTGCGCGCGCGACACGACGAGTCGGTCCTGGGTGTCCTCACCGGAAACTTCGCGGAGACGGGCCGACTGAAACTCCAGGCCGCGGGCATCGATCCAGCGTGGTTCCCCGTCCACGCCTGGGGCGACGACTCGCCCCATACGCCCCCCGACCGCGAGCATCTCCCGCCCATAGCAACAGCCCGAGCCAAGGAAGCTGGCTTCAGTGTCTCGCGAACGACGATCATCGGCGACACACCGCACGACGTCCGATGTGCGCGCGCCCACGGGCACCGCGTCCTGGGCGTCGCCACGGGCGTGCACACCACGGCCGACCTCCACGCTGCCGGGGCAGACCGCGTGGTCGAATCGCTCGCCGACGCCCGTGATATCGAGTCGTGGCTGCTCGATGCAAGCCCGCTCGACAAGTCTCACGCCTCCCGAACACCACCCCGCGCCGCGGCGACCTAAAGTCCTTCCCTCGCCGCCACCGCGGCGCCACGAATGCCCGCCACGAGGAGCCTCCTCGATGAGTTCCGACAGTTACAAGGCCCTGTGCACCGACTTCTACGTCAACCAGAAGTTGAACGTCAAACTCGAACTCCCCAAGACCCGGGAGACGGTCCTCGAGTTCTTCGAGCGCATCCGCCGCCAGTTCTCGCACATGTCGAGTTTCCGCCGATTCCGCGATGAACTCGCGCTCGAGTCGCCCCAGTCCGACATGCCGCACCGCTGGCTTGCATGCCGCGCCGCCAACATCCGCTCGGGGTGCGTCAACCCAGCCACTCTTGCCGAGGGGTACGCGCTGCACAAGAGCGTCCTGTCCCTCGCGCCGGTGTACCTCTCGGTGACGGCCCTCGACGTGGACTACATCGAACTGATGTACGGCTTCGACCTCGCCGCCGGCGGGAACCACGACGCGATCGTCCTCGAGGCCCTCATCCCCGGCTCGCCCCTCGCGACGCTGCTTGATGTCCCCGGCGCTATGCCCATCGATTGCCAACCCATGATCGGATTCGCTCTCGGCAGGCCCGGCGATCTGGAGGTCCACTTCGAGGTCAAGACCAGGCCCTCGCCCTCGTCGCATCCGAAGGACCCCGCCGACGGACAGGACCCGATTTCGGTCTATCTCACGCTGCGAAAGTTCGGACCGGTGAACGACGTCGCCGACCTCCCCAAGATATTCGACAAACTCTCGGGGATCGGCGAGGAGTTGCTCGAGACTCGTGTTGTCCCCGGCCTGCTCATGCCCATCCGCGAGGCCATCGCCTCGGGCAACGCCTGACGCCGACCATGATCGGGACACTCCTCGCGAGTCAGACACACGCGCACTCCCAATGGCTCTTCTCGCCAACGCTCGCGGTGCGCGACGAGACGAAGGTGCTCGAGGTCGCCATGTGGTTGGGCGTCACCATCGTGCTCGTGCTCGTGGGCGCAGGGATAGGCTGGTGGATCGTCCGACGCGCCAAACGCGGCCTCTCCGAGTCCGGCGATCACGGGATCTTCGAGGATCTCCGCCGAATGCGCGACCGGGGACAGATCACCCCGGAGGAGTACGACGCCACACGCCGCGTCATGGTTGAGCGTCTGAAGAACTCGGGATCGGGAATCGGCGGCGCTCCAAACGCGAGGCGGACGCACCGAGATTCCTGACCGCTCGGTCGGCGAACGTCCGGGTGTCTGATAATGGTCGAGAAACAGCGACGATTGTGCCGATGAGGCGGTCCCTGCGGACGAAACCTCTTGACGCCGTCGTTGCGCAAGGTGAGGATGCAGCCCGCGGGATCGAGCGTCGATAGACTTGCATCAGTCCGGCCGACACGTCCGGATCTACCGCAAGCCCCGCTTGGGGGCGTGACACCTTGGGATGAGAGCGAGCATGGCGAAGCGGACGGACGGGAATGACGGCGGGGCAAACGGCGGCGACGCGGGATCCTTCCGCGGGCGGAAGGTCACAACTTGCTCGTTCTGCGGCAAGACCAGCCGTGACGTCGGGCCAATGGTCGAGGGACCCAACACCGTCTATATCTGCACCCACTGCACCGAGTTGTGCCAGAACATTTTCCGCCAGGAGAAGCGCCGCGTCTCCTCGGTCAGCCACTCTCTCCGCGAGATCCCCGCGCCGCGTGAGATCAAGGAATACCTCGATCAGTACGTCATCGGCCAGGACCTGGGCAAACGCTCCCTCGCCGTCGCCGTCCACAACCACTACAAGCGCCTCCTCCACCTCGAGTCCGCCGAGGCCGGGTCCGTGGAACTCGACAAGTCCAACATCCTCATGATCGGGCCCACCGGCTCGGGCAAGACCCTCCTCGCCAAGACCATGGCGAAACTCCTCAAGGTCCCCTTCGCTATCGGCGACGCGACGACCCTCACCGAGGCCGGCTACGTCGGCGAAGACGTCGAAAACCTGCTCCTCAAACTCCTCCAGGCCGCCGACTTTGACCTCGAGGCGGCCCAGCGCGGCATCATCTACATCGACGAGATCGACAAGGTCGGCAAGACCTCCAACAACGTCAGCATCACCCGCGACGTCTCGGGTGAGGGCGTCCAGCAGAGCCTCCTCAAGATGCTCGAGGGCACCGTCAGCAACGTCCCTCCCCAGGGCGGGCGCAAGCACCCCGAGCAGCAGTACATCCAGATGGACACGACCAACATCCTGTTCATCTGCGGCGGCTCGTTCGTCGGGCTCGACGACATCATCCGCCGGCGCATCGGCAAGTCACGCATCGGCTTCAGCGTCTCCCAGCGAGAGACCGACGACGGCGTCGAGCAGGCCAAGATCCTCGGGCAGGTCACCCCCGACGACCTCATCGAGTTCGGCATGATCCCCGAGTTCGTGGGGCGCCTCCCCGTGCTCGCCCCGCTCATGCCCCTCTCCGCCGAGGCGCTCGTCAGCGTGCTCACCGAGCCCAAGAACGCGATCGTCCGACAGTACCAGCACCTCTTCTCGCTCGAGGGCGCGAAGATCACCTTCACCAAGGGTGCCCTCCTCGCGATCGCCCAGAAGGCCGTCGCCCGCGACACCGGCGCCCGAGCCCTCCGCTCGGTCATGGAGGAACTCATGCTCCCCATGATGTACCACCTCCCCGACATGGACAACGACGGCGTGGAATATCGCATCGACGCCGACGATGTCGAGACTCCCAAGCCCCTCGCCGACCTCCGCGTCGCGAAGCGTAAAGAGTCCGCATGAGTTCATGGACCATCCCGGAATGAACAACCCTTGAATATACAACGCCGCGTGAGGGCCTCTCACGCGGCGATTGTGTTATAGAGATCGTGTGTTCGCGTGTCCTACGCGTCGAGCAGCTCGACCGACTCGAACTTGTGCCCCTCGAGCATCTCCAGGCTCGCCCCGCCGCCCGTCGAGACGTGGGACATCGAGTCGGCGAGACCAAACTTCTCGACCGCCGCCGCCGAGTCCCCGCCGCCCACGATCGTCGTCGCGCCGAGTTTCGTCGCCTCCGCCATCGCCTTCGCGACGGTCTTGGTCCCCACGGCAAAGGGGGCCCACTCGAAGACGCCCATCGGCCCGTTCCACACGACCGACTTCGCCGCACGGATCGCCTTGGAGAACGCCGCCTGCGAGTTCGGCCCGATGTCCAGACCCATAAACCCGTCCTTGATCGTCTCCTGCACCTCGATCGTCCCCGAGAACTGATCGAACTGCGTCGAGCAGACGTGGTCGGTCGGAAGCAGCAGTTCGGCCTTGCGCGTCGCGGCGAGCTCGATGATCCGCTTCGCGTCGTTCAGGCGGTCCGTCTCGACGCGGCTCGTGCCGACGTGCTGACCGAGCGCCTGCAGGAACGTGTACGCCATCGCCCCGCCGACGATCACCGTGTCGGCCTTGGGCAGGAGGTTCTCGATCGCCGGCAACTTGTCCGAGACCTTCGCGCCGCCCAGCACCACCACAAACGGGCGCGCCGGGTTCGCGATCGCCGAGGAGAGATACTTGATCTCCTTCTCGACGAGGAAGCCGCACACACGGGGCTTGCCCTTCATCGCGTTGGGGACGGCGACCATCGACGCGTCCGGACGGTGGCACGTGCCGAAGGCGTCGTTCACGTACACCTCGGCAAGGCCGGCGAGTTTCGCCGCGAACGCCGGATCACCCTTCTTCTCCCCCTTGTGGAAGCGTAGATTCTCGAGCAGAACCACCTCGCCTGGCTTCATGCTGTTCACGGCCTGGGCCGCGGCGGCATCGGTGCAGTCGTGCGAAGGGAACCCAACAGGCCGCCCCAGGATCTTGCTGAGGTGCGCGGCACAAGGCTTCAGCGAGTGTTCGGGCTCAAAGCCCGTCCCCTCAGGCCTTCCCAGGTGCGAGACCAGGATCGCCATCCCGCCGCGCGAGGTGACCGAGTCGATCGTCGGGACGGCCGCCTGGATGCGACGGTCGTCGGTGATCGTGCCGTTCTCCAGCGGGACGTTGAAGTCCACGCGGATGAGGACGCGCTTGTTCTTGACGTCGACACTGCTGATCGTCTTCTTCGCCATAGTGGGGGTCCAAACTGGCGATTAGTCGCCGAGGATGCGGTCGAAGTGGGCCCGGAGCGAGGCTCCGCCGTCGCGGGCGATCTGGTCCTTGAGGGTGCGGAGCTTGGTCGCAACGGAGCCATCGACGAGTTGATCGCCGATGCGCAACTTCACGCCCCCGATCATCGACGCGTCCACGTAGGGATGCGTCACGACGTCCTTGTGCAGCGCCTTGGAGAGGCGGTCGCGGATCTGCCCGAGGTCAGTCGGCGAGAGCGGCTCAGCGGTGAAGACATCGACCTCGACACGCCCGAACTTCTCCTGCACGATCGCGTCGAACGCCGTCGCGATCGCGGGCAGGTTGGGAAGGCGCCCCTTCTGGTTCAGGACGTGGATGAATCGCAGCACCAGCGGCGACACACGCCCCTGAAAGATCGCGTCGAGGCTGGGCGAGCGCGTCTTAGCGCCCAGGGCCTGCGACGAGAGGAACTCCGCGAACCGCGGGTTCTCCCGCGCCAGTTCGAGGATCTCCTCGATCTCCGCGAGCGTGGTCTCTACGTTCGAGCGACCGCCGGCCTCGTCCGCAAGTTCGTACAGGCTCTTCGCGTAGTTCTGGGCGACGGTGTCGGGCTGAGCGGCAGAGAACGGCATGGTTGGGCCTCGTGGTTCAGTTCTTCAGCGGTCAAAGCTCGCGAAACACAACGCCGATCAGCGGCTGGCCGTCTCGAGTTGGCGGATCGACTCCTCCACTAACGACTGCGTGTCGCCCGAGTTGATCGAGCGCTTCAGCACCTTGCTCGCGACGGTTGACGCGAGCGTCGCCGTCTGGGAATAGACCTCGGCGATCGCGGCACGCTTGGCGGCCTCGATGTCGCGCATCGCCTTCTCGCGCATCTGCCCGAGTTCGGCGTCGGCCTTGGTCTTCAGTTCCGCCGCGATCACCTGCGCCTGGGCGCGGGCCTTGTCGATCTCCTTCTGAGCCTCGACGCGGGCCTGGGCGAGCGAGTGCTGGTACTGCTCCAGTGCCTCCTTCGCTTGAACCTTCGCCTGCTGGGCGGCATCGATCTCGTCCTTGATCTTCTTCGCCCGCTCATCCAGACCCTTTGCGATCGTCGGCCAGACCTTGACCGCGAGCACCGCAAAGACCACGAGGAAGATCACGACCGCCATGATCCCCGTGAGCATGCCCTCGGATGCCGCGGGCATTGCCTCGAGCGGCTTGTGGGCGGCGTGAGCATCACCGGCGGCGTGCCCGGCCTCAGGCTCGGCCAGAGCGAGCATCACGTTCGCGAGAAGGGTCGGAGAAAGCATCATCGGTTCGACTCCGTGAGTGTTGATTCGATCGCGAGAAACCATCGGCGAGCGCGCTAACGCCCGCCGAGGATTGGATTACTTGGCAAGGAAGCCGGCGGCGACGGCGAAGAGGGTCGCACCTTCGATAAGGGCGGCCGCGAGGATCATATTGATCTGGATCTTGCCGGCGGCCTCGGGCTGGCGAGCGATCGACTCAACCGCTCCCTTGCCGATCAGGCCGATGCCCAGACCGCCACCAACCACCGCCATGCCCGCACCGAGCACGGCCAGACCCTTGCCCGTGCTGGAGGCGGCGGCCGCCTCGCCCGCCTGCGCGAGCACATCGGTCGACGTCGCGGCAAGTGCGGCGGCAGCGGTGAGGAACATGGCCTTGGAACCTGCGAGAATCTTCATTTCAAATCGTCCTTTCAATCGTCACGGGCGGTTGGATCGCTCCTCGGGACATTCCCCGAAGGAGCAGTGGGGGCCGTTATTCACGCGTGGGCGTGCTCGTGCCCATGGGCATGGGCGTGCCCGTGGTCGTGCCCATGCTCAGAGTGTTCGTGGGAATGGTCGTCGTGGTGGTCCATCAGCGAGATGAAGACCGCCACAAGGAACGTGAAGATGAACGCCTGGAGGAAGGCGACAAAGAGTTCGAGGAAGAAGATCGCCATCGCCGCGAAGAACGCGATGATCGAGACGCCGCCCTTGATCGGGGCGCCGACGCTCTCGACGTTCCAGATGGAGAAGAAGCCCAGCAGCGTCGCGAGAAGGATGTGCCCCGCCGTCATGTTTGCGAAGAGACGAAGCGCCAGAGCGATCGGCTTGATGAGGATCTGCCCGGCGAACTCGAGCACAAAGATGAGTGGCGCCACGATGAGCGGCGCGCCGCCCGTCAGGTGCTTCAGGTACCCGCCGATCCCCAGTCGGGCGATCGCCGCGACATTGAAGACGATGCACGCGAGGATCGCGAGCGCCCCAGTCACCCAGATGTTCTGCGTTGCCGTGCCGCCGACCGGCGTGATATGGGCCTCGGCCCAATCGGGCTTCACCAGGTGCATAACGTCCATGATCGGGAGCAGGCCCAGCAGGTTGTTCACGAGGATGAAGAAGAAGAACGTCCACAGGATCGGCATGTACTTGCTCGTGCGGTCGTGGAGCAGCGGCCTCACAACATCATCACGCATGTACACGCAGATCACCTCGATCATGTGTGCGAAACGACCCTTGGTGACGTAGCGGTCCGTCCCTTGGCTCTCCGGGCCGGTCTTCACCCTCGACGCGACATACAGCCCGACGACGATGAGGATGATCCCGCTGAGAACCAGGTTCCCCATGTTCCCCGACCAGATCCAGTTGCCATCGTGTCCGATCTTGAACGGATGGTCATAGACGTGCTGCGAAGGGTCCGCGGCCAGCGTGGCGTTCAAAAGAATCGATTGGATCGCGTGCGATATCACGAGTGAACGCTCCCGCTCAAGGTTCCGACGCCCGGGACGCTCCGCGATGCCGCGAACGCCCGCCGGGCCTTGTCCATCCGCGACAGCAGATACACCGCCGCGCCCGACTCAATCACCAGAAAGATCACCAGGCCCACGACCAGAGGCAGCCACAGCGTCTCATCACGAATCGGCCGGTCCGCCAACATGGTCAATCCGGCCGCACCGCCCATGACAATCATCGCCCGCACCATCGACGTCGCGAGCACGATCATGCCCCACGATTCTCCACCACCGCGAATCACCACCGGTGCGAACGACACGAGCACCCCGGCCCCAAGCGCAATCAGCACCACCGACCGGGTCGCCTCGCTCGTCGGCTCATCGAGCACCCGGGCCATGAGCACCGCCGCGCCGAGAGCCAGCAACCCCGTGACGAGCACCACGCACGCGTACAGCCCGCGAGGCGGACGAGCCGCGTCGGGCAGAGGCCGGGATGGAGCGATCACGTCGGGCATGACTTCAAAGGCTGCGGTGTACGGAACTTGGCCGGATTTGGTTGGGCCGGGTTTGGTGGGACCAAACGTGGGCGGAAGGATAGCCCTCGGCACGCCAAAACGCCACGACCACCATCACCGTTTGTGCCCGGATTCACCCGTCCCGACCGACCGATCGCCCTCGCGCCGCCGCCGCTCTTCCGTGGCCTTCCGGTCCTCCCGGATGCTCGCCCGCACGATCCGAACGAACGCCATCACAAACCCCGCGCCCAGACCGATCATCACGCCCCACGGCGAGGTCGTCGCCCAACGGTCAACCAGATACCCCACGACCACGCCCCCCAGCACCGTCCCGACGAAATCGAACGCCGCGCCCCACGCCTTCGCGGCGTCCGCCCATGATCCCTTCGATTCCCCCTTTGCCGTCGGCACAGGCGTTGGCCTCGTCAACACCTCAGGAATCTTCAGCCGCGGATCTTCCTGAGGCGTGTCCGCCGCATCGGGCATGCTCGGCCAGCGCTCACCGGGTTGTTCATCCGGCTGGTCTTCGTTCCGCTCGCGCTCGCTCATGTCAGCATCCGGAATCCCGCGGCCCGCGCGGTAGAAACCGCTTCTTTCACCTTGCTCACGTCCGTCCCGCCGCCCTGCGCGTTGTCGTGCTTCCCGCCGCCCTTCCCGCCGACGACGCTCGCCGTCTCGCGCACCCATTGCCCAGCGGTGAGCCCACGCTTCACCAGCGCGTCGGGCACCGACGCGTGGATCGCGACCTTTGCATCAGGCCCATCGTCCGCGCTGATCAGCATCACCGCGCTCGTGGGACACTTGTCGCGCACGAGCTTCACCGCCGCCTGGATCGCCGCGCGGTCCTCGCCCACGTCGAGCGTCCCGACGATCACCGGCTCGAGTGACGTCGCCGCCATCTCCGCGATCTGCCGAGCCTGGTGGATCGCCTGCTCACGCTTCGCCTCGGCCACGGCCTTCCCCGCGGACTTCAGCCGCTCCTGCAACTCGCCGATCATCACCCGCGCCCGCGACTTCTCGCTCACCGGCATCACGATCTGATCCAGTTGCGTCAAGAGCGCCGACACCTCGGGCGCCAGGGCCGAGTCGGGCAAGAGCGACGCCGCGCTGATCTTCGCGAGCACCACCTCGCTCGCCTTTATCGCCTCCGCCGCCGCCTCGCCCGTGAGCGCGACGACTCGCCTAACGCCCTTCGCGACGGCCTCCTCTCCGATGATGGCGAACGCCCCGATCTGCTTCGTCGAATCCACGTGCGTCCCGCCGCAGAACTCGATGCTCACCTCGCGCCACGCCGGATTGTCGGGCGACGCCAGCAGGTCATCGACGGGTTGCCCCACACTCACGACGCGCACGGGATTGGGATAGGTCTCGCCAAAGACCGCGCGCAGCCCGCTCACCTTCCTCGCCGGCTCCAGTTCCGCGAGCTGCGCATACACCGTGAAATCATGCCGGATCTGATCTCGCACAAGCGACTCAACCTTGGCGAGTTCCTCGGGCGACACGGGCGAGTTGTGCGAGAAGTCAAAACGCAGACGATCCGGCGCAACGAGCGAGCCTTTCTGGTGCACGTCCTCGCCCAGCGTCGCACGAAGGCCCAGATTCGCCAGGTGCGTCGCCGTGTGGTTCGAGGCGATCGCCCCGCGCCGCTCGCGATCGATGTGCAACGACACCACGTCCCCCACGCCGAGATCGCCCCGCGTCAGGTGCCCGATGTGCAGCACATACCCGCCGAACGTCTGCACGCTCTCGACGATGAACTCGCCGCCGCCGGATCGCTCGTGGACGGCCGATTTCGCCATGCTCTCCACGCGCAATCGCCCGGCGTCGTGCTCCTGCCCGCCCTGCGTCGCGTAGAAGTTCGTCCGCTCGAGCACGATCCCGATCGGGTGCGACTTCTGCGCAACCGTGGGCCGCGACAACTGATCGAACGAGTGCCCGTTCCAGATCGCCCGGACATGGGCCGTCACGTCATGCGGCGTGTACTTCAGCGAATCGTCCGTCGTGTCTACGCCCATGTGCGACAACTTCGCGACTTGCTCGCCCGAGAGTTCCAGTTTCGGCGTGGCCCCCGCGCCCTTCGCCCCGCCCGACCGAGAGAGTTCCTCCGCCTCCTTGCGCTTCGCCTCGTATCCCGCCATATCGACCTTCAGCCCCTGCTCCTCGGCCATCAGTGTCGTGAGGTCGATGGGGAAGCCGTACGTGTCGTACAACTTGAAGGCGTCCTCGCCCGAGACGGTCTTCTTCGAAGAGTTCGCCGCGACATCCGAGAAGAGTTTGATCCCGCGATCCAGCGTCCTCCCGAAACTCTCCTCCTCATCGAGGATCACGTCGATCACCTTCTGCGGGTTCCTCTTGAGTTCCGGGAACGCCTCGCCAAAGCGATCGACCACCACCGGCACGAGTTCCGCGAAGAACCCCGTCTTCGCCCCGAGCATCTGCCGTCCATACCGCACGCCGCGACGCAGGATCCGGCGCAGCACGTACCCGCGCCCCACATTGCTCGGGACGGCCCCATCCGTCAGCGCAAACGTCAACGTCCGGATGTGGTCCGCGATCACGCGATACGCCGTGTCGACGCCGCCCTGGTCGTGCGCGCCGAGTTTGCCCATGTACGGGCGCGCTCCGGTCAATCGCTCGATCGCTCCGAAGATCGGCGTGAAGACGTCCGTGTCATAGTTGCTCCGCTTGTTCTGCAGGATGCTGACGAGGCGCTCCAGACCCATCCCCGTGTCCACGTGCTTCGCGGGGAGCGACCTCAGCGTGCCGTCGCTCTCGCGATTGAACTGGATGAAGACGTTGTTCCAGATCTCGATGACGTCCGGATCGCTCGCGTTCACGAGCGACGCCGCGTCGCGCCCGCCGATGCGATCGAAGTGGATCTCCGAGCAAGGCCCGCAAGGCCCCGTGTCCCCCATCTCCCAGAAGTTGTCCTTCATGTTCCCGGGAAGGACGTGCGACGCGGGCAGATGTGTGCGCCAGAGGTCGCGTGCCTCGATGTCCGGCTCCAGCCCCGCCGCCGGATTTCCCTCGAAATATGTCGCGTACAGCCGCTCCCTCGGCAGGTGGTACACATCGACGAGCAACTCCATCGCCCAGTCGATCGCCTCCTGCTTGAAGTAATCGCCGAAGGACCAGTTCCCGAGCATCTCGAAGAACGTGTGGTGATACGTGTCCTTGCCCACGTCGTCGAGGTCGTTGTGCTTGCCGCCGGCGCGGATGCACTTCTGGCTGTTCGCCGCACGCTTCAGCCCCGCGAGCGGGCTCCCAGGCTGGACCTGCCCGAGAAAGATCGGCTTGAACTGGTTCATCCCCGCGTTGGCGAACATCAGCGTCGGGTCGTCGTGCGGGATCGTCGGCGACGACGCGACGAACGTGTGCCCCTTCGATTTCACAAAGAAATCAATGAACGTGCGGCGGGCCTGATCGACAGTGAGGAAGTGCGACATGCGTGGGAAAAGCGTAGGTGACAACCCCGCCACATCGGCGAAACGCCCGCGCGACACGACCTACCCATCCTCGCGGCACAGGCGTCCCGCCTGTGTCTACTTCCTCGACCGCCTTCCACTCATTCAAACCCAAGCATCGAACCCACCGCCGGCCCGAACTTCACCACAAACCCGGCAAAGACCACCGCCACAATCGACAGCAACTTGATCAGGATGTTCAGTGAAGGCCCCGAGGTGTCCTTGAACGGATCGCCCACCGTGTCGCCGACCACCGTCGCCTTGTGGTCGTCCGAACCCTTGCCATACACCCGCGTCGAGCCTTTCCCCACCGCCCGCAGTTCCTCCGCCCGCGCGAGCAGCGTCTCCCGCACCTCCATCGGCAACTTCTCGCGCATCGACGCGTCTGTCACCAGGTCGTCCGCCGTGATCTTCCCATAACTCTCGATGAGTTTCTTCGCGTTGTCCCACGCCCCGCCCGCGTTCGCCATGAACACCGCCACCGCGAACCCACTTGTGAGCGCCCCAGCCAAGAGACCGACCACGCCCGGCACGTTCAGCACCACCCCCACGCCGATCGGGATCACCACCGCGAGAATCGACGGCAGGATCATCTCCCGCTGAGCCCCCGCCGTCGCGATCGACACGCACTCGGCATAGTCCGGATACTCCTTCCCCTCGTGCTGGATCCGCTTGGGCCACTTCTCCGGGTTCGAGATGTCCCCCTCGCTCATCCCCTGCCCGCGAAGCGCCTTGCGGATGATCGCGAACTGCCGACGGCACTCGCCCATCATCGCATACGCCGCCCGCCCGACCGCCGACATCGTCAAGGCGCAGAACAGGAACGCCACCATCGCCCCAAGGAAGAGCCCGCCCAGCACGCGAGGGTTGGTGAGCGTCACGTCATAGAACTCCAGCACATCCTTTACCGTCGCGTTGTTCGTCGAGACCACCGAGAACTTCAGCGTGTGGTCGTGCTCGCCATGCCCGATCGTCGCGAGAAGGTCGTACTTTCGCGCTCGCTTGGGCTCGGGATCGAGTTCATCCCCCGTTGCGTGCAGTCCCGTCACAAAGAAGTGCTGCCCCGGCACGAGCACATCATCCAGATGCGCCTCACCCTCCAACGGTCCCATGTCCACCAGCAGCGCACCGTCGGCGTAGTTGATCGTGTGCCCCTGGTGCATCGGATACACCACGCGGAACCGTCCGTGCCCACCATAGAACGCATAGGGCACGATCTCGTTGCTCACGACCGCCTCGCCATGCTTGATGTCCAGGCACTGGCTGTGCAGTTGCGTCTGCACCACCTGCACATACGCCGCGAGGAGCGCCATCGCCGTCAGCGCCGCCGACCCGATCGCGAACCCCTTGCCCGTTGCCGCGGTCGTGTTCCCCAGCGAATCAAGCATGTCCGTCCGCTGCCTCACATGCGGCGGCTGCCCGGACATCTCCGCGTTCCCGCCCGCGTTGTCCGCGATCGGCCCATACGCGTCGGTCGCGAGCGTGATGCCCAGCGTCGCGAGCATCCCCACCGCCGCGATCGACACGCCATACAGACCCAGCAGGAAGTTCTCGTTCCCACCCGCCGCCACGAACGCCACGAGGATCGCCACCACAACCGCGAGCAGTGACGCCCACGTGCTCTTCATCCCCTCGGCGATCCCCGCGATGATCACCGTCGCCGGCCCCGTCAGCGCCTGCATCGCGATTCTCCGAGTCGGCGGATGCTCATAACTCGTGCAATACTCCGTCCACTGCGCAATCACCAATCCCGACACCAGCCCCGCGACGATCGAGATCCCCAGCCGGTACCACGGCACCATCCCCGGTATCGACGCCTCGCCCAGCAGCAGATACGGAATCCCGAACGCCGCCAGGACGATCACCGCCGACGCGACATACACACCGCGGTGCAGGCTCTTCAAGAGGTCGCTGAACGACGCGCCCTCCTTCGTCCGCACGACGAAAATGCCAAGAATCGACGCGAGAATCCCCGCTCCCGCCAGTGCGAGGGGGAGTGCCGCCAGCGAGATCCCGTGCTTCACCATCTCGCTCGGCGAGAGGTGATGCATCGCAAACGTCGCCGCCGTGCCCAGCGCCGCCGCCGCGAGGATCGAGCCGTAGTACGACTCATACAAATCGGCGCCCATTCCCGCGACGTCGCCGACATTGTCCCCGACGTTGTCCGCGATCGTCGCCGGGTTGCGCGGATCATCTTCGGGAATGCCGGCTTCGACCTTGCCCACGAGATCCGCCCCAACGTCCGCGGCCTTCGTATAGATTCCGCCACCCACACGCGCAAAGAGCGCCTGCGTCGAGGCCCCCATGCCGAATGACAGCATGATCACCGTCATGTCCTGCAACCCCGAGCGAAGCCCCAGCGTGTCGCCGATCGAGAGCAGCACAAAGAACCACACGCTGACATCGAGGAGCGCAAAGCCCACGACGTTGAGCCCCATGACCGCGCCCGATCGGAAGGCGACGGTGAGCCCTTCATTGAGCGACTCCTTCGCCGCCGCCGCCGTCCGCGCCGAGGCCGACGTCGCCATGCGCATGCCCAGCCACCCGCAGATCCCCGAGAACAGCCCCGCGATCGGCACACCGATCATCGATAGCCAGTGCTGCAACCCCAGCATGTACAGCACGCCCAACGCCGCAATGAGCATCACGAACACGATGCCGACGACGCGATACTGCCGAGCGAGGTACGCCATCGCCCCCTGTCGCACCGCCGCCGCGATCCGGATCATCTCGCTGTCGCCCTCGGGCTTCTTCAGGACCGACGCCCCGATCAGCCTCGCCGCGACGAGCGCCACCACCGCGCTCACCGGTGCCAGCCAGTAGGCGCTCGGCACCTCACCAAACTTCCCCAGAGTCGGCGTGATCGCGAGCGAGAACTCGCCCGAGGCGAACGTATCCATCAACGGCGTCGGCATGTCGAACATGGAGCGACTCCTTTATTCGCGGCAATGAGATCGTTCAATCGCGAGCGCCCAGGCACCCACGTGAGAGCGAGAACGCCCATGGTACGGCCTTTCCGTCCCAGATTCGACGCGCGGTCCACATCCACCAAACAAAACACCCCGCCGAGACTCGACGGGGTGTGTCGGTGACGAGCGATTCGGGTTCGCGCCTTACTTCGCCCCGCCGATCCGCATCCCATAGAACGAGCGCCACACGAAGAACGCCGAGACGAGGAAGAAGGCGATGGTCAGACCGAGCGTGAGGGCGCTGTGCTTGGTGCCGTCCTCCTTCATGCTGACCGCGAGCTCGACCGCGAGAAGCCCGAAGAGCGTCGTGAACTTGATGACAGGGTTCATCGCGACCGAGGACGTGTCCTTGAACGGATCGCCGACTGTGTCGCCGACCACCGTGGCAGCGTGGAGATCGCTCCCCTTGCCGCGACCGCTGTTCTTATACACGGGATCGGTCTCGACAATCTTCTTGGCGTTGTCCCAAGCGCCGCCGGCGTTCGCCATGAAGATCGCCTGGTAGAGTCCGAAGAACGCGATGGAGACGAGGTACCCGATGAAGAAGAAGGACTCATAGAACGAAAACGCGAGGGTCGCAAAGAAGACGCCGAGGAAGATGTTGAACATGCCCTTCTGCGCGTACTGCGTGCAGATCGTCACCACCTTCTGGCTGTCGGCCACGCTGGCCTTGGTCGACCCGTCGAGTTTGATGTTGTTCTTGATGAACTCCACCGCGCGATAGGCACCGGTCGAGACGGCCTGCGTCGAAGCGCCGGTGAACCAGTAGATCACGGCGCCGCCGGTAATCAGCCCGAGAAGGAACGGCGGGTGCATCAGCGAGAGGAACTGGAAGTAGGACGCCTCGAGTCCGTGAGTCAGACCGACAATGATCGAGAAGATCATGGTCGTGGCGCCCACGACAGCCGTCCCGATGAGCACGGGCTTGGCTGTCGCCTTGAACGTGTTGCCGGCGCCGTCGTTCTCTTCGAGGAACTCCTTCGACTTCTCGAAGTCGGGCTCGAACCCGAAACTCTGCTTGATCTCGCTCTTGATGTTGGGGATGGACTCGATGGTGGAAAGCTCATAGACGGACTGGGCGTTGTCGGTCACCGGTCCGTACGAGTCCACGGCGATCGTGACCGGGCCCATGCCCAGGAACCCGAAGGCGACGAGGCCGAAGGCGAAGACGCTGGGTGCGAGCATGATCGCGCCGAAGTTGTGCTCGCCCGTGGTCGCGATGTAGTACGCCGCACCCATGAGCCCGACGATGGCGATCCCCAGCCAATAGGCCGAGAAGTTTCCGGCGACAAAGCCCGAGAGGATGTTGAGCGAGGCGCCGCCTTGCTCCGAACTGATGACGACCTCTTTGACGTGTCCGGAGTGAGTGGACGTGAATGCCTTGACCAGTTCGGGAATGAGGGCGCCGGCGATCGTGCCACAGGTGATGACGAGGCTGAGCTTCCACCACCAATCGCCCGCGCCGGGCCCGGTGCCGATCGTGGGGATGAGCATCTTGGAAGCAACGAATGTGAGGATGATGGAAATGACGGAAGTGAGGAACACCAGCGACGTGAGCGGGTGCTCGAAGTTCATCTTGTTCGCGTTGGCGTACTTGGCCTTGGCGAAGGCCTCGTTGAGGAAGTACGAAAGTGCGGAGGCGACCACCATGATGATTCGCATGGCGAAAAGCCAGACGAGCATCTGGATCTGGATCGTCTGATAGTCGGCTCCCGCGGTCTTCAAGTTGATCGCGAGCATGATGAAGGTGATGAGTGCGACGCCCGTCACGCCGTAGGTCTCGAACCCGTCCGCCGAGGGACCGACCGAGTCGCCGGCGTTGTCACCAACACAGTCAGCGATGACGCCGGGATTGCGGGCGTCGTCCTCCTTGATCTTGAAGACGATCTTCATGAGGTCCGAGCCGATGTCGGCGATCTTGGTGAAGATGCCGCCAGCGATGCGAAGAGCCGACGCGCCCAGCGATTCTCCGATCGCGAACCCGATGAGGCAGGCGCCCGAGATCTCGCCGGGGATGAAGAGCAGGATGCCCAGCATGATGAGGAGCTCGACGCTGATGAGCGCCATGCCGATCGACATGCCGGCCTTGAGCGGGATGGAATAGCAGGGGAAGGGCTTGCCGCGGAGCGAAGCGAAGGCCGCCCGGCTATTGGCGAAGGTGTTCACTCGAATCCCGAACCATGCCACGCCGTACGACCCCGCGATCCCCACAAGGCTGAACGCGAGGATGATGAGGACCTTCCCGATGGGCATGCCGTGGACCATCACACCCGCCGAGTCCTCGCCCATAGGGACGAGTTTTCCGAAGTACAGCCCGACGATCGCGGCGATGAAGACCCACAGGATCATCAGGAACTTGCCCTGCTGCACCATGTACGACTTGCACGTGGTGTAGATGAGCTCAGAGATCTCGAGCATGGACTTGTGCACGGGCATCTTCTTGAGTTGTGTGTAGATCATCAGCCCGAACGCCATGCCAAGGGCACAGACCACCAGGCCTCCCATGAGCAGCTCTCGCCCGGTCATTCCCATGAACGAGACGGTGCCGACGTCGGGAAGGTGCAGGTTGGCCTCGCCTCCCGAGTGTCCGCCCTCGGCTCCGAGCGCACCCGGCGACACGACAAGCAACGCCACAATCAATGGCAACACCAGAGCCAGACCTCGCGTCAATCCTTGGACCAGCCTGTTGAACCTAAACGCCATGGGGTGATCTCCAAGTTCTGTCCGTCAAGTCCCGCCCGAGTTTCGGGCGTCGTCGGCAAACCCGCGCGGCCGCCGTCGATTCGTTCTCTCGATACCACAAAAGCAACCACAGCCAGCGCCAACCCGCGACGCCATCCATGGGGGAGGGGGGGTGGCAAGCCAGTCGGGCGACTCCGCCCGGCCCTCGCCGGTCCTACTCACTCAAACACTGTGCGGCGCGTCCCGCGCTCCCGCACGCGGCGGGCCAATCGATCCAAAAAACCCGCCAATCAGAAAACACCGATGTGACCATCAAGCCACATCGGAATCACGCCTTACTTGATCGGATCGCCCTTCAACCGGCGATTCAGGCTCTTGCGGTCCGCACGCCGACGACGCTCCGAGGGCTTCTCGAAGAACTCGCGACGCTTGATGTCCTTGGTGAGACCCTCGCGGTCGCACAACTTCTTGAACCGCCGCATCATCCCCTCGACGGACTCCCCACTGCGCGCCTTCACCCGAATCGCCATGAATACCTCTCGATCGTCACTGGTGTCGTCGGCCCAAACCATGGACCAAACCCTCACACCAAGGCGAATCCCCCAAAGGGAAGCCCGAATGTGAGGGCAGTAGTAAAGGGCACTCCCTACCAAGGATCAAGCATCCCGCTCCGACCCGACGTACCATCCTCCACATTCACCGGAGTCACCCATGCACGGATGCAAGGCCCGCGTTCTCACACCCATTGCTCTCGCCACCCTCACCCTCGCCGGCGCGTGCGCCCCACAGCCCCAATACCAAGGAAACTCCGGGCTCATCGCTACGTACAAAACTAGAACGCTTGTGGCGGACCTCCCGGCGAGCGCCAGCGTCCCCGCCGTCATTGCTGCCGCCCAGGATAACTTTATCGGACGCGGATACTCCATCCCCACCTCATCGACAACAGACGATGTTGGGATGGTGGTCGGTATACCGCCTCGCGTCAGCGACTTCCCCCGTGTCGTCGTACGGGCCACCGCCCAGGGCAAGACCACCCGCGTCGAGATCATCAACGAACCATTCCCCGACCAATCCCTGGCCCGCTCCATTCTCGATGGCATCCTCGAGCAACTCGGCCTCTAGCCAGCCGACTCCACCTCAACCCGACTCTCGATCCCACCGATAACCCGAATAGGCGATGGCGCCACTTCGGATCATGGATCAGAGCGCTCCAAACACGTCCACCCCTCTCGCCGACCTCGCGCGCGCGTGGTTGTTCGCGCTGCTGCGTTGCGCCCAGTCCCTGCGCCTCTACGACAACGACCACGCCGCCACACGCCGGGCCGTGGATGAGGCGAGCGCCGCGCTCGACGCCATGCGCGTCCATCATGAACTCACGTTCCGCTGTGTGGATTCGGTCTTCAAGGTCGCGTCGCCATCCACGTCCGAGCAATCGATCGATGAATCCAAACTCACCGATCTTGCCACACGTCTTGCGGCGGCGAATATCACGGCAATTCGGGTGACGACGAACCTCACACAGGCCGAGATTCCCGTCCTCGCCGAGGTTCTCGACCGACTCTCGTCCGGCAAACTCTCGATCGCCGACGCACGCACGCGCCTGGCCGAAGCCTCGGGCACGAAGATCCAGATCGTTGCGGTTCGCGATGGCGATGTGGCGATGCGCGAGTGGGACGGCACGGTCGATCAGGCAGACGACTGGAGCCGGGTGCTCGAGCGGCTCGCGTCTGGCGTTGCCGACACCGCCGAGATCGCCCGACGCGTCGAGGCTGGGATCGGCACCGCGTGGTCGTCGGGTTCATCCGCCGGCTCTCCACTGGTCTCAGCAGCCGAAGCCCTCCGCGCCGTCCCCGAAGACCAGCGCGCCGTCGTCATGTCCCAGTTCGGTGCGCTCGTCGGCGAACTCGACCCCGCGGTGCGAAAGAAGATGCTGTGGATGGCAGGCAAGGACGCGAATCACGCGCAGGCCGTCGCCGATCTCGCCCCAGTGCTCCCCGCCTCCGATGTCCTCGACGCGATCAGCAGCGGCGGCCTCCCCCAGGGCGGCACGGCACGCCACTCCCTCCGCGTCCTCTCCAAACTCGTCCAGTCCGAAGGCGCCGCGACCCAGACGGGCGCACGCGTCCACACGGTGCTCAGCGATTGGTCCAGGCAGGTTGAGCGGAACGCCGAATCCGACGAGCAGCTCAAGGCCGCGGTCGCCGTCCTCCTCAAGGCCTCGCAGGGCTCGCCATTCAACCCCGACGACTACGAGATCACACTCAACCAGATCGCCTCGACAGACAACGGCAAGAGCCAATCCACATTCCAGGCGATGGTCTGGGACGATCTCTCCGAGCACACGCTCTCGATCGCCAGGTTTCTCGCGCGGACCGAGATGGATGCCGAGAGCATCGGCGCTCTCGCGGCACGCGTCGCGCCCCGTGCGACTCAGTTCCTTTCGGAAGGTCGATTCGATCTTGTGCTCGAGGCGACCGCCACCCCGCGTGATGCCGATACGAATGACGAGTTCGCGACGTCTCACGAGGTTCTCTGCGGAGCGGTCACCGCACGCGTCGATTCACTGATGCACGAGTTGATGCACGCCGGGCCGCGCCACGACGTCGCGATCGAACTGCTTTCCCGGGTGGAGCCCAGGATCGTCCTCGCCAATGCCGTCGCGAGCGAGGCGAAGATCCAGGTTGCCGTGATTGCCGCCCTTCGTGACTCGGGGACCGACTGGACGAGGCTCGGGGAGGCTATCGCCAAGGACTCGCCCAGCGCGGCGCTCATCGCGTCGCGATGCGGCGCCTTCCACGAGGACGAGGTCCTCGCGTTCGTCAATGGTGTCGTCCCGCATATTCCGACGAACGTCCGACGCGACCTGCTCCTCGAACTCGACATCGCCCACGATCACTGGCCCCTCGCCCTCATCGGCTGGGGCATCCGCACCGACGACGAGGTCCTCCAGTCACGCATGATCGATCGCATCCGCGAGACGCATTCCGATCGGGCGGTCCCCATCCTTGAGCAATACCTCCGCGAGGACTTCGGCGTCGAAGTCTCGGGCACAAACTTCGAACTCGCCGCCAAGACACTCGCGGAGTACGGAGAAGCCGGAGCCATCGCGCTCGATTCGATCGCCAATCAGGTCCGCTCGCGATTCGGCCTGTGGTTCTACACGCGCGTGATGCGCCTGCGCAAGCTCGCTCGCCAGGCGCGTGCCGCGGGAAGGAAAGCGGCATGATCGATCGCGCCGACGCCGCACTCAGCGCCCTCCAGGCCGTCGCCGAGTCACGCCTCCTCTATGGCTCCGACCACAAGGTGTACGCCGAACGCCTCGAGAGCGCCCGCGCGGCCCTGGAGACGTGGCTCGCCGAGGGTGCCGCAACCGCGATGCTCTTCGCCGATCGCGTTGTGGTGGGGGAGGCATCGATCCCCTCGGGCACGAGGATTCTTGCGGGCGTGCTCGGACGCTTGCAACGTCTCGGTGTTGCCGCGGTCACGTTCCTGCCGGGAGTCTCCACCAGCGAGATCGAATCGCTCATCACCAGCGTCGAGACGGCCACCGATTCCTTCTTCCGGGGTTCGGCCCACGTCCACCTCCGGTCCATCGCCGCAGGCGTTCCAGCGGACGCGAGCCCCGCGAGCGGCACACGCTCGCACGCCAGGTCGTCGCACGGCAGTGGGGGTGGAGATCGGATTGGTGGCGGTGTGGGCGTGGCACACACCGGTGGAGTTGAAGGAGACCCGCACGACGATGGGTCTCGCGCCATGTTCGTCCCCGAGCACGTCGCCAGCACGCTCCAGAACGTCATCGTCCCCCTGGCGCAGAGCGGCGAACTCGACGCCAGCGGCGTCTCCAACCTGGCCGCCAGCCTCGCGGAAGAGATGTCCAACAGCCGCACGACGATGATCTCCCTCGCCGCTGTTCGCAATCACGACGAGTACACATTCGTCCACACCATCAACGTGTCCATGATGTCCGCCGGGCTGGCCGAGGCGATCGGCCTTCGGTCGGATCATGTCCACGACATCACCTATGCGGCCCTGCTCCACGACGTGGGCAAGCAGCGCGTGCCAACCGAGATCCTCAACAAGGCCGGGAAACTCAACGACGAGGAACTCGCCATCATCCGTCGCCACCCCCTCGACGGCGCCAAGATTCTTCTCGGGCGAAAGGACGTCCCCGATGTCGCGGTCGCCGTCGCCCTCGAGCACCACATGCACCGCACCGGCGGCGGCTACCCGACCATCCCCGGCGGCTGGACCATGCATCTCTCCAGCCAGATCGTGCAGGTCGCCGACGTCTTCGATGCTCTTCGCACGCACCGCCCGTATCGTGCCGCGCTGCCCTTGCATGAGGTCAAGGAACTCATGCTGAAAGACGCACCAAGGATCTTCGATCCGGACCTCCTCAACGTCTTCTTTGAGCGTGTCGCCTCGCGAACCTCACGCGAAGCGGCCTGAAGACGAGCACACGAACACGCGTCACTCAGAGATTCCCTGCTCAATCTCGTGGCTCAGACGCCCCGCCTGTGTCTACTTCTCATACAGACACACACCCCTGTCAACCCAAGACCTATGGACACCACGCGCAGCGCGGCGGTACCCGGAACAGAAAACGCCGCCCGTATCAAACGGACGGCGTTCAACGTAGATTCAGTTGTGAACGCGCCTTAGAAGGGCCGCTCGCCCATCGGGGTGTACCGAACGCCGTGCGGCCCGACATACTCGGCCTTCGGACGATACAGGCGATTGTCGCTCAACTGCTCGATCACGTGCCCGGCCCAGCCCGCGATGCGGGAGAGGGCGAACATCGGCGTGAAGAGATCCAACTGCAGCCCGATGCAGTGATACGTCGTCGCGGAGTAGAAATCGACGTTGGGATAGATCCCCTTCGCCGCCTTCTCGCGGAGCATCACCTGCTCGATCGCCTGGCTCTTCTCGTACAGGCTCTGGTTGCCCGTGTCCGTCGCCAACTGCTTGGCGAGCGTCTTGAGATACGTCGCGCGCGGGTCGTACGCCTTGTACACGCGGTGCCCAAACCCGGCGATCTTCGCCTTGTTCGCGAGCTTGTCCTGGATGATTCCCTCGACCGACTCGACGCTGGGGATCTGGTTCAGCATCCGCATCACGTCCTCGTTCGCCCCGCCGTGCAGCGGCCCGCGCAGGGATCCGACCGCCGCCGTGATCGCCGAGTACATGTCGCTCTGCGTGCTGCTGACAACGCGAGCCGCGAACGTCGAGTTATTGAGCCCGTGGTCGGCGTGCAGGATCATGCACGCGTCGAACGCACGCACCATCGTCGGCGTCGGCTCGGTGCCGTTGAGCATGTACAGGAAGTTCGCCGCGAAGGAGAGATCCTTCCGGGGCTGCACCATGGGAAGCCCGCGACGCATGCGGTCGTACGCCGCCACGATCGTCGGAGTCTGCGCCAGGATGTTCAGGGCCTTGTTCCGCAGAGCGGGAATATCGATCGAGTTCGGCTCGGCATCGTGCAGCGCGAGCGACGAGACCATCGTCCGAAGCATGTGCATCGGCTGGGCCGTCTTGGGAATCGTCTGGAGGCGCGCCTCCATCCCGTTGGGGAGGTCATACCGCGAGCGCAGATCGCTCGAGAACGCGTCGAGTTCGCTCTTGTTGGGCAGGCGGCAGTTCCACAGGAGGAACGTCGTCTCCTCGAACGTCGAGTTCCGCGCCAGGTCGTCGATCGCGATGCCGACGTACTCCAGCACGCCCTTCTCGCCGTCGATGAACGACATCTTCGTTTCCGCGGCGACGACGCCTTCCAATCCCTTCGAGTAGTTCCCCATCGTCTTCTGCTCCGCCATGGTGGTTCCTTTGCTCTCGCGTGTGCGATCCCGCCCCCAACGCCCCTGGATCCCGCTCGGTGGTTCCCCGAGGGGGTCGAAAGGTCGTGTCTCGGTCGCGGCTAGGGGGAGTCGGTGTGGGCGAACCTACACAGGCCCGCCATCCCGCCCGATTCCAGCATCGGCACGCCCAAGGTGGCGCGTTCGACCCGAGAAACCCATCTGCCCGAGGGTGTACCGACTATAGGAACGTGGTGGGGTGCGGCGGGCGCGGAGGGAATCACTCAGGCCCGAGAACCGTGATCGGGCCCGTGCCCATAGCATCGTCGGTGATCATTCCGATCGGGACAGACCGACCACTCAAGCGGCGAACCTTCGTCACGTACGCCCTCATCGCCGCCAATATCGCTGTCTTCGCGGTCGAGTTGACCCAGAGACAAGCCAACACCGGGAGTCTCCATGAACTCGGGGGCATGATCGAGCAGTTCATCCTCGGCCGCGACACCAGCCGCGACTACTGGCGATTCGTCACCTACCAGTTCCTCCACGACCCCTACGGCTGGATGCACATCCTCGGCAATATGCTCTTCCTCTATGTCTTCGGCCCAAACCTCGAAGACCGTCTCGGCCGCCTGGGGTTCCTGGTTTTTTATCTCGTGGGCGGGATCCTCGCCGGCGTCGCCCACATTGCCGTCTCGGAGCATCCGGTCCTCGGTGCCTCCGGATCCATCGCCGCCGTCACCGGCGCATATCTCGTCCTCTTCCCAAAGACCTCGATCAAAATCGTCATCTTCTTTTTCCTGATCGGGATCTACGAGGTCCCCGCGTGGGCCGCCGTCGTGTTTGCCATCGGACGCGACATCGTGACGGCGACATCCATAGATCCCGACGTCTCCTGGCAGGCCCACCTCGGCGGCTACGCCTTCGGCATCGTCGTCACCCTCCTCCTCACCGTCACCAAGATCCTCCCGCGCGAACGCTGGGACCTCATCGGGCATCTCGGCCATGCCGCACGCCGGCGCGAGATCCGCGACGCCGCCCGCACCCACGAGAACCGCCAGAATCGCGTCAAGGCCAAGGAACCCGCCGAAGACCCGCGCGCCGAGTTGCTCGCCGCACGAAGAGCCGAGGTCTCCACCTTCCTTGCCAGCAACAACGTGCCCGCCGCCACGGACGCCTACGCCAGACTCCTCGCCGAGTTCCCAACCGCCGCACGCAATGCCACCCTCACTCGCCAGAACCAGATCCTGATCGCCAATGAACTCTTCCGCGCCGGGCGATACGCCGAGGCGCTCCGCACTTACGAACTCTTCGCGAGCGCCTACGCGAGGGACCCACAGACCCCGCACGCCCGTCTCGTTGCCGCCCTCATCCGACTGCGATACCTCCAACACGAGTCAGACACGGCACGCCAAGCCGCCCATGCGTCCGCGCGCGAAGACCTCCACGCCGCCGCGTTAAGACTCGACGCCGACGACGCCGAACTCGCTCGTCAACTCGAGGCCGAACTCCTCCCTTTCCCGGAATCCAAGCCATGAGCACGAAGCCCCGCGTTCGAGTGAAGATCTGTGGTGTCCAAAGCGCCGAGACCGCCTGGGACGCCGTTGATGCCGGAGCCGACGCCATCGGGTTCCATTTCGTCGAGGGTCGGCCGACCTCCATCGATCCCGTCGAGGCCTACGAGATCATGGCCGATCTCCCGCCCTTCGTCTCCTGCGTCGGCGTCGTCGAGAACTGCGCCATCGACGACTTCTCCGACATCGAGGAAGACTGCCCCACGGCGATGTCGCAACTCGACGGTCTCGAGAACCCCAAACTCGTCATGCAATGCGGCCCGGGCGTCATCAAACGCGTCCGATGGTCCGAACAGCCCGCCATCGGCGAATCCGAAGACGCCGACCCGATCTCAACCTGGGACGAACTCGACGAGGTCGATGCGATCCTTGTTGTCCCAGAGTCAGCCTGGACCGATGCCGCAATCGATCGCCTCGCCGAGCGCGTGCAGTCGTGCGACAAGCCGATCCTCCTTGGCGGTTGGACCGCGTCGTCGTTCAAGCCCAATCAGATCCGAGACGCCATCGCTCGCGTCCAGCCCTTCGCCATCGACTTTGTCCTTGGCGAGAGCGATTCCACCGACGCCATCGGGCGATTGATGGACGCGGTGCGCTGAGGGATCACGGCCTGAGTGATTGTCGGTCAGGGAAGCGCCACGCCCTTCGCCTCAACCGTCATGGCTCGCTTCTCGAACCCGGTCCGCACGTCGAACACGACCTTCGCGTTGTCCTTGGGCTTTCCCGGGAACATGAACGTGCACGTTCCCATGCCCCACATGCTTCCCTGAGACTCCATCATCTCGCCGCCGCTGACGAACGTGACCTCGGCGATCGCATCATGCAGCGACTCGGGCTTGGTCTCGATCTGCACCGAGTCTCGCGCGATCTTCACGCGGGCCTTCGCCCCAGAACCGAACGACTCCGCCGGAAGATCAACCCACTCGCTCCCGGTCGCGGTCAGCCCGGCGACGGTGACCTTGCTCACGTCGCGATACAGCGTGATCTCAGAAGTCATCGAGAGATCGAGGGTCGTCGCCCCACGTGCCGCGGGAAGGAGCACGATCGCCGCCTCGCCCTTCTGCTTGTCGTCATCGAACATCATGCCCATGTACTGGGCCTTGCCATTGAACCCCGGCTCGACCTTGGTCAGGTCTGTGCCCGTGCTGTCGGTCGCCTTGATGGAGGTCGGCTCCACGACATCCAGCACCTTCATCCCGCTGGGCACGTTGAACTTCAGAGTCACCGTGAGACCCGGCTTGTCGAACATGCCGACGTCGTTTGACTTTGTGTCGGAGACCTCGCGCAGACGAACTTCTTTCAGCCGCACAACCGACGCCGTCACCGTTCCCGAGTCGGGCGCGGTTCGCGAGAGAGCCTTGGGCGCCATCGCAAGCCCGCCAAACGCGAGCAGGACCATACCTGCGGTCGACAGCACGATCGGACGCGTGAATCGAACGCCAGAACGAGGTGAGAGTGTGGTTTCCATGCCAAACCCATCGGACCGACGCACCCCTCCGGTTTACTCACGAACGTTCAGAAATCATGCAGTCTTAGGCTCAAGGTCACGCCCGACTCGACCCATCTCGTTCCCACGCCTCCAGAACCGCCATCGCCACCCCCGCAACGGGTCCCTCGGCATCCACGGCAACATCAGCCAGCGCCCGATACAGCCCATCTCGCTGCTCGTACAAACTCTCAATCTCGTCCAGAGGATCCCCACCCAGCACCGCCGGGCGGTCCGCGGTTCCCGCTCGTGTCAATCGTTCCCGAAGAGTCGCCGGCGACACACGCAGATACACCAGCATCGCTAGCCCTTCGTCACGAAGGCGTGTGAGTCGGGCCGACGCACCGGGCGCCGTGGGCGTCCCGCCGCCCAGCGCGATCACACACGCCTCTCGCTCGGCCGCCGCATCCGCCATCGCCTCGCACTCCGCCAGCCGAAACGCCTCCCACCCCCGCGTGCCAATGGCATCGCCAGCGCTCGAAGCGCCAAGCCGCTTCGCCGTTCGCGTGTCCAAGTCAACAAACGCCACGCCTGCGCGATGCGCCACCGCCGCGCCCACCACGCTCTTTCCAGAACATCGAAGCCCAAGCAGGAAGAGATGCACTCGAGAGCCTTGTCCTCTCTTCCCAACCTGTGCGGCGGACAGAGTCAGGCGCGCGACTGGTATGAGCCGTCAGCCGTGCTGATGCGCAGCGCCTCGCCCGGCTTGATGAACGCCGGCACGCGCGTCACCAGCCCCGTCTCCATCGTCGCGTCCTTCGTCTGGTTCGAGACCGTCGCGCCCTTCACCTCGGGCGGGCAATCCTTCACCGTCAACTCCACCGCGGGAGGAAGTTCGAGAGTCACGGGGTTGCCATCGTGGAGCAGCACGATCGTCTGCGCGTTCGGGCGGAGAAACTTGAGCGCATCGCCCAGAACGTCCTCGGGCATCACAAACTGCTCGTACGACTCGGTATCCATGAACGTCGCGCCCGTGGAGTCCGAGTAGAGATACTCCATCGTCCGCCGATCGAGATCGATCACCTCGATGTCGTCCGACGAGCCGAGGCGACGCTCGAGCGACTTGCCCGACAGAATCTCCTTGTACTTGATCTGGATGAACGCGCGAAGGTTCCCAGGCGTCCGGTGCTCCACTCCCGTCAGCACCGCGAGCTTGTTGTCGATCTTCACGCCAAGGCCCTGCCGGAGTTCCGTCGCTTTCATGCTCGATCTCACCTCGTGTTCGTGTCGCGTGTGTTTGCGGAATGTTTGGTGTACAACGACGTTCTGTCGTTGGTCCAGACGTCAGTTCAGATGAACCATCGACTCCGATGCCGCTGGAACGAGACCAGAGGCACGGACCAAACGGCCCCAAGAATAGGCGCAAGCACCCTCCAAAGCCGCTGGTCCGCCCCCACCCAGCCCATCTCCTTGCAGTCCGCAGAGGGCGCGGTACACTGATTTTGGATGTGAAGAAGGAGTCGTCGCCCCGGCCGGGTGTGTCCGTGTTCACGGTGGTACCCATGCCCTCCACTCGCACGCCAGATCCTCGCAGCGCCGACGCCGGCCTCTTCCTTGATTCCGCGCCTCCCGCCAAACGCCTCCACTATCTCCTCAACTACGCGATTATGGCGCCCAGCGCGCACAACGCGCAGCCTTGGAAGTTCAAGGTCCTCGAGCACCACGTCGAGTTCCACCACGACCACACCCGCATCCTCCCCGTCGTCGACCCGCACGCCCGCGAGAGCCTCATCTCCGTCGCTTGCGCCATCGAGTCCTTTCGCATCGCCATGCGACGCTTCGGCCTCTCCGACCAGGTCGAATGGCATCCAGACGCCGCCCCCAATGAGCCCGTCGCCATCGTCCGCATGGAAGGCCGCCATTCCCCCTCGGCCCATGAACTCCGACTCTTCGACTCCATCCCCAACCGACGCACCAATCGCATGGCCTTCGATCCAAGGCCCGTGGGCAGAAGCGAACTCGAGCTCCTGCAAGCCGTGGTCCACGAGGCCCACCACGACGGCTCACCAGCCCAGGTCCGCGTCGAAGCCACAAGCGACGCCTTCGCCAAGCACGAGATCGCCGACCTCGTCGCCCAGGCCGACCGCCTCCAGTTCGCCGACGACAACTTCCGCACAGAACTCGCCCACTGGATGCGACCCAACGACACCGACAAAGGCGACGGCCTCCCCGCCTATGCCCAAGGCATGTCCGGCCGCGTCTGGGACATCCTCTCCCACGCCGGACCCTTCATCATGCGCACGTTCGACGTCGGCAAGGGCCGAGCCGCCAAAGACCGCCAACTCGCCGAAGGCTCCCCCGCCCTCGCCATCATCCACACCGCCGACGACGATCACGCCGCCTGGCTCGCCACCGGCGCCGCCTTGACGCGCCTCCTCCTCGCCGCCACATCTATGGGCATCTCCGCCTCATACCTCAACCAGCCCATCGAGGTCGAGTCCCTCAGACCAAGACTCTCGGAACTGATCGCCGCACACCTCGCCGCCCACACGGCCATGAATGCCCTCGCGCAGCAAGACCGCCCCGACGCAAAGCAATCGCCGACGATCTATCCCCAGATCCTCCTCCGGCTCGGCTACGCCGACTACACACCAGCCACCCCTCGCCGACCACTCGCCGACTTCATCATGGAAGGCAGTGAGATCGAGTAACTCGCGCGCGTAGCAAACGGCACCGGGCGCGACGAAACGCGAGATCGGTTCCTTCTCCTCGTGGCACAAGCGTCTCGCCTGTGTCTACGTACCTTTCAAAATCACTCGCCCAAACGACGTCACGTCGCCCCAACCGTCAACTCCGCCCCGCCCGTCTTCGCCACGGGCTCGTTCTTCGACTCATGATGCAGCCGCCGAGCTCGATGGGTCGACCAATCCTTCACCATCAAGTCCGGCGATCCCGCCCCCGCTTGCACCCGCAGCACGTCGTACGAGTTGTCCCGCTGCGCCGGCACAAACCCCGCATCCCGAATCAATCGGCACAACACCGCCTCGTCCAGGCAGTACGTCGTCCCCGCCGACGACACCACGTTCTCCTCCATCATCACGCTCCCCATGTCGTTGGCGCCATACAACAGCCCCACCTGCCCGACATGCGGCCCCATCGTCACCCACGAACTCCCGATCGAATAGACATTGTCCAGCACCAGCCGTGAGAGCGCCTGCGTCCGAAGATACTCGGTCGCCCCGCTCATCCGCACGCGCTTCCCAAAGAGTGATGCCGTCGGATACGTGCCGCGATCCATCTCGTCGAACGCGAAGACATCCGCAGCCCGCTTGCCCGCCGGCTGCGCATCCACCCCTCGTCCAAAGTCCCATGCCCGCGCGACCGCATCGCCCGGGAACTCCATCGACAGTTCGAGCGCATCCGCGCCCCAGTCCGGCACGCGCCCCAGCGGCGTGTTCTCCCGCTGGAACGGCCACGAGATGAACGCCTTGTAGTGCCCCGCCCCGTTCACCCCCTCGCGCAGCGCCTTGTCCTGCCACTCGCGCACCAGCATCATGTGGTGCACGCGATCCGCATACCCCTCCACGTGTCCGAACATCATCGTCGCGCTCGTGAACATCCCCAGCGTGTGCGCGACATACATCACCGTCAGCCAACTCTCCGCGTCGCACTTGCCCAGCCCGATCTTCCGCCGCACCGGGTCTGCAAAGATCTCGCCCCCGCCGCCGGGAAGCGAGTCCAGCCCCGCGTCGCGAAGTCGTGACAAGACCCACCGCACCTTCTCCTCGAACGTCGCACCAGGCGGGTTGAAGAAGTGCACAAACTCCACCATCTCCGGCGGGCTGAACGCGTGGATGTGCACCCCCGGGAACTTCTCCTTGATCGACCGCAAAAGATCAATGTACCACTCCAGCGGCAGGTCCGGGTTCATGCCACCCTGCATGAGGATCTGTGTCCCGCCGATCGCCACGAGTTCCGCGATCTTCTCGTGGATCTGCTCCTTGGAAAGCGTGTACGCGTCGCTCTCGTCGCCATCGCGCCGGAACGCGCAGAACGTGCACCTCGCGTTGCACACGTTCGTGTAGTTGATGTTCCGGTCGATGATGTACGTCCGCAGCCGATCGCCATGGATCACGCGGCATCGCGCGTCCGCCCAGCGCCCGATCTCGTGCAGCGACGCGCCATGCCACAGCGTCATCGCCTGCTCCGCCGTCAGCCGAGCCTCTCCCAGCGCCACACCGCGAAGAAACCCCTCGTCGCGCGCGTCGTGGTGGGGGAGTTCCTTCGGTGCCGTGTACAGCGCGCCCATGGTCGAGAGTCCTTCCAAATGTCGGGGCAAAGAAACGCCCCATCAAGACCGCCATGACCCGGGCTTGCCCCCCAATCTCCAGCCACGGGTCACGGAACTTTCAGAAAACATCGGAAGTATGTACCTGAGTAAAGGCGTACGCCAAGCCCATACTTCCCGGTTCGGTCCATTTTATGCGCGTGAAAAAGCCCCGAGGTAACCGGGGCTTGGGTTCACTTGGACGGCTTGTCCGGCTTCTTGCGCGGTTTGACCTTGCGGGGCGGCGTCGATTTCGCTGGGGTTTTCAGCAACCGCTCCGCCGCCTCTTCCCAAGAGACATCGAGTTTCACCCTACCAGACTCTGGCTTCTTCGCCATGACTCTCCTAAATGCCCCAGACGGGACTCGAACCCGCACGACAAGCGCTGCCTGCCGTCGCATTCCAAGTGCGACGTGTCTGCCATTTCACCACTGAGGCCCGCTACGGGGCCTCGGTTTCTTCGCGCACAGGGTAGAAGTCAAGCGCTTTACACAGTGTCGATGCGATCTTTGCAGCAAGATCTGGCGACATTGCCACACGAAGAGACTCAAGTGCTGCGTACTGATTATCGCTTTCAATTGTGTGAAATAATGCAAAAACGATGTGGGAAATTCGATTGGTTTCCGTTGAAGTTCTCACCGACAGTCGAGCGTGATCTACCCACGTGGTAGTTAGTTCCCCACGCAAGACAAATTGTGCCGGAGTGAGGTTTCGAGTCAGCGTCTTTCCGCTCTCCGCAATTGGAAATTGATTCGATGGATTCTGAGATTGTGGGGGATTGGATGTCAATGTCGATACTCCGCTCTATATTTCCTGTCAACGAGTCACTTTTGTGCGACTCTGCTTTTTTCTTCAAGGTTTCCCACTCTTCAAGGTCCACGAGTTTTGGTCGCACGCCAATGTTGAAGAGGACCTTTGCGGCAACCGACGCGGTGAAATTAGCGTCAGCGTGAATAAGTCTACTGATGAATGACTCTCGTTTCCCGGACTGTTCTGCGGCCCACGATTGCGGCTTGTTGGTCGCCTTGAGTTTTTTGATGATGAGGTCTGAAAGATCTAGGCGAAGTTGAGTTGCCCAATAGCGATACGAACCCTTTGCGTCAGCCAATCGCTGTTCTGAAGTTCCCTTTTCGGTTCCAAAGTACTTCATGCCTTTTTGCTCCAGTCGTGGTCGTCTCGAACTCTTCGAACCTCCTTCAGCCAGGGTTGTGGAGTTTTTTGACCGCGTTTCTTGTCTGCGATAGGAACGATGAAGTCGCCGCCCTTCATGTTCCCATTCTCAAAGAACCCAATGAGTCTGAGTAGAGACGATGGGGTCGCAATCCTGTACACTCCATTCCCTTCGTGTCGAAGTGGAAATCGTTTCCCTTCGTATGTCCAAAGCCCCTCTTGGAGCCACCGCTCCAACTTGGGCAAGAATTCAACGTCGGCATGCCTGTCGAGTCCCTTCTTCGCCCTTGGCGAGAGGAACATTCGCGTAGCGCGACGTTTCCCAGGATCCCATTCGGCGTATTCTAGCATGCGGTTCACTCAAAAGTAAAGTAGCCACGCATCGGGAATTACCCCTCTGGCGATTGCGCGGTCAAGCCAAGGACCGAAAAATAACGCTAATTCGCTTGACAATGTACTTTGAATCAAGTATTATTGACTCATGGCAAAGCCTGAACTCTCAAAGTCTGACACCATCGACGAACTCCCAGCGGCCTGTGCTTCTGAGGCAGCAGCGGTGGAGTTTCTGGAACGCAAACGCTGGGGCGATTCGCCTTGCTGCCCAACTTGCGGATCGGTCGCGGTGTATCAGATGAAGGGCCGCAACGGGAACCGCTCCAAGCGATTCCTTTGGCGTTGCCGCGATTGTGGGAAGCAGTACACGGTGCGAACCGGCACCGTGTACGCTGAGAGTCTGATTCCGCTGCACAAATGGCTTCGGGCGCTCTGGGAAATGGGGAGCGCAAAGAACGGCACTAGTGCGCTCGAACTCTCGCGGAAACTCCAAATCTCGTACAAGTCCGCACTGTTCCTCGCGCATCGAATCCGCCACGCCATGACGCCGGAGAGCGGAGAGCCGAAGTTGACGGGAACAATCGAGGCGGACGAGATGTACTGGGGCGGAAAGTCACGCCACCCGCGCATGGTGCGTGGAGTCATCCGCAATGGCCCGAACCCCGACAAGCCCAAATCGCCCATATTCGCTGTCGTCCAGCGTGGCGGTCGGGTTCATGCCCGCGTGCTACCTCGCGTGAACTCGGGCAACGTCCGCGATGCGCTTCTGGATACCGCCGACCCATCCTGCCGCCTCATCACGGATGAACTCAAGGCGTACCGCCGCATCGGTAAACCATTCTCAAGGCATGACCGTGTGAACCACACCCGGCGCGAGTACGTCAACGCCAAGGACCCGAGCATCCATACCAACACGGTGGAAAACTTCTTCTCCCGCGTTCGCCGCCAACTCACCGGGACCTACCACAACGTCAGCAAGGAACACCTGCACCGATACGTGGCACAAGCGGCCTTCCTCTACAACACACGGGAGATGAACGACGGGGAGCGGGTTCAGGCCATTCTGGACGGGATGCGGGGCAAACGCCTCATGTACCGCAATCCAACCGACGAACAGCAAGCCACTGAGTAGTGTACAACCCGGCAAAATATGCCGGGTTTTTGATTCGACCTAGGATTTACTCAGGTACATACTTCCGGAAAACATTGAAATCGTACCCGCCCCTAGGCCCTCTGTCGCCCGGTGGGGTCGCCAAGGACGCCCACATTCATCTCCAGGACGCCCATGGCGAGTCCCCGCACCGCCCGCACGATCGGAATCTCCCGCCATCGAGTTATCGCCCGCGGCTCGACCAAGGACCCGCGTACGCCGATGCCATCTGTACCGGGCAGAGGTTGCCCCAGTTCGGTTCGTTCGCCTGTTGAGAACTACAGACCCGGAGTCCACCCATGCACGCCCCAGCCTGGTGCCGTCTCGCCGTGGCCGTTTGCCTCGCCGCCCTCCCGCGCGTCGCCCACGCCGTCGAGCCTGTCTCCACCGAGTTCACCTACCAGGGAGTCCTCGGCGTCGGCATCTCCCCAGCCAACGGCTTCTGCGACTTCCGATTCACGCCCTACTCCAGCGCCACCGGCGGCTCACCTTTGCACGCCGCCGTCGAGGCTACTGGAGTCCAGGTTCGCCAGGGCGTCTTCTCGACCAAAATCGACTTTGGCTCAGGCGTCTTCACCGGCAACGCCATCTGGCTCCAGATCGACGTGCGCAGCCCCAGCGGCGCCGGCGGCTACACCAGCCTCACACCCCGCCAGCCCGTCAACGTCGTTCCATACTCCCTCTACGCGCTCAACTCCACTGCCGGCGCTCAAGGCCCCGTCGGTCCCGCAGGACCCCAAGGACCTCAAGGTCCCGCAGGTCCTATCGGCCCGACCGGTCCCGCAGGCGCGCCGGGCGCACAGGGGTCGCAAGGCCCCCAAGGACCGGCTGGCGCGCCCGGACTACCAGGCCAATCCGGTCCAGCAGGCCCCGCAGGACCCGCTGGCCCCTCAGGTCCCTCCGGATTCAACGGCATCCAAGGCCCGGCTGGTCCCGCAGGGCCAGCCGGCAACGCTGGCCCCATCGGCCCGACAGGCCCGCAAGGCCCAATCGGTCCCGCCGGAGCGCCAGGCCCTGCAGGAGCCTCCCCCTTCGTCCTCACCGGAAACGACGCCCACTTCACACAAGGCAAAGTCGGCATCGGCGTCAATCAGCCCCAGCACCCGCTCCACGTCATAACGAGCGAGGCCCGCGCAGGCGTCTTCGAATCCTCGCTCGCCAGCGGCGTCGCCCTCTCCCTCGCCGGAAAGTCCGCCAGCAACGCTGGTGTCGGCATCCTCGGCTGGGCCAGCGCCACCTCGGGCGAGACCTACGGCGTGCACGCGCAATCAGACTCCACAGGCGGACGCGCCATCCTCGGATGGGCCACCGCTACCACAGGCGACGCCTGGGGTGTCTATGGCCGCTCCGACAGCACCGCCGGCACAGGCATCGACGGCTACGCCACAGCACAAACCGGCCTCACCACAGGCGTCCTTGGGAGAAGCGATTCCTCCACCAACGACGCCACAGGTGTCTATGGCGTCGCCGCTGCTCTGTCCGGCAACGTCATCGGCGTCTGGGGAGCCGTCCAAAGCCCCGCCGAGGGCGCCACCGCCGTCTACGCCACCAACTACGCCGAAAACGGCCTGGGCTTCGGCATCTTCGCCGCCTGCGCCAGCGTCGAGGGATACGCCCTCTACGCCGACGGCGACATCGGGACCTCCGGCAACAAAGCCTTCATGATCGATCACCCGCTCGACCCCGAGAATCGAATCCTCATGCACTACTGCAACGAGGGACCCGAGCCGACCAACACCTATCGCGGCAACATCGATCTCGATTCCTCAGGAGAAGCAACGGTTGAACTCCCCGACTACTTCGAGGCCATCAATCGCGATCCCACCTTCCAACTCACCCCCGTCGGCGCGCCCATGCCCACCCTCTACATCGCCGACACCGTCCGCAACAACCAGTTCCGAATCGCCGGCGGCGTCCCCGGCGCCTCCGTCTCCTGGACCGTCACCGCAACCCGCAACGACGCCTGGCAGAAGTACCGCGGCACGCCCAAGGAAATCGTCAAGCCCGAAGCCTGGAAGGGCCGCTTCCTCTCGCCTCGTGCCTGGGGCAGGTCCATAGACCAAGGCATCAACGCGCGCCCGCGCCGTGTGCTCGATGGATCCGTGCCGTCGCCCCTGCCCGCGGCGTCGCTCGTCCCGGAGACGCCCGAGTCAGCGCTTGATAATCCGGGTGACATGTCCGCCATGATGCCCACCATGCTGGTGGAGCCAGCCTCGACGAATCCCTGATCGTCACACAGGTCGCGCTCGAGGCCCGCTGAACCCCAGCGCCAGCCCCAGCCCTCCAACACCGCCTACCAGCCCCAGCACCGCGACCGTGCTCGCGAAGTACCACGCGTCCGCATCCGTCGTGATCGGGAACGTCGTCAGCAGGAAGTACACGAACATCCCCACGATCACCCCGACCAGACCGAATCGCGTCAGCACGAACATGCACGCCGACGCCACCAGCGCCGCATACAGAAACTCGATCGTCGCGTTCCCCCACACCGCGCCGTTCGCCGAGGTCCCCCCGCTCCCGATCGCCGCCACCGCGACACCAACCGAAACAACCACGATCGAAACCGCCAGCCGCGTGCGACGCACCGCCAGCCGAACCCCCACAAAAGCGATCAGCAGAAGCATCGCCGCAATCACCGATTTCAGAAGCAGCATCGCCCCCAGCCCCATCGCCTGCCGCGCCCCCGCCAGCGCATCCCTCAACAGATCGCTCGATCCGATCAACTCCGGCTCGGGAAGCCCCATCAGCATCGCCACGATGTGACGCAACTGCGCCAGCACCGTCACCCCCACGCCCGCCGCCACGCCCACCACAAGATTCACCCCCAACTGCGAGTCCCGCCAGCGACCCGCAATCAGATGCGACCACGCCACCATCGCCTGAGGCCAATGCCGGCGCACATACGGCTCGGCCGCCACATACGCCACCCAGAACGTCAGCGCCGTCACCGCACCCACTCTCCCGCAGCGCGCCAGCAACTCCGCCAGCGCCACCGCGTCCAGCATCGGGTCCGACAGCATGAACCGCGCAAACGCCGCCACAAAGAACGCCGTCACCGCCATACGGATCGCCCCCCGACGATCCGCCAGCCCCCCGTTCACGTTCCGCCACGCCAGCACCGCCCCCACGCCAAGCGCCGCCGCCAGCAGGAACGGACTCGCCACCCGCGCCTGCCGGAACACGCGCGGCATGCCCCCAATCTCCTCAAAGAACACCGACGCCGACGCCCAGTGGAGCTCCACGATCCGAAACGACGTGATCTTTCCCTCGTACGACGAGATCTCAACCCGAATCCGCTCATCCGGCAACTCCGGATACACCCCGACCCACGCCCGACGCAGATCCGAATACGTCCCAGGTTGTCGCACCGGCTTCACCTCCGTGAACCTCTCGATGTCGAGACCCGCGTACTCAAACGCCGCCGACCAGTCCGCCTCCCTCGCCACCTCGGCCGACGGCGGCGCCGCCTCGCCCACCGCGTCGATCTCCAGCAGCGTCGTCAATCGGAAAAAGTCCCGCAACTGACCCATCGCGTCCAGCCGCACAGACGTGTCCCCCGAAACCTCAAACGCCGGATCACGCATGTCCACACGCTGACGCTCGTTCGTCGTCACCAGCGGAAGATCCCGCTCCCGATACCAGAAATCCACAGGACTCGGCCTCGCGCGACTCAGGATGTCCCACCGAGTCGCCCCACGATCCGCCCGCGACATCGAATCCACCAGTTCCTCGTAGTAATCAAAGTGCCCCACCGAGTACGCCTCCGGCGCATAGCCAAAGGCCTGGATGATCTCCCGCGAGCGATCCACCAGCACCTCTCGCGGCTTGCGAAGATTCACCCGGGGCATCAGCATCGTGTCGTGGGCCAACGCCATCACCACCACCAGCAGCAACACCGTCAACGTCGAGACCAGCACCAGCGCCGACGTGTCCAGCCTTCCCGGCGCCCTCGCCCGCGCCAGCAGATCCGGCGAAGGCATCAACCCCGCGCCCACCGCGGCCCCCAGGATGTCCCCGCCGGGGAGCATCGCCGCAACCTCCAGCGCCCCCGCCGGACGATGCTCCGCCTGCCGATCGAGACACTCAAGGATCACTCGCTCCACTCCCGAATCGATCGTCGGGGTCGCCAGCGATGGTGCCGCAACGGCCCGTTGATGCATCTCCCGCAACTCGCTGATCGTCTTGGGCGCATACACCGGACGCCCCGTGAAAATCTCGTGCAACACCAGCCCCAGCGAGAACACATCGGACCGGACCGTGGGCGGCATCCCATCGAGTTGCTCGGGGGCCATGTACGCCGGCGTCCCCGTCCGCCCATACACATACCGCAACTCGTCCGCCAGCCCCGCAAGCCCGAAGTCCGTGATCTTCACCTCGCCCTTGCTGTCGATCATGACGTTGGCCGGCTTGAGGTCACGATGAAGCACACCCTGCGCGTGGGCCGCTGCCAGTCCGAAACAGACCTGCTTCGCCGCCACCGCCGCCTTGTCCGCCGGCAATCGACCGATCTTCGTCAGCAGTTGTGCGAGCGTCTCACCATCCACATACTCCATCGAGATGAACGTCCGACCACGATACTCCCCGATGTCATGCACCCGGCACACATTCGGATGGCTCACCCGGCGCGCGATCCGAACCTCGTTCAGCATCAACTCCCGAGCACGCTCGTCCGACGCCGCGGGAAGAAACTTCAGCGCGACCGTCTGCGACAGCGTCCGGTCGTCCGCCCGATACACCTCACCCATCCCGCCCGTGCCCACGTGCGACACGATCCGATACCGACCATTCACGAGCAATCCCGGCGGCAAAGGTTCATCGAGCGACACCGTCGGGCGAGAATGTTGGTCCCCTTCGTCGGGCATCGGGAGCGCCGCCGACTCGTCCATCGCCGGGTCAACATGATCCTGCTTGCTCAGCCGGGGCAAGGGCGACTCGCCACGAATTCTCTCGGCGCTATCACCCAGGCCACCCACCCCGGAATCAAGCAACGCGCCGCACGAGTTGCAGCGCACAACTCCTGGCACAATCATGCTGTGGCATTTCGGGCACAAACTCGTCGAGGCCGTCACGGCGTGAGCATAGCCCGATGTCCCACACGCCCTGTTGCGTCCACGGATTCTTCACAAACGTGACCGAAATACGGGCCTACACGCCAACCTTGATTCCCTCGGCCTTCAACTTCTCAACGAGCAACTGCACCTCCACCAGCGTCCGCTCCAACTGCGCCGACGCCGACCGAAGCGAGTTGTACAGATCCGGATTCTTGACGAGTTGCCCCGCCGTCCCCTCCCCCTTGTTCACGCTCGCCAGGAGCGTCGCCAGTTCGCTCGAGGCTCCGTCGATCCGCGACAACGTCCCCCGCAGCGTTCCCAGCGTTTCCCCGACATCCGCCCGCAGCATCGAGGCCTCCTGCCGCAGCGCCTCACCCGTCTGCGTGATCTCAGTCCCCACCTTCGACGCCGCGGTCTCCACCGACTCCCCCGCCTTCTTCCACGACGAGATCACGCCCTCCATTTCTTGAAGGCTTGCCTGGGCGCGTTCCAGGATCTCTACGGTCCTGGACTTCAGGCCGCTCTCTTCGCCGATCCACTCGTTCGTGTTCGCAAGGGCGGCATCGAGTCTCGCGACGACTGTCGCAATGTTCGGCGATTTGCGCACGGCCGGATTCACTGAGTCCACTTCCTCCGGCGTCCGCGGCGCCAGCAAATCGTTCAGTCGCTCGCCCACCTCGGTGTACGCCGACGCCATCCGATCAATGTTCCGCGCCGTCGCCGTCAACTGCTCCAAAGGATCCTGCACCGCCCCCGTCAAGTCGCCAAGCAGCGAACGCACCCGCTCATACCGCTTCACCTCGCCCTTGGGGTCCAACGTCGCCGCCAGTTCCGCCTCGCTCGCGTCCAGCGGAATCACAAACTCCAAAGACGCCTCGCCCACAAACGACCGCTCAATCGACGGCAGCGCCACCGCCGGAATTCGCAACGCCTTCTGCACACGCAGCGTCAACTCCACCCCACGCTCCGGCAGCGCCAGATTCTTCGTCCTCACGATCTGCCCGACCTTCACCCCGCTCACCGTCACCGGCGACGTCTCCCGCAACCCCCCGGCCGTTGGCACGATGACACGCACGTCGTACGTCGGCTCCGCAAAGTTCGCCAGCGTCCCGAAGAGCATCAGCATGATCGCAAGACCGCTCAGGCCCACGATCGCCGTCAACCCCGTCAACAGGTCCCGAGTCCGTGCATTCATCGTCGCTCGCTCCCCGAGTCCGCGTTCCTCTCGTCCGTTCCGTCACTCTCGATGGGTTTGTAGGCCGCCTCATCCATCCGGACGTGCACCGACGCGATCTTCGTGGGTGCCGCCACGTCCTCGTTCGCGTATCGACCCGCCAGAAACTGCTGCACGCGCGGGTTCGTGGAAGATTCCAGGTCGTCGAACGTCCCTTCCGCGGCGATCTTCCCGCCATGCAGCATCACCACGTGGTCCGCGATCTTCCGTGCCGACTGAAGGTCGTGCGTCACCACGATGTTGGTGACGCCCATCTCGCGATTCAACTTGAGGATCAACTCGTTGATGCCATCGGACCGGATCGGGTCCAGCCCCGTCGTCGGCTCATCGAAGAGCACCACCTCGGGGTCCAGCACCAGCGCCCGCGCCAGCGCGACGCGTTTGCGCTGCCCACCCGACAACTCCACAGGCAACTTCCCCTGCGTCCCATCAAGATCAACCGTCTGCAGCGCCCGCGCGATCCGCTCTCGCCGCTCGTCGATCCCAAGACGCGTGTGCTCGATCAGCGGGAACTCGATGTTCTGCGCCACCGTCATCGAGTCAAAGAGCGCCCCCATCTGGAAGAGCATCGCCACACGCAGCCGGATCCTGGTCAGTTCACGCTCGTCCAGTTGATCCACGCGCGTTCCCAGCACGTGCACCTCGCCCGAATCCGGCCGAAGCAAGCCGATAAGGTGCTTCAATAGCACCGACTTCCCGCACCCCGATGGACCGAGAACCACAGTCGTTTTCGCCCGCTCGAAGGTGAGGCTCATCCCATCAAGGACCACCTGTGAGCCAAACGATTTGTGAACGTTCACCAACTCAGCAACCGTCAAACCCGCGTTCTCACGAGCCGAACCATCCGAGGCCCGTGCCTCGAGAACCTCACCCGTGCCCTCTCCAATCCCAAGACTCATGACAGGTCCCTGGACGCAAAACTCTCGTACAATTACACGTGATGATCCCGCGGCACGACTCACACACCCGCACGCACGACACATCGCAGGCACCCGCGCAAGTTAGTGCGCGTGAGCATAGGCCCACGCAGACCCGCACTCTCCTCCTCCGTGACCCCAAGTTCGATGTCGAACGTGTCGAATACGTCTCTTCGCGAGCCGATCCCATCACGCGAACCATCGTCCGCCATCCCGGGAGCGTCGTCCTCGTTCCCATGCTCACGCCCGACCGCGTGATCCTCATCCGAACCTATCGCCCCGCACTCGACGCCTGGGCCTGGGAGTTCCCAGCCGGCACACGTGGGCTCAACGAGCCATTCGACGCCTGCGCCCGCCGAGAACTCGCCGAAGAAATCGGCGCCGCCAACGCAACCTTCACCGAGATCGCCCGGTTCCATACAGGGCCAGGCATGACCGATGAGTTGATGATGGTCTTCCTCGCCACCACCATCACCATGGGGAGCCAGCACCTCGAGCCCGACGAGGACATCCGTCCCGTGGAGATGAGCACGCACGACCTCGAACGCATGATCGATCACGCCGACATCATCGACGCCAAGACCATCGCCGCGTGGCACCTCACGCGCCGATATCTCGATCGTCAGCGATCGCATCAACACCCGACACCGGCCAAGGCCACGATCACGAACTCGCAAGGCAGTCGTGGGGGGGAGGGCACAACGCCATGACCTCCAACGCGCGAAAGGCACCACCCTCTCACACCCCTCGCGCCCGCGCACCCCTCTACAGCGGCTGGGAAGAGTTCCTCGCCTGGATGGCCCCAATCGTCCCCATCAAAGGTGGCTGGGTCGGCATCCACGTCCTCGTCCTCGCCTGGATCGCCACAGAAGTCGCCGTCGCCGGTCTGACGCACGGCCCCAGCGGAGCCGCGGATCGCCTCACGCTCCTCGGCGCCTGGATGGGCATCGTCCTCGCCCGCGAAGTCGCCCGCGCCCTCGTCCTCAGAGCCGTCACCGACATCGAAACCAACTGTGCCATCTGGCCCCTCGGCGGTCTCGCCCTCCCTCTCCCAGGCCTCTCCGCACGACCCATGATCGCCGAAGCCGGCGGCATCGCCTTCGGTGTGCTCCTGCTCCCCATCCTCAGCCTCTGGGCAATCAGCCTCGGCCTCCACTGGAAACTCCTCCTCACCTGGCCCGCCGATCCACGAGCCAACGCCCTCGCAGGCTGGCCCAAAATCGTCTGGTGGATCCACGCCGCCAACCTCACCGTCCTGGCGATCAATCTTTGCGTCCCCATGCTCCCGCTCGACGCCGGCCGATGGCTCCACGCCTGGCGCTCCCGCCGAGTGACCACCGCCGAGGCCGCCATGACCACGGCCCGCGTCACCTGGAGCATCGCCGCCCTCATCTTCATCGTCGCCGCCGTCGCCGGCGAGACCCGAGTCCTCCTCGTCTGCACCATCGCCGCCCTCGCCGGTGCCGCCCACTGGCGACGCGCCCTTTTCTTCACCGAAGGCCTCGCATCGCCACACCCGTCCGACCACAACAAACACGCCAGCTCCGAAGACCACCTCGATCACACGGCCGACGACGATCTGGCCACCACAGATCATCCAACACCCGACCTCGATCCGCCATCCCTCCCCGATGTGGATGCCGTCCTCCAAAGAGTCTCAACCCAGGGCCTCGCCTCGCTCTCCCCCCTCGAACGCCGTGTCCTCGAAGCCGAGACCTCTCGCCTCCGCGCTGCCTCCCAGGAACACAACGCCCCAAATTCCTAATGTGTTCCACGGTGGAGGCGGTCCTCCGCCCGGGCATCAAGACCACGCCAAGGTCCGGCCGATCATCCATGGAACTCCAACCACCGATCTCTCCGCGCAAGGAGGCGCACGCAACCACATGGGCATCGCCGACCGAAACTACGACCAACGCCACGCCACCCGATCCCCCAGAATGATGTGGGGCGGCGCGGGCCGACGCCCGCTCTCCATGACCGTCTGGATCATCATCATCAACGCCGCCGTCTTCTTCGGCAGCGCCCTCCTCGGCCCGAACGTCCTCGACCTCACCCGCGCCTACGGCTCCTTCTCCACCCACACCTTTCTCAAACTCGAAGTCTGGAGACTCGTCACCTTCCAGTTCCTCCACGCCGACATCACCCACATCCTCTTCAACATGTTCGGACTCTGGATCTTCGGGGCCATGGTCGAGGAATACCTCGGCCGAAAAAAATACCTCGCCTTCTACCTCGTCTGCGGCATTTGCGGCGGACTGATGTTCCTCCTCCTCAACCTCGGCGGCATCCTCTTCACCAAGGCCAGCATGCACCCACTCCCGGGCCTCCTCGTCTACGACCCAAAGTCCCCCCTCATCGGCGCCTCCGCCGGCGTCTTCGGCGTCATCATCGGCGCCGCCTACATCCGACCCAATGAGCAGATGCAACTCCTCTTCCCGCCCGTCACCCTCCCCTTGAAGTGGCTCGCCTACGGCTACGTCGCCATCGCCGCCATCAATCTCCTCACAGGCTCCGCCAACGCCGGTGGCGAAGCGGCCCACCTCGGCGGCGCCCTCGCCGGTTTCATCTTCGTCCGAAACAACCACCTCCTCCGCGACTTCTTCGACATCATGGAGGACTCACGCAAAACCCCGGACTCCCGCTCCACCTCCTCTCGCGATCCAAGACGCAAAGGCGGCCTCGCCTCATCCCTCAAGAATCTCGTCGGCGCCAAGGAAATCACCCAGCAGGAAGTCGACGCCATCCTCGACAAGATCAAAGAGCGTGGCATGGGCAGCCTCTCCGACGCCGAGAAGAACAAACTCCGCAAGTTCAACGAACAGGGCGGCATCAACAACGGCTAACGAGGCCTCGTCCCCGTCCAACTCTCAAGGCACAGGCGTCTCGCCGGTGTCTCCTCCTTCTACATCTCCTCTCATGAACCGCACCCCGCGCCGTACCCTCCCCGCGTGACCGCCCTCTCCTTCTCCATCCAACACCGCTCCGCAACCACTGGCGCCCGCCTCGCCAAGGTCACCACGCCCCACGGCTCCTTCGACACCCCGGCCTTCATGCCCGTCGGCACACGCGCCACCGTCAAGGGAATCCTCCCCGAGCACGTCGCCGCCACGGGCGCCCAGATCCTCCTCAACAACACCTACCACCTCATGCTCCGCCCCGGTGCCGAACTCATCCAGCGCCTCGGTGGCGTCCACACGTTCATGAACTGGAACCGCCCCATCCTCACCGACTCCGGCGGCTATCAGGCCTTCTCCCTCGCCGACACCAACTCCATCGACGACGACGGCGTCACCTTCAAATCCGTCGTCGACGGCTCCACCATCCGCATGGCCCCTGAGGACGCCATCCGAATCCAGAACCAACTCGGCGCCGACATCATCATGGCCTTCGACGACTGCCCCCCCTCCGAGAACGCCCTCGAGGAAGGCCGCCCAGATCCCGCCGCCGACCCGCGCCTCACCTCCGCCGTAAGACGCGACTCCAAGCGAGGCCGATACGATCACGCCGAGCGCCTCGACATCGCCAACGAGCGCACCGTCCGCTGGCTCGAACGCTGCAAATCCGCTCACGAGCGCGCAGCCGACCAATCCCTCTTCGGCATCGTCCAGGGCGGCACTGACCTCGACCGCCGAACCTGGTCCGCTTCACGCATCACCAACATCGAACTTCCCGGCTACGCGATCGGCGGCGTTGCCGTCGGCGAAGACTCTCACGACATCGCACGCGTCGTTCGCCACACCGCGCCTCTCCTCCCCGAAGTCAAGCCGCGATACCTGATGGGCGTCGGCTACGAGCGAGACCTCCTCGCCGCCGTCCGCGCCGGCGTCGACATGTTCGACTGCGTCCTCCCCACTCGAAACGCGAGGAACGCCAACGCGTTCACAAGCACAGGCCAGATCCGTCTCCGCAATCAGAAGTACGCCGGCGATCAATCCGTCCTCGAGCCAGGATGCGACTGCATCGCCTGCACCGGCGGCGAGAACCCACTTTCACCGACGCGCGGCTTCTCCCGCGCCTACCTCCGACACCTCTTCCAGACCGGCGAGATGCTCGGGCCAATCCTCATCACCCTCCACAATCTCCGCCACTTCCAGCGCTTCATGCTCGACATCCGCCAAACGATCCCGACCGACAACTGGCATGGCCTTGTCGCCCGCTGGCCCATCGCCGCCGATGGCCTCCACTAGCAGTTCGACGTTTGTACGGCATGCCAAAGATACCGGGTCGTCTTTTGGTCTGTGCCCTCGAACAATGCAGGCCCACCGGGATCCGCCCTCGGGCCACGCGTCACGCCGACGCTCGGCCCACGCGATCGATCCCGAGTGGTGCATTGGTGCTCCAAACGTCGCACATGTGTTCGGCGTCGGGACAACTCAGGACGTCGAAGCGCGCACGTGCGAATACGCAGATGTGCCCGTAGAAAGGTGGATGTTGGAATGCTCGATCTGGTGAACGGTCTCTCTTCCGCGTGGCTCGCGCTCGCCCAGGATGCGCCCGCCGGAGGCGCCAACGCCGTCGGCATGCCCGGCGCAACTTCACAGCCCGCCACGCCTTCCACCTCCACACCCGGTGCCACGCCCGGCGCGGGAGCGCCCACCGGCGGTGGAACCTCCACGCCCTCCAGCCCCTTCGGCGGCATCTTCCTCCCGATGATCGTCGTACTCGCCGTCATCATCCTCATGCAGGTCTTCGGCGGCCGCAAGCAGAAAAAACAGCGCGAGCAACTGATGGCCAACCTCAAAAAGAACGACCAGGTCTTCACCACCGCCGGCATCATCGGAACCATCGTCAGCATCAACGACCACGACGTCGTCCTTCGCGTCGAGCAGGGCCAGATCAAGTTCTCCAAGTCCGCCATCCAGGGCGTCGTGTCCTCGTCCGCAGGCGCCAAGGCCAGCATCACCGCCGAACTCAAGCCCGAAAACTCACACGCCAACGCCTGATCCTGCCGTCTGAACCGGGCCCCTCGCCGCCAACGACTTCGCCACCGACGCCCCGCGTCACGAGCACGCGCCGTCACGACAAAGCAGTCCAATGAACAAACTGATCACACGCGTCATCATCGTCGCCGTCGTTCTCACCTTGTGCGTCCTCTCGATCCTTCCCGTCGAGAAGAAACTCAAGACCGGCAAGGATCTCGCCGGCGGCGTCACGCTGACCTACGGCATCCAGATCGGCCCCGGCGAAGACCGACAGGCCGTCCTCGATCGAACCATCGAGACGCTCAAGCGACGCATCGACCCCCAGGGGCTTATGGAAGTCTCCATCGTCGCCGCAGGCGACAACCGCATCGAGATCACCATGCCCCTCCCCAACGAAAGGGTGAAGGGACTCAAGAAGACCTACGACGAGAAACTCACCGCCCTCGCCCTGAGCGCCATCGACACAGGCCGTCTCAACCGCGCCCTCGCCCTCGACAAGCCCGCGCGCGACGCCGAACTCGCCGCCATGGCCAAGGACGACGTCGCCATGGCGGGCCGCCTCCAGAAGGCCGCCGATACCTACGACAAGGTCCAGCGCCTCCGCGCCGAACTCGCCCCCCTCACCGACCCCGCTCAGATCGACACCAAGGCCCTCGAAATCGCCGCCGCCGAGATCGAACTCGATGCCGCCCGCAATGAGGTCCTCAAGAGCGTCATCAGCCCGCGCGAGGTCCGCCGCGCTCTCGCCCTCTCCGCCAGAGACAGCCAACTCCAGGCCCCCGATGGCTCCTTCGTCCGCATCCCAAGCCCCCGCGAGACCGCCATCGCACGCCTCAAGGCCGATCACCCCGGCGCCACCGCCTCCCTCGAATCCATCATCGCCGCCCACGAGGCCTTCGCCGCAGAACGAACCACGCTCGACGATCCCTACGAACTCGTCCGACTCCTCAAAGGCTCAGGCGTCCTCAGTTTCCGCATCTCCATCAAGCCCGACACGCTGACCGAAGAGTCCCGCCTCCGCCAGGAACTCCGCGAGCGAGGCCCGCGAAACGTCCGATCCACAAACGCCGTCTGGCTCAAAATCAACGAACTCAAGGGCTGGTACAACGACTACGCCCAGTTCCAGGCCATCCAGGCCGACCCCGTCGCCTTCTTCAAATCCCGAGGCTACGTCGTCGAGCCCTACGACGGCGAGTACTGGATGCTCGTCTCCGACGCCTCCGCCGACAAGATCTCCACCGCCGATGGCTCCTGGCAGGTCGCCGCCGCAGGCGAAGGCCGAGACGAGCGAGGCCTCCCCAACATCACCTTCCAGATGGACGCCATCGGAGCCCAGAAACTCGGAGCCCTCACCAGCAAGCACGTCGGCGACCAGATGGCCGTCGTCCTCGACGACCAGATCTACACCGCGCCCAACATCAACTCCGCCATCTCCACCAGCGGCCAGATCCAGGGAAGTTTCACCTCCGAAGAGATCCAGTACGTCGTCCGAGTCCTCTCCGCCGGATCCCTCACCAGCAAACTCACCGAGGACCCGCTCAGCATCGAGTCCGTCGGACCCGAACTCGGCGCCGACAACCTCCGTCAGGGCTTCCGCGCCGGACTCATGGCCCTTCTCATCGTCGGCGGATTCATGATCTGCTACTACTTTCTCTCCGGAATCGTCGCCGTCATCGCCCTCGTCTGCACCTCCACCATCATCCTCGGCATCATGGCCCTCAACCACGCCGCCTTCACCATGGTCGGCATCGCCGGCGTCATCCTCACCTTCGGCATGGCCGTCGACGCCAACGTCCTCATCTACGAGCGAATCCGCGAAGAGCGAATGGCCGGAAACGACCTCAAGACCTCCGTCCGCCTCGGGTTCAGCAAGGCCCTCTCCTCCATCGTCGACGGCAACATCACCACACTCATCGTCTGCATCGTCCTGGCCGCCAAATCCCTCTCCACCCAGGAAGTCCGTGGCTTCGGCATCACCATGGGTGTCGGCGTCCTCGCCACGCTCTTCAGCGGCCTCTTCGTGACCCGCGTCGTCTTCGACGTCCTCACAAACGTCCTCAACATCCGCAAACTCCCGATGCTGCCCACGATTGTTCCCGCCCTCCAGCGGGCCCTCACTCCCAACATCGACTGGATGAAGTTCCGCTACTTCTTCTACACGCTCTCCACCATCCTCGTCGGCACGGGCGTCGTCATGGCCATCACGCGCGGCTACGACATGCTCGACACCCAGTTCCGCGGCGGCACCGCCGTCACGCTCGATCTCAAAGCCGGCCTCGACGGCCAGCCCATGACCATGACCCGCGCCGAAGTCGAAGGCCGCGTCCACGTGCTCGGCGAAGGAAAGTCCAAGGACGATTCCCTCGCCCCGCTCTCCACCGCCAGCATCGCCCCCGTCAACCCCGCCGCCGACGGCGTCACCTCCAACCGGTTCAAAATCACCACCTACGCCACCGACCAGAACGCCGTCATCGACTCCGTCGTCAACGCCTTCTCCGACGTGCTCGACATCAAGCCCGCCCTCGAGTTCGTCGGCTCCGACGCCAAGGACGCCGCCCGCGCTCCGGTCTTCGTCATCCAGCGCCCCGGCGACCTAGGCTCGCTCATCAATCGCCCGGGCCTCTCCACCGACCTCTCGCCCTACGTCGGAGGCGTCGCGATCGTCATGAGCGATCTCTCGCCCAGCCGGCCGTACGCCTCGCTCCGCGACCGCTTCGAGGCCGCGCGCCGCGTCGGCGACTATTCCGACACCCTCTCCCGCCAGCGTGAACTCGTCATCATCGACGGTGATCCGGCGAACGTGAAATCCGCGGTCCTCCTCGTCAAGGATCCCTCCGCCAGCCCCTTCGACGACGCCCAACGCTTCGAGACCGAGGTCGTCGAGCGAGAGTGGACCTTCGTCCGCGAGACGCTGACGACCCAGCGCACGCCCGCCAGTGTGCAAAGCGTCGGGCCCGCCGTCGCGAGCGACTTCAAGGCCAAGGCCACGGCGTCGATCCTGGTCAGTTTCATCGGCATCACCATCTACATCTGGATCCGGTTCAAGAGTTTCCGATACTCCCTCGCCGCGCTCGTCGCGCTCCTCCACGACGTGCTCAGCGTGCTGGGCATGGTCGCCCTCGCCGAGTTCCTCGTGACCAATCCATCCACGAGCGCTTTCGCGACGAAACTCGGGTTGATGGAGTTCAAACTCGATCTGAACATGGTGGCGGCGATGCTCACCGTCGCCGGATACTCGCTCAACGACACCGTCATCGTCATGGACCGAATCCGCGAGAACCGCGGCAAGTTGCCCTTCGCGACCAAGTCCATGATCAACCACGCGATCAACCAGACGGTCAGCCGAACGATCATCACCTCGGGCACGACGATTCTCGCCGCCGCGCTCCTCTATCTCTTCGGCGGCGAGGGCGTCCGGGCGTTCAGTTTCGCGCTCTTCTGCGGCATCTTCGTGGGGACCTACTCGTCGGTCGCCGTCGCCTCGCCGCTGGTCTGGTCCTCGCGCCAGGACCTCGAGCACCAGCGCAGCCTGGACCGGGGTGAATCGACGCCGCCGACGGCCTGATCCCTTGCGGCGAGTTCGCGGCTATCGTCCTCCCATGCCCGCCTCGGGACGAGTTGCGATCGCGCTCTTGACGCTCATCGGCGTGTGGACGCTGGTCTTCTGGCTCTGGGAGCCGAGCCGCCCAAAGGTGACGGCGGCGAGCGGCGAGGCGCCCGTGATCTCAAACGTGAATAGTGAACTGGTCGCGCGTGACGGCGAACCGATCGCGCCAGAGCCGCTCGATCTATCGAGGCCGCAGGCCGTCGTGCCGCCCTCGATGCGTCGGCACGTGATCCAGAAGGGCGAGACGCTCGAAACGATCTCGCGGGCGTACTTCGGCAGCGATTCGTTCGCCGACGCGATCGCCCGCGCGAATCCGACGCTCAGTCCGCCGGACTTGAAAGCGGGTCGTGAGATCCTCGTGCCGATCGATCCGTCGAACATCCGCGGGCGGGTGCTCGACACAGAGACAACACGCGAGGCGTTGGCCCACACGGAGTCGCTGGCTCCCGTTCCGGAGTATGTCGTGCAATCGGGCGACAGCCTGTCGACGATTGCCAAAAAGGTGTACGGCAGCTCGCAGCATGCCGAGTTCATCTTTGAGCAGAATCGGGATCGTCTCCGCAATCGGAACATGGTGCGTGTCGGTATGTCCTTGAGAGTGCCATCTCTGACGCCGTAGTTCGGCGGTTTTCTCTGGTTCGAGGTGACGACCATGTCTACGAACGATGCCCTCCCGATCCCCGATGCAGCGAAGGAGGATCCGAAATCGCTCGAGTTGATCCGGATCTGGATCGCCAACGGCGATCAGGAGGTGATCCTCCGGCCCGACGTCTGGGAGGATCCGGCGCACTGGGGGATCATGCTCTGCGATCTCATGCGTCACCTCTCGAGGGCGTATGAGGAGAGCCACGGGTACAACCCGGTGAAGACCTACGCGCGGATCAAGGAGATGCTCGATCTGGAGTACGCGTCGCCGTCGGACGATCCTCGTGGCGGATTGGTAGATGGCGCATGACCCTGGTAGGCCGACTCTCCGAGCTGGCATCGCCTCGTCCTACCCAACCATTGGAGCATGATGGCACCATGCATGGTGGCACATCTCCATTTGGCTCCATTTCTCAGGGCGGTGTTGGGGCGTTGCGACGTGTTGGCGTCATGTGATACGCCGAAAGCGTCGCCTACCCGGTCTCCAAGCGTTGTGCGAGCGGGGCGATCGCGAGTGGAGTTCTCAGGAGTTCAGAGGCGGCGTTGTCGGGTTGTATTGCGAAGATGATGGGAGTCGTGTGGCGATGCGGCGTGCGGGCGGCAGGGATGTCGTTATGCAGTTCTGTGCGATCAGACGAACTGGTCCATGGCGGGATCGTGGAGCGTGGCACTCGCGTGAGGACCACTTTTCTTGTGTTGTGAGGTTGGTTTGGGTTGAACTGGACACCGCACTGGAACGCGGTGCCACCTGGAGCCGAGTCACCCGGTGGGGAGGCATCGGGAGGGGGGGTGCTTGGTTGAGGAGGCTTGGTAGGAGGGGGAGGTGTCGGCACGGAGGGCCGACCTACTTGTGGGATTCCTTTGAGTTTGAGGATGGTGGTGGCGGCGCGGCGGGTGAGTTCGTTGTCTTCGCCTCGAAGGATGATGCGGCTGAGGCAGGCGATGGCGTGGACCTTGGCCTGGATCAGGAGCATGTCGGCGCGGAGTTCGAAGAGGTGCTTGAGTTTCTCGAAGAGTTGCTCGAGTTCGGGGAGGCGGGTCCACTCGGCGAGGGCGTCCTTGGTGGTGGTGATCTCGTGGACGAGGTCGTCGAGGGTGGTTTCGTGGTCGAGGAGTTTGCGGATGATGTCTGCTGTTGGGAGCATGATTGGAACATACATGCTTCCGGTGGGAATGCAAGGGGGTGTGGGGGTATCAGCGCGTCTTTGCGCGCAGGAGTAGGCATTGCACGGCAGATGGCGCGCGGAGGTGGGTGATTGGTTGTGGGAGTTGAATGGGGAGTAGAAGAAAGTCGACACAGGCGGGACGCCTCCCTCCTGGGCCACGAGGAGGGGTAGTCCGAAAGACACTACTCTGGAGCGTGGTGGCACCACAGAACGACCCCACCTCGGCGAGGCGGGCCACCTTGGGTCACTCCGCGTTCGTGTACACCGCCTGCACGTCGTCGAGATCCTCGAGCATCTCCACGAGTGACTCGAGATCCGATGCCGCATCACCCGAGAGGGCCGTCGTCGTGTCGGGCACCATCGCGAGTTGGGCGTCGGTGATGGTGAGTTTGGCGGCGGAGAGTCGCGACTTTGCTTCCTGGAAGGTCTGGGCGGGGGTGATCACCGTCCACGTTGCTGGCTCGTCGTCGCCCGCGTTGCTTTGACCCTGCTCATCGGGGGGCAGGACATCGGTCGCGCCGGCCTCGACCGCGACCTCCATCAGGTGTTCCTCGTCGACGCCCTTCGCGTCGATGGCGATCCGTCCCAGGTGTTGGAACATGTACGCGACGCACCCCGAGGCGCCGACATTGCCGTCATACTTCGAGAATGCCGTTCGCACGTCGGTGATGGTTCGCGTGCGGTTGTCGGTGAGTGCGTCGACGATGATGGCGACGCCGCCGGGCCCGTAGCCCTCGTAGCGGATGGTCTCGTAGTTGGACGTGTCGCCGCCGCCGGCGCCCTTCTTGATCGCGCGCTCGATGGTGTCCCGGGGCATGTTGGCGTAGCGGGCCTCGTCGATCGCGTAGCGGAGCGCGAGGTTGGAGTCGGGATCGCCGCCGCCGTTCTTCGCCGCGACGATGATGGTCTTGGCGATCTTGGTCCAGACCTTGCCGCGGCGTTTGTCCACGACGGCCTTGCGGTGCTTGATCTTGCTCCATTTGTTGTGGCCGGCCAAAGAAACAACCTCCATGCAGACGGCGGACGAAATGGGTGACTATGGCGACGGTGCTTTCGGAAGCAGGATCTGGGGCTTGAGCGGGGGCTCACGCCCGGCCTCGGCGTCGGCGGCCTTGAGGGCGTGGGCGCGGTACTCCTCGAGGAACTTCGCGCGGCGGGTGCGTTCGATGTCCACGAGTTTCTGCTGCTCGGGGTCTGGATCGATCGGATCTGGGAGCGGAGCCTCGAACATGGAGATGTAGGGCTGGGCGAGCTTGGCGGCGTCGCGCCAGGCCTTGATGGCGGCGGCTTTCTCGCCGGAGCGCCAGAGGGCGTCGCCGAGGTGGCCGAGGACCTCGGGGTTTGGCTCGTTCTCGTCCTCGGCGAGTTGTGCGGCGCTTCGGAGGAGGGTGATGGCGCCCGGACCTTCGGGCGTGTCGGCGAGTCGTCCTTGGTTGTACCGCAGCCATGCGAGCGAGTCGACGATGTGGTGGTCTTTGGGAGACGCGTCGTGGGCGCGCTCGATGGCGTCGGCGGCCTCGTCGAGATGCTCGCCGGATTCGAGGAGGTTGTAGCCGAGATCGTTGAGAGCCAGGGGGTGGCGTGGGTTGTACTGAGTGACGAGGCGAAGCGTGTCGAGGGCGGCCTGGTCTCGAGTGTTGGCGAACATGAATCGGGCGAGGCCGTAGACGACTTCGGCACGCTGATCGACGGGGGACAGGACCTTGGCGTCGCCCGGTGTGGCCTGGGCCTGGGTGGCGGCGGCGGTGAGGATCTCGCCGGAGAGGGTGTCGGCGATGCGCTTTGCGTCGGTGTGGTCGCCGACCGTGGCGATGGCGTTGAACCAGATGTAGAGGCGAGTCTCGTTTGTGGGTTCTGCTTCGAAGAGAGCTTGGGCGAAGTCGAGCAGGGATTTCGATTTGGACTGGAAGAGGAGCGACTGGGAGACGAACTCGGCGAGGGTGTCCTCGGGGAGATCGGGGATGGCGACGGCGGCGGCGTGGATGGCGTTCACGAGGCGTTTGGCGTTGTCGGGATGGCCAACGACGGTGGCCTGGAGGCGGAGGAGTTCGGCGTCGCGGGAGAGGCCGTCGGCGGCGAGGGCATCGAGGGCGTCGGCGAGGGCGGCGGCCTGGGCGGGTTGGAGGACGGCCTTTTTGCCCTCGAAGACGCGGATCCTGGTGATGAGGGAGCGAAGGACGGCGAGTTGTGCCGGGGCGAGGGCATCGCGATCGGCGAGCGCGGTGCTCACGACGGCGGGGAGGTCCTTGAGTTGGTTGGTTCGGACGAGGAGATCGATGTGCTCGAGGATGTTCTCGGTGGTGGGGGGCGCATGGGTGAGGCGCTGGAGTTGGAGGGCGTCGGCGGCGATGGAGTCGGCGAGGCGGTCGCGGAGGATCCGTTCGCGGAGGCGCTGGAGTTCGGGGATGGGGAATCGCGCGGTGAACTCGGCGAGCAGTGTGTCGGCCACGTGGGCCTTGGCGGCGTCGGTGGTGTCTGCGGCGAGCGTGGCGGCGAGAGCGCTGGTGATGGGGGCCGAATCGGGACGGCGGGCGCGGAGGTCGCGGAGGAAGAGTTCGGCGCGGTCGCGGATGGCGGGGCTGGGGCGTGCGGCTTTGGCGGCGAGGGAGGCGAGCAGGTCGTAGACGCCGGGCGTGGCCTGGTCGCTGGCGGCGAGATCGAAGAGGGGTTGCTCGGCCTGGTCGACGAGGTTTCTGGAGATGAGATCGCGGATGGTGAGGAGGCGGAGGAGCCTGCTGGAGGGCGAGGCCGCGCGAAGGTCGCGGGCGGCGTCGAGGAGTTGGGATTGGGTGGCGGGGGTGGAGAGGATGGTAATGAGGGCCTCGCGCGGGCGATCGTCGGCGGGGTCGAGGGCGATGGCGCGGTTGAGCGCGGCCTTGGCGTCGTTCGTGTTGCCGTCGAGGGCGAGGCTGCTGGAATAGATGAGGAGATCGGCGAGGGCGGGATCGTCGCGTTCGGTGAGGGGTTTGACGGCGTCTGCGGCGGCGGCGAAGTCGCGGCGGCGCTGGAGCATCTGTGCGAGGAGGCGGCGACCAGCCGGCGTGTCGATGGATTTGAATTTGTCGATGGCCGTGGCGCGGGTGTCGCGCTCGGCGAGGTTGTCGGCGAGCCGGGCCTGGGCGTAGATCGCGGCGGTGGAGAGGGGCTTGGACCAGTCGCGGGCGAGGGATTCGTCGAGCGCGAGACGGTCCATGGCGAGCGCGTCGAGGAGCCAGAGTCGGGCGAGGGCCGCGGCGTCGTCGGAGTCGCGGGACTGGAGTTGGCGGAGGATGGACTCGAGGGCGACGCCCTGGACGGCGGTGATGGAGGCGTAGAGCGGGGCGTGCTCTGGAGAGGCCTTCGTGAGGGAGACGAGATCGTCGGCGATGGCGACGGGATCGGCGGCGGCGGCGGAGACGAGGGAGGCGTCGTCCACGGCGTGGAGACGGAGGAAGGCGACGGCGAGGGCGGGATCGTCGGGGTTCGCGGCGAGTGCGGTCTTCAGGATGGTGGTGGCCTGGGATCTTGTGGCGACAGCGGCGGCGAGGATGTCGGCTCGGGCCGCGGCGCTGGCGGAGCGTTTGGCGTTGGGTGTGGACTGGTTGTCGCGCGCGGCCTGGGCGATGGCGCTGGCGAAGGTCTCGCGATCGGGGACGTGCTGGGCGAGGTAGTAGGCGAGGGCCTCGTGTCGATCGGTGATGGGGCCTTTGGAGTTGGTGATGCTGTCGAGGAGGGCGAGGGCGGCGCTGTTGGGGCGTCCTGCGCGGAGGTTGGCGAGGACGAGGCGCGGGAGGGCCTGGCCTTGATCGAGGCCGGGCGTGGTTGCGGCTTTGGTGTAGGCGTTCAGGGCGGCGGCGTGGTCGGCGAGGCGGAGGGAGAGATCACCCTGGCGGACGGTGAGTTCGGCGGAGCGTCGATACAACTCGGCGATCTCGGGGCGGAACTCGGTGCGCATCTGCGACGGGGGCGGAAGGTCCAGGGCTATGGCGAGTTGATCGCGTGCGGCGACGAGGTAGGACTCGTCTTCGAGGAGTTGTGCGGTGTCGAAGGCGATGAGGTGGGAGAGGGCGGGGTCGCTGGTGTCTTTCAGCGATTCGCGGGCGCGGAGGAGATGGTGGGCGGCGAGGGCGGCGTGGCGCGACTTGGCGGCGTCCTTGGCGAGGAACCAGTGGGCATCGGCGGACGAGAGACCCAGTTCGACGGCCCGTGACAGGGCGCGGGCGGCGTCGCTGTCACGCGAGGCGGCGCGGTAGGCGTCGGCGAGACAGGCCCAGATTTCGGGGGCGTTGGGGTCGGCCTGGGCGGCGAGGCGGAACTTTTCGATGGCGTCGTGGGTGCGGCGCTCGACCAGGGCGGCGCGGGCGTCGACGTAGTGGTGGATGGCCTCGCGCGGGGCGGTGGTGGAACGTTCCGCGGAGGGGATGGGGACATCGCGCGAGAGTTCGGCGAGGGCGTCGTTCGCGAGGACGCGGGCCTTGGGATCATCGGGCGCGACGGGCATGATGTCGGCGGGATCGATGATGGGGGGCGGCTCGACCTTGACGGGAGAGATTGGTTGGTCGTGCTCGCGCTGCGCGGTGGCGCGGATGGCGGCGGTGGGATCGGGGGCGGGGGTGGCGGTCGCCGTGGGGGCAGAGAGCGAGAGAGATATTCCAACGGCGAAGATGTAAGATGCGGCGGCCGGCACGCGTGTGTGTGCGGGGGTGGTCCGGGATCTTCTGGCGGTAGCGACATGGAGAAGGAACAGGCACAGGCGGGACGCCTGTGCCACGAGGTTGGGAAGGTCGTTCCGTGCGGCGCTGGCGTGGAGGTTTGTGCGTGTGATCACGACTTTGGCCTCCGGCGTGATTGGGTTTGGCTCTGGGATTCGCTCTGGGATTGGGTTTGTGGTTGTGGGGGAAGCTTGGATCTGGCGTTTGTGGAGCGCTTGGAGGATTTTCGGGCGGATTGGGAGACGGCGTGGTCGACCTGCTTGAGTTGTGAGAGCGGGGTGATGGCGAGGCCGCGATCGCCTCGTGGGGCTTTGCCGTCGCGATCGGACCAGGCCTGGAGGAGGGCGTGGGCCTTGGTGGCGTCGGCGGCGCGGATGTGGTGCTCGAGGAATGAGGAGGCTTTGTCCACGGGGGTGTGGGCGTCGTCGAGGGTGCCTTGTGTGTGGAGGAGCGAGGCGAGGCGTTCGTCGACTGGCAGGGCGTGGATGTCGAGGCGGAGGAGGGCGAGGCGGTGGGCGGCGAAGGGGGGTACTCCATCGAGCGATTCGAGGAGGGCTCGGGCCTCGCGCTTCTGGAGTTCGAGGAGTGGGGTGAGATCGACGGCGTGGAAGCGTTTGTGGATGTCGGCGAGGGCGGCGCGAATTCTGGTGGCGCGTTCGAGGCCGAGGGGGTATTTGTCGCCGAGGAGTGCGTGGATCTCGTCGGGGGTGGTGACGCGGAGATCGTTGAGGGAGACGACTCCGGCGATGAGTCTGGGGTAGGCGGCGTTGGCCTGGTCGATGGAGGCTTCGAAGAGGAGGAGATCGAAGAGGAGGTGGTGGACGAGGGCGAGGCCCTTGGGGGTGTCGGAATCGAGCGGGGGCGCTGGGTGTGGGAAATCACCAAAGTCTTTGGCGAGACGCGCGAGGAGGGCGTCGAGGGCTTTGTGGCCCGCGGTGTCCATCAGAGGGTGGCTCCGCGGTCTGGATCCGGCTGGGGTGAGGAGGAGAAGCCCGGGGCGGTCGGAGAGTTGTGCTCTTCGCGGACGCGCTCGAGGCTTTCGAGGACGGCGGCCTGCTTCTTTGGCGTGACGTCGAGTTTGAAGTGGAAGGCGGGGAGTTGGCGGATGTCGATGAGTTCGCCGGCCTGGCGGCGGATGTGGCGTTCGGCGTTCCGCAGGCCATGGAGCGTGAGGTCTTGTCGGTCTTCTGGGAGGACGGAGAAGAAGATGGAGGCGTCGCGGAGGTCTTTGGAGACTTTGACGCTGGTGATGGTGATGAGGCCAGAGACGCGTGGGTCGCTGAGGCCTTTGGCGAGGACCTGCTGGATGGCGTGGTGGATGCTGGAGGCGAGTTGTTCTGGTCTGTTGCTCACGGGGCTTTGTGGTCCGAGTTGGTTGAGTCGGCGTGGCGGAGGAGTTCCTGGGCGAGGAGGGGGTCGGGGAGGTCGATCTCCAATGGCTCCATTTCGTCTGGCTCTCGGCCGGCGATGATGTCTCGGCGGCAATCGCCGAGTTCGGCGTCGTGGAGGGCGCGGAGTTTGAGGGCGATTCGGTCGAGGGTCTGGGCGAGGTATTTTTCGTCGCTGCCGACGAGGGCGAGACCGAGACGTGCGACGGAGTGGCTCTCGAGGGAGCCGATCTCGGCGACGGCGGCCATGTGCTCTCGGTGGAGGCGGTCCTTGACGGAGGAGACGACGCGGCGCTTGTCCTTGAGGGACGTGGAGCCGTGGATGAGGAGGTCGAACTGGAGGATGGCGATGAGCATTCCCTCTCGCGGATTTTGGGCACGCGGGTGTTAGAGCGTTCGCTTGACCTCGACGCGTTTGTAGCACTCGAGGACGTCGCCCTCCTTGATGTCGTCGTAGCCGTCGATCTTCATGCCGCACTCCATGCCGGCGCGAACGTCCTTGGCATCGTCTTTGACGCGTTTGAGTTGGGCGAGTTTGCGGTCGTTCTCGATGACAACGCCGTTGCGGGTGACGCGGATGAAGGCGTCGCGCTGGACGGTGCCGTCGGTGACGTAGCATCCGGCGATGTTGCCGACTCTGGTGACCTTGAAGACCTTTCGGACCTCGGCGTGGCCCAGGATCTCCTGGCGGAGTTCGGGGGTGAGGAGTCCTTCGGCGGCCTTCCTGAGGTCGTCGACGATCTCGTAGATGACCTGGTAGGTTCGGATCTCGACGCCCTTCTGCTCGGCGACGGAGCGGGCCTTGCCCGAGGGGATGACGTTGAAGCCGATGACGATGGCCTTTGAGGCGTCGGCGAGGACGACGTCGCTCTCGGTGATGCCGCCGACGGCGGCGTGGAGGACTCTGACCTTGACCTCGTCGCCTTTGACCTTTTCGCACTCGGCCTTGAGGACGTCGGCGGTGCCTTGCTCGGCGACCTTGAGGACGACGAGGATCTCCTTGACGTCCTTGTCGGCGATCTGGCCGAAGAGGGAGTCGAGGGTGACCTTGGGCTGGGCGAGTCGGGCCTGTCGTTCGCGCTGGCGGCGCTGGTCGGCGGCTTCCTGGGCTTCTTTGAGGGAGTCGACGACGTAGAACTTGTCTCCGGCGTCTGGGACCTCGTCGATGCCGGAGATGAGGACGGGCATCGGTGGCGTGGCGGTTTTGATGCGTGTGCCGCGGTCGTCGAGGATCTCGCGGATTCGTCCGAAGCCGCGTCCGGCGACGACGAAATCGCCGACGCTGAGTTCGCCGTCCTGGACGAGGAGGCTGGCGACGGTGCCTCGGCCTTCCTCGGTTCGGGCCTCGATGACGGTGCCTCTGGCGTGGCCACCGAAGTCGGCTTTGAGTTCTTTGAGTTGGGCCTGGTAGTCGAGTGTTTCGAGGAGTTCGGGGATGCCTTGGCCTGTGGTGGCGGAGGTCTTGACGACCTCGGTGTCGCCGCCCCAATCGACGGGATTGAGGCCGTGCTCGGCGAGTTGGCCGAGGGTTTTCTGGATCTGTGCCTCGGTGGCGTCGGGGCGGTCGATTTTGTTGAGCGCGACGACGATGGGGACGCCTGCGGCCTTGGCGTGGTTGATGCTCTCGATGGTCTGGGGCATGACGCCCTCGGGGGCGGAGACGACGAGGACGACGACGTCGGTCATGTTGGCGCCGCGTGAGCGCATGGAGGTGAAGGCCTCGTGGCCGGGCGTGTCGAGGAAGACGACTTCCTTCTGCTCGCCGGCGACGGTGAGGGGGACGCGGAAGGCGCTGGTGCGCTGGGTGATTCCGCCGGCCTCGCCCGCGGCGACGTTGGCGTTTCGGATCTTGTCGAGGAGGCTGGTCTTGCCATGGTCGACGTGGCCGAGGATGGTGACGACGGGGCCGCGTGGTCTCTGGTCGACGGTGTCGCGGCTTTCGTACTGGGAACTGACGGCTTCTTCGGCGGTCTTGGCCTCGACAACCTCGAGTTCGAGGTTGAAGTCGATCATGATCTCCTGGGCCTTCACGGGGTCGATGCCGGAGTTGACGGTGGCCATGACGCCCTGGAGGAAGAGTTTCTTGACGATCTCTGCGGCCTTGACGCCTGTGGCGGCGGAGAGGTCCTTGATGGTGAAGGGCGCGGCGATCTTGACCTTGGAATCCTTGGGTCCGGCGTCGCGCGAGCCCTGGCCCGGGCGGCGGAGATCCTGCTTGTGCTTCTTGACGAAGCCGCCGGCGCGGGCGAGTCGTGCCTCGCGTTCGATGAGGTCCTGCTCGGAGAAGATGCCCTGGGTGGAGCCGACCCAGTCGGTTCCGGAGCGGCCTCGGCGCTTGTCGGGGACTCCTGTGCCGCTGGAGCGTTTGTTGTTGGGGCTAGTGGCACCGGCTCCAGCGCCTGCACCACGGCGACGGGAGTTGCGTCCTGAGTCGTCGTCGAAGGCTGGGCCGCCGGCGCCTGCGCCGGTGCGTGGGCCTCGAGAAGGCCCGCCTGGGCCAGCGGGTGCTCGGCGTGGGCGCGGGGCTTCGATCTGCTCGGGCGCCTCGACGCGGACGATCTTGGGTCCGGCGAGTTTGACGGGGGAGCGGACCTCGAGTTGTGGTCCTGCGGGGGCGATGACTTTGGGCCTGCGCGGGACGTTCATGGGCGCTGGGGGCGCCGGTGGAGTCTTGCGCGTTGGGGCGGCTGCACCGGCGTCTCGCGGGGGAGGCGTGGATGCCGGTTTTTCAACGACGGCCGCAGGACGAGCGGATGTCTCCGCGGGCTTGGGTTCTGGGGCCTTGATCTCGGGGGCCTTTGGCTCCGGGACGGGCATGGAGGGCTTGATTTTGGTGGCCGCGAGCGTGCCTGGATCGACGACTTCGATGGGGACGTCGTGCTTGGGAAGTTCGGGCTTTGGGTCTGCTTTGGCTTGGGGCTGCGGCTCGGGAGCCTCGTCGGGGGCTGCGGGCTTTGTCTTTGGGCGGACGCGTGACTTTGGCGAGTCTGGGGCGTCTTCGACGGCGACGGCCGATTCCGTGGATTCCGGGGCGTCGTCATCGGCGTTCTTGGCGGCGGCCTTCTTGCGTGTGGACTTGGCGACGCGGACCTTTTCGAGGTCGACGGGCGCGGCGTTCTCGACGGCGGTGGTGCCATGGGTCGCGTCGGAGAACCACTCACGGATGGTCATCTCGAGTCCGGCGGAGATGCTGGACATGTGACCCTTGATGGAGTCCTTGGAGATTCCCTCGGCGTGGCACTTGGCCACGATGGCCTTGGAATCGATTCCCAGTTCTTTCGCGAGCTCGAATACGCGTTTTGCCAAAGGGCGTTACTCCGGACGGTCGTGGACGTGGATCGATGGTGTGCGTGTGTGAGGTGTTGGAGTGTGTAGTGTGAGGTGTTGGAGTGTGTAGTGTGAGGACGTGGATCAGCCCTGGCCGAGGATGTCGGCGGCTCTGGAGTCCGCGTCGGCGTCGGGCTTGCTTTCGCTGAGGGTTTCGGTGGTGTTGGCGGATTCTGGTGGCAGGGGCGTGGCGCCGAGGATGGCGTCGGCGGCCTGCTCGCCGGCCACGACGGGGCCTGCGAGGGCGGCCTCTCTGGCGAGGCGTTCCTTTTCTTCCTTGGCCTTCTGCTGCTCGATGGCGACTTCCTTGGCGCGGGTCGCGGCGGTCTCGACGATGCGCTCGGAGAGTTCGTTGTCGATGGTGAGTTCCTGCTCCAAGACCTCGGGGCCGACCTCTTCGATGTCGAAGACGCTGACCATGCCCATGGCTCCGAGTTTGTCGACCATTTCTTCGGTGACGCCCTCGATGGATTGGAGGGTCTGGCTCATGGTCTCGAGGCCCTTGTTGAACTCCTCGGGTGTGAGGATGTCGACGTCCCAGCCGGTGAGCCTTGCGGCGAGGCGGACGTTTTGGCCGCGTTTGCCGATGGCGAGGGAGAGTTGGTCATCGCGGACGACGACGGTGGCGCGGCCGAGTTCGAAGCAGAGGGAGATCTCGGCGACTTCGGCGGGCTTGAGTGCGTTCTGGATGAGGATCTGGCTGGACTCGTTCCAGCGGACGATGTCGATCTTCTCGCCGTTGAGTTCGTCGACGATGTTTTTGATTCGGCTGCCTCGGACACCGACGCAGGCGCCGACGGCGTCGACCTTGCTGTCGAGGCTGGCGACGGCGATCTTGGTTCGGTAGCCGGCCTCGCGGGCCATGGCCTTGATCTCGATGATTTTCTCGGCGACCTCGGGGACCTCGACCTCGAAGAGGCGTTTGATGAGATCTGGGTTGCCTCGGGAGAGGACGATCTTGACCTGGCTCCCGGCGTCGCGGACGTCGAGGATGAGGCAGCGGACGCGGTCTCCGGCGTTGAACTGCTCGCCGGGGATCTGCTCGCTGCGGGGCATGAAGCCCTCGGCGCGGCCGTCGAGTTGGATGACGAGAGAGCCGCCCTCGTATCGCTGGGCGGTGCCTGTGATGATCTCGCCCATGCGTTTGGAGTATTCCTCGAAGATGCTGGAGCGTTCGTTCTCGCGGAACTTCTGGATCATGACCTGCTTGAAGGTCTGTGCGGCGATGCGGCCGAAGGTTTCGGGGGGCATCTCCATTGGCTCGCCGTGGCGGAAGAGGGCGATCTTGCCGTCCATGGGGTCGACGGTGCAGGTGAACTCCTCGAGGTCGAGAGAGTTGAAGTACTTTCTGGCGGCGGAGACCATGGCCTGCTCGAGGTCGTTCAAGAGGAGCGCGCGATCGATGTTTCGATCGCGTGCGATGGAGTCGATGATTCGGAGCATTTCCTGTGTGTTCATGTGTTTGCCTTGATGTCTGGTTGTCGTGATGGCTGGATGTGGGGACGCGAGAGGTGGAACAAAAAACCACGAGTTGGTTCTCGTGGTCGCCTGACGCCGGGGTTGGACCCGACGCCGTCGCGCGGCGTGACCTTTGTGGGGTCGTGCCGCACCCGCCTGCCCTTTGGGACGATCCCTAGAGCATGGTCACCTCCGAAGTGGAGGGGCCTTGCGCTTGGGCGACCCACGGACGAGTCGTCGAGCTTTCGCTCAACCTCGGCCGATTAGCGTGCATGGCGAGTAACCACGTGCATTCGATACTCCGTCCGGTTGTGGTCGGCACCCGTGTGTCGACTTTGGCCGGTCGATATCTCTGTCTTGTGTGGGCGCACGAGCGCGTTGGCAAGACGGGGAATGATAGGGTGATGGGGGATTGGCATCCAGCGGGGTGGATGTGGGGGATGAACTGGGTTGTGGTGTGGATTGGGGAGGGGTAGGGACAGCGAGGGCGCCTGTGCCACGAGGTTGGGGAGGGGTTAGACGCGTTCGCCGATCTGGAGGGCTTTGAGGATTTTCAAGGCTTTCTTGCCGCGGTATTGGCCGACCTGGGCGACGAATTTGCGTTCGCCCTCAATGCAGAGGACGACGGGCTTGCTGGCGAGGCGTTCGGTGGAGATGACGTCGCCAGGCTTCATGTCGGCGAGGTCCTGGACGGTGATGGTGGACTCGGCAAGGAGGCCTGTGATCAGGAGTGGGGCTCGGTTGAGGGAGCCGGAGAGGCGTTTCTCGAGTTCCTTGGACTTCTGGTTTTTGAGGGAGTTGAACCAGTTCTGGGCGGAGAGTTGCTCCATGACGGGTTCGATGACGTTGTAGGGGATGCAGAGGTTCATGGTGCCGGCGCGGCTGGACATCTTGAGTTCGAAGCCGACGACGATGACCACCTCGTTTGGCGGGACGATCTGGACGAGTTGGGGGTTGGATTCGGAAGCGGAGATTTTGAAGGTGAGGGGCTTGATGCTGGCCCAGGCCTCGCTGAGGGCGTCGAGGCCTCGGTTGGTGACGTTGCTGATGAGGCGGGTCTCGATGAGCGTCATGGGGCGCTGGGGAATGAAGAGTTCCTGGCTTGTGCCGCCGAGGAGGCGATCGATGATGGGGTAGATGATGAGGGGGCTGATCTCGAAGCACATCTGGCCTTCGAGGCCGTCGGAATCGATGAGGTTGAAGGAGGTTGGGTTGGGGAGTCCGGAGATGAACTCGGAGTAGGTCATCTGCTCGCAGGTGGCGACTTTGACCTCGACGATGGTGCGGAGGAAGCCGGAGAGCGAGGCGCCGAAGTTTCTGGCGAAGGACTCGTGGAGGGTTTGGAGAGCGCGCATCTGGTCTTTGCTGACGCGCTCTGGCCTCTTGAAGTCGTAGTCCTTGATCTCGATGGAGCCCGGGTCTCGCTTGAGGCGTGTGAAGACCTGGGCCTCGAGTTGCTCCTCTTCGACGCTGCCACTGGCGGCGGCGGCGAGAAGGGCGTCGACCTCACTTTGTTCAAGGACATCGGCCATGGTGTGTGTGCGTGCTCGGCGCTCTCGGTGTGGAACCCTGGACATCCGGTTATCGGTTGGCTGGGGGTGAGGGCTATAGAGGATGGGGTGTGGTGGATCGCGGGGTGGTTGGAGGCATCCAATCATGCACTATGGAATCAAGCACAACGAGGACAGTGGCGGGGGTGTGGGCTGTGTGGTTCGTTCGGATTGTGGTCGCACTGGCCGTTTGGGTCGGGTGCGGCGAGCAGGCGATGGGGCAGCTCTCGTCGGCGGACCGTGTGAAGGTTGAGGTTGTGGCTCAGCGGGCGAGCGCAGCGCCTGGGGCACAGTTTGCGGTGGCGGTGATTCTGGATCATGAGGAGCACTGGCACTCGCACACGAACGACCCGAAGGTGCCGGCCTCTTGGGGGGAGTTTGAGGCGATCCCGACGACGATCGAGGTGCTGGATGCGAAGGGGCTGAAGTTTGGGGCGGTGCAGTGGCCCAAGCCGGTGCTGATTGAGCTGGATCTGGGGGGGACCGGAAAACCCGAGGCCTACGGCGTGTTCGAGGGGCAGGCGGTGGCGTATTTGCCGGTGACGATCGAGCCTGGGGCGACGGGGACGGCGACGCTGACGCTCGGCGTTGGATTTCAGAGTTGTGATGAGTCGTCGTGTCTGATGCCGGTGCGTGGGGACTCTGCGGAGGGACGGCACACGATCTCGATCGCGATCGATCCGAGCGCGGTGGTGACGGCGTCGGACCCGTTGTTTGCGAACTTTGACGCGACGGCGTTTGCGACGGTGGGGGTGAAGAAGCGGGACGTCATCAATGTACAACTCGGGAAGTACTCGTTCACGATTGATCCGTCGAATGCTGGGGGCTTGGCGCTTCTGGCGTTGGTGGCGTTTGCGGGTGGGTTGCTGCTGAACTTCACGCCGTGTGTGCTGCCGGTGATTCCGATCAAGATTTTGAGTTTGCAGAAGCACGCGGGGAACCCGGCTCGATTGCTGTATCTGGGTGTGGTGATGAGCGTGGGGGTGGTGGCGTTCTGGTTTGCGATGGGTCTCGCGATCTCGTTTATCAGTGGATTCAACGCGGTGAGCAGCCTGTTCCAGACGAACTGGTTTTCGCTGACGATCGGGGCGCTGATCTTTGTGTTTGCGTTGGGGATGTTCGGGTTGTTCACGACGGGGCTGCCGCAGTGGGTGTATGCGATTAATCCGACGGGGGAGTCGACGGGCGGGGCATTCATGTTCGGGGTGATGACGGCAGTGCTCTCGACGCCGTGCACGGCTCCGCTGATGGCGTCGGCGTCGGCGTGGGCGGCGAAGCAGACGGACAAGTCGCTGACGATCGGGACGTTCGCGATGATCGGGGCGGGGATGTCGTTTCCGTATCTCGTCTTGGTGATGTGGCCGGGGCTATTGAGGCACCTGCCGAAGGCCGGGCCTGGGGCGGAGGTGCTCAAGAAGATTCTGGGGCTTTTGCTCGCGGCGGTGAGTGTGTTCTTTCTTGGGACGGGGCTGGACGCGCTGCTGCGGAACCCGGTGGATCCGGCGAATCGGTGGTACTGGTGGCTGATCGCGGCGATCTCGGTGGCAGCGATGGTGTGGGCGATGGTGGCGGTGTTCCGTCACCACGCGCGGACGTGGATGAAGGTCGTGGTGGTGGGGTTCGCGCTGCTGGCGTCCGCGGGCATCGTTCTGATCGCGAAGTCGTTTAACGAGCGTGGGCCGATCGATTGGAAGGGGTACACGCCGGAGCGATTGGCGGAGGCGAAGACACGGGGTGATGTGATCGTGGTGGACTTCACGGCGGAGTGGTGCCTGAACTGTCACGCGTTGGAGAAGGCGGTTCTGCATCGGGAGGAGATCTCCACGCGGATCAATGCTCCCGGGGTGACAGCGCTGCGTGTGGACCTCACGGGGAACAACGAGGCGGGGCAGGCGTTTCTTAAGGACCTGGGGTGGGCGGGGATTCCGCTGTTGGTGGTGTACCCGCGGCAGGACGTGTCGAAGCCACGGTTGATGGGTGATGGGTACACGATCGGGATGGTGCGGGATGCGCTCGACGACGCGGGGGTGGTGTCGAAGAAGGCTGCGAGTTCAGGGCCCTAGGTCTATGACGACGATGAGGCCCGGGAACATGGGGGTTGGGGTCGTGGGAGTGGCGGTGTGGGGCCTTGGCGTTGACAGGGGGGAGGCTCCCGGCTACGTTTCTCTCCCGGTGAATCGTGAGGCGGGCTTTGGCTCGCGGACCGGTTCTGTGGGTTGACAAGTCGCGGGTGTAGCTCAGTGGTAGAGCGTCACGTTGCCAACGTGAAAGTCGAGGGTTCAAGTCCCTTCACCCGCTTTGAGATGTGTGTTGGAATGGACCCCGTGCTTTGGTGCGGGGTTTTTGTTTTTGAGGAGTGGGGGTGGGAAGAGCACGACTCTGGAGAATGGTGCCACCCTGGGCAAGGACACTGCTTTGGAGAGCAGTGACACCAGGAGGGGCTATCGCTCTGAGTTGAGTTGGTCCTGGGCTTTGGTGAGGGCGGCGTGGACGGCTTTGGGGCCCGTGCCGCCGAGGACTTCGCGGCGATTGAGGCTGGCCTCGATGGTGAGGCGTGGAAAGACGTCCTGGGCGATGGCGGGGGAGATGTTGCGGAGTTCGTCGAGGGGCATTCGGTCGAGGGGGATATCGAGTTCGAGGGCTCGGCGGACGGCCTTGCCGACGAGGTCGTGGGCCTCGCGGAAGGGGATGTTCTTCTCGACGAGGTAATCGGCGAGGTCGGTGGCGTTGGAGTGGCCACCTTCGGCGGCCTTTCGGCAGACATCGGCGCGGACCTTGAGGGTGCGCATGACGACTGGGGTGACGCGGAGCGTGAGGCTCAGCGTGTCCATGGCGTCGAAGAGCGGCTCTTTGTCCTCCTGGAGGTCTTTGTTGTACGCGAGGGGGAGACCCTTGACGGCGGTCAGGAGGGTAACGAGCGATCCGATGGTGCGGGCGGCCTTGCCTCGCATGAGTTCGGCGGCGTCGGGGTTCTTCTTTTGGGGCATGAGCGACGAGCCGGAGGAGACCTGGTCGCCGAAGACGAAGAAGTTGAACTCTTGCGAGCCGTAGAGGACGAGGTCTTCGCCGAGGCGGGAGATGTGGGTTGCGGTGATGGCGATCGCGGCGAGGGTTTCGAGGACGAAGTCTCGGTCGGAGACGGCGTCGAGGCTGTTTGTGGTGGGGGCGGCGAAGTGGAGGTCCTGGGCGAGGGCATAGCGGTCGATGGGGTAGGCCGTTCCGGCGAGGGCTCCGGAGCCGAGAGGGCAGAGGTTGACGCGGGCGCGGGCGTCTCTGAAGCGGGCGGAGTCACGGGCGAGCATGGCCTCGTAGGCGAGGGCCCAGTGGGCGAGGAGGAGGGGCTGGGCGCGTTGGAGGTGGGTGTAGCCGGAGATGACGGTGGCGCGCTCGCGGGCGGCGAGGTCGAGGAGCGAGGCGCGGGCGGCCTTGAGTTCGGCGATGCGAGCGTCGATGGCGTGGCGTGTCCAGAGGCGGAGGTCGGTGGCGACCTGGTCGTTTCGGCTGCGGCCTGTGTGGAGTTTCTTGGCGAGCGGGCCCAGGGATTCGGTGAGTCGGCGCTCGACGAAGGAGTGGATGTCCTCGTCCTTGGCGAGTCCATCGCGGAGGGGGAGTTGGGGGTCCTGGTCGATGGTGGCGCGCATGGCGAGGAGGGCGTTTCGGAGGCGGAGGTTCTCGTCGTCGGTGAGGACGTGGGCGCGGGCGAGGGCGTTTGCCCAGGCGATGGAGCCATCGATGTCGTGGAGTGCGAGGCGCGCGTCGAAGTGGAGCGAGTCGTTGATCTCGCGGAAGATGGCGTCGGGACCTGTTTCGAATCGTCCACCCCAGAGGGCCATGGGAGTACCTTTGTTTCGGAAAGGGGCGAGTGAAGCGATCGTGTGATCGAGATTCAGCGTAGCGTGGTTGGCGTGGGGACGAGTTCGAACGCCGCGGCATCCATCACACGATGCGTCACGGCATGAATGAACCGCGTTGTGGAAGTGCGGTGATGACCTCAGGAGTTCGGTAGGGTACTTTGCAGCGTATCTCGAGGGTTGGACCAGGCAGAATACCATTTTCCATGGCGGACTCTGGCGATCCTCCTGCGCTCACATTGATGCTCAACGAGTCGCTGTCGGACAGGGAGCGTTTGGAGCGGCTTGTGCCGTCGGTGTATGCGCACCTGCGGGCGACGGCGCAGGCGGCCTTGGCGATGGAGCGAGGCGAGCACACGCTCCAGGCGACGGCGCTGGTGCACGAGTCATATCTGAAACTTGTGGGGGAGCGCGAGGTGCCCTGGGCGAATCGGGCGCACTTCTTTGCGGCGGCGGCGGAGGCGATGAGGCGGATCCTGATCGATCACGCCCGGGCGCGATCGGCGGCGAAGCGGGGCGGCGACCGCAAGCGTGTGCCGATGTCGCTGGTTGATCTGGCGGACTTTGCGGATCCGGTGGAAGTGGTGGCGCTCGATGAGGCGTTGTCACGCTTGGAGCGGGAGGAGCCCGACGTGGCGGCGGTTGTCCGACTGCGCCTCTACGCCGGGCTGACGGTTGATCACACGGCTTTGGCACTTGGTGTGTCGTCGCGGCAGGTGGATCGGCACTGGGCCTATGCGCGGGCGTGGCTCGCCCGGGCTATTGATGGAGACGCATGAGCGCCGCGGCACGCAACAAGGTTCGCGAGGTCTTCGCGGGGGCTATGGAGGTTTCGGCGGAAGGACTTCCGGGGTTCCTCGATCGCGCGTGCGCCGGAGATACGAGGCTGCGGCGCGAGGTTGAGTCGTTGCTGGCGGCGTTGGCGCGGCGTCCTGGCTTTCTGGGCGCACCGACCGGTGAGACCCTCGCGAGTGACGAGAGTGCTCCGGGCGAAGGTCCGGGGACACGGCTTGGGCCGTACAAGATCCTCGAAGAGATCGGGCACGGCGGTTTCGGGACGGTGTACATGGCCGAGCAGGAGGAGCCTGTTCGTCGTCGGGTCGCGCTGAAGATCATTCGGCAGGGCATGGACACCAAGGCGGTGGTGGCGCGATTCGAGTCGGAGCGTCAGGCGCTGGCGCTCATGGAGCATCCGCACATTGCGCAGGTGTTCGATGCGGGGGCCACCGAGGCCGGGCGACCGTACTTCGTGATGGAACTGGTGCGTGGGGAGCCGATCACGGCGTATTCGGACCAGAATGGGTTGTCGCTGCGGGAGCGTCTCGATCTCTTCATTCAGGTGTGTCACGCGATCCAGCATGCGCACTCGAAGGGCGTGGTGCATCGTGATATCAAACCCGGAAACGTTCTCGTTTCGACGCGCGACGGACGGGCGCACGCGAAGGTCATCGACTTCGGTATTGCCAAGGCGACGCGGGCGCGGCTGACGGATCGGACGCTCTTCACCGAGTTCCATCAACTCATCGGGACTCCGGAGTACATGTCGCCCGAGCAGGCCGGGGGCGCGCCGGACATTGATACGCGTTCGGATGTGTACAGCCTGGGCACGCTGCTGTACGAGTTGCTGACTGGCGTGACACCGATCGACGCGACGACACTGCGGTCGGCGGCGTACGACGAGATGAGGCGAATGATCCGCGAGGTGGACCCGCCGCCGCCGTCCACTCGCCTGTCGAGGGCGCGTCATGCTGCGGTTGTTGTGCCCGCGCGTCACGAGCCGGTCGTGCGACTGTCGTCGGGAGTCGCGGGCGATCTCGATTGGATCGTGATGAAGGCGATCGAGAAGGATCGGGGGCGTCGATATCAGACGGCGTTGGCGCTCGCGGAGGATGTGCAGCGGCATCTCGCGGGCGAGGTGGTCGAGGCGGTGCCGCCGTCACTCGCGTATCGATTCCGCACGTTCGCGAGGCGGAATCGAGGGCTCGTGATCGGCGGAGGGGCGGTCGCGGCGGCGCTTGTGTTGGGAGTCATGGGGACGAGCCTGGCGCTCGTGGAGGCGGGGCACGCACGGTCGCACGCGATCGAGCAGGCGGATCGGGCCGGGGCGGCTGAGGCGGCGGCGCTGCGCGGGAAGCGTGAGGCGGAGTATGAGGCCTACATCGCGAACGTGGAGGCGGCGTCGAGTGCGCTGCAGTCGAACGACGTGGCGAGGCTCCGGGAGCGACTCGACGCGTGTGTGCCCGAGTATCGCGGGTGGGAGTGGCGGTACTTGAACGCGGCGAGTGACACGAGCGTGATGGTGATGGCGCACCCCAAGCGCACGGTGAGTCGGGCTGTGTTCAATCGGGATGGCACGCGTGTGGTGACCGCGGCGGGCGATGGGAAGGTTCGAGTGTTTGATGGCGAGAGCGGGGCGGAGTTGGTCACGCTTTCGCCCGGGGAGTCCTTGCTTGCGGATGTGGCGTTCAACGAGGATGGATCGCTGGTGCTCGCGGCTACGGTCGCGGGACCGATGTACATTTGGGACTGGATGTCGCGTCGAGAGGTCGCGGTGCTGAAGGGGCACACGGGGCGCGTGCGGTTCGCGTGCTTTCTTGGGAACGATCGGGTTGTCTCGGCGTCGGAAGACACGACGGCGCGCGTGTGGGATGCAAGGTCGGGAGCCGAGCTTCGTGTGCTTCCGCACGGGGGCAAGGTCCTCGACGCGGCGGTCTCGGCGGACGGTCGGCGCCTTGCCACGGGGTCGAACGAACAACTGGTTCGCGTGTGGAACTTGGATCAAGAGACGGCGCCGATTGTGCTGAAGGGGCACGACCACGACGTGCTGAGAGTGCGATGGAATCGGGAGGGCACTCGGATCGTGTCGGGATCGATGGATGGCACGTCACGCGTATGGGATGTTGAGGCTGGCGTTGAGATCACGACGTTTGTGCACGAGTCTGGCGTGAACTATTCGGAGTTCAGCCCTGATGGTTCACGCATCGCGAGTTGCTCGTTCCAAGGCTCGCCGCAGGTGTGGAATGCCGAGACGGGCGAGCGAGTCTTCTCGCTTGAGGGGCATTCGAATCTGGTGGCTCGGGCGAGGTTCAGTGCGGATGGGCGATGGATCCTGACCAACTCGTATGACACGACGGCTCGCCTGTGGGACGCGGCGACGGGGGTCGAGTGGTCGTGTCTTCGAGGGCATGTTGAGACGCCCTTTGTCACGGAGTTTGCGCCCGATGGCGACCGTGTCATGACCGCGGGCGATACGACGGTTCGATTGTGGTCGCTTGCTCAAGATACGACCCAGAACATCAACCCTTCCCCTCGTCCGGATCCGACAAGTGTGTGTCTGGTTCCTGACGGGACGTGTCTCTTTGAAGTGGGCGACGGTCGAGTGCGACGGATTGAGATTTCGTCCGGGATTGAGACTGTGCTCTCCGCAGATCTGAAGTATGCCGCGGGCGGTGCGCTCTCGCACGGTGGCACGGTGGCTGTCGCTGCGTACGAGAGTGGCGAGATCCGGTCTTGGTATCTCCGAACGTTCCATCCCGGTCCGACCTACTTCGGGCACAATCAAATCGTGAACCACATCGCATTCAGCGCGGACGAATCGCGGATGATCAGCGCGAGTGCCGACGGGACGGCACGGATCTGGGATGTTGCGTCGGGTCGCGAGGTTGTGCGACTCGAGGGAGAGGTCGGAGGGGTTACGTCATGCGTCTTCGACTCTTCGGGTCGTCTTGTTGCGACTGGTGGCGCGAAGGGCGGACTGACCGTGTGGGACGCCGAATCGGGAAAGAGACTCATGACGACCAAGGCGCATGACTATAAGGTCATGTCTGTCCAGTTCAACCTCGACGGTTCGCGGCTCCTCACGACTTCAAATGACACGACGGCACGTGTCTTTGACTCTGGCACAGGGGAGGAGATTCGAGTGCTTCGCGGGCATGGGCATAGCGTTGGTCGTGGTGTGTACTCGCCCGACGGATCCCGCGTCGTGACGTGCTCGACCGACGGCACGGTGCGGTTCTGGGATGCGGCGAATGGACGTCAGGTTCTGTCGATCAGGGTTCGTTCGGGTGGCGTCGGGGACGTGCAGTTCACGGCTGATGGAACGGGCTTGTTCTTCGCCGACACGATGGGGCGGGCGTATCTGCTGGACAGCATTCCGGCCCGGGAGCGAGATCGCGCTCGAGGATCGGGCGGCGAGTCATGGTCACAATAGACAAAGTCACCAGGTTTTGTGGCGCTTCGAGTCCGCAATCTCGCTTGAGGTTGTGAGCGAACCGCGGCTGGTGACGCCGCGCTCGCCCGACTTGGGAGCACGCCATGAAACTCGCCGTTGTCGTGATCGTCTTCATCGCCTTGGCACGCGCGTCAATCGCCCAATCCACCGCATTTACCTATCAAGGTGAGCTGAAGCGTGAGAGCGCCCTTGCGAATGGACTCCACGATCTTCGCTTTCGGCTCTTTGACGCCGAGTTGGCTGGGGCACAGGTCGGCGGCACGATCTGTGTGGATGACGTTCCGGTGATCGAGGGGCGATTCAGCGTCACGATCGACTTTGGCCAGCAGTTCGCCACGGGGGCGGGTCGGTATCTTGAGATCGATGTGCGCACGAATACCGGCGCGCCCTGCAGTGATGTGTTTGGATATGTCACGTTGTCACCACGGCAGGCGATCACATCGACGCCTCGAGCGACACACGCGAACACTTCGAATCTGTCATCGGCAGCGAACGGTCTGTCTGCTCCTGATGGCTCGCCGGCGAACGCAGTTGTTGTGGACAACAGCGGGCATGTCGGGATCAGTACGGGCAACTTCGGCATCGGCACTACCTCTCCCGGTGTCCCCTTGCACGTCGTGCGTGATATTGATCCTGTCATTGTGGTGCAGGACAGCGGCCCAAACTCGACTCAGGCCGGGTACCTCGGGTTCTGGAACAGCAGCAACACCGAGACGGGATGGATGGGGTTCGGTTCACCGGGCAGCACGCAACTCTCGCTGGTAAATGCTCGATCGGCTGGTGACATCGCGATCCTTCCCGGGCCGGGCGGGAGGGTCCGAGTGGGGACCCACTTCGCGGCGGCGGGCGACGAGAATCTTCGCATCGTCCGGGGCAGGGTGAATACGAACCAGCCGCTCGGGTGCGCGGCGACGCCGACGATCGGTGCGGGAACGGGCTTTACGGTGACTCGTCAAGACTGCGGCGAGTACACGATTACGTTCTCGACGCCATTCGCCAGTGCTCCGGTCGTCACGGCGACGGGCATTCTGAGCAATGGTTGCGCGCCGGTCGTGACGACGGGCGTGCCAACTTCCGGCAGTGTTTCGATCCAAGTGAGTTGCGGTTCCAGCGGCGCTGGCGAAACGGGCGGGGCGCTCTGGTCATTCTCGTTCATTGCCATCGGGCCGCGATGAACGCTCACTCTGTATGAGAGGGTGGCGATCCATATAACTCGGAGAGTTCCCATGATGAATCACAGAAGTCACACGTCATTGATCACCGCGTTTGCAGGCCTCGCTGTTGGGTTCACGCATGCCCATGGTGACAACTGGGACAACAGCGCTGGCAACGCGCAGTGGGCGACCGCCTCGAACTGGGTGGACAACACCGTGCCGACGATCAGCGACTTCGCGCTCTTTCCCAACACGATCCCCGGCGGGCAGAGCATCATCACGTGTCCGACGAACACGTTCGCGCTGTCGCTGAACTTCCTCAACAGTTACACGCTCATCGGCGGCAACATCCAGCTTGGCAACGGGACGATCAGCGGAGGCGGGTTTAGCCCGATCATCCGCTCGGCGCTGGTCGGAACTGGTCCGCTCACGTTCAGCGGCGGGGGAACCATCAGCCTCCTGCCCATCTCATCGAACTCCTACACCGGCGGCACCATCATCAGCGGTACGAGCACGACCGTGGTTATCACCACGAATGGTGCTCTGGGATTCAGCACCGCACCGATCACGCTCAACGGTGGGCGGCTGCGCCTGGATGGCTCGGTCAATCCGACGTTCATCATCAGTCGCGACATCACGCTGGGGACTAGTGGTGGGAGCATCGACCTTGTCAACAACGCGTTCCTGGATTTCTTCAAGCCGTTCGCCGCGAACGCGAACGCCTTGACCGTCACCGGCACTGGGAGTGCGGAGTTCAACATCGCGAGCACGCGATCGGGGAACACGACGATCAACGGTCCCCTCGTCCGCTTGAGGAACGCGCAAGCACTGGGCACGGGCACGATCAATGTCTTCAACACCGGCGTGTTGGAGCTTGCGAACGGCCTGACGTACACGATGCCGACCGGTATGGGCGGTGGCGGCACGCTTCAGGGCGGCACGGGCACGAGCACCTACAACGGCTCCTGCAACGTCTTTGGCGCGAGCGTGACGCTGAACGGCGGGCCGACATCCAACGACACACTCATCGTCGGCTCCAATGGCGTGAGCGTCTGGAACAGCGGCGCTACAACAACGACGACGGTTGGGCAAGGAACGGTGCGTTTGCTGTCCGCAAACACCTACGCGGGGAACTGGTCGATCAATGGCGGGTCGCTGGAGATTGTGAGCAGCGGCGCCCTGGGGACGGGAACGACGCCCGTTGTTGTGAATGGGAGCGGCTGCTGCAAGCTCAATGTCCCGTCATTGGCGCGCGACATCACGCTGAACAACCCGGCGGGGATCGAACTGCTCCAGGATTGCACGATGAGCGGGCAGATCACGACTCCGGGGGCTGCTGCCTTCGTCCCATTCACCGGCGCTGGCCGCGAGTTGACTCTCTCGGGGAGCGCTACGTCGTTCACATATGGATCGGGCATTTCAATCCATGGTGGAGCGATCGGTGTCGAGTCATTGCGGGTCACCGACGGAGCGGACGTGTCTGGCCCCAGCATGTACATCTATGGCGTTGCGGGCGTGCCCGGGCGGGTGACTGTGAGCGGCGCGGGGTCGACGTGGACATGCACGGACGAAGCCCGGATCGGCAACATCGGCTCGGGATCGCTCGTCGTGGAGGCTGGCGGCTCGTTCTCCTGTCCGGATGTTTATGTGGGGCTCATCGAAGACGCTGACGCGACCGTCTCTGGCGAAGGCTCCATGCTCTCCTGCGCCAACTTGCTTGCTGTTGGTTTTGCCTCAACGAGCACGCTCGACGTGCTGAGCGGAGCAGATGTCACTGCGGGCACGATTCAGATCGGTCAACATTCCTTCTCGTCGGGGACAGCTACGGTGAGTGGGTCCGGATCCACCCTCAGCAGTTCTGGCATGCTTGAAGTGGGAGATGTCGGCGTGGGTGAACTCTCGATCAATACCGGCGGCAGCGTCTCATGCTTAGGCCTCACGATCGGAGTCGGTCCGCTTTCGTCGGGCACCTGCACCGTCACGGGCGGGCTCTCCGCGCTGAACATCGGTTCGGCGGGCGTGGTGATGAGCCAGAACGGCGCGAACAGCGACCTCAACCTGTCCGGCGGTATCGTCGACATCCACGGCCATATCACCGACGCCGGAACCGGGCAGAGCACGTTCATTCTCGACGGCGCCACGCTCGATATGAACAACAACACTATCGGCGGCGTGAATCCCATCGATATCCCCGTGTTCCGCAGCGGGACGCTCAAGAACGTTGGCGAGATCAACAACGGCACGGGGTTCAACAAGGACGGCACAGGCACACTCTTCCTCAACACCACCAACACGTACTCCGGCTCCACTTCCGTGAGCGAGGGCACGCTCTATCTCGTGGACTCGGGCGGCTCCAACACGGGAAGCAGCACGGTGGTCGTTGGGAATCTTGGCACCCTCGTCGGCAACGGCCGAGTTGCGGGCCAGGTGTTCAACGATGGGCATGTCTCGCCTCAGGGCTTCAACTTCAATAGCACGGCCACGCTCCACATGCTCAACACATACACCCAGGTGGCGAATGGGGCGCTCGACATCCAGATCGAATCGGTCGGGGCGTACGACACACTGGAGATCACGGGCTCGGCGGTCCTCACAGGGACACTCAATGTCTCGTTCCTTAACGGGTATCAGCCCACAACAGGCGATACGTTCACGATCCTGACCGCCTCGTCTGTGAGCGGAACCTTCGACACGTTGAACCTTCCGGCCCTGAATGGCGGGCAGACGTGGCAGGTGGAGTACCCCACAGGCCAGGTGCGACTCAGCATCGGTTCGTCCTGTGTCGCCGACATCGACGATGGAACCGCCACGGGCACGCCCGACGGCGGCGTCACGATCGATGACCTGCTGTACTACCTGAACATCTTCAATGCGGGTTCACTCGGCGCCGACGTCGACGACGGCTCTGCGACAGGGACGCCGGATGGAGGCGTCACTATCGACGATCTGCTGTATTATCTCTTCCGCTTTAATCAGGGTTGCTAGGCCGAAGCAGAACGCGGCACTCCCGCTGTACTCAATACGCGCCGAGTATCCGCGAACACTCGTCATGGCGTGATGGCGGTCGAGCGATTACCGCATGCCGCTATGCAAGAGTCGCGCGTCGTGCGGCGCGATAGCCAACGGATCGCGGCTGCTACCGCATCTATCCCGCTTTCGCGAGCACGAACCCCTCTTAACCCGGGCACCCGGCGACGAGAGACGCTTTGGGTCAAAGTCGCGCCCGTGAGGCCGGAGTGGGCTGGAGCCGGTTATGGACACGCCGACCGGCAGAGAACTGGCCCGCGGCCACTCGCGCCGCCGATCCCTTCGGAACGTGGTCCAAAACGCGAAAACGCCGCCGAGGTCTCTCGGCGGCGTTCCCTGAAAACCAAAGGGCCGGTCGCATTCGCAACCGGCCCGGTAATAGAGGGCGAGGGGTGGTGTGACGAATCCAATCCCTAGCGCACCGAGACGCCTGTGCGACCGGGACGCTCCGGCGAGTTGAAGACATTTGGACTGCGGCTCTACGATCGTCCGTGGCCACGTCCCCCGAGAGGCAATACACAGAAGTTCTCAAGCAGCGGACCGCAGCGCTCGACGACTTGTTCGACACGCGATCGCTGTATCTGGCATCGCCAGTACCGTTCTACCTCGGTGGCGATGCGACGATCCTCGGCTATGACGAGTACCTTCCGGATCACACCGTTTACTGCACAAACGAGATGACGGGCGATTGGGGTTCGGGGCAGAAGCCCGGTCCGAGTGGCGAGTTCGAAATGGTGATGGTCCTCCCGAGACACTCTCCCTTGGCCCCGGTTCGCACTTCGGACCAGTTGATTCAGAAGGGTTGGCTTGGGGTGACACTTCACGGCTTTGCCAAGTACAGCATGCAAGCGACGCTGGCTCCGGGCGAAGTGGCCGGACCGCTGCCTGAAGCCTTCTCGCCCCACACCCACCTCCTCTTCGTCAACTTGGCCACAGGCAAGGTGAAGTTCGGATTCGGTGGCCGCGAGTACGGGCTTCTACTGCTCATCTCGATCAGCACGCCTGAGCAAGAGTTCCAGGCAGAGCACGGCGCGCCAGCCCTGCTCAAGAGACTGCGGCAGGCCGGCGCCTTTCCAGTGAGCAATCCAACTCGAAAGAACGTCGTGTAGATCGCGTGTCGCGCATGCTGCTACGGGTCGGGAGTACCAGCAAAAACGACAACCCCGAGTCTTGCGACCCGGGGGTTATCGAATAGTGGGCGTGGGGTGGTGTGACGAACCCCTTTCCAGAGCCCCAGAGACACCGCATCGGCGTTCATCTCCCCGGCACGTTTATCCGAGCGCCTTTGCCCTGCTGCGACGAAAGAGAGCCCTTCAGAGACTGTCTCAAAGTCGCACGATTTGGCGGGCAGCGGGCCGGGCAGCCGCATAGGGAATGGAACCGGTTCACAGCGCGGATGGTTCGGTGCAGGTGCGCAACAGATGCCGCCACAGCTGCTCGAGCTTCGGCCAAGTCTGATTCGGACGGCCCATGTGTTCGAAGAAGTGCCGCGTATAGGCCTGTTTGTCCACCAGTTCACCCTGATAGGTGCCCCGGGCATCGTTGAATCCGGTCCACCGGACCACCGGCGCGCCCCGTCCGGGCAACTGCGTGTTCAGGAACCACTCGATCGACACCGCCTTTCCGTTGATGTCGGCGTCTTTATCTCCCGTCGGACCGAGCGTGCGGACGTTTCGGCACTCCTCGAGGTCGGGCAGCACCGTTGCCCGCATTCGACGGGGGAGGGCCAGTTCTTTGATGCGGGCAAGCGCGTCGTGACCGGCGGAGTCGTTGTCGAGCACCACGAGAATGCGATTCTGGATCATGATTCGAGCCAGCCCCTGGCAGAAGCGCACCACATTCCCGGTGCCCGTGAAGGGGTAGTTCTCCGTCATGTCGATGAACGTGAAAAAGTCGGAGACCTGTGGGAGCACGACCGGGAGTGACTGTTTCAGTACCGAGCCATCCGTGGACCCTTCAGTGACGACCAGAATGGTGTCGGCCTCCGACACGCCCGAACGAACCTCGTCTGACTCAACCCATCCGCCGGCCACCACGTCGGCGAAGCGCCACACGACATCCAGATCGAGGTTGTTCTTGTTCTCCGCGAGCAAACGGAGCACCAGGTATGGGTCCAGATTCTCGAAGAAGACGCCGTCGTCTCGGCTGAGCTTCCCAAGGGCCGGATGAGCCTTCACGAACTCCGGATCGGCCAGAATGGCCTTGGCGGCGAACTCGCCGAGGTCGTAGTCATACTCATGCTCGGGCAGGCGCACCTTGTTGACGTTCACCCGACTGAGCACGCGCGCGAAATCGGCGAAACTGACAACTGGCGCCTCGTCCTCGTGCGCAGCCGATGCCGATTCTTCGTAGAGGCCCTTGCAATCCGCGAGCGTGTAGCCCAACAGGTCGAGACGATCCACGATGGACCTGAGGGGTCGAACGAACGCCGGCTTCCGTTTGAACGTCTCGTCGGAATAGAAGTACTTGGCCTTCTTGCGGTCGGCGGCAACGAACAGTGCGGAATGGTCACGCCCGATGTTGTTCTTGCCCCAATCGATTTCGAGCGATCCGATGCTGAGAGTGATCAGTGAGCCCATGCGCGTGGTCGCCCTCCTCACACACCCGTCGGAGCCTGGACCGGGTTCGCACGTGCGGTGATAGACTCAAGAAGGGACAGGAGATCAGGGGAGCGAAACTCCTGGACGAACCCGTTCTCCCCGATGTAGAACCTTACTCTGCCCCCACCCATCAGCGACTTTCCAAGCACCGTCGCGTCGCTGTGGAAGCTGACGAGAGTTCGGCGATCGGTGCCCGAGGGAAGCGGCGTGTTGTCGAACACCACGTTGATCGGGTTTTGCGGGTGATTGTGGTACAGCAGCACCTCGTTGGCATGCTTCTGCTGCACGTGCGCGGTGATGGCTCTGGCGATGTGATCCGGAATACTGACCGCGCTTTGCGTCCCGACCGCGTGGGCCATCCGATCCACGATGGTCGTTGAACCGTGCTTAAACCCAAATCCGACAATCAGGTGCTCGACCGGCGCGTCGTCTGTGAAATCCAGGCATCCGCACAGAAAGGCGTTGCGATTGAGCTGACGGCGGAAGTTGTGCAGCTCGCCGTGAGGCTTGAGGCAGCCCGTTCGGACGGGTCCAGTTCCCGCCTCATCCGAGGGTTTGAAAACAACGGGATTCGGGTCGATTCCCTTCGACACCAATGTCCCAATGAGCTCACGAACAAACGACTGTGCCGACTGCATGATCGCCTCCATGCGTTCGATTGCCTGTCCAACGGCAACAGTGTACCTCGTCTGGCCGCGCCGGCTCGATCGGACGCGGCTATGCGGCCCTCCAGTACTTCTTCGGCCGCGGGACGTGCTGCACCGTCACCACGGCTCCGTCGTCTGACACGACCACGGCGACGTTGCGGGCTCGGTCCGCGACCCGGCGCAGTGACGGAGCGTGCCTTCGGGCGGCCTGCTCGCCCAGGAAGTAGGCCATGCACCCGTCGCCCGCGCGGTAAGCGTCTCCGAATGCGAGAACTGCCTCCATGACACCGCCAGCAATACCTCGCTGCTGGCGGCGTGCGCTCGCGTGGGTTGTCATCTTCAGCTCGGTCACCTGCGGCCGCTCTTTGGGTGATGTCATCTGGGGCTCCTTTTCTGTCTCGACAGATGCATCCGCCGTGCCAATGTGCATGCTGGCATTGCCGCCGCACCAGGAAGGGTGGTGATCGCCCGAGCCGGGTCGTTTCACCCGTGTGCGGGTCGATTGTGTACGATGTGCTCCCGGTCCGCGCTCGGCCCGGACGTCGATTCCGCACTTCGGGGCGATGGCACTGCGGTTGCATGAGGAGGAGCGGTTCGTCGGCGATCTGCCGAAGGCCGCGAGGAACAGTTCAATGGCATCGCCCTGGTTCGAAGCACTCACAGTTCCGTACCCCGACCTGCCGGTGGACCAGGTCGAGAGGTTTGCTCGGGGAAGCATCGACGAGTTTGTGCAGTATCTCCGTCGGGCGAAGTCGCACCAGGAAACGACAGCGATCCGTGTTGCATGGCAACGGGACGAGACCGACCAGGAACCGCAGGTCGCGGATGGCGTGTGGGTGGAACTGTGTGCGCCGGCTGGTGAGAACGACCGCTTCGAGCGCGACCTCAGGAAGTTCTTCGGAGATCAGGCGCGCGAGGTGTACGAGGCATCGCCTGATGAAGCCGCCGTTGCGTTCGACGAGTCACGGAAGATCGCGGTTCTCGATGCGGACGAGAACACGGGGAGGTTGCTGCTGGAACGTGAACCCGAAGAGGATCACCTGCTCCTGCGGCCCAACACCTACGCCATCCACCGCCAGACGCAGGCCATGCTTCAGCTGAAGGGCCAGCCCCGTCCGGAGAACCTTCCGTTGCTGCGACTCCTTGGTCCAGCCCAGCCGAAGGACGGACTCTGGCCGACCGGACGGCCGGTGGCCGTTGTCGAGTGGCCTGAACCAGGAACGGCGGAGGTGAACCAGTGGTTCGTGCTGACCCGTGACATCGAGGGAGCCGAAGAGCAGCGCACGTTCGTCCGGCAGGCCCTGGCCTCCCCCGACTTCTCAATCCTCGAGGGCCCGCCAGGATCGGGCAAGACGACGGTGATCTGCGAGTTGGTGATGCAACTCGTCGAGCAGGGCAAGCGGGTGCTCCTGTGCGCCTCCACCCACGTGGCGGTGGACAACGTGCTGGAGCGCCTGAAGGACAAGGAGCAGAAGTACCGCGATCACGTGCTCGCCGTGCGGATCGGTGATCAGCACAAGGTTTCTGCCAAGGCACAGCCGTACCGGCTCGAAGAGTTCAAGCAGACGGTTCGCCGGCAGATCACGTCGCACCTTCAGCGAGCGCGGAACCGAACTCCCGCCCAGAATCTGATGGTTCAGGCGCTGCGTGGCGAAGAGGACACGATCGAGCGCATCGTCCTTCAGTGTGCCAATCTGGTGTGCGGCACCACCATCGGCATCCTCCAACATCCGGACATCAGAGCGCAGCAGATCGACCGCCGCGGCGTCGAGCCAGTGTTTGACGTTCTGATCGTGGATGAGGCTAGCAAGACGACGTTTCAGGAGTTCTTGGTGCCGGCGCTGCTCGCCAAGCGCTGGGTGCTTGTCGGCGATCCGCAGCAGCTCTCTCCGTACGTCGATGATGACGAGGTTGCGGCGAACGTACAAGCGGCTCTACCCAGCGAAGCCGCGCGGGATGCCTGCCTGGACGTGTTCGACAACATGAACAGCACCACGGCCCCGGAGCGATGGAAGCCGGTCATCGTCGTGTCGGATGATCCGACTGTTCACGATGTGTACGCCAGCCAGGCAGAGGCGCACGGCGTTGCCTGGGTCGACGGCGATACGAGCGACTGGAAGACTCTGCACAGCGCACCGTTGATCCTCGCCACATCCGACGGTGCGAAACGAGCCGGGGAATGGCCGGCCGATGCGGCCGTGATCCGTGGCAGCTTCGCCGGCGCGGAACTGCTGCGTCGTCGTGCAGCCGGATACCCCGGAAACTACAACCGCGAACGGAAAGACGACTCGGAGAACACCTGGGAATCGCAAATCGCGTGGCGCCTCTCCCGCGAGTACGAACAGCGGCACTTCGAACGCGATGGGAGCCGCAGCCCGCGGGCCGACGCATATCGACGGGACCGAGAACGGCTGCTCCCCGCCGAGGCGACCGGTATCAAAGCCACGACGATCAGCGACCACCTTCTGAATGTGCAGCGGGTCGCCCTGCCATCCGTGCTGGAATCCCTGCGCCTGGGATTTGGTCGGCGCGGCCCGATCACCCCAACCACGCTGACGGAGGGCTTTGCAGAGGATGTTCTGCGCCCGCGCCATACCAAGCTGTCCTACCAGCGACGCATGCACCCCGAGATCTCGCGTTTTCCGCGAGACACCATCTACCACCACCAAGCGCTCCTTGATCCGGCGGATATGGCCCAGCAGCGAGCGTGGTCTTCGGCGGGCTGGGACCGCTACGTGTCTCGGGCGGCCTGGCTTGATGTGCAAACGCGCACCTCAGGGTTCAGCGAGCCGGAGGCTGAAGTCGTCGTCGCGGAAATGAAGGAGTTTCTGCGCTGGGCCGCTCGCAATCCTCGGCCGGACGGTCGGCTGTGGCAGATCGCGGTGTTGACGTTCTATCGCGCACAAGAGCGACTGCTGCGCCGAGCCGTGCAGCCGCTCTCCGGCGAACGCCATCCGATGGAGGAGTCCACGCTCCGGCTCAATGGCCGCGACGTGGCATCCGCGCACGTGTGCACAGTCGATCGCTTCCAAGGGCACGAGGCAGACATCGTGTTCCTGTCCGTCGCCAATCGGCGTGCCACGAGCTTCCTGGAGAGCCCGAATCGGATCAATGTCGCGGTGACGCGAGCCAGGTACCAGCTCGTGGTCGTGGGGCACCGGCATGCGATGCTCAAGTGCCGCTCACCGATCCTCAGCGGCCTGGCAAAGTCACTCGAGTATGGGTTGCGGTACGGTCGACCCGGGGGAGGGCAGTCATCGTGAGCGTGCCATTCACACTGAAGCGCACCGTTCCTGTTCGTCGCTATGACTTGGTCGCGACCATTGCGCGGGAGGAAAAGCGAGCCGAGATCACGCCTGTCCTTGTCTGGGCCAGCGCCCGGAGGGCAGGTGGATACTCCCTTGATCCGGCGTCGCTGGCGTCCGAGCTGCTCGGTCCTGGTGCGGGCATGGTCACCGTCGCCAAGCGTCTCCTGCTCATCTGCCGAGACCTGCGCCTCATTGACGACAATCTGACGCGACTCACCGAGGACGGGGATCGCGCCGCACGGTCGGGCAGCGTGCTACAGCCGGATAAGGGCGAATGGACCATCTGGGCCTGCGAGGATCCGCTGGTTGAGTTTCCAATCGTCGGTGTCGCACCTAAGGCCGCCGACTTGAACGGCAACGAGCGAGAGCCTAGGCGTCGCGATGCGGCCAGGCCCCGAGCGGAGGCGATGCCCGATTGGATACTTCGAGCGCAGGACCACTCGGCTTTGATGCTGGCGGACGGTCGGCTGGCGCGGTTTGACGACATCTCGGCGCCGGCGATCGATGCCACCGCCGATGACGAACTGGAGTTGTTCTGGAGCCCAGGCGCGACGCCCGAGCTTCATGCTGTTGGTGTGATCGGAACGAAGGCGCGTGTGGATCAGCCTCTCTCCGTGGACGGCCTCCCTTCAAGGGACCGAGTGTGGGCCGACCTTCTCGGTGCACGCAACCTCTCTCAACGGTGGGACGCGAGCCGCAGCGCCCTGCGCATCCCCTTCAAGGCGACGACCTCCGAGGACGAGAAGCTCAACATGCGCACGGCGCTGGCGTTCACGTCGCCCGCCTTGGACCGCTTTGGTGAGTTCCAGGACATGAAGGTGCCCAACATCAAGCTCTGTCCCGATTCTGAACAATCGGCGTCGGAGTGGGCCAGATATCAGCTCGTGTCGCAGATCAGCGCTGTGCAAACTGAGAAGGTCTTTGCGGCGTTGACCAGCCGAATCAGGTCGGCGTTCGACGGCTGGACCGTTCAGTTCCCGAGCCGCGAGATGCTGGCTCGGGAACTCGGCGAGAAGGGTGTGAACGGCTCCAAACCCCGGGCCTATTGGGCATTGCAGTCGGCCCTTGATTGGAGCTTGTGAAGATGGAAACCAGCAACATGTGGGACATGCCTGTGGAAACGGCTCTCGATCAGAGAGAGCAACCCGTTCCGCCAGTGCTCGTGCGGCGGTCGCCGCCAAGTCCGCGTTCCGGAGGGACCGCACTGACCCCGGACTGGAAAGTGTGCGCAACGGGGCGCGATCGAGTCGTCCTTGACGACGTGCTGTCGTTGCTGCGCAGCGCTCGGCAAGTCGTCGTCTTCAGCTCGTTCCTGCTCTCGGACGCAGAGGTCCAACGGGAACTCCTCGCCGCGGCGTCGCGGGGCTGCCGTGTGTATGGGCTCATCTCCGCGGAGGCAAAGCTCGACCGTGACGTGAGTGATGAGGACGTGTTCGACGCGAAGACTGCGGAGGCGCACAAGCGCATGCTCGACAAGTTCGCCGGGCGCATGGTCATCCGGTCATCGCCGTCGTTCCACGCCAAATGTGTGCTTGTTGATCCCGGAACCGATGCAGCCCGTGGGCTGCTCCTGACGGCGAACCTCACCACGGAAGCCCTGACTCGCAACGAGGAACTGGCGGTGCGACTGAACGCGACGGAAGCGCGAGCGCTGTTCGGCCAGATCCGGTACGTCATCTGGGAACTGGCAGAACGCGAACTTCTGGAGAAGGGGGAGCTGGATCGCATCAAGCCGCTTGGGGAGGTCGCTCTGCCCGCCACGGACGCCGTGATCCACACGACGATGGCTGGGCGCTGCCATATCAAGGACGCCATGCTCACGATGATCCGCACGACCAAGCAGCGGATCATCGTCTGCAGCTACGGGTGGGACGCCGATCATCCGGTCGTTGAGGCCCTGTGTGAGCGTGCGGCGAAGGGCGTTGCCGTGACGGCCCTTGCCAGATACCGCTCTGTGGCCACCAATGCCATGCTCAAGATGCGTCGCGCAGGCGTGGAGCTGGTGTGTCTGCCCTGGCTGCATGCGAAAGCGATCGTGTGCGATCAGGACTCGATGATCATGTCGGCGAACCTGCAACGCCACGGATTGGATGATGGCTTTGAGCTTGGAGTACGTCTCGACCAGTCAGGTACGCGCGAGCTCGTGAGGTTGCTGGACGAGTGGAAGGGGGCAGCCGCGTGGCGGATCGAATCGCCGGCGACATTGGGAGACGTGGTCGGCGATGTCGTCTTCCTCGGGCCTGGCGCCCCCCCAAAGAACCTCGACGGCATCGTCAGCATCAAGCCCGTCGTCGAGGTTGCACTGGATGATGTTGTTGCCGACTGCGCGGTTCGACTGGACGAGGCCAGGCACAACGAGACGGTTCTGCGCCGCGAGGCAGAGAAACGAGGATTGCGTTGGACGCATTCGATTCGGTTCACGTACCGCGTTCGAGCTCCCCGGCTGCCCGCGAACGCCAAGCCCGAAAGCAACGCCAAGGACGAGAAGACGCAGGTCGACGGGGCTCCGCGGGTGTTTCGGCTGTCCGACGGCTCCAGAGTGGTCGGCGTTACCGCCCCAAGCGAGCGAGATGCGGCCAGAGCGCTCGCTAACTCTCTCGGACTGAAACGGGTGCTCGTAGCGGAGACCAGCTCATGAGCACGAAGACCGAGACGCTGATCGCATGGCACTCGAAGAACCACGGCGTCGAGGTTCTGCGAAACGCTGTGCGCCTCCTCAAGGGCAAGGGCCACCACATTGGCAAGGTAATCTACCTGTGCCGGAAGATGGAGCCCTTCAACCCAGGCGATGCCTGGGACGGTCCGCGCATGGACGTGCGCTCTCTCCCGGTCAAGGACCCCAGCAGCCACGCGGAGGTGTACGAGGCGGTTTCGCGGGGAGTGCTCCCAACACTTGAGAGCGAGGACCGACTCAACGTCAATATCTCGCCGGGAACGCCGGCGATGCACTGTGTGTGGCTGCTGCTGCACGCGGGAGGTGCATTCCCAGCCGGTACCCGGCTGTGGTCTTCACAGCGGGAAGGGCGGGACGGCGCGGTCCGGATCGATCCCGTGGAGTTCCCCATCTCGACGTATCTCGCTGAGGTACGTGAAGCCGCGTCGGTGCGTGCGCCCGTCGCGCAGTATGACCCCGAGGCGAAGTCCCCGGCGAGACGTCGGGCGTTGGATGACCTGATTCGGTATGCGGGAGTGGCGGGCGCGCCGCTGCTCGTGCTGGGTGAGCGAGGTACTGGAAAGACGCGGCTCGTCGAGACCCTCGTGGCGAGCATCAAGCGCCGCGGCAGCGTCGTGACCGTGCCGTGCGGCGCACTTGACTCCACGCTCGCCGAGAGCGAACTCTTCGGGCACGTCAAGGGCGCGTTCACTGGTGCCGAGGTCGTTCGCAAGGGACTCCTCGGGAACGCGGACGGCGGCATCCTCTTTCTCGATGAGGTGCAGGACCTCCCGATGGCCGTACAGCGAAAGCTGATCCGCTTCCTTCAGGACCGGCGGCGTCGTTATCGGCAAGTGGGTGCGGACAAGGAGCTGTCCGTCGATGTGGAGGTCATCTGTGCCAGCAATGCGCCGATTGCAGACCTCTCCAAGCGACTCGCACCAGATCTCTTTGATCGGCTCAGCCATCTCATCGTGACACTTCCTCCGCTGCGCGAGTGCCGCGAGGACTTGCCGGACGACTGGGGCAGGGTGTGGAGAGAGTTGAGAGTGTCCACAGCGGTGCCTTCCGACCCCCCGCAGAATCGCGTGCTCTTGGATGCCGTGTCTTCCCACCCGCTCCCCGGCAACCTCCGCGATCTGCAGCGTCTGGCAGTACTTGTTACCGCCTGGTGGCACGGGCGTCCCGATACCGACGCCGTGGCGCGCGCCGTCTCTGCGTGGCAAGCCGGCGGGCGTCCTGCTGCTGGTACCGATGAAGCCACACCTTGGGGCGAGGGCACACGGCGCGAGCGAATCCGGCACTTCCAACGCGGCCTGGCCCAGTGGGCCAAGGAGCAACACGGCACATGGAGTCGTGCAGCGAAGGCCCTTGGGTGCGACGAACGCACGCTCAGGGAGGATGCCGGGGAGTAGCGACGGGTGCCCGAATAGTCTCACCGCCCTTCGGAATGACACCATGACACACGAGCCAGTGTCGCACAAACCGCATGCCGTCGCAGAATCTCAGGCCTGCCGTCTCTGCGCCCCCGTTGCCAACGACCCGTGCCGCATGTCCGGCCATCGGAGTCACCGCCATCGGCCCGTCGTCCTGTGCCCCGCGGAGTCCGCCTCTGCGCAGCGTGCTGCGTCTGAATATAGCGGGCCAGTTCAGTCGTTGAGGACGGGACCCGTGCGGCCAACGCACGGGGATCGTCATGACCACCGACCCGGCTACTCGACTGGATGTGCTCTGCAGACAACTCACTGAACACATCATGGGCGCGGCTTTGTGCGCCAAGGAGCTCGCCACGATCGTGCGGGAGTTGCACGATGGGGGCCTCGTTGGGTCCGGGATGAACGGACAGCACCGAGGCGGCCGAAGCACCCCTGGTCGGCCGCTGATGGATGAGGCCACACTGTCGGTCGTTTGGAACGGCAACGTTCTGCACCTTGGCCACACGCAAGGCTTCTGGCTGCTCGCCCGCCTGACCCGCAGTGCCAACCAGTACGTGACCCACCTGGACCTCATCCAGGAGATCTGGGATGACGACTTCACCGATACCGCGGTCCTGCGGGCCGGCGTGCGTCGGCTGCGAATCAAGCTGCGCCGCGGCGGCATGGGTGACCTTGCTGATGCGATCGTGGGGCACCACGGCCGATACATGCTGGACCTGACCGGCTCGCGACGTCACACAAACGTCACCGAGTCGTCGCGCTGAACGTCACAGGCCTCGTTCATACTTCGCGTCGACCATGAAGACCCGCATCGTCGCCGGGGCGTACCCGCGGTGAGGCTGGAGCGGCGACGTTGGCGAGGACGCGATGAGCATACCGAATCCGGTCCCGTGGTGGGCCACACCTGATGCTTCAGTGGCCCCGGCCGTGCCGCGATTTCGGGGCGTCGCGTACTACCGGCACTCCGCGCGAGATCGGCAGGAGAACTCGGTCGCGATTCAGCAGGAACTCGTCCAGAAGTGGGCCGCCGACAATGGCGTCGACATCATCCATGAGTTCGCTGACCGCGGAAAGTCCGGCCTCACGGCCGAGGGGCGCGACGACTTCAACGACATGATGGAGACATGGGTCAAGAAGCGAAAGGACTTCGACTTCGTGCTCTGCCTGGACGTGAGCCGTTGGGGGCGGTTTCAGGACATCGACCTGTCGGCGACGTACAGCGCCGAGTGCAAGAAGCACGGCAAGCAGGTCATCTACACCACGCTTGGGATGCCCCGTCCCGACGATCCGCTGTATCCGGTGTACGTGCAGTTCGAGCGCTTCCGGGCCGCGCAGTACAGCAAGGAACTCAGTGCAAAGGTGTTCTACGGATGTGTGAAGATCGCCCAACAGGGATACTGGGCGGGCGGCAAGGCGCCGTTCGGCTTCGACCGTCTGCTCCTGGATGAGTCTCGCAACCGCCTGCATGTCTTGGCCCACGGCCAGAAGAAGAGCATCCAGAACCAACGGGTGACGCTGACCCTCGGGCCTGAAGATCAGGTCGTCACGGTGCGACGCATCTTCGAGGAGTACATCGACGCCGGCAACTCGATGGAGCAGATCGCCGCCAGGCTGAACGCCGACGGGTCACGCTCTGCCATGGGCGGGCTGTGGGACGTCGGGAAGATCCGCCGGATTCTCACGAACATCATGTACGCCGGCACGCTGGTCTACAACAAGACCACAAGCAAGCTCAAGACTCCCACTCGTAGGAACCCGGTCGATCAATGGGTGAGGACGGCGGGCGCGATCGACCCGCTGGTTGATCAGGCCGTCTTTGACCGTGCCCAGGCAATCCTCGCACAGGCGGCGCTGCGGTTCTCGCCGGAGACGATGCTCGGTCACCTTGAAAGGCTGCATCGGGAGCATGGCCTGCTTCGACGGTCCCTGGTGAGCGCCGACGAGCGGGCCCCCTCCGTGAGCACCTATGCCACGCACTTTCGTTCTCTGGACGCGGCCTATCAGCAGCTCTTCCGGGCGGCCGCGGGTGAGATTCGTGCCCAGGTTGAGGCCCAGCTCCGCCAAACCGTGGAGCAGGTCGAGAGCTACGACGACTTCCTGGTTGTCAACGGCAAGTTCACCGTGTTGATCCAGCCATCCGTGCCCGTGCCGCACGGGTACAGCCAGTACTGGTACTTCCGCCCCGACGATCGTGGCGTTGTGGACATCACGCTGGGCGTGCCCGTCTCGGCCAGCGAAGGGCCGCAGATCCTCGGCTATGTGGCGCTGCCGCGCCTGCTCGTGCGCGAGCGCGGCATTCGAGTGTTCGGATCCTCCGAATCCCGGCTGGTCATGTACGGGCACAGCGGGCTGGAGTTCATCTTTCAACTGGCGAGGGCCTGAATGGAAAACGTACCTATCCGTCTGATGAAGGACCGCCGGCGCGAGATGATCCCGGTCGACAAGATTCGGGTGATCAACTCGCGCACGCGCGATGAGGGGCAGTTTGCCCTCAACGTGCAGAGCATCGACGCCGTCGGCCAGATCAAGGACATACGCGTTAACGACAAGTTCCTGGCCAAGGATGGCTTCTACGAACTGATCTGCGGAGAGGGGCGGTTGATCGCGCACCAGCGGCTGGGCAAGACCCACATCCGTGCCGAGGTGGTTACCTGCACCAGGAAACAGGCGTACCTCGAATCTCTGGTCGAGAACCTGGCCCGGACGCGCCCAGGCACCATGCACTTCGCCCGCGAACTCAAGTCCCTCCACGACGAGGGGTGGGACTACGCGAAGATCGCCAAGATCGCGTGCCGGAGCGTCGAGTACATCCGTCAGTACATCAAGCTGGTGGAGAACGGGGAGGACCGCCTCATCCAGGGGGTGGAACAGGAGATCATGCCCATCTCGTTCGCCGTCCTGGTTGCGCAGGCGGACGGCGCGACCATCCAGAACGTGCTCATGGACGCGTTCGATCAGGGGATCGTCAACAGCAACAACTTCGCTCGGGCTCGCTCGATCATCAACGCCCGAATGGATCGCCGCAAGCGCAAAGGGGCCGACGCCGAGGAGTACACCGTCGCGGCACTGACCGAGGACATCGCCACGGCCACCCAGGCCAAGGACTCGTTTGCCCGGGAGGCTCAAGGGAAGGAAAGCCGCCTGTACACGCTGCTCGATGGTCTGGCCCACCTCTGGGAGGATCGGGATTTCGTGCAGCTGCTCCAGAGCGAGGGGTTAGAGAAGCGGCCGGCCCTGACCGGCAAGTACTCCGTGGCGTCCCGAACGCCGCAGAAGGAAGGGGCGCGTTCATGACCGAATCCACCGCGATCGATGTCCCCGTCATTCAGTTGCGTCCGCTGCGGGAGCGGAAGGTGACCAAGCGTGAGTACGACCGCATCGTGGCGAGTATCAAGGCGGTGGGGCTCATCGAACCCTTGGTGGTCTTTCCCGAGAACGGAGACTACGTCATCCTCGACGGCGTGCAGCGATACCGGGCGCTCGTGGAACTCGGTGTCGCCATCGCCCCGTGCATCATGGGAAAGGAGCGAGAGGCGTTCACCGGCAATCGCATGGTGAACCGGGTCTCTCCGGTGCAGGAACACCGGATGATCGAGAAAGCGATGGACGAGGTCGATGAGGGGGTCATCGCCGCCGCCCTCGGCATCGCCACGCTGAACCACCGCCTGAAGAAGTCGTTGCTCAAGCAGCTCCATTCGGATGTGGCGACGGCGTACGACGCGGGCAAGATCACGCGCGCCTGCGCACGGGAGTTCACGCACGTCAAGCCGCATCGCCAGAAGGAGATCCTCCGCGCGATGGAGGGGTACAAGGACTACAGCACAGCGTTCGCACGGTCCCTGGTCGTCAAGACGGCTGCGAACCAACGCGAGAACCGCGGCCGCAAGCACAACCCGTGGAACAAGAGCGCGCAGCGAAAGAACGACCTGCTGAAGAAGCTCTCCGACGCCGAGCAGAAGCACGATTTCTACTCGCAGCTCTACAAGCAGTACACGGTGGACCTGCTTCGTCTGGCGATCTTCGCTCGTTCGCTGCTCACGAACGCACGCGTGCGGGACTACCTGAACACGCACCACTCGGACATTGTGTCTCGCTTCGAGATGATCATCGCGGATGCACGGGGCTAACCATGCGCACCAGCTGGACACGCGAGATGATCCTGCGCCACATCCTGGAGCGAGAAGCCGAGGGCCAGCCGTTGACCACCGGCGGCGAGGGTGTTGATCACACGCTGTACTGTGCGGCACGTCGCATCTTCGGGTCATGGCGGAACGCCATCCTCGCGGCGGGCATCCCTCCGGAGCGCGTTCTGACATGGGAACGCTGGTCACCGGCCAAGATTCTGGCGAAGATCCGTCTGATCTCGCGCCGCCGCCGCCCGTTGACGTCAGATCAGATTGAGCGCCGCTACCACAATCTCGTATCCGCCGCACGGCGGCACTTCGGGTCGTGGTCCAAAGCTGTTGTGGCTGCTGGGGTCGATCCGACCAAGCTCCAGCGGGTGGTGCCGTGGAGTCGTGAGCGAGTCATCGAGGCCATCTTGACCAGGACCCTGCGCAGCGAGCCACTCGTGGCTCGGTTGGTCGAGCCGCGATCGCTGGTGGATGCCGGGCAACGCTTCTTCGGCTCTTGGAGAGCGGCGGTATCCGCGGCGGGTGTGGACCCGAGAGTCACCGACCTGTCGCCCCGCCGGATCAAGAGGCCGGCGGGTGTCACAGCCCGTGCCGCCATCCCCAAGAGGCCACGCAGGCCGCCCCCGGTCTGGACTGACGAACGGATTCTCCAGGCGATCGTCGATCGCGTACGCGAGGGCAAGCGGATCAACTCCTGGGCGGTGTCGCGCGATCATGCCAGCCTGTACCGGACCGCCAGGCGTCACTATGGCACGTGGGACGCAGCGATCCTCGCGGCGGGCTTTGACCCGATGGAGCATCGCCGCGACCGCGTAAGAGGGCCGAATACCGGCACCCCGGAGGCCCGCAAGTCGCAGCGAAATGACCCTGTGAGACCAGAAGCACGCGAGTAGCAGGCCATCGGTGGCGGAAGTCTCAAAGTCGCATCGTTCTACCCCCCACGCCCGAGCCTTCCCTGATGTCGACCCGATCACGATCGCCGTCCGTCCCTCGCGAGGTGATTCAGCTCACCGCGTACACACAGCTGGAGTTGTACCTGTCAAAGTTCGCACGGGGTGAGCTGGGCCTCGTTCTGCTTCTGGGCCGCCACGGCACCGGCAAGAGCGAGAGCGTTCGACGCACACTCGGCGTGTCCAACGGAGCAGGCGCCCCGGCCGGACGTGTGCTTTACGTCGAAGGTCACATGCAGCCGTTCGGCCTGTACCGCCAGCTCTGGGAGTATCGAGATCAGTCCGTGGTGTTGGACGATCTCGATCGGCTGTACGCGGACCCAGACTGCGTTCGCCTCTTGAAGCCTTTGTGCAACACCGTCCGTGAGAAGCGCCTTCACTGGTTGACCAACGCGATCAGGAACGACGGGGGCCCGCCTTCGTCGTTTACAACGTCCAGCGGTGTGATTCTCATCGCCAACGAATGGAAGAGCGTGAATCCCAACGTGCGAGCTCTCGAGGACCGGGCGATCATCCTTCACTTCTGCCCGCCCAACGCGGAGGTCCACCGGAAGGTGCGGGAGTGGTTTGATGATGCCGAGGTGTACGACTTTCTGGGCCGATTGATGCCGCTGATTCCTGCGCTCTCCATGCGGCACTACAGCAAAGGGTCACAACTGCGGCGGGCTGGGCTCGCCGACTGGCGTGCGAGTCTCCTGCAGATGGTGGTGCCGGATAGCCAGGTGGCCTGCCTGCTGGCGGTGCAGCATGATCCCGTGTTGCACTCAGAGGAAGACCGGGTTGCCAAGTTCATCGCCGCGACCGGCGCATCCCGGGCGACGTACTTTCGGTTGAAAGCGAAGTTGTCACGGGCGTTGTAGGTTGTAGACATTGCATCAGATTGAGAAGGTCCCGGTTCCGCCCGATCCGCTGGAGCTTGACCCGCTCATACTGCCCGATCCGCTGCCGGACGAGGAGGACGAGCCGGACATCGAGCCGGAGGTCGAGAACGAGGATGAGCCGCTCGACTTGCTCCCAGACGAAGATCCGCTGCTGGACGAGCCGCTGCTCGATCCGGACATGGACCCCGATCCCGAGCCGGAGCCTGACCCACTCCCGGAGCCCGAGCCAGATCCAGACGACGCGCTGCCAGAGCCGGAACTCTGGGCGGTGGCGGGCATGTCGTTGTGGACCCACACGCCTTCGGCGAGGAGCGTGTTCGTGCCGGCGATGTGGATGGCCACCGTACGCGTTGGCGCATCGACCCGCAGGACCGATACGACCTCCTCCTCTTCCATCCGCTCATCAATCAGGAAGTCACCGGGCTGGACGAACTCGGCGGATGCGAAGCCCCACTCGTCGCCGCGGCGAATCATGAACGGGTGCTCCGGCGTGGCCTTCAGGCGACGGTTAATGACCATGAAGCCGTGGTGCTCGCCGAGGCGGATGCTCGCCACCCGAGCGGCCACGGGCGTCGCGCCGTGCAGGCCGTGATGCGAGAGCCAGTTGTACTGGGCGCGGTAGGGCGCATCGACTTCGAGGCCGGGGACCTGAATCGAGGCGATGCGGTCGCCGGGCTTGAGGTTCTCGATGGGCGTGAGGCGGCCGTCCTCGAGGCGCACGAGGGTGCCGAAGAGGAGGCAGTTGCTGCCGGGGCCGGAACCCGGCCCGCTCCCGCCAGGACCCGAGCCGCCGGGGCCGGACCCACCTGGGCCGGAGCCACCCCCGCTCGAACCACCACCGCCAGACGAGCCTCCACCGGACGACCCGCCGCCGGATGATCCTCCGGAGGAAGCGCCGGACGAGGCTCCCGAACTCATGCCGCTGCTCGCGCCTGACGACGCGCCGCTCGACATTCCGCTGCTAGCCGATCCAGACGAACCCGAACCGCTCGATGACCCGGAGCCGCTCGAAGAGCCAGACCCGGAACCACTGCTGGACGACCCGCTCGAGGATGATCCGGACGAAGACGATCCGCTGGAGGACATCGATCCCGATGACGAGCTACCCGCCGACGAGGAAGGCGAGCCGCTGCTCGAACCCGACGATCCCGAAGACATGGAATCGCTCGACCCGCTGCTCGACGGCGTGTGCGTCGTGCCGGACGTGTTGCTCGTGAAGGCGCCGGTGGTGTAGAACGTGAGCGTGGGCGTTCCGCTCGGCCCGGTCGTGTAGATGACATCGCCGGTCGTCGAGTAGCTCGGCGGCATGCTCGGCGTGCTGGTCGGCGTCGAGTAGGTGCTCTCGGGCGTCGAGTCCGACGGCGTGGAGTAGTTGCTCGACCCGCCACCCGTTGGCGGACGGCCCGTCGCCCACACGGGGATGTATAAGTAGTATCGGGTCGGGCCGTCGCTCATCGGGCGGCCTCCTGCGGGGTCGGCTTCGGATTGGGTTCGTACCAGCCCTGCGTGCTCACGGGCTTGCCGCACTCGGCGGACGCGGCCTTCACCGCCGCGTCGAAGTCCATACGGTCGAACGCCTGGAGCTCGCTTCCCGGCGAGCAGTTGATGACGCGGAAGCGGTGCTTGTCGAAGTGCGGACGCAGGGCCTCGAATCGGCGGGCCAGCGAGTCGTACAGGACGTTGTTGTGCCGGATGGCGTTGGGTGCTCGGTGCTCATCGAAGGCGTACCTGCGGTCGGCCGCCATCTTGAAGTCGCATCCGAGCAAGTACACCGTGCCGAACCCGAGGTGGTGCAACAGCCGGAGTGCGACGAGCATGACGCTCCGCTTGCCAGTGATGCCGAGCGAGTCTGCGTGCTTGGCGTCGTTCCCCCAAGGGACCGAATCGCCCGTCAGGAATCGCTCATGATCAAAGTGATCGGCGCGGCGGAAGAACAGAACGCTGGGCATCTGCCGGACGCGGAACGCGCTGTTGCGCATGGTGCCGTCGGGATTCTGGATGCGGAGGCGTTTGTCCCAGCAGCACGTCGGCACGAACTTCAGGATGCCCGGGTCCTTCCAGCCGGTGTCGATGAAGCGGCCGGGATCGTCCACGCACGTCCAAAGCGTCGGCCTATGCACGGACCAGGAGTTGTTCACCCCCATCGTGACGATGCCTCGCTTGTTGAGCTGCGATAGATCCACCTGCGTGAGGGACGGCCCCGACAAGATCAGGAACGCCGAACGCCCGCGGTAGAACCCCGCCAGCGACACCGAGTCGAAGTCGGCGGTGTAGAGGCGCAGACCATCCCGCGCGGGCTTCCGCGCCTTGAGCCCCGCCTGGAGCGCCGCGATGTCCGACTGGTTCTCACGCACAGCCGCAGCCCTCCTTGACAGCGAAGCGTCCGACGATGTACCGCCGCTCGGCCTTCGGTGCCGTCACCGTTCCAACCTGACCGATGCGATCCAGCCACCACGCCAGCGGCCGCACCGTGGGATGCAGCCCCTCACCGGCGACGGTGGTCCGGCTCGGGCGCGTGCAGATCGAGAACACGAAGTGCGCCCGTGGGCGGCCCGCCCGCCGCATCTCCGCGAGCACCGCGTCCACATCCTCCGGGAGCAGGTGCTCCAGGGCATCGAAGCTGGTCACTACGTCGGCCACGCTGTCCAGCAGCCCGGTCTTGTGCATGGCCCGCGAGACGTCCGCTTCGGGGAACGCGAAGTCGATGCCGAACCCGTCAATGCCGATGCGCCGCAGCGCGCCGATGAAGTCGTTCCGTCCACACCCGAAGTCCACCACGAAGCGGGGCTTGAGCCGCTGCACCAGCGGGAGGGCCGCCGCCCCGTGGTTGGTTGCCCCATACCCCGTGCCGGGCGCGGCTGGCCGCGACGCCAGCGCGACGTACTTCTTCCGCTCGTGTTCACGGCGGGCGTCAAGCGTCGGTTTGGTCGGGGAAGTTGCGGTCATGCGCCTCCCTCGATGTAGATGTTGAACTTGCGGTCTTCGTCCGCCGGGTCGGAAACCTCGATCAGGCTCATGGCCTCGAACACCCACACGGGCCTGCCCTTGCTGTTGCGCTCGCAAGTGAGCTGCACGCAGACGCCCTCCGGGATGGGAACGAGCCTGGGCTTGAGCGACCGCGCGGGCGGGCACTTCGGCAGCACGCCAGGCAACTCACAGACCGGACCCAACCCCAGCAAGCCGCCGAACCCCGAGCCGGAGTCGAAGTCGTTCATGTGGTGGGCCTCGAAACGGTTTATGGCCAGCCGCGTCGGGTCCTCGCCGCCACCGGCCAGTTGCGACGACAGTCCCTCGGGCACGGGGACATAGCGGAGGTAGGTGTCGCTGCCGGGGTCGCCGTCGATCCGGGCCTCGACCCACGGGTAGCGCCAGCGGTTGTTCTCGGTGGGGATGGGCTGGGCCGCGCCGAGGATCGCCGTGACGCGGCCGGGCGAAGGCTGGCCCATCTCGATGACGGCCCACTTCTCGCCCGTCCCGTCCTCCTTCCACAAGATGGGGATGCCGCCCATGGGCGTGCTGGCCAGCACGGTCTCCTCGGGGGCGAGCTCGCAGGTCGTGTCCGTCTCGTTGGTGATGTAGACCCGCGCGGGCGTGACGCCCGTGAGCACGCACCGTCCGAGGTCGCCCGGCTTGATCGGTTGCAGCGCCAGCACGAACGAGAGCGACGGGGACTCCTCGGTGGCAATCTCTCCCGTCAGCGGCGTGCGACTGTGAAACGTCCGCTCCTGGTCCTCGCTGTCGGGCTGCACGAGCACACCGGTAATGGCCAGCGCGTGGTACGGCTCGATGTCATCGTCGGAGTCGTTGCGGACGAGCACGATGCCGCGCTGCGCTGGTTCCAGCGCCGGCCCGGCGTTGGAGTTGCGCTCCCGCCGGCGCAGATCGACCGCTGCATCGACGAAGGCGTTGTACGCCGCCGCGGGTATGCGGAGAGGTTGGCCCGACCGAACTCTGCGGAACACGTCACCCATCGTTTAGATTCCCAATCCGGCGAAGCTGCCCTCGTCGTACACGCGCTCGACATACGCCGCGACCGGGCGCTTCACGATCGCGTGCGACCCCGTGTCCTCCTGGTCGGCGTACCGCACCCACAGGTACTCCCACCCCTTCTTGCTGATGCCGCCGATGTCGCCGACCGAGATGCCGCTTGCGTTCGGGCTGGCCGCGAACCGGAAGGTGATCTCCCAGTCGTCGTCGGGATCGGTGCCGCGCCGCGCGCCCGATGCGCCGAGGAACAGCACCTCGCCCGCCTGGAACCCCTTGAACGCGCCGGAGTTCACCTTGCCGGTGAGCGAGAAGAGCGTGCCCTTGTACGACGGCGTCACCTGGTCGTTGGTGAAGTAGTGCGTCTCGGAGAACTGGAAGACCGGGACGGTGATGTCCACGCCCTCGACGCCGTCGGCGGTGACGCCGATCGCGCCGCCGAAGTCCGGGGCGGAGGAGCCCGAGGGCGCGTGCGAAGAGACCGTGTCCTTGCTCTGGGTGATGTGCTGCGTGCCGCCGCCGGTGTCGAAGGAGAAGATGCTCTCGCCGGGCTCCGGGAGCGATCCGCCCTGGGCCTTCCCGTAGCGGACCACGGCCTCCCACAGCTCATCGCCGACGGGCTCGACGGAGGTGGATTGCCGGGGCTGGCCGTCATAGGTCGCGGGGCTGGTGGTCTCGGCGGCGTTGCGGGCCGCGAGGTCGTCGTTGGTCCCGCGCACGGTGTAGACCAGTTCCGCCGAAGGGTTGTCGCCCTTGGTGGACTTGCGGCTCTCAAACTTCTCCGTCACCGTGATCGCCACGAACATTTCTCCTTACGCGAACGTCAACCCGCCGCTCTGTGCGGCGTCGGCGAGACGCTTGGTGTGCTTGGCGGTCTGCTCGGTCGCACGGGCGGTGCGCTCGGCGGCCCCGCCGTCGGACTCGAGCCCCTGCGCCGCGCGAGCGTTGAACGTGCCCCGCACGCTGATCCCTTTGCCGATGACCTCGCCGAGCCCGGCGAGGCGGTCCTCGAACTCGGCCATGAGGTCGCGTGGCGTCTGACCCGGCCCGCGTTCGGCATCCGCCGCCTCCCGTTTCTGGCGTGCCTGTTCGATGGCGTCGGCGAGCTTCTGCTTCGCGGAATCCAGCGCCGCTTGCGACTCCGCGAGCCCCGCCTCCGTGTTTGCCTTGAGCGCGGCCTGGGCCTCCTCAAAGTCACGACCGATCCCGGCGAGCGTTGCCTCGTGCAGGGCGGCGGCCTGTTCGCGCTCGGCGGCGCGCTGTCCCTCGCGCTGGGCCACCTGCCGCTGGGCCGCGCTTTCCAGTTCCGCCAGGCGGGATTCGAGTTGATCATCGACGGCCCTCTTCGCGGCGTCCACGTCGAGCCCGGAGTCGAACAACCCCTGGATCTCCAGCATCCGCTTGGCGACCCATGACGTTGCCGACTCCCAGACCTGCTGGAAGCCGGTGGTGAAGTTGGTCCAGGTCTTGGAGAGGAACGCCGTGGTCTCGATCCACGCGACCTCGAGGGCGTGGAAGACGATCTCCGCGGCGGCCAGCGCCCCGTACCACATGCCGTAGGCGGTGGAGACGAAGAACTCCTTGGCATCCAGCCAGACCTTGTTGAGCGCGGCTACGCCCTGCTGCCAGACCACTTTGAGCGACAGCCAGAGGATCTCGGCGGCCAGCGCGATGTCGCCCGCCGCGAGGGCGTCGGAGATGCCGCCGACAACCTTGGTCACCCAGTCGCGAAGGCGCGTGAACTGCTCGCCGAGCCAGGCGAGGGCCTCGCCGCCCGCGCCGGTGGTCACAAGGAGCACGCCGCCGAGCGCCACGATCGCGGCGATCGCCAGCCCGGCCGGCGACAGGATCGCCGCGATGGCAGCCGCGATCAAGCTGAATGCTGTACCGATGCCGCCGATCACACCCGCGACGATGCCGAGGGTCGCGCCAATGCCCGAGACGATGTACCCCAAGGCGATGATGGCGACGCCCGTCACGGCAATGGCCGCCGCGACCTTGAGCGCCCACACGACCGTCTCCCGGTTCGCCTTGATCCAGGTCGTGACGCTCACGACGATGCGAGTGATCCGCTCCGCGAGGTCCTTGAGCGTCGGCGCGAGCGCCCCGCCGATGGTGAACACACCTTGTTTGAGCACTTTCCAAAGCGTGCCCAAGGCGTCGTTGAGGGCGGCGGCGTCGCGGGCCGTCTCGGTGCTGACGGTGAGGCCGAGGCGTCGCGCCTCCTCCTGCATCGCCTCGATGCCAGCGGCTCCGTCCGCCATGAGCGGCAGGAGTTTGGTCCCGGCCTTGCCGAAGACCTCCATCGCCAGCGCAGCGCGGAGGGCGGGGTCTCGCACCTGCGAGATGCGCTCCGCGAGGACCTTGAACTGGTCGTCCGGGGAGAGGCTCACCAGTTGGGCGGCGCTGAGCCCGAGCCGACCGAGCGCGTCGCCCGCGGATGCCGATCCCTGCGCAGCGCCCGCGAGCGTCCGCTGCATGTTGCGGAGCCCGGACTCGAGCGTCTCCAGGTCCGTGCCGGAGAGGTCGGCCGCGAATCCCAACTCGGACAGGGCCTCCACGCTCACGCCGGTCCGCTGGCTCATCTTGTCGAGCATGTCGCCCGTGTCGGAGAAGGCCTTCGCCGTGCCGAGCAGCGCCGCGACCGCTGTCGCGCCGATGCCTGCGAGCCGCGTGCCGACGGACCGCAGGCCAGCGCCGAAGGCTTCGAGCTGCTTCTGGGCGCGGCGAAGCCCGGCGGTGAGCTTGTCGCTCACGCCGAGTTCGACGAACGCCCGTCCAGCCCGGATGCCCCGCGTGTCGGCCACCGATCAGGCTCCCTTCCGAATGGAGTTCCGCCACAACAGCGGCAACTTCGCACGCTCCTGCTCCAGCGCCGGGGCCATGTACGGCCGCGCGGCGATCTTGACCTTCTGCGATGTGAGCCTCCCGCCCCTGCGCCTCAGCACGATCGTGTCACCGCCGTACTCCAGCACGTTGGGCGCGACGCTCTTCTTGAATCCCACCGGTCCGACGACCACGGAGTCTGCCGCCTTGTCGTACCCGAACAGGATCAAGCGGCGAAGGCTTCCCTCGTGCGAGTGGGGAGGCTTGCCCGCGGGCGCGGAGCCTTTGCGTTTGCGGATGCTCGTGCGGGCAGCGGTGCGGATGAACGCGCCGGCCTTGCTCAGCACCTTCCGCTTGGCCCCATCGACCGCGCGGACCACCGCCGCGCGGTCGAAAAACATGTCCTTGATCCGCATGGTGATCACACGCCGCTCCCGCCGCTTGGGGGGCCGCCAGCGAGTCCGCTGCCCTTCTCCAGCCCCTTGTTGAACGACGCCTCCTTCTCCTTGCGGAGCCGGCCCGACCCGATGAAAAGGCCGACGATGCCGGTGAGCGCCGGCAGCGCAGGGCCGAGCACGGGCAAGCCCGCGACCGTCGGCCCGACAGTGTCGAGGGCCGACAGCGTGAGCTGGCTGAACAGGCCCCGGAGCTCGCCGGCCTTCTCGATGTTGCCCTTCCACTGCGCACCGGTCGTCTGCGTCTGGTTGAACCAGTTCTGGTACTCGACCTCGGCCTCGTTCAGGCTGAGCGTCGAGGGGAGACCGGTGGTCTGCTGGATGGTGTTGGGCGTCTTGACCTTCACGAGGTCGCCCAGGTCGAAGCCCGCGCACGACGTGAGCACGAGCGCCATGAGCAGCAGGCCGACGATGTAGACGTAATGGCGGGTGGAAAGCGAGCTGAGGAACTTCATCCGTGAGCCTCCTGCGGCATGGGGGGGAGCTTGCCGTCGATGAACACGTCCTTGAGGACCGACACGCCGACCTTGATGGGTCGCTGGCGCTTGGCGAAGGGGTCGAAGTCGCTGGGGTTGAGTCGGCGGGATCGCTTGGGGTCGCGGTGGATGTTGGCGACAAGCGCCATGACGGCGGAGGCGATCGACCAGTCGTGGCGCTGCTTGCCGTCGAGCATCGCCACCAGATCACGGAGTGTCAGGGGGCCGGGGTCGATGCCGAGGATGCCGGCGCACTGGTGGACGAGCTTCCAGCAATCGCTTCCGGTGATCCCTCTGCCAGCAGGCGGTCCGCCAGCCGATCCAGTTCCCCGCTGTCGAGCTTCTTCTCCACCAGGTCCCGCGCCCGGTCCATTACTTTCCGCGTGGCCTGGAGCACCCGCCCGAGGTTGGCCCGGTCCCTCGGGCTCGGGCAGAAACCCACGAGCTCCTCCAGCACCGCCGTCGTCGCGGCTTCGATGGCGTCGCCCGCCATCGCCTTGCCAAACTCCTCGTCGGAGACGTTGCGGGTGTCTGCCTCGGGCTTGCAGATCGCGTAGACCACGTCGCAGAGCAGGACGGGATCGCGGATCAGCTTCTCGATCAGCGTCCCCTCGATGACCTGCATGAGGTCCTCGCCGGTGAGGCCGCGCACGCGCTTGATGGCGGTGACATTGATCTCCACCGACCACTCCCGCCCCTGGTTGTCCTTGAACGATCGCATCCGTGCCTCCGTGAATCAGGACCCGACAGGAATCCGACGCCAATCCGACAGCGATCCGACAGGCTCAGCCACCAATCCATGAGGGCGCCGTCGCCGAATACGTCACCTTCGCAGTGACCGAAACGGTGATCGCCTCCTCCAGCGCCTCGTTGCGCGAGAAGTTGGTGATGGAGAAGTCCGCCTGCAGACCCTGCCCGCTGGTCTCGTCGAGGATCTGGAAGCCGATGGGGTCGTTGCCGAAGAACGCGTTCTTGATGGCGGTGAACCCGGCGTCGGCCGTGTCCCACACCATCTCAAACTCAACGCTCGCCTCTTTGAGCGTGGCCACCGTGGCGCGCCACCCGCTGTTGGCGCGGGTTGTCACGTCCGCCTCGCCTGCCTCGAGATTGAGTGTGACATCGCGGGTGTTGCCCAGAACCACCCATGCTCCGCCGCCGGCTTGACCGCCGACCTTGTAGAGCAGCTTGGCTTCCATGCCGAGTTTGATCGCCATCGTTGTTCTCCTGCTCTATCCAGCCGTGTGGCCGACTACGAACGCCACCTCACCCGCCTTGCTCCGCACAAAGATGTCCGCCAGGTTGACCTGCTCGAACGGGATCTGCACGCCCGCCGGGACCGGGATCTCCACGCCTTTGCCGTCGGAGAGCGTCATGGGCTGTGTGTTCGTGTGCGCCGCCATGAGCGTGAAGGTCGCCACGAGCGGCGTATCCGCGAGGGGCTTGTCGCCTTCCTCGAGCTCTACCTTGATGAACACGACGTTCCGCACGGCTACCTCCGCACCCGGTATGTGACGCTCAACACACTCGTGAACGCCCGGTGCTGCTCCAGCGACTCACTCGACACCACGGGCTCGTGCGCGATCCCGAGCCACGCCGCGTCGGGTGTATCGGGCAAACGCTTCAACCGGACGTGGTCGGCGATGGCCTCGACGAGGTCGAGCAGGCCGTCGATCTCGGCTTGCTCACCCTCGGCAGGCAGCTTCTTCTGCACGCCCACATCGATCACGCACTCGAAGGAGCTGCTGTCCCGGGTCGCCGCGGCGATGGCCGTCGTTCGCGGCACGACCGACACGCGCAGGTCCTTGAGGTCCTCCAGCGTGAACGCGGGCTGGAACATCCGCACCGCGTTCACGGGCTGCCCGAACGAGCCCGCGTTGATGTGCGCGGCCAGGGCATCGGCGATGGCGACGATGGTGCTCACGGCTCACCGCCCTTCGTCGCCGACAGGCCGGCCACTTTGCCTTCCAGGTACGAGACGCGGCGCTCCATCGCCTGGTACTCGCTGCGGATCGACCTAGCCTCACCGATGAACTCATCCATCCGCTTCTCAAGCTGCTGGAGCTTGGTGGTCACCACACCCCACTGAACGGTCATCGCGCCGGCGGCGAGGATGATCGTGAGGAGCACCCCTGCCCAGCGGGCCTTCGTTCCGTTCTGTCCGTTCCCCTCGCTCATCACGTCTCCGTGCCGATGTGCTTGGTGTGAATCCGAAGAACCCTGCGGTACGGGTCGCTGTACCGGAACGGCGGCTGTCCACCCGGCGCGTTGACCTCGTACACGAACACCTGCGTTCCGACCGTCTCACGCACTTGGTCACCGGCCCGCGGGAGCGTCAGGCCCGACCCCAGATCCATGTCGTCCGTCCGCACGAGGAAGTCCCGCGACTCGACGCGATGGATCAGTCCAGCGTCGTCGGCCTGCTCGAACTCGGTCTTGCCGATGGTCGCCTGGACCTCTTTGGCTTCGGCCCCGCGCTGGTAGACCACCGTCCGGCTCATGTGCTTGTGCCGCTGATCATCCAGGAACGCCGAGCCGCGATCGAGCAGGTCGCCCATGTATGCCTCCGGCGGTCACTGCAGGAGACGGATGCGGACGGTGGTGTCGGCATCAACGGTGGTCTTCACCGCCTTGCCGATGAGCTTGTTCGCGCCAGCCGCGGCGTTCTTGGTGGCGTTCTGCGCCGCCGCGTCCCAGTAGGCGTTGGTGCCAGCCGGGATCGCGCTGCCAGCGCCCAGCGCCTTGGGGAAGTCGAACACGCCCGACACCGCCAGCGAGCCAAGCTGGTTCGCCTTGATGGGGCCCTGCGCCACGCCCACGAGTTCCGCCTGAACGACCACCGCGCCGGTGAGCACGTCTGCGCCCGGGGTGTAGTCGATCGCTGCGCCTTCTTGCACAAACTTTGCCGGTCCTGCTGCCATGCTGCCTTCTCCTTGGCCCGGGGTGGTCCCGGGTCCGTCTTCCTCGATGCCGCTGCCAATCTCTGCGCCTTCACCCATGGGCTTACACCTCGCCCTTGCTCTTCACGCCGCCGCGCGGGTCCTGCAGCGCGACGCCGAAGTCGTGGTAACCGCGCATCCGCACGCCGAGCTGGCTGAAGTCGGCGTCGGAGGTCTCGATGGTCGGGGCCTCCTGCCCGTTGAGGAACGCCATCTCGACGACCGGCAGGTCGCTCGGGTCGGCAAGGAGGTACCACGCCTTGGCCGAGTTGCCGGTGTAGAGCGCGTTGGACAGGTAGCGGCTGACCTCGATGCGGAACTTGCCCTGGTGCGGGTTGGCGACGGGGAACTTGGTGTTCGCCGTGGTGTCCCGCATCTCGACGCTCTTGTAGAGCTGCGTGCCCACCGCCGAGAGCGCCGTGGGGACGAGCAGGATCGACGGCATGACGCCCGTGGGCTTGCCGTCCGAATCCACGAGGTCCATGAACGTGACCTCGCCCTTGGTCAGGCCGTCGATGCCGAGCGCCGTGTCCGCGCCCGAGATGAAGTTCTTGTTGCCGATGGCAAAGAACGCGGCGTTGTTCATGAACGCCGTCCAGAACACGTCGTTGATCTTGAGGCCCGAACCGCGGCCGAGCTTCCGGGGCACGGTGGTGATGGCGCCCAGGTCGTCGTTGATGATGTCGCGGCGGTCGATCGACAGCATCAGGCCGTAGGTGTCGGCCTTGTTGCTGTAGGTCTCCTCGCCCAGCGTCCCGTGCTTGAGCTCGCCGCCCGGGGCGACCTGCTCGTACTGGTCCTTGCCGACCAGGCGGTAGCTCGTCACGGTCTTGAAGTCCGACACGTTGCGGACGGCGCAGATGCTCCGCCACACACGCTCGACGCTGAAGAAGCCCTCCAGAAGGAACTTGTTGGCGACGTTGGAGAGGATGCCGCCTACGTCGATGATGGTCATCCCAGCCTCGATACCCCGCCCGAAGGCGGCCTCGAGGACACGGCGGCTGTCACGGAATGTGCGGCCCGTGTACCCGTTGGCGATCGCGGCCTCGATGAGCAGTTCCTGCAGGCCCAGCCCGCTCTGGAACCGCTTTGACGCGACCTCCAGCGCCTGCGCCGAGCAGACCTTGTCGAGTCCCTCGAGCTTGGCGCTCTGGAAGCATGCGGCCTCCAGGACCTCGCCGGTGATGCTCGTATCGGGCGCGTGGATGGCCGGGGCCTTGGGGCGGCTGGCGCGGAGCACTTCCAGCTCGGTGCGGGTCGCATCCCATCCGTCGCGGATGGCCTGGGCCTCGATGTCGAGGTGCTTGCCGGCGCAGATCTTCCGCACCGCCGCAATACGGCTGGTCTCCGCGAGGGCTTCGGCCCGGAGCGCGGCAGCGCCCGCCCCGGGCGCGGGATCGGTATCTCCGCCGGCCGGACTGCCACCCCCTCCCTGCTGGGCGGCGATGGAGGCGCTGGTGCGCCCGTCGGCCCCCAGGTCTACGAAGCTGATCTCGCCCAGCGTGGCCTTGCGGACCACGTTGACGGGGCCGGCGAACTCCTGGCCGTTCACGATCGCCTTCTGCGACTCGCGGATGAACTCGAATTCCTCGACGCTCGCGCCCACCGAAGCCTGCCACGGGAACCCGTTCCGGGAGGACGCGACCACCTCGCGGGCGGTCGCGGTGTCGCGCGAGATCACGCCGGTCGCCACGAGCTGCCCGCCTTCGACCTTGATCGCGTCGGTGTGGCCGACGCCAGCGGCCGGGTCATGGGCGAACCGGATCGGGCGGTTCTGCGACGGGACCGACAGCCCGGCGAGATCGAGCACCACGGGATGACGCCAGCCGGCGACGCGCATGGCACCGCCGGTGTACGCCAGCATCTTGAAGCGAGGCAGTGCCTTCTCGGCATCGGCCCCGCCAGCGCCGGCGGCGATGGCGGTGATCTCCGCCGTGCCGGTGAGCGTGAGCGGAGACGTGCCCGCGGGCGCAGCGGCGGCTTCAAGCCGCAGACGCTTGGGCGCGAGTCGGGTCTTCGGAGCGGTGGGGGTCGGAGTCTTCGTTGCCATCGGTGTCGTCCTCTTGGGGCGCGTTGCCCGCGGGAGCCGCGGTGGTCTGGGGGGCGGGGGTCAGTCCGAGTTCATCCATGAGCACGAGCTCTTTGGCGCGCTGGCGGAGCTCTTGCTCCCAGTCGCGTCCTTGACGGGCGAACTCGGCGGCGAGCGTGGTTGTGTGGTTGGCCAGGCGTGTGGCCTGGGCGGTCGCTTCCTTGGCGGGATCGACGTGCTCGACGCCGTCCCAGAACCATGCGTGCTCGGGCAGTGCCACCCCGCGCTCACGAAGCGACTGCGGCAGCAGCCCCTCGACGAGCACCGCCTCGTTGAGCCAAGCCTTGAGCAGGCGGTCGAGCACGGCGAGCTGCAGGTGGTGCTGCTCGACGCGGATGCTCTTGAAGTACACCTGGTGGTCCAGGCGGCCGCTGGCGTAGTTGTAACCCGAGGAGTTCCCCGCCGCGACGTTGAACGGCATGTTCAGGCAGCGGGCGATCTCGTTGAGGATCTCGCGCTTGAACTCGCCGAAGGTGGTCGTCGGCTGCTCCGCGTGAACCTGTCCGAGCTTCCAGCCGCCGGGGAGCACCGTCGCCAGCCGCTGTTCGAGCTCGACTTCGTCCATTGGCTCCAGCGGATCGGCCTCGCCGTTGGGAGGCGCGTCGGTGTAGATGACAGCGGCGAAGTTGGCGGCGGTCTCGGCGGCGGCGATGGTCGCGAGCGTGTACCGGCGGAGCTGCGCGAACAGCGGGAGCGCCGGCGTGATATCGGGAATACCGCGGAGCTGCCCTGGCCGATCGGAGCGGAAGTAATGCACGACGGCCGACGCGGCGAACGTGTCGTGGGCGGTGAGGTCGTCGATCGGGGCGCGGAGAAGGCCGCTGTCGCCCGGATGCCGCTTCAGCACTCGGTAAGCGGACGGGTTGCCCCACTGGTCGAGCACGATGCCGTCGATCTCGTCGGTGCGCCCACGCCGGAGCAGCGGGGTGCAGACCTGATCCGCCTCGATGAGCTTGAGGTCCAGCGACACGGGCGATCCCCACGACGCGATCGCGGGGTTGTTGACCAGGAGCGCAAACGCCTCGCCGCTCTCGGCCCGGGCCAGCCGCATCGTGCGGAGCTTGCCCGCAAGGTCCACGGCCCGGGACCACTGCTCAAATGCGTCCTCGATGCGAGCGTTCGCTTCGGCGTCATCCGTGAGCATCTGGAGCCGGGGACCGGTGCCGATGGTGTCGTTGGCGAGCGTGAGGGCGATGCCCTTGGCGTAGGAGTTGTTGGCGACCTCGTACCGGGCGCGGTTGCGGAGGATGCGCCGGACTTCGGGATTCACCGCGGCGTTGGGCGAGAGACCGTCTGCGTTCGCCCAGTGCTTCCGGTTGTCGGGCGTGGTCTGCGCCGAGTCGAATTTCGCGACGACCAGCCGACGGCTGCCGCGTGTACCGCTTCCGTGCGGTGCACGCGACGCCGTCAGGGAGGGAGAGGCGGTCTGCGTCCCGCGACCGACCCGGCTCAGGATGTTGGTGATGGTCTTGAGCATGGGGGGTCAGACAGAACCGGGCGGGACGATCTTGGCGAACTTGATGCCGAGGCCGGGCTTCCTCGCGGCGTCCTTGGACGCGAGGTAGCGGTCGGCCTCGATCTGGTCCTTCAGCGGGTGCTGCTCGACGGACTGGCCGTCCACCGACGCCTTCGCGGGCTGCGACGCGCTGTCGCGGATGGCCTGCTCGAGGTTGGGGTCAGGTTCTGGCACGCGAGCACTCCGGGCGGCGAGCACAGGGAAGGTCGCCACGGCATGCCTTTATGCAAAAACCGATCGGAGTGTGGCGCACGTGAGGCAGTGACCTGACGTTTGTTCCACCGGTAGACCCCAGGCAGCCGTCGATCTCAGCGTGAATCGAGAACCAGCCACTGCGCGGGCCGGTGCGCCGCTCATGCTCCAATGCGTTCGCTCGTCGTCACGCGTCGCCCGCAGTGGCGACACTCCCGCCGGCGACGGATCGTGCCAACCGGGGTAGCGCGGGTGTAGACCACCTCGAAGTGCCGACAGCCGCAGGTCGGGCAGACGAGTCCCCTTGGCTTTGCATCCTGCTTCGGCGGCGGCTTCGCCGTCATCGCGCCCGCTCCTTCAACGCCGAGAGTTTCAGCCGGGGACGAGCCATCACCTTCTGGTCGGTCCCGAACAGCACCGCCCCCTGCATCGACGCTGCAACCGCGCAGCCGACCAGCCCGTCCAGCCAGTGGTTGTCGAGCCCATCGACGCGAAGCTTCCACTCGTCGACGGTGCGGCCCCGGCCTTCGGTCCGCACCCGGTACTCGCTGGTCAGGTGCTCGGCCAGGAGCCGGTGGTGCTCGGGCTTGTGGCCGAAGAGCGACAGCCCGCCCGGATCGCCCATCGGCACGGCGAGCCGCGCATGCACGAACGACTTCCAGAAGTTCGTGTCGAAGAGCACGTGCCGCACCGCACGCTTCCCCGTGACCACCGGGACTCGCCAGTTGAGCCCGACCCGCTCGCCGCGCTTGCGCTTGTAGTCGCTGAAGGGAAGACTGCTGGCACCCACGTACCGACCGTGGCTGGGCGTGAGTACGCTCGCGTGCGGGCTCTGGCGGCAGAACTGGTAGACCACGTCCGTCGACGAACCCCAGTTGGCGTCGATGAGGCAGCGGTCGATGCGCACCATTGCACCGTCGTCGCGCCGCCACTCGCGGGCCACCGTCGCGTCGATGAGCCGCTCCAGACCGCCATAGATCGCGCCCTCGACGCCGGCACGTGGCGACGCGGTCCCGAGCGTTCGCTTGATGTCCCGGAGCGTGAAGTACGCCTGCTTCTGGTCCGGCTCGGTCCCGTAGTCGATGACATGCCCGGTGAAGTCGTCCTCCCATGCGGCGACCAGGTAGAAGAGCGCCTTGCCCTGCACGTCCACGAACATCGTCAGATGCGAGCACCCGAGAGGGACCAACCCGCGGGCGTGGCCGTTCACCTTCGCCGCGATCTGGTCGGCGCTAAGCAGGTCGTCCGCGACCTCCACCTCGGGCAAGGGCTCGTTCTGGTACTCGGCGAAGAACGCCGCCTCGTTCTGCAGCCGGAGGTTTATCGCGTGCTGCACTGCCGACAGTTCATCGTGGTTGAAACGCTCCGGCCAGGCGATCACTGCGCCAGCGTCCATCTCGGTACGGTGAGCCCTGTAGAACGCGGTCGCCTCCGCACCTCCCCGGTCAGCCTTGAGGCCCTCGGCGCGCAGTCGGGCGTACTCGGCCCACAGGCGGTCGGCCGTGGGGAACGAGTACACCATCTTCGTCCGCTCGCCTTGCCACTGCGGGTGCTTGTCCCGGTCGAGGATGCGGTCGGCCAGGTCGTCCGGGCGGACGACCGTCAGCGTCATGAGGCCGGCGATCTTCCGGCCGGGGCCCGCGAGGCCCAGAATCGCGCCGGCGAGGATCCGCTCGCGGTTGGCACACTGCGATGGCGAACGGGCGCTCTCGTCGGTCTGGGGATCGTCGATGAGCACGAGCGACGGCCGGACGCTCACACCGTCCACGCGCTTGTGCTTCATGCCACGGATGCGGCCGGTGATCCCGGCGACACGGATGATCGCCCCCGATGCCGCGGAACCGGGGATGGTGGGAAGCACGATCTCCCGGGCCGTCCAGCCGATGTGGGTCTGCTTGCCCTGGTAGAGCTGGCCTGACGCCCGCTGGTGGATGCCTTCGAGCGAACGGATCGGATGGCAGACCTCCGGGAAGTCGGCCCCGAGGATCTCGCTGTTCTCCAGCTCCGCTTTGATCGACTCGAGCATGCCGGCCGCGTGCTCCTCGTCCGAGCCGATCAGCGCCACGAACTCGCGGTGCCCGTACAGCAGCGCCCACAGACACGCCACCTCGCAAAGGCTGGTCTTGCCCGAGCCACGCGGCATCGCCATCGCAAACAGCCCACCCTCGAGGACGGCCTGTTCGATCTTGGCGATGACCTTGAGGTGGTCGTCCGACCACTTGAGGTGGAACGTCTGCAGGAAGTACGTTTCGCAGAAGTACCGGAAGTCCCGCGCCGCCCTTTCGCGCCGAGCGGGATCGGCGATCGCAGGTAGCTCGCCGATGTCGCGCCCCGAGAGCGAGAGCATGGCGTTGCGCAGCCGCGCCCGCTCCTTCATCGCCTCATAGCCCGTGAGCCCGTCAGGCTGCCGGGCAGCCTCGGCAAGCGCCTCATGCCTTGTTGTAACGAGCCATGCGACGTACCGGAACAGATCGACCTTCGCCGCATCCCCATCTGCCGCGACGCGGAAGCCCGCGCGCGTGCGGTGCCGATGGAGTTGCCGCTCGCTGACAACCTCGCCCAGCGGTGTGCTGTTGAGCAGCCGCGCGAGTTCGCCGGGCTTGAGTTGGCGCGGGTCAATCGCCACCTGCGGACATCTCCTTCACGAGCCACGCGGCGTAGTGCACGAGGTTGATGGTGCCGTTCGCGTTCGTCGGTGCGCCCGCGTCGATGTCCGCGTGGAGCATTTCTTCGGTGACGATCTTGCCGCCGAGGCGTGACAGCACACGGGCCGCGTCCGCCACGGGGAGCGCGGCGGGATTGAGCCGGGACATTCCCTGTCCATGCTCGGGACTAGGCGCGTGTTCGGGAGTCATCGCGGACCTCCCGCGCACGGTTGCCCACATGGCCAGAAGACTTGCCCACATGTCGCGGAATGACGGCGAAACCGCTGCGGTTTGCCTTGCCTCGTGGCGAATGTCATGGCTTCATGTGTCACAACGCGGGTCGGAAACCCGCGACGGAGCCCACGACGATGAACGCCCCGCAGAACGCCAAGAAGTACGCCAAGCCGAGCCTCGACGGGATCGGCAAGCAGAAGGCCCTCGACGCCGAGATGGAATGGGCCAAGGTCGAGCTCCTGCTCGAAACGCTCGAGACCCGCAAGAGCGACAGCCTCGACTTCCACGAGATCCCGGTGTGGTCGATCCGCGACCTGGTCCGCCACGCCTTCGAAGCCGGGTACCGCGAAGGCCTGCACACCGGATACCGCCAAGGGCGAAGCGATGCGGCACGCGAGGCCGCACGCGAGGAGGCCCCGACAAGCCCCCGCAACCCCGAACTGCCGACCGCCTGAAGCCCGCGAAATGCGGGCTTCGTTCTTCAAGGGACCAGCAAATCGCATAGGAGCATGAACATGAACGCACGCAAGCACAACCGCAAGCCCGAACCCACCGCCGCCGAGGCCTACGCCGCCCGCCGCAACGACATCGCCGGCCTGATGGATGTCCTGCAGATGGAACTCGACAAGCACGCGGAGGGCGCGAAGGCCGACCCGCGCAACTGGGGTCGCACGGGTGACCTCGGAAAGGTCCGCAGCGACCTGATCGACTTGGTCGGGTTCATGAGCGGGATGGACCGCGAGCACGTCGAGGCCTTCCTGAACGACGCCGAGTAACCCCCGCCACGGAGACACGCCATGAAGATCAAGCACATCGTCATCGAGGGCAGCGAGGAAGACATCACGGTGCGAGCCACGGCCGACGGCGCAACCGCCAGCGTGGTCCGCATGAGCCGCGCCCAAGGCCGCTTGGACAAGGTCATCGCCGAGTTCCGCCGCGACGAGAGCCGCGACGCCCGCTACGCGAAGGCCGTTGAGGTGGCGAAGCACGTCTACGGGCGGGACCGCCGGGGACATGCGGCCGCCACCAACTCGATGGTCCACGACGTCCTCAACGAGATCGAACGCATCGCGGGCTGCTGACCACGCGGCGTCGCGGGGAACCGCGGCGGCCACGCTTCCCCGCCGCAACGTGCGGCGGGGCTCCGCACCACCGTTCTGGAGATGATCATGAGTACGAAGACCAAGAAGGCCGCGAAGCCCCGCACCCCCAAGATGTCCAAGAGCGCCGCCCGCGCCGAGGGAGCCGCCAAGACGGATCGCCTCCGCAAGGCCGCGCTCGCCGAGATCAAGGACCGCCTGGACGGGAAGCCCGCTACCCCGGAGAAGGGCAAGGGCGAGAAGGCCGTGAAGCAGGCCAAGGGCCCGAAGTCCGCGAAGGAAGCCAAGCCGAAGCGCGTCAGCGCCCTCGACGCCGCAGCGCAGGTGCTCGCTGCGTCCGAGGTGCCCATGCGGGCCAAGGAGATGATCGCCCGGATGGAGGCGAAGGGTCTCTGGAAGAGCCCCGGCGGCAAGACGCCCGAGGCCACGCTCTACGCCGCCATCATCCGCGAGATCGCCGCCAAGGGGACTGCCGCCCGATTCAAGAAGCACGAGCGCGGCGTGTTCGTGGCGGGGAAGGGGGCCTGACCCATGGCCGCCACGCCCCACCGCGAAGCGCAACTCGAGGCCGTGCTTCAAGCCGCCCTCTACCTGCTTGGCGCACGCCAAGACCAGATGCTCACCATCGAGGAGTGGACGGACCTCGCGCGGGCTGTCGCGGCATGCCAAGAGCGCAAGACGGCCGACTACCTCACCGAGCACGACCTCGAGGACATCGCCGAGCGCTACGCCCTCGAATGGGACGAGGCGATTGACGGAGCGCTGCCTACGTTGGACGAGGATTAAAGCGGCCATCACGCGCCGCTCCCCGCCGCGATCTTCTTCCGGGTCGCGGCTTTCTCTTCGGCCACGCCCTTGGCGGGAAGACGTTCCGCCTTGCGGCCAGTGAACTTCTCCCACCGCTGCACGATGACATCGCAGTAGAGCGCGTCGAGCTCCATGAGGAACGCCCGCCGCCCGGTCATCTCCGCGCCGATAAGCGTGGAGCCGCTGCCGCCAAAGAGATCGAGCACGTTCTCGCCGGGGCGCGATGAAAACTCGATCGCCCGCCGCGCGAGTTCGACGGGCTTCTCGGTGAGGTGGACCATGCTCTGCGGGTTGACCTTCTTGATCGACCAGGTGTCCGGCACGTTGGCAGGGCCGAAGAAGCGGTGCGCGGCCCCTTCCTTCCAGCCGTAGAAGCACCACTCGTGGTTGCCCATGAAGTCCTTGCGGGTCAGGACCGGGTGCTCCTTGATCCAGATGATCGCCTGCGCGAAGTAGAGCTCGCAGCGCTTGAGCACGGGCGGGTAGTTCCCGCAGTTGGCGTAGCCGCCCCAGATGTAGAACGTGCCGCCGGGGATCAGCACGCGGGTGATGTTCCCAAACCACGCCGCGAGCAACCGGTCGAACTCGTCATCGGACACGAAGTCGTTGGCGAGCGGCCTGTCCTTGGCACGGAGCTTCTTGTGCGTGGCGCGGCTCTTCTCCGGGTAGCGGTTGAGGTCGGCGCTCTGCTGGTCGTGCTGGTCGGCCTTGCCCGGCAGCGCGAATGAACTCAGGCCCGCGACGATCGCGTTGTTGCTCCGCGGCTCGACCTTCACGTTGTACGGCGGGTCCGTATTCACGAGATGGATCGGCTGGCCGTCGAGCAGACGGTCCAGATCCTCGGGTTTGGACGAGTCGCCGCACATCAGGCGGTGGTTGCCGAGCACCCAGATGTCGCTGGGCACCGTCGTCGCTGCGTCCGGTGGGCCCGGCACGTCATCGGGATCGGTCAAACCCTCGCTGCCCGCGGGAGCCATGATCGCGCTGAGATCCTCGGCGCTGAAGCCCAGGAGCGCGAGGTCGAAGTCGACGCCCTTGAGGTCGGCCAGCTCCAGCGGCAGGAGCTCCATGTCCCACGACGTCAACGTGGCGACCTTGTTGTCGGCGATGCGCAGCGCCTTGACCTGCTCAGGCGTCAGATCGGTGGCGCGGATCGTCGGCACCTCCTTCAGTCCGAGCTTCCGCGCCGCGCGGAGCCGTGTGTGCCCGGCGATGATCACGCCGTCGGCATCGACCAGGATCGGCACCTTGAAGCCGAAGGCCTGGATGCTCTTGGCAACCGCATCGATCGCGGCGTCGTTGATGGTGCGAGGGTTGCGGTCGTACTCGTGGACCGCGCCGATGGGAAGCATCTCGATGTTCATAGCGATCTCCGTCGTCGGCGCGGCGATCAGCGCCGCGCGTGAGAGGCGTCATGGCCCGCGGCACATGCCGACGGGTCCGGGGATCGCTGGATCGCTGGTTGGATCGCTCGGGCTACAGGCCCGTCCGGGGCGGCACTACCGCCCGTTTCGCCCGCTACGGGCCGCGCCCGTTGGCCACGGGTTCGCCCACGTTGGCCCACGTCGCGTTCTTGGCGACGCGACGTATCAACCCCGCAAGCGCCCCGCCCCGCGCTCGGACGCGCGAAACAAACTCTGTCGGCAAGCGCGGCTGTTCCCGCGGGCGTAGCGACGCGACATGGGCCGGGAAGTACCTACCGACCCCCTCACCCCCGTCGTTAGGCTTCGGGCTGTTGGGCTCGTGGTAGGCGCGGCCTGGCACGCGACCTGAATGGGCGCGGCGGGTCGGGAGGGGGGAAGTACATGATGAAAGAGAGAGATCTTTCAATCTTTCAATACCTCCCTTACGCGCATGCACCCGCGCCCCGCGTGCGCGCGCGGTGAATAGGTGAAAGATTGAAAGATTCGGTTCAGGCCAGCGCATACACCACCTTCGGCCGCGTCGCGGACGTTTCCTCCTCCTGCCGCAACTGCTGCGTTTCCAGGAGGTTGTCGATGACTTCCTGCCGCTCTCGCTGGGTCAACCACTGCGTCTTGCGGCAGAGTTCACTGCGGGAGATCTTTCCACCCGCCTTGCGCACCACCCGGACCACGCGCTTCTGCCGGGCGTCGAACACGCCGTCGGCGACCCACTCGTGGGCGATGTGGAGCATCCGGCGGGTCAGGTACGACGACAGCTCGCACGCCCAGCAGGCTGCGTCCTCGTCGATCACCGGCTTTTGGGCGTTCGCGGAGCAGGCGTAGATCAACGCCAAGCGGCACGCCTTTTCCTCGGCGCGGGCCCACAGCGACCTTCCCGCCTCATCCGGCTTGCCGAGCTCCGCGTCCACCATCGCCGCGAGCGCGTCGAACACCGCGCCCGCTTCCGGCGTCGCCTCGACCACGATGGGCTGGGGGTGCTCGGGGGCGAGGTTGCCGCCGGGCTTGAACGTTCCCCACCACTCGGCGGCCTGCTTCAGGGGTTCGGGGACGCCCGTCGCCCTGGCGCGCTGCCGCGCCGGCGTGTCGGCCGACTCGAACACGAGCAGGCGGGCGATGAACCCGTCGCTCAAGCTGTCGGCGGTGAGCGACTCGAAGAAGTGCTCGGGCACCGTTGTGCCGTAGACGCTCACGCACGGCTGATCGACCACCTTGTTCCGCTTCTTGTCCGCGTAGGCCTTGCCCCGGAAGACCGTGTCGGCGCTGCTGTAGAGCTTCATCAGCGCCGTCAGCACGTTGAACAGGTGCGGGGCCTTCTTGGGGTCGCCGATGGTGCGGAGGAAGCGCCCGAACTCGTCGATCTGGAACAGGATCGCCGGCTCAGCCTCGACGGCGGTGATCAGCCCGGCGTCCGACGCCAAGTCCTCGTTCCCCTCGTGCTCCACCATGTCGGCGGCGAACAGGATGTTCTTGTTCACCTTGCGGGCGTTGTCCTTGCCTGCGCCGGAGGGCGCGACGCCGACGCAGTAGACGTTCGTGCGGTTGCCGCGCTCGTCGCGCACCTTGCGAGCCGCGAGCACGGCCTGGAGGCAGATCCCCGCCGCCAGCGCCAGTACGGGCTGCGGCCGGGTGGCCGTCGCCAGGTTGTGCGCGACGACCTGCTCGATGAAGCCGGGCACGCGCAGCAGGTGATCGGGGAACGGCCCGGGGTCGGGCGGGCGTTCGGATCGGGGGCGCTCACCAGCCGCGCGCCGACGCTCCGGGTCAAAACCGGAGAGGTCCACGCCTCCCATGTCCTCGGGTTTCTCAGCATCGCGCAGCCACCCGTGCGGGCGATCGTGCGGTTTGCTCGCAGCGTCGCTGACCTTGTGACGCAGTTCCTTCTCCGACCACGGCGGCTGGCACCGAGGGTTGTACCGTTCGAGCAGCAGCCCGAGCGCCGTCTCCGCATCGAGCCCGAACCCATGCACCATCGCGGTCGCGGCGGCGTAGGTCTGGCCGTGCCCGCCCGAGCCGGAGATCGCCGGCGGGATGCGGTCGAGGTACGCCTCGGCGCGGCGCAGAACGGCGTCGGAGTCGGGATGACACTTCGATGCCGCAGGCGTGACAGCCGCTCGCGCCGGTGGCGGCTCGCCATATCGCTGTTTCTTCACAGCCTCGGCCAGCGCCGCGACCGCCGCGCCGAGCGCCTCGACATCCACGACGCGGGGCTCGCCTTCGAGCGGGTCGTACGACTCGCCGCTGGGATGGATGCTCGGGCCGACGACGGTCTGCGCCCCGGTGCTCCGGAGCTCAACGATCATCTTCTTGGTGGCCGGGTCCTGGTGCTTGCGGGTCTTCGCCCCCTCGCAGACATACCACCAGTGCGACGACGGCTTGCCGGGCCGTCCCGACTTCGCGCCCGTCGGCGGCAGGAACGCCGGCGCGAGCGCCACCGCCTCCTCGCAGTCGAGATCCACGTCCACGAGCCAGCCGCTGGGCTCGCCCAGCAGCACGCCGATGTTCCCCGTGCCGTTGAAGTGCTGCGGCAGGTCGGCTTCGGCCAGGCGCAGGTCCGTCCAGCCCTTGAGCACGGGCACCTTCGTCCCCGCGGGCACGGGGATCGGCGCGTAGCCGCGCGCGAGGTACCACCGCGCCGCGCCGAGCAGGTTGGACGGGCCGTCGCTCATCGCTTATTCGTCGTCCCCCTTCGTCTTGACGCCGGCGCCCATGATCTTGAGCATCTGCGCCGCGTGCTCGCGGTCCTTCTTGCTCGCGCGGTAATCGAGCAGACGGTCGAGGTCCACAACGGGCTTCACCGCGTACTCGAAGCTGTGCTCGCTCCCGGCCAGCCCCAGGGCGTGCGCGATCGCCTGGGTGCAGCGGCTGGAGCGGTGCGTCCCCGCCGCCGCGATCAGCAGCGGCACCTCGGCCCGCGTCTGGCCGTGGTACATCAACCCGCCGACGCTACGGGCCAGCAGCGCGCCCACCCCCTTGGCGTCGTTCTTGTCGATGGGGGCCGAGGCGACGTGCTGGCCCAGCACGCGGCCGTCCTTGTCCGTTTCTTCGATGGTGATCGTGATCATCGTGTGCTCCTGTTCAGAAGGGGATTTCGTCGTCGGGGATGCCGTACGTGGTGCCGACCGGCTGGGGCAGTCGCTCGGGGAGGCCTTCATCGCCCTCGAGCCGCGGTGGCTTGTCGCCCAGGCGGTGCGCCACCACCCGCTCGAACTGCTCGCCCGCTTTCTTCTCGACCGTGATGTGCAGCGCCGGCGCGAGCGCCCCCGCCCGCGCGAGCTCGACCGCCTCCTCGGTGCCGCCGGGAACAGGCTCGACCGACCGCGCCCGCCACCACGCCTCGGCCTTGGTGCGGGCGTACCCGGTGTGGTCGAAGCAGACCCACTCGCGGAAGTAGTGGTTGAAGCCGACCCGGTACTCGACGCGCATCGTGAGCGGCGCGGCCGGGTCGTTCCGCTTCATGTGAACGTGGTACGTCGTCTCGCTGACATTGTGCTCCTCGCGCGTGCTCTGGCCGCTGAGGATGCCCTCGGTGCTGGCCTGCGCCTCGTGCTTCTGCTTGTTGGGCTCGGGGAACTGGTGCCCGCATTGCGGGCACGTCTGGTAGCCCGCCGCGATGAGCGCGTGGCACTGCGGGCACTCCTTTGCCGGGGCCTCGCCCTCGCCGCGGTCGTCCGTGGTGACGCGGATGGCATCCACCGGCCCGTGCCGGAGCACGTTGCCGCCGAAGTCCAGCACGAGACAGTCGGCCTTGCCGGGGTGCAGGCGGAAACCTCGGCCCACCATCTGGTAGTACAGCCCGGGCGACATGGTCGGGCGCACGAGCGCCACGCAGTCGATGTGCGGGGCGTCGAAGCCGGTCGTGAGGACGTTGACGTTACAGAGGTATTTGAGCGAGCCGGAACGGAAACGGTCGAGGATGCCGCTCCGCACGCCCGCGGGCGTGTCGCCGGACACGAACCCGCACTCGACGCCATGCTTGGACTTCAGCACCTCCACGATGTGCTGCCCGTGCCGGATGCCCGACGAGAAGATCAGCGTGGCGCTGCGGTCCTTGGTGTGCTCGATGATTTCGCCACACGCCCCCTCGACCAGGGCGTCCTTGTCCATCAGGTCCTCGACCTCGCTGGCGACGAACTCGCCGGCGCGGACGTGCAGGTCGTCGGTGCTCACCTTCTGGAGCCCCGCCTTGGTCCGCAGTGGGGAGAGGAAGCCCTGCACGATCAGTTCGCGCACCCCCACCTCGAAGCAGACGTGGTTGAGGATGTTGCCCGGTTCGCAGATCGGGCCGGACTTCATGCGGAACGGAGTCGCCGTCAACCCGATCACCCGCGCCAGCGGGTTCACGACCTTGGCGTCGGCGATGAACTGGCGGTACATCCCCTCGCCATCCGGCGGGATCAGGTGCGCCTCGTCCACGATGAGCAGGTCCACCGGCCCCAGGTCGCACGCCCGCTGGTAGATGGACTGGATGCCCGCGATGGTGACGGCGTACCCGAGGTCCTTGCGCTTCAGCCCCGCGGAGTAGATGCCCACGGGCACGTCGGGCGCGATGTGCCGCAGCTTGTCCGCCGCTTGCTCGAGGAGTTCCTTGACGTGGGCCAGGATGACGACCCGCCCGTTCCAGGGCCCGACCGCGTCGCGGCAGATCGTGGCGATGACGGGCGTCTTGCCCCCGCCGGTCGGGATGACCACGCAGGGGTTGTCGTCGCGGGTCCGCAGGTGCTCGTACACCGCGGCGACGGCTTCGGATTGGTAGGGTCGGAGGTTCATGGTTTGATTCGCGTGATCTCCACCAGCACCTTGCCGCCCGGCGTCACCGGGCCCCGCTCTACTTCCAGCCGATCGATCTGCGAGTCGTCGCGGTACGCCCCGCCCTTAGCCAGCGCGTCCAGGAGGGCCTTCTGCACGTTGTCCAGGTCGCGCCGGCGGTGATCGGGAGGGCAGACGGTGACGCGCACCGCCAGGCGTCCATCCATCCGCTCTACCCGCATCGCCGCGAGGGCGGCGCACACGTCCGTGCGGTAGCGCCGACCCTCGCGGCTGATGACGGTCCTGTGCCCCATGCGACGCCAGATGTGGTTCACACTCGGCGGGTACGGGAGCTCGAGGACGCGACCAGATGGGCTTATCGCTTCCAGGGCGGCGTGCTCCCTGGGCCGACGCCCGCGGGCACGCGAGCGCCGGCTGCGCCGCCGCCCCCGTTGCCGCCCTTCTTGGTGTAGCCCTTGATCACGTTCGTGAACTCGCCGTTGTCGTCACGCTTCTTCAGCCCGACGTTGATCTCCAGCGGGATGTTGTGGAGCTCGATCGAGTCCTTCGGAGCCATAACCCCGACGGCGCGGCAGATCGCGGAGAGCTCACCCCGCGCGATCTTCACCGTCATCTCGCTCTTGTTCTCCAGGTTGAGCCGCGCCCACACGAGGCGGCCCTTGTAGTCGCCGTCGATGATCTGGAACGTGGCCTGGAGGTACTTCCCGCCGCCGGTCTTCGTCGGCTTCATCTCCGTCTCGGTGATGACGGCGATGTACTTGCCCGCGGGGATCGGGTCGAGGGCGACGGAGGGGTCCACGTTGTTCGCGTCGAAGTTGTTCAGGTTCGCCATTGATCAGAGTCCTTTCAGTTGGGTGCGGCCGCGCCCTCGCTGGGCGCGGTGTCGGTGTTCTGGGTGGTGGGGGTGATCGACGCGGACTCGCCGCGCGAGGCGGCGACGTGCTCCGCGAAGACGCGGTAGTCGAGCGGCAGTTCCTCGGGCAGGTTCAGGCGGTTCTTGGCGACGTGCGCCGGGCGCTCGACGGTGCGGATGATCCGCTCGCCGGTACCGACGCCGTTGTGCTTGGCCTTGTTGAAGGCCTCGTCCACCTTGACGGTCAGCACCTTGTACGTGGCGAAGAGCACCTCGTCGGCCCACTCCTGCACGAGCGCGGAGGCGAGCTTGTGAAGGCGCGGCGAGTAGCGGTCATACGGCACCGTCTCGGGGTTCTCGAACTTCTCGATCTTGGCGTGGGCAATGACGATGACGGTCATGCCACGATCGCCGCGGAGGGCGTCGAGCGCCCCGAGCACCGTCCGCCACTTCTCGATGGCGAACGCGTACCCCTTCGCGTACCCGATCTTCTCAATGCTCTCCGCCTGCTCGTCGTCGCAGACTTCGCGCCAGATCAGCCTCTCCAACCAGTCGAGCGAGTCGATGACGACGGTCCTGTACCCGTGCTCGCCGGAGTACAGCGACTCCAGCGCCGCCATCACATCGCCAAGTGACCTCGCCAGCGGGAACGACTCGCACTCGATGTCGCCGAGGCCGTCCTCGGTCGGGATGAAGATCGGGCTTTCGGCCATCGCGCCGAACGTGCTCTTGCCGATGCCGTGCGTGCCGTACAGCATCACGCGGCGCGGCTTGGGCTTACGGCCCTTGGTGATCTGGTTCATGAGGGTCGCGGTTGCGGGCA
>CAZVMU010000002.1:0-607964 GCA_964628245.1 uncultured Phycisphaeraceae bacterium | reverse complement strand
GGCGGTCGGTGTCGATGGGGTCCCAGACATACGCCCGGCGGAGGCGTGACTCATACCCGACTGTGAGATGTACGGCGAGGGATCCGGCTCCCACACAACAACGTTGTTCTCGTTCGTGTGCTCCGTGCCGAGCAACTCGATGTGGTAGCAGACCATCCGTCGATCGAGGTACACGTTGATGTAGCGTGGTGGAGTCGTCCACTGCCCGTTGGCGAATGTGCCACCAACGCACTCCATGGCTGCATCGAATGAAGGCGGCGCGTAATACGTCCCATCACCCGCCGAGATAAACGGGATGCTCCGGTGTGCGTCGGGAACGAAGTAGCAGACACGCTTGAACTCGGGCGCCGTCGGAAGGCCCGTGGGCTCTTCAGGCGCCATCGCGTAATAGCTGGAATCAAACAAGAAGAGCGGGTTGGCCCCCATCATCCACCCTTGGCCAGTCCAGTCCCAGTACAACTCATCGGCGAGCGCGCTGTTGCGGAATGCGATGGTTGAATCACCCTGCTCGCCGAGAATGTTGATCTCGAACCCAGGGTCGGTTGATTCCAGTTTGATTTTCTTGCGAGCCGCCTCGACCTCGTTCCAAAGTGAGGACCAGGGCTCAGAGTACGTCCGCACATGGCGGTAGACCGCACTCCCGAAGGGCAACTCAAAGTCAATCTCTTGGAGGAGTGGGGCCCCGGTCACCAGGTCGACGTTGCCGGGAGCCACAGCGCGCTCGGGCAGCATCGAGGGGCTCTGGAAATACGACTGGTGTTTGGGCACGAGCGGTGAGGTGCTCGACTCGATCTTTCGAGAGAGCGGCGGATAGTCACCCGGTGTTGGCCCCCAGAACGCCGAGGCGTTCATCGGGTAACCCGCGTCTGGGTCACCGGCTACGGGTGGATTACCATCGATCGCCATCGAGGTTGCTTGGTTGCTATGAGTCCATGTGCTCCCAAAGCCAGTGGGACCGTAGAACAGGTCTGATTGCCAGCCTCGTGTCCATCCTCCACCTAATGCTTCGGACGCACAATCGGGTGTCTGTTCGCTAGGATCTGTGACTACGTAGTGCAGTCCCTCGGTTGTAGTGGGGGCGCATTCAGTAGGTGGATCGGCGTGTACCGGCACCAGCGAGACGCTGATGAGCACTGCGAGCGTTGTCATATGCTTGGTCTTCCAGTGACGAATCTGCGCCATGGGTCGTTGCTCCATCCGATGTAGTGGATGTCGGGTCAGCCGAGGGTACGGCATGTTGTACCAGAGGCATATGGGCCACGCAAGTGCGAGTTGCGATCCGAACACGAGATACTTCAGATTTGTTACGATCGACGCATGACACACTCATTCGCGGAGCGGGGTAGTGTCTGGACTGGCGTATCTGCTTGCTGGACAGCGACTTGATCGCGATACGGAGCGCCACGTGCAACGGGGAAAGATTGTGATGCGTTTAAAATCCACAAAACTGAGTTGCTTCATATCCATGAATGTGCTGCATCACACAAAGGCGTGGAGATCATTGCGGTTGCGACTTCAAGACAAGTCAGTATGATGAGCGTCGATTCAGAAGTGGTCCTGGTACACAAATCACGATCGGCATGGACTATGTGCAACCAATCGGGTCTGTTCATTTTTACACCAGAGCGGAACGGCGGACATACATCGTGCCGATGTCCATGTCGCCGTACATCGGTCGTGAGTCTCGGATTTGTAGCAGTCGTGACAGGATTCACATGCGCACATGGAGTAGCGAGGACGCAACCTACGGGCAGTGCCCGTGAATCCAACCCGGTCCTCACTCTCCCCAGCGAGTTGGACTTGGCCCGTCTCGTGGACCTGGCGGCCGAGCGGCTGCGGCTTCGATTGGAGTACGACCCTGGAATCGTCAAGAGCACGGTGACGCTTCGGTTACCCGAGGGGCTGAGCGATGCCGACTTGTGGTCGCTCACCAACGAGATTCTGGTCTCGCGCGGGCTAGCCCTTGTCGCGCGGGGTGAGGCCTCGTCGCGATCGTACACGATCCTGCGGGCCTCGGACGCGGCGGCGCAGGGACCGGTGGTGGACGCCGGGGAGGCCCTGCCCCAGGGGTTCGTGACGGTGGTGATGCAGGTTCTCAACCGATCCCCCAAGGACGTGGCCGAGGCGCTGAGGCCGCTGCTCTCTAAGCCCGCCGGGACGGCGACGCCGGTGACGGGGACGCGGATGCTCCTGGTCTCGGACTACTCGGATCGATTCACGCGACTGTCAGGCGTGATCGCCTCGCTGGATGCGATCGCCGAAGCCCCGGTCGTTGAAGAGATTCCACTCAGGGCCTTGTCCGCCGCGAGTGCCGTGGCCTCGATCCAGCAGGTGATGCAGAAGCGCGACGCGGTGACGGGGGACAAGACCGCGGGCGACGTGCTGGTCGCTCCCTCGCGCAACTCGGTCGTCGTGGTCGCCCCCGCCTCGGTCCTCTCGCGCTGGCGCGACACCGTCGCCGCCATCGATTCGCTCGAGTCGACCGAGACGAGGACCTACACGCCTCGGGTCTTTGCCATCAAGGACGTGGCCCGTCTCCTCGAGCAGACCCTCAAGGACCCCAACGACAGCGACGCCCCGTCACGCCTCCGCGTCGTGCAGGACGATCTCACGTCCTCGTTGATTGTCACCGCGACTCCCGTCCTCCACGAGCGGATCGCATCTCTCATCGAGCGGCTGGACTCGGTGGAGGGGCCAGCGGCCCGCCCCGTGCGCACCTTCCAGGTCCGCAACCGCCCTGTGAGCGACCTCTTAAGAACCCTGCAGCAACTCATCGCCGTGGGCGCGATCGACGAACGGCTCGGTGACGAAGACGGATCAAGCCGAGGCGGCGACCGCCGGCACTCCGACAATCAGAGAACCAATGGCCCCACCCAGCCCGCGGGAAGTGGCACGACCGCTAGCACACCATCCTCGTCCGTCATGACAAGTCCGTCGGGCGCCGTCGCCGTCTCGACGCCCTCACCACGCAGCCCGCTCCTGCCCGGGGGGGGCGATCGCGACGGCCAACGCTCCGGTAGACTCGCCGATTCCCTCAGCCTCACCGCCGACGAGGGGACCAACTCCATCATCGCCGTAGGCGAGCCCCGGCTCCTCGCGCAGGTCGAGGCCCTCATCGCGCAACTCGACCTGCGCCAACCGCAGGTCATGCTCGAGGTCACGCTCGTCAGCCTCTCGGAGAACGACTCGGTCAGCCTGGGCGTGGAACTCGAGAAGCTGATCCCCTCGGGGGACACCCGCATCCGCCTCGCCTCGCTCTTTGGCCTTTCGACGTCATCGGGCGACGCCGTCCGCACCGTCGGCGACTCGGCGGGGTTCAGCGGCTCGGTCTTGTCTCCTGGGGATTACAACGCGGTGGTCAAGGCCCTGCGCTCGGTGGGCCATGGCCGGACCACGACGATGCCCAAGGTCCTGGTGAGCAACAACGAGGAGGCCTCGTTCTCCTCGGTCCTGCAGCAGCCGGTCGTGACAACGAACATCATCTCGACGAACGTGACCTCGTCGAGTTTCGGGGGAACGCAGGACGCGGGGACGACCATCTCCGTCCGCCCCCAGATCGCCGAGGGGGACCACCTCGTCCTGGATTACAACATCACCCTGAGCGCCTTCGTCGGCGCCTCGGCCGGTCCGGGGCTGCCGCCTCCACGCCAGAGCAACACCATCCAGAGCCTGGCCACCATCCCCGATGGCTACACCGTCGTCGTGGGGGGACTCGAGGTGCTCACCGAGTCCACAACCGACCAGCGCGTCCCGGTCCTGGGGAGCATCCCGCTTCTGGGCCACCTCTTCCGGAGCACCTCCACGGGCGAGAGCCGCTCGCGGTTCTTCGTGCTCATCCGTCCCGTGGTGATGCGCAGCGAGGGTCTCGAGGACCTCAAGTACGCGAGCGACCGCACCACAGAGGCCCACGGTCTCGACAATGGCCTCCCCGAGTGGACGCCGAGGATCGTGCGGTAGATGGACTGGACCAAGCGGGTAGGGGCTGAGGCGTGGAACCTGCGAGGGCGCGTCTTGGTACACTGTGAAGGACATCTGCACGAACGCGTCAGCGCTGGCGTGTAGATCGGTCTGGTAGCGAACGGTTGTGGAGTTGGCCAAGGGAGCATCGGACGTGACGGCGTCGAGGACCACGAGCACGGCGCTGATCGGTTCCGAGGGACTCGTCTCGGCGTCACTCGACTCGGTCTCTGAAGCGTCCGCTCCTGTCCATGAGCCCAATGGTGATCCCAACGGTGAGCCCAGCCCCGAGTTCCTCGCTCTCATTCCCCACGAGTTCGCCCGCCGGCATCTGGTCCTGAGCGCCGGGCGCGATTCAGTTGAACCCTCGACTGAACTCCTCCACGTCGCCGACAATCGCCCACGCCCCGCCCTCTTCAACGTGGGCGTGCGATTGAAGCGTCCCATCCGCGCGATCCGTGTCGACGCCGAACTCCTCGCCGCCGCGATCGACCGCGCCTACGACCGGGCACGGTTGGACCACGCCCAGAACGCCTCGACCGTGGACGTGCCGACGCACGTCGCCCATATCGATGGCGTCGACGACGTGGCGGGCGCCCTCGACCGCGCCGTGCGTGACCTCGACCAGGACCTGCTGCGCACCCAGGGCAAGGCCCCGGTCGTGCGCCTCGTGGACCTTGTCCTCTTCGAGGCCCTGCAACGCCGGGCCAGCGACGTGCACGTCCAGCCCCTGCGCGATCGCACGCTGGTGCGTTATCGCCTCGACGGCGTCCTCCACACGGCCCGCACGCTCCCGCCCTCCCTCGCCGCCGCCGTCGTCAGCCGCATCAAGGTGATGGCCAACCTCGACGTCGCCGAGCACCGCGCCCCGCAGGACGGGCGGGCCACGGTCTCGATGGGAGGATCGGTTGGAACGAGTGTTGGCGGACATGGCGTTGGGAGTGTCGTGTCCGGCGTTCCCAAGGCCGTGGACCTGCGCATCAGCACGCTGCCGAGCACGTTCGGGGAGCGCGTGGTGATCCGCATCCTCGACGCCTCGCGCTCGCCGCACCTGTCGGACTTCGCAGGTCTGGGCATGCCCACGCGGATCGAGCGCGAGTACCTCGCCCAGGTCTCGCGCCCCAACGGCATCGTCCTCTCGACCGGCCCCACCGGGAGCGGCAAGACCACGACGCTCTATGCCACCCTCGCGTGGATCAGCCGCCAGCGGGGGACACGCCAGGGCGACCACGGATCGTCCACGCTCGTCCACGCCGGCCAGGGTTCTTCGGGTGGGGGCGACCTCCACCGTCTCGACACCGAGGTCAACATCATGACCATCGAGGACCCCGTCGAGTACGACCTGTCGGCCAAGGGGGGAGGCGGAGGCGGGAGCGCGGAGAGTGCCGGGAGTCGCGCCCACGGCCTCGCCATCAGCCAGACCCAGGTCGATCCGCACAAGAACCTCACCTTCTCGACGGGCCTGCGCCACATCCTCCGCCAGGACCCCGACGTGATCATGGTGGGGGAGATTCGAGACACCGAGACGGCGCGCATCGCCGTGCAGGCGAGCCTCACCGGGCACCTGGTCCTGAGCACCCTCCACACCAACGACGCGCCGAGCGCGGTGACGCGCCTCCTCGACCTCGACATCGAGCCCTTCCTCGTGGCGTCATCCTTGAGCGCGGTCCTCGCCCAGCGTCTGGTCCGTAGGACGCACGCCGAGTGCGGTGGCAAGGGGTGCGCCGCATGCTTGGGCACCGGGTACCGCGGCCGCATCGGACTCTTCGAACTCCTGGTGATGGACGAGCATCTGCGGTCCATGGTCACGGCCCGCGCGACGGCCCTGGACCTCCGCGCCCGTGCCGAGTCCGGCGGCATGCGCTCCCTCTCCGACGCGGGGCGCGAACTCGTGGACCAGGGCGTCACCACCCGCGAGGAACTCGAGCGTGTGGTCCTCATGGGCGACGTGCTCGCCGACGACGGACCCATCGCCGACACGAACGGGACCAACGCATGACGACGCGCGAGATTCCAACTCGTGGATCCACCGAGGTCGTCTCACGGGCGATCGGTGCTGATCGTCTGGTCGAGCCCACGCCACTCGCGGCCGCCACGCCTGCACTCCGTGTCGATCCCCTGACCATCGAACGCCATCGACTGATTCGTGCCGCCGTGTTGTGTTCGATGCTCGTTGCTGTGAGTGCCGTGCCGCTCCTCGTTCCACGCGTGAGCCCGACCGTGCCGCACGAAGGTCCCGTTCCAACGCCCAACACCTCCGAGCCACCATCCATCACGCCGCTCAACCTCGCCTCGTTCGACGCCCCCGTCTGGCTCACGCGCCTCGAGGCACCACCACCAGCGCCCATCCCCGAGGTGAGGCCCGCACCACCCGCGCCCCTGCCACGCCTTGAACTCGTGGGGATCGAGAGAAGCCAGAACGACGACGGCATGCCTTTCTACCGCGCCGTCCTCTACGACCTCGACGCCAAACGCCTCCTCGTCGTCAAGGCCGGCGACCGGCTGGAGAAGAGTGCCCGCACCATCGCGAACGTCACATCAACCGCACTGACCATCACCGATGGGTCATCGATCCACACGCTCGCCCTCAAGACGCCACCGCCGATGCCGCAACCGTCATCCCCCAAGTCCAAGTGAACATCGACCGTGCACTCTCCATGACCGACACACGCTCCAACTCCTCCCGCGACCTCCGCTGGCCTCCCGAGCGGTTCTATTGGTCGATCGTTGACAGCGCGGCCCCGCAACCCTCCGGCTGGGCCGACCCCGACACCATCGGGGCCCTCGCCGAGGACGACGTGCCCATCGCCGTGAGTGACACGAGCGACGATCCGAGCGTCTCGTCACCGCTCCACGCGGCGTACGCGCGGATGGACGATCGGCGACTCCTCGTCTGCGCCATCGAGCGTGCCCACCTCGATGACGTCCCTCCGACCACGCTCACCCTCGCGCCCGCATCGCTCCCAGAGTGTCTTGCGGGTCAGGCCGCGATCGATCCCGCGGCGCTCAACCTCCTCATCGGCCCCTTCGAGCCTCGCGAGGTCCGGCGGGCGCGGTCCACACGCCACGCGGTCTCGACACTCGGAGCCATCGTGGCGACCACACTCCTTGGCCTCGGGCTTGCCCGACACACCGACGCCCTGCGCACACAGACACGGAACTCACGCGCATCGGCGACATTACTCGCCACGGAAGCCCTCGGCCGTTCAACGGCCAAGCCCCCGATCACGGCGCTGAACGAGGAGTTGGAGAAGATTCGACTTGCGGGCACGCGTCCCTCTCGCGCAACCAACGACGCGGCCCTCGCCCTCGACCATCTCCTGGCTGCCTGGCCCGCAGGCTGCGCGCCGACCATGCTCGCCGTTGCCCCCGACTCCATCACCGCCAACGTCGTCGTGGAGGACCGTGCCGTGCTCCAGGGTCTCGTAGCACCGGTCGGGTTCGAGGCCAAGCCGCCGAGGCTGAGCCGCGTCGAGCGTGGCACGTCGGTCGCGCTGCGTTGGACGCGCGTCCACAACGCCCAGCCAATCGAGTTGCCGATCACTTCACCCATCGCGCCCAAGGAGCCCACGCCATGACGAGGGTGACCCGGCTGCTCGTCTTGGTCGCGTGCGTCACCACCCTCGCGTGGCTCGGGTGGAACACGTACTTGGCACGCGTCCAGGCCAAGTCCGCACGAGCCGATCTGCTCAAGGTGGCGAGTCTGGCCCGCGAGGTACGAGATCTACACGCCGCGCTCGACAGCACCACATCGGAGCAACTCAACCCCGCCTCGCTCATCCCCGCGCTCCACGAGGCGCTCCTCGCCAGCAGCCTGCCCACCCAGACGCTGGCCACCTTCGCGAGCGAGGGCGGCACCACCGACATGCGCGCCCGGGCCACGCTCGAGCCCATCACCCTCCCGCAACTCGGCACGCTCCTGAACCACTGGCGCGCGTCCCATCCAACGTGGACCGCCAACACCATCGAGTTGGGTCCAAGCACCGCGCGAGGCTCATCCCGCGCCCTCGCGCCGGGCGCCGACCAGATCGACATTCCCTCGACCCTGCGAGTCGGCCTCGTCCTCGAACCGACACGACCCTCGCCACGAGCCACCACCCAGATCACGATCCCCAAGGATCCCACGCCATGACGGTGTCATCGACCTCACGTCCGACACGTTCCCGGCAGCACGCGAGCGCCATAGCGGTTGCGATGTTCACGCTCACCGCGTGCGTAGTGCTCACGGCGTGCGCCTCGCACCGGCCCGGGCCGTACCAGTCCCAGGCCGAGACCAGCCGCGATCCCGTCCGCGCCGAGCGCCTCTCGCGCGAGGCGGCCGATCTCATGGCCACCAACCCCACGAAGGCAGAAGTCCTCCTCCGCGACGCACTCACCGCCGACCTCTACTGCGGGCCGGCCCACAACAACCTGGGCGTGATCCACCTCTCGCGCGGCGAGTTGTACGAGGCCGCCAGCGAGTTCGAGTGGGCCCGCAAGCTGATGCCCGGTCACCCCGACCCACGCCTCAACCTCGCCCTCGCCCTCCATCGCGCGGGCAAGTCCATGGACGCCATCGCCGCGGCCCGCGCCGCCCTCGAGGTCCGCCCCGAGTACGTCCCCGCCAAGCAGGCCCTGGCGTTCCTCCTCGTCCACGCCGGCACGCGCACCGACGAGACCGACCAACTCCTGGACGATGTCTCCCTCGCCGGCGAGACCGATCGCTGGCGCTCGTGGGCACGCATGGAACTGGCGCGGCACGATCGCGATGAAGCCGGCGCGACCAAGTGATCTCGCAGCGAAGCCAAAGATACGGATGACGCGAGAGGTGTGGAGCGGTCACTCTCGTGGTAGACTCTGGCCGCGTGAACGTCACGCGGGATGGAGTTGGACTCGGGGACAGGGGACTGGCCATGCGATCGACACAGCGTGTGAAGCGACTCGAGACCAGGGCTGCGGACCTCATCGCGTGCCCCGAGTGCGGTGGTGGTGGACGGCGTGCGCGTGGCCAGATCGAGAAGATCTCGATCCGCATGGCGTTCCCGGGCGATCCGGTTCCGAAGGACGAGCGCGAGCGCTGCTCGACGTGCGGTCGTCTGCTGGTGATCAACATCAAGTTCAACGTGGGCAATGGTCGCTAGTGGCGAAACCCGCAAAGGTACCGCGTGAGGGCTCACGCCGGCCGGACCCAGACTCGTGCCCGCATGGCCTCGACGACGGCGAGGGGCGCGACGTGGTCGAGGTAGAGGGCCGTGGTCGCGATGCTGGCGTGGCCGAGTTGCTTGGAGATGAGGCCGATGTCGAGGCGCTCGGCGCGGAGTTGGGCGGCGTGCGTGTGGCGCAGGCCGTGGGCGTGGACGCGCTTGGCGATGCCCGCGGCGCGGGCGAGTCGCTTGAGGCATCGGCGGAAGTACGCCTGGGCCATGGGCAGGCCCGATCGCGTGCAGAAGATCGGCGACGTCGCGATGCTCGCGTGCTCGTCGAGCCACCGCTCGCGTCGCTCCATCCACTCGAGCACGATGCCCAGGGCATCGCCGTCCGCGCCGCATGTTCTGGAGCGTCCACCCTTCCCGTGCAGCACGCGGATCGCGCCCGTCGCCCTATCCACGTCCTTGGGCCGCAGCGCCAGCGCCTCGCCAAGGCGGAGTCCCGATCGGTAGAGGAGCGCGAGCAGGGCGCGGTTGCGCTGCCCGGGGATTGACCTGGGGCAGGCCGACATCAGGGCCACCACGTCCTCATGTGACAGGACCTCGGCGGGGAACCTCGTGGCGGGGCGTCGTCGAGTCATGTTCGCCTCCCGGTTCGAGCGCTGGGCTGGGCCTTGGCTACGGATCCACGCGATCCCGGAGCCCGCGTGGCCACACTTCTACCAGCAGCGGCGAGCATCGATCAAGCCGTTCTCTTGAGAGAGAACTCAGCGAGAGCGCGAGCGCCAGGACAACTCCTTGATTGTGTGGAATCCGTCGCACTTGGCCTTGATGTGACGCGGCGGAGTCGGCAGTGTCGTGTCTGCCCGGAGGGATCCGCAGCGCGCGGACGCCCGCGGGCGAGCACCACGAACGGGCGCGAAGCCCAAGGAGACCGCGATGGCATCGGCAACCACTACGAAGAAGAGCAGCACGAAGAAGCCCGCGAAGGCGTCGGCCACCAAGAGCAGCGCCCGCAGCGTGTCGGGGGAGCGCCTCCGCAAGGCCGCGCAGGCGGAGATTGCCGAGCGCCTCGAGCGGTTAGAGAAGGACGAGGCCCCGGGCGGCACCACGGGCGAACCAACGAGCCATGCGTCCAACGAGGCAACCACAGATACCGCAATCGCGAAGGACGCCACGGACGCGGCACCCGCCAAGCCCAAGGCGAAGTCGACGAAGCCCGCGAAGGCCATGCGTGTGAGCGCCCTCGACGCCGCCGCGATCGTGGTGCGCACGAGCACGAACCCGATGCGCCCCAGCGAGATGGTGGACGCCATGAAGTCGCAGGGCCTGTGGTCGAGCCCTACCGGCAAGACCCCGGGCTCGACGCTCTACGCCGCCATCATCCGCGAGATTGCCAGGAAGGGCGACGCCTCGCGTTTCCGCAAGACCGAGCGCGGGCTGTTCACCTCGAACGCACGCAAGGGCGCGTAGACCAAGGCCACCAACACGTGTTCAACGCTCACCCCCCGCTCGACGCGGGGGTTCTCACGGCGGTCCATTCTCGGCCATGTCTCCACGTTGTCATCGGATGCACTGCGTTGTACCGGTGTAGTACCAGCCGTCGGAGGCCCTCGCGTGATCAAGACCCTCACCAAGCACGGCAACAGTTACGCCCTCATCATCGACCGCGCCATCCTCGACCTCCTCAAGATCGAGCCCGACACGCCCCTCGAGGTTTCAACGGACGGCCGGACGCTCACGATCACGCCAGCAGCGCCCAAGGGCCGGGACGCACGCCTTGCCAAATCGCTCTCGCGCGTGAACGCCAAGCACGGCCGCACCCTCAAGAAGTTGGCGAAGTAACTACGTCGGGTCGCCGTCTGCTTCATTCACGTCGCCAGCAGGAGATTCGTCGTTTGCAGGCGTATTGATCGGCTTGCCCTCCTCGTCGTACCGGTACCCGAACATCTCCCCGAGGGGACGCATCGGTCCTCGTCCAGAGCCATAGACCCGCGAGGTCGACGTCACCTTCCGCGCGGGCCTCGTCCGCTCCGGCCCCTTCTCCTGCGCCCGGGTCATCGCGGGCTTGCCTCGATCCCCCGCGCTGGAGTCGGCGTGGCCTGTGTCGTTGCCATTGTCGTGGTCGTCCACATTGTCCTTGTCGTTCTCGTACTTCGATGGCATGGGCAGCGCCTTGGGCGTGTGCTCCTCCTCGTCGTCCAGTTCACGCCACTCGGTGTCCGTCGGCTCCTGCACCGGCTCTTCCTCGCGGATCTTGATGTCGCGCTCCAACGCCTCGATCCGCTGCGACAGGTCGTCCAACTCGATCGAGTCCCGGCTGAACTTCAGGAGCGCCGTCGCCGCCGCCACCCGAGAGGCCGACGCCGTGGAGTTGTCGGCCATGATCTTGACCAGCGTCTGGATCGCGTGCGGCGAGTAGCGCTGCGCGATCGACATGGCGTGCGCGAACGCCTCGCGCCGGGCTCGTCTGTACGCCATCGAGAACTCCGGTCGCTCCAGCCACTGGTAGATCGTCCGCTGCGGGATCCCGCACGCCACCGAGGCCTTCTCGATCGAGGTCTCGACGATGAGCGCCGCGAGGGCCTTCTCCTGCCGGTTCGACAACCCGTCCACGCGCCCGCCCCGGTTGGGACCAACGGTGCTCGCCTGCCGACGCGGCTTCTTGCGCTCTTCTTCGGGCATCACGCGTCTCCTGCGGGAATGCGCGTCACGCTGTGCGGCGTGCGTTCGGCCTTCTTCCCCGTGAACGCCTCCCAGCGCTGCACGATCACGTCGCAGTAGAGGGGATCGAGTTCCATCAATCGCGCCCGTCTCCCCGACATCTCCGCGGCGATCAGGGTCGAGCCACTCCCACCGAAGAGGTCGAGGACCACTTCGCCAGGCTTGGATGAGTACTCGATGGCCCGCTTGGCGAGTTCCACGGGCTTCTCGGTGAGGTGCACCATCGCGGTGGGGGCGACCTTCTTCACGCTCCACGTGTCGGGAACGTTTTTGGGCCCGTAGAAGTGGTGCCCCGCGCCCTCGCGCCAGCCGTAGAAGCACCACTCGTGGTTCCCCATGAAGTCCTTGCGGGTGAGGACCGGGTGCTCCTTGATCCAGATCACGGCCTGGGAGAAGTACAGCCCGTTGGCCTTCAAGACCGGCGGGTAGTTGGCGCAGTTGGCGTACCCGCCCCAGATGTAGAAGGCCCCGCCGGGGACGAGCACCCGCGCGATTCCGCCGAACCAGGCGCCGAGCAGCCGCTCGAACTCCTCGTCGCTCACGAAGTCGTTGGCCAGGGGGCGGTCCTTCGCCCGCAACTTCCGATGCGTGGGCCTGGACTTCTCGGGGTAGCGGTTCAGGTCCGCCGACTGCTGGTCGCCGGCGCTCGCGTCCTTCCGCTGCGTCGCCGTGAACGATGACAGCCCGGCCGCGATGGCGTTGTTGCTCCGCGGCTCGACCTTCACGTTGTACGGCGGGTCGGTGTTCACGAGGTGCACGCGCTCGCCGTCGAGCAATCGGTCCACGTCGGACGCCAGTGACGAATCGCCGCAGAGGAGCCGGTGCCCGCCCAGGACCCACAGATCGCCGGGCCTGGTCGTGGCCTCATCGGGCGGCTCGGGGACATCGTCGGGATCGGTCAGACCCTCGTTCGGCGGGGGAGCCAGGAAGTCCCGCAGTTCCTCGTCAGAGAACCCAAGCAGCGACAGGTCCACGTCGAGGTCGCGAAGGGCCTCCAACTCGAGGGGCAACAGTTCGCGGTCCCACGACGAGAGCGTGTGCACCTGGTTGTCGGCGATGCGCAGGGCCCGGATCTGCTCGGGCGAGAGTTCCCTCGCCACGTGCACGGGGACGGTGTCCAATCCCAGGTGCTTGGCCGCCTTGAGCCTGGTATGCCCACAGACGACGACGCCCTTAGCGTCCACCACGATCGGCACGCGGAACCCGAACTCGGCGATGCTCCGCGCCACCGCCTCCACCGCGTCGTCGTTCTTGCGCGGATTCTGCTCGTACGGCCGCACCCGCTCCACGGCCCACGACTCGACCGACATCACGCCGGGGGACGATCCCGCCGCCTTCGCGCCAGGATCCGCTGCTGCCCTCGTGTTCTTCACGCTCGCCACATCCCACCTCCCGGCGCTGTGCGCCTCCGTTGCGTCAATCCTCACGATTCGTGTTGCTCACGCTTCCATGGAGACCAATCCTCGCCTCTGTGGATGCCCCGTGCTTGGCCACCCGTCGCCCCACGGTTCGCCGTGCGGCGACGCGCGACGCGAGGTGATCGATTGGCGCCCGAAGCCGAGAGGCCGCCAAGGCCGGTTCGGCGGAGGGGGCCGATCGATCGGTCTCGCGCGAGCGCCAGAGCAGACTCGCACGAGCGACGCGTGAGCGATCGCTCGTGCGCTCCTCAAGGGGGGGTGTGGGGGGGATGCGCGCGCACGAGTGATTGGTTTTCGCGTGAGCGCTCATGTCACACCCTCTTTCGCGCACGAGCGATCCACGCGCGTAAACAGTTGCTTGTGAGACTTTCCGTTGCTCGTGCATTGGACCAGCCCCTCCTCGACGGACCGATTGAGAAGGGAGCCCGTATCACGCCACGTGACTCCTGCTGCCTTGGCACGCTCACGGATGTCGCCCCTGCTCCTCGGCTCACTCTCAACGAACCTGCTCGCGAACTGCTCCGGCGACATGTCCGGGGTGACTGCTCTTGATCCCTTAGACGCGTTCGAGCCTTGCTTTGCCCTGCTTTGGCAGCCTTTCGAGCGGTTCGATCCCTGTCGTAGTTGGGTTGGATCGAGCCCTTGGACGATGTTCCATGCCGGAACTCCCGGCCGGACGCAGATCGGCGCAACCGACTCGAACGACCGGGTGACGGCCTCCAGGACGACCACACCCTCCTCCTGATGATCGCGGAAGACCAGATGCGTGTCGGCGGCGCGTGACTGGGCACCCGCCCCGGCGCCCACGTCGGTGACGCTCCGCTCTGCTTGGCTGCCCTTCGTCGTGTGGTGCACCAAAACGAAGGCGCACTGGAGCAACTCGGCGTACTTGTCGATCTGGTTGTACACGCCTGCCAGTCCTGAGTTACTGTTCTCGTCGACACCGTCGGGCAGGAACCGATACATCGAGTCCAGCACGACGAGATCGAACACGCCAGGCCCAATGCCCTCGAACAGACTCCCGATCGAGTGGATGTTCTGGAGATTGCCGCGAGTCGTGACGACCGAGATCGAGGTGTCGAGTAGCCCACGATCGATACCGCGTGCATCCGCGACCATGGGGAGCCTTGTCGCGATGGTCTCGGGGTGCAACTCGTTGTCCATGATGAGCACACGTCCAGCAGTGGTCTCGAACGTGTCCAACCATGGGCGTCCGGTGGCGACGCTGATTGCCAGGTCGTTGACCAGCCAACTCTTGCCCGTCTTTGGTGGAGCGATGATGTTCATGGTCTCCCCTCGTCGTATTAGGTTTGAAACCACGACCGAACGGGGCGTTGAGTGCGCGCTCATGAGCTGGCCCGCCGTGAGCACAACCAGTTGCGATCCAGACGGCTCCGATCGAAGGAGACTAGCGTGGAGGGCGCTCGTAGATCCCCGCTCGGCACCTTCGCCGTATCCCTCGAGCCTCAGAGCGCACGCCGCGGCGCTCCAATCCCCTCCGTGCACGAGAATCGAGTACACCGCGAAGGGCGAGTATCCCTGGCTCGGCTCAAAGGGCGCGGCATTGGAGGAGAAGACATAGAAGACGCCATCCTTGAGGGTGGCGCTGGTGCCCGTGGCCTTGCCGGGCCGTCGCCAACACGAGTTCTCGCCGTCTCGCACCAGCGACCAATCGTGCGCCTTGAGAAGAGCCCGCACATCACCTCGCCGATTGAAGTCATCGCCCGGGCGGAGCGGCCTTTGAGTGGCTTTGCTCGTGCTCGAGGGGCTGCATACCACGGGCAGCGGGGACTCGTCGAGCTGACGCGCGGCGCACAGGAGGATTTCCCGTTGCTCGGGGGTGAGGGTCGGCGGTATGAGCAGTTCGCCATGTGTCACTTCGTACTCCGGCGAAGGCGCACACAGGAATAGCCCGCCCTCCCCCCGAGTCTCGATGAGCACGGCCTCGGCGAACCACTCTCCGGTCTCCGGATCGCGTCGCGGGACACACGACTTGCCGCCAACGTCCACCGGTTGGTCGGACGTGGCTCTCACTCGTCTCCGCGCGAGCCGCTGATTCCCCTCGACGGCCTCGTGACAGCGATACACGACGTGCTTGCCACCCGATGGCGTCGACTCGACGACCAGCTGGTCGACGAGGCCGGGCTCGTCCTGCTCGACGATCGCCTTCCAGCCATCGAACGCCTCGCCCCGGCAGTCGAAGTCGATCATCTCGAGGTTGCCGGAGACGGATCCACAGACCAGTGCCACGGCCGTACGAGGCGTCCTGAACCACCAGTCGATCTCTTCACGCGTGGATCGACGATCCTGGAACTCGGCCCACATGGGCAGGTCGGGGCGCTTCTGGGAAGCGTTCCTGACGGCGGGGATCACCGAGAATCCCGCCTGGGAGGCCGCGTTGGCGAACTCGTGCAGAGCATTGTGTTCGGTTCCGTTCGCGTCCATGCTCGAACTCCTTTGGCGCAGAGCGCCCAAGTGTGATGATCCGAGTGCTCCGTCGGTGATCGGGTTTGGAACGAGTGGATGCTCGTCACCGCGGGTTGCTCGAACTCCCGTGCCTCCTCCTCCCATACCTCTCTGCGCGAGCGATCATGGTGTCGCGCGCAGGATCAAAGTTTCAGAATCTCCTTGAGGAGCCGATAGGCCCTGTCGAGTTTGCGTTGGACCGTCCCACGATGCAGGCCATGGCGGTGGGCGATCTCCGATGCCGAGTGACGCGTGCGCGCCCAGACCAGCTCGGCCAGTTTGGGTGGCAACCTGTTGATCGCATCCTTGAGGTCGAGTCGATCGTCGACCTCCCCGGTGGTGAACACCCGGCGATCAAGGCACCACGACTCATTGGTGGACAACTCGGAGACCGAGCGAGTGGCGGCGCGGACCCGCAACTCCTGGATTCGAGTCCGAATGAATCGCTTGATCGCGAGTTTGATCGCGCCGTACCCCAGTCCCACGAACGTGCCGCGCGCGGGGTCGTGCTTGCTGTACGCTTTCGCGATCTCGAGATGGATGAACTGGAAGAGATCGGCTTCTTCGACATGGGTGAGCCGAAGGAACCGTGAGAGCCAACCCGTCACGATTGTGATTCGGGGCTTGAGCAGCTGCCATGCCGCGTTGGATTCCGGGCAAGATGCGGCCGGTGGTATCGCGGAGGCTCGCGACGGAAATAGAGGCGTGACAACGTCACCGTGCGATGCGGTTGGTCGTTGCCTTCTGGAACGACGACGCGTTCTACTAGGACGAGGCGCGTGCTTTCGGTCGTTGGTCACGGCCATGCGAGATGTGCTCGAGGATGAACCGTCCATGTCGAATCCCCCATGTATGGAATGTCGTCACGATTACTCCTTTCGTCCTTGGTCGTACGTAGGCTCGGTTCGATACGTCTCGCTCCGAACCCACTACTATCGTAATCCTCACAAATCAATGTACCGGGTCGTCTGTAGTCGAGTTGCAGAATAACTGCAAAGATATTATTGGAACACGACGTTAGGCTAACATAACGCAAACGCTATTCCATTGTTGTCGTTGGCTTGTCCATCCAATCACTGTTGCGACCGGCCTCAGATCCCGCTCGGTGATCGGATCTCGACCGCGTGTGACCAGCGGGAGGTGCAGGATCTGTTCCTGGATGTCCGGGGCCAGATGCAAGAGGTTCATGATCTGCGTCACCCGGGCCCGTGTGACATGTCCAAGAACCGCGACCTCGGCCTGGCTCGGCACGGCGCCTTTCTTGATCAACTCGTCGAGACGGATTGCCAGGGCCATGAGACGGGCGACGCGCGGCACGCGGCCCGCCGGCTCGGTCGTGGGCTCGCGCGGGGAATCGTGGACGGATTCGGCAGAGATGTTGGACACGCTCCGCGCATGCCGGCCCCTGGCCTTGAAGATCCCCGTGCTCGTTCTCGGCGTGATCATGCCACCAACGCTCCCTCCTCGAGGTCTCTTGAGACTTCAATCTCCCGATACGTGACCGTCACGCGCTCGCTCGACGCCTCCCAGTCCACGCGCTCGACCAGGGCGTGGACCAGCCCGATCCGCTCCTTCGGTGTCATCCCCTTCCAAACGGGATCGAAGACCTCGAGCACGCCCATCACCTCGTCGCGGTCGACGGCGAGGTCGGGTCGGACCTCTCGAATGGTCCTTATCGCTCGGTCCACCACCGCGTCCATGACGGACGCTGCGTCCGGCCCGCCGTGGGCCCCGCAGATCACGCCCCGGACCTGCTCGACGACGAAGGTCTCCAGATCGCCCGCGGGGAGCGAGGGGGAGGGGCAGGTCCCCCGCCCGTGCTTCTGGGCATTCGAGCAGACGTAGTAGCGATAGAGCCTGGAACTCGCCGCGGGCCGGTTCGTGGGCTTCGACTTGGTGTATGTGTGTGTCATGGCGCACCCGCACGAGGCGCAGCGCACCAGACCCTTCAAGAGGGCGTTGTGGATGTTGCGCCGCTCCGACCCGCCCGTGGAGCCGTTGATCTGGAGTGCGCGCTGGACCTCCACGAAGGTCTCCGGGTCGATGATCGCCTCGTGCTCCCCAGCGAAGACCTCGCGCTTGTGACGCACCTTCCCGGCATAGGCGACGTTGGTCAGGAGCGCGTAGACCAGCCCCTTGTCGAGGACCCGCCCGCCCTGGGCCTTGCCGGCCTTCGTCGTCCAGCGCTTGGTCGGCCCACCTGATCGTGGATGTGAACAACGCGCCGGGCCTGCTCCGGCAAGGGCAGTTTGTGGATCTTGCCGTGGTTCTGAGCACCAACGACAGCGCTGTCGTTGTGCCCGTTTCCGCCATCGTCAAGGAAGGACCGCTCCAGTACGTCTTCGTCAAAGAGGGCAAGGCCGAGAACGTGGTCTTCAAGAAGCGCGATATCGCCACGGGAGTTCGAGACGACCGCGTCGTCGAGATCAAGCAAGGGCTTGTGCCAGGCGACGTGATCGTGGTGAGCGGTGCGTTCAGCGTGTCGCAATTGCGAGGGTTCGTGCCGGGAGCGCCGGAGCCTGCTGAGCCTGCAAAGAGCGGCGACGACCACGGCCACACCCACTAACGACGAGGCAGTCACTCGCCCCTGACCAGGAAGGACCCCCCTTTGCTCAACTGGATCATCCGATCATCCTTGAACAACCGCGTGTTGGTGCTGATCGCCGCGCTGCTCGTCTCTGTCTATGGGATGTACGTGACGCTGCGGACACCCACGGACGTCCTGCCCGACCTCAACCGGCCAGTCGTGACCATCATGACCGAGGCCGCCGGGCTTGCACCGGAGGAGGTCGAGGCCCAGGTCACGTACAACATCGAAACCGCCGTCAACGGCTCGCCAGGCGTCGAACGTGTTCGGAGCGTCTCCTCGCTTGGGCTCTCGATCGTCTTTGTCGAGTTCCAGTGGGGCACGGACCTCAAGTACAACCGCCAGGTCGTCACCGAGAGGATGGGCACCATCACGGAGAAGCTGCCCCCCGGCGTCGTGCCGGTCATGACGCCCGCGACCAGCATCATGGGCGAGATCGCCCTGATCAGTGTTTCCAGCAAAACACTCACGCCGATGGATGTCCGCACCGTCGCGGAGTTCACGCTGCGGCCAGCGATCCTGTCCATTCCCGGCATCGCCCAGGTGACTGCGATGGGTGGCGATCTCAAGCAGTTCCGAGTGCAGGTCGATCCCGACAAGCTCCGCTTGTTCGATCTCACCATCGAGGACGTCGAGAAGGCCCTCGCCGCCGCCAACCAGAACACCGGCGGCGGCTTCGTGGTCAGCGGTTCGCAGGAACTGGTCGTCCGCAACATCGGGCGGGTGCAGACTGCCGACGACATTGCACTGTCCCTCATCGCCACAAAGCCCGGCGACCATGTCAGCCCGCCACGGGCGGTGCTGGTGCGCGACGTGGCGACGGTCATCGAGGCCGGTCCCACGATCAAGCGCGGTGACGGGTCGGACAACGGCACGCCCGCTGTCATCATGGCGATCCAGAAGCAGCCGGGGGCGGACACGATCACGCTCACGCGGGCACTCGACCAGACGCTGGAACAGATCAGGCCCACGCTGCCCAAGGGAATCGAGATCAACGCCGATGTGTTCCGTCAGGAGCACTTCATCAAGTCATCGATCGGCAACGTCTTCGAGGCGCTGCGCGATGGGGCAATACTGGTCGTCATCGTCCTGATCCTCTTCCTCATGAATGTGCGGACGACGATCGTCACGCTCACGGCGCTGCCCCTCTCCATTATCACGACATTCCTGGTCTTCCACTGGCTGGACCTGAGCGTGAACACCATGACGCTTGGCGGTCTGGCGGTCGCCATCGGCGAACTCGTGGACGACGCGGTGGTTGACGTGGAAAACGTCTACCGCCGCCTGGGTGAGAACCGCCGCGTTGCCACCCCCAAGCCGATTGCGCAGGTCGTCTTCGACGCCTCCAGTGAAATCCGCAACCCGATCATCCTCGGCACGATCATCGTCAACCTGGTGTTCTTGCCGACGTTCTTTCTCCCGGGCATCGAAGGTCGGCTCTTCGCGCCGCTCGCCACTGCGTACATCGTGAGCATCTTCGCGTCGCTGCTCGTGGCGCTCACTGTCACGCCGGTGCTGGCGTACTACCTGCTACCTGGCATCAAGCGCATGGAGCATGGCAAGGATGGCGCGTTGCTGCGGGCCTGCAAGTGGCTGGCGCTCAAGTCCTACTCGATCTCGATGCCGCGGCCTGTCGCGGTCCTGGGGACGCTCGGCGCTCTGGTCGCCGTGGCGTTGTTTGTCGTCACGCGCCTTGGCTCGGAGTTCCTGCCGCCCTTCAACGAGGGCACAGCCGTCGTCTCGTTCTTTGGCCAACCGGGCGTGTCACTGGACGAGTCCAACAAACTTGGCACCAAGGCCGAGGAGATGATCCTCTCGCTCCCCCAGGTCAAGAGCACGGCCCGGCGCACCGGCCGCGCCGAGCAGGATGAGCATGCCCTGGGTGTCAACGCCAGCGAGATCGAGGTCGATTTCTGGACAAAGGAAGAGGCGAAGGACCCCGACAAGCACGCGACGGCTGCGGGTCGCAGGCCGCCCGCGGTGAAGGACATTCTGCCGCGGGAGCAGGTCTTCTCGATGATCGAGGAGAAGCTCGCGGCCTTCCCCGGCGTCGCCACTGGCATCGGCCAACCCATCAGCCACCGCATCGAGCACTTGCTCTCGGGCGTCCGCGCGCAGGTCGCCATCAAGATCTTCGGTGATGACCTCGGCACGCTTCGCACGCTCGCGGAACAGACCAAGGCCGCGATGGAAGGCATCCCCGGCGTCGCCGACCTCCAGGTTGAACAGCAGGTGCTGATCCCGCAACTGCACATCAGCGTTAACCGTGAGGCGGCGGCCCGCGTCGGCTTCACGCCCGCGACGCTGACCGATGCGATGGAGACGGCCACCAAGGGCAAGGTCGTGGGCCAAGTGCTCGACGGCCTCAAGGTCTTCGACATCACGCTGACCTTGGACGACCACCACCGCACCGACCCGACGGCGCTGGGACTCGTGCGGCTGGTGTCTCCGACGGGCGCGATCGTCCTTGTGCAGGATGTCGCCGAGATCGTCGAAAAACTCGGCCCCAACGAGGTCCAGCGCGAGAGCCTGCGCCGCCGCATTGTGGTCTCCGCCAATGTCCGGGGCCGCGACTTGGGCTCCACCGTCGAGGAGATCAAGAAGTCAGTGGCGATGGACGTGCAGTTGCCGCAGGGCTACACGATCCAGTACGGCGGCTTGTACGAGGCCCAGCAGGAATCGACCCGGTTGCTGCTCGCCCTGGGCGCGGGCTCGCTCATCGCCATCTTCGTCATCCTCTTCACGCACTACCGCTCGGGCATGATTGCCATTCAAATCATGCTGAATGTCCCCTTCGCGTTCCTTGGGAGCGTGGCTGCGCTCGCCATCACCCGCGAACCCTTCAGCGTGGCCTCGCTGGTGGGCTTCATCAGCCTCACCGGCATTGCCACCCGCAACGGCGTGCTGATGGTCAGCCACTACATCCACCTGATGACCGAGGAACGCCGCCCTTGGAGCAAGGAACTCATCATCCAGGGCAGCCAGGAGCGCGTGGCCCCGGTCCTGATGACCGCCGTCACCGCGGGGCTGGGCCTGATCCCCTTGGTGCTCAGCAAGGGCGAGCCGGGCAAGGAGATCCTGTACCCCGTCGCGGTCGTCATTCTGGGCGGCCTGATCACCAGCACGTTGCTGGACTTCTTCGTCACCCCGGCCGTCTTCTACCGGTTCGGCAAGACCGCCGCCGAGCGGCTGGCGAGGGAGCACGCCGAGAAGCACGGCGAGCGCGCACCGATCCAACCAGCGTCGACCACGACCGAAAGCCATTCTAAACCCACCGTCGCCACACCAGCAGGGGCGAGCGATCGTGGCAACGCGTCCGCCTCTGCATCACCCGAAACCGGCCGCCCTGCGGCCTCAGATCAAGGAGCTCAGTCATGAATCGTTTACGTCTTCCAGTCCTGTCGTTGATCCTCGCATCCGGCCTTGCACTATCGACCGCGTCGATGGCTCTCGCCCAGCACAGCCACGGCGATGACAAGCCGGGCGCGGGGGGGCAGCCCGGCCACAAAGACGACGGCCACGCGCACGGCGAAGTCGCCAAGGCCGGGTCGTTCGCCGATGCGGCGCAGCGCATCGCCGCAGATGTGAAGGCGATAGATGCCGCCCTTGCGGGCGGCTCCATCGCGGGCGTCTCGGACAAGGCCAACGCCGTCGCCACGCTCGCCAAGACGATGGGGGCGCTCGCGCTCGCCAAGGAGAGTGGCGTACCGCGCGAGAAGGTCAAGGACATCAACCTCGCCAGCAAGGAACTCGCCGAGGCGGCAGACAACCTGCACAACATCGCCGACGCGGGCGATGTCGCCAAGAGCAAGGCGGCATTCGCCCCGGTGAAGGCGGCAGCGGCGAAGGTCGCGGCGCTCGCGCCCGCGATGGCGGACGGGCACGACCACGGCCACAGTACGGAGGCGGCCCCCGTCACGCACACGGTCACGGTTGCTGCCGACGGCGGCAAGGCGATCGAAGCCGGGAAGGCCGCGCCGATGGTCTTCACGCTCAAGGACGCCAAGGGAACGCCCGTCAAGGACCTCGATACGGTCCACGAGAAGGTGCTGCACCTGCTGGCGGTGAGCAAGGACCTCTCGTGGTTCGCGCACGAGCATCCAACGCGGCGCGCCGATGGCGCGTTCACCATCCCGATGACCTTCCCCGCCGGGGGCGAGTACACGCTGTACTTTGACTTCACGCCCAAAGGTTCGCCGCAGCAGGTGGTGCCGGTGAAGGTGACGGCGACGGGCACTCCGAAGGCGGCGGTGCCGCTGACGGTCGATGCCGACAAGCCCAAGACCATTGACGGTTTCACGGTCGCGCTCGACACCGAAGGGAAGGTCAACGCGGGCGGCAAGGCCCACATGTCGTTCAACATCACCAAGGACGGCAAGCCCGTGACCACGCTCCGCCCGTACCTCGGCGCGATGGGGCACCTGGTCATCATCAGTCAGGACGGGACGCAGTTCGTTCACGCCCATCCGCACGAGGGCGGCGAGCACGGGGCGGGCGGCCATGATGCCCACGGGGGCCACGGCGCGGGCGGCGCGGATGCAAAGAAGGATGACCACGGGGGGCACGGCGGCGCTGCGCCCAAGGCGGCCGTGCAGACCGGCGGCCCGAAGGTTGACTTTGAGGCCCACTTCAAGGAGCCGGGCACTTACAAGGCGTGGGGACAGTTCAATGTCGGCACTACCGAGAAGGAGCGGGTGCTGACCGTGCCCTTTACGTTCACCGTCGAGAAGGGTGCAGTGGGCGCGGCTCCGGCCAACACCGTCTGCCCCATCACCGCCGACGCGGCGGATGCCAAGATCACCCGCGACTTCAAGGGCCAGGCCGTCGCGTTCCACGATGCGGCTTCCGCCGCCAAGTGGGACGTGATGAGCGATACCGACCGGATGAGCAAGTTCGTCGCGGCGATCGCGGCCTCTTCGGCAAAGGGCGGACATGACGGCGACGACGCCATGCCCGTGGGCGTAGATGCCGACGAAGAGCGGGCGCTCTACCTGACGCCCGGCGGCATCTACACCGAGGCCGACATCAAGGCCAACGGTTCGGTGACGGCGGGCGAAAAGTTCAAGGGCAAGATGGCCAAGCACGACATGAAGCCCAAGGCCGGGGACAAGATCTGCCCGATCACGATGACCAAGGCGAACCCCAAGTTCACCTGGATCATCGGCGGCAAGACCTACGAGTTCTGCTGCCCCCCGTGCATCGACGAGTATGTGCTGCTCGCCAAGACCTCGCCCAAGGAGGTCCTCGATCCGAGTGAGTACGTCAAGAAGTGATCGTCGCCGCCGCGTTGAGCGAGAGCCGGCGCGGCGGCATTCCGCGTGCCCACACCGTTGGGCCGCCCATCGTTCGTTCAATAGTCCCAATCCATGTTTCCCGGAGTCAAGCCCATGAAGAAAGCCCCCACCGTGTTCATCCGTTCACTTGCCGCGTTCGTGCTCGGCGCTGGCATTGTCAGCGCCGCCGCCTGGGCGGCACAGCCTCAACCTCCAGCTGCGCCGGCTCAGGCCCAGCCCGCACCCAAACCCGTCAACAAGCTCTGCCCGATTATGGAGAACGAGGTGGATGCCGAATCGCCTACGCGGCAGTTCAAGGGTGTCACCATCGGATTCTGCTGTCCCGGCTGCGACCGCAAGTGGGACCGCAAGTCCGACGAGGCGAAGATGGCCATGCTGACCAAGATGGCCCCGGAAGCGGTCGCGGCCATCAATGCGGTGAGCAACCCGGCCCTGAAAGTCGCCCGCGACTATCTCGCCGCGTGCGGCAAGGCTGACGCGACGGCGTTGAACGCGCTGTTCCTCGACAAAGGCCGCGCGACCGTGAGTGAGAACGCGGGCGATGAGGGGACGTGGGAGACGTACCGGGATCACCACCTCCTGCCCGAACTCAAAGAGATGCCCGGCTTCGTGATGACGGTGGCGAAGGAGGACGTGCAGACCTTCGGCACGACCTCGATCGTGCGGCAGATCGGCTCGTTCACCGTGCCCGACCCAAATCACAAGGAACTCACGAAGAAGTACCTCGCGGCGGTGACCTATGTCGTGGTGGACGAAGGCGGCACGCCCAAGATCGCGCACCTGCACTGGTCGAGCCGGGCGGACAAGAAGGCCGACGCGGCCGCGCCGACCACGCCCGACGCCGGGCATGGCCACGGTGCCGGCCACGAAAACAAGTAATCGAATCAACCGCCCCGCCCCGCCGACGCGGCGCGTGGCGATTCCTGATCGGAGATTGCCCGCATGATGTTCCGCCCACCTCGTCGATTGATCCCAAAGCGTCGCACGCTCGCGCCTGCGGTGCTCGTTCTGCTCGCTGTCGCCAGCGGGTGCGCTTCGCTCGACCCAAAGCCCGACATCAACCGGGCCGCTTCGACCGTCGCCGAACGCTCAGGCGTGACGCCGACGTGGACCGAGCCGTGGGAGGCATCGCTGACTTCGTGGGACGGCCGCGCGCCGCTCAAGGTCGAGCAAGCCCTGGCAATGGCGCTCCGCAACAATCGCGAGATCAGATCGCAAGTCGAGCAGATCGCGGCCTCGCGGGCCGACCTCGTGCAGGCGGGTCTGTTGCCCAACCCCGTGGTGGGGCTGACGCTGCGATTCCCCTTCGACCCCGTGAGCGGCGGCTCGTTCATCGGGGCGCAGGTCGTGCAGTCGTTCACGGCCCTCTGGCTGCGCGGCGGCAAGATCAAGGCCGCAGATGCCCGGCTCAACCAGACCGTGCTCGACATCTCCGACAAGGCGCTGCGGCTGGTCGCGGAGGTGAAGGCGACCCACGCCCTCATCGCGTTCGGGCAACTGGCCGTGCACCACGCCGGCCACAACCTCGCGACGATCCAGAAGTCCATCGACTCGCTCGAAGCCCGCGTGCGCGGCGGCGAGGGGACGTCGCTGGATGTCAATCGCGCCCGCCAGCAGTTCGCAAAGGCGCAGGCCGAGCGGGCGATCATCGTCCGCGACCTCGCCAAGGACCGCCGCCGGATGCTGGAACTGATCGGCTTCGCCAGCGCGAACGCGGAATGGACCGCCGAGGTGGACGCATCCCTCGCCGCGGGGCTCTCACTCGACGAGACCACCGCGATCGCGCTCGCGGCCTCGCAGCGATTGGATGTGGCGGCGGCCCGCTCCATCGCCGAAGCCCAGCGGGCGGACCTGTCCGTCGAAGAGAGGAGCCGCTTGAAGGACTTCGGGCTGGGGGCTGACTTCGAGCGGGATGTGGACGGGAAGAAGTCCATCGGCCCGGTTGTCGACGTGGCGATCCCGATCTTTGACACCAACGAGGCTCAGATCGCCAAGGCCGGGTCGCTCGCCCGCGCGGCCTTCGCCAACTACGAGGCGGTCTCGCAGCGGGCCGTGCGCGAGGCCCGCGTCGCGTGGGTCGAACTGGACAGCGCCTTGCGGCTGGTGGAGCAGTACCGCTCCACGGTGCTGGCGCTCTCGGAGCGAAACCTGACGCTCGCGGAGGCCGCGCTCAAGGCGGGACAGGCCGATGTGACGGTGTTGCTCGAGTCGCAGCGGGAAGTCACCGACGCACGGGCGCGACTCAACGAGCTGGAGCAAGCCGCGGCGCTCGCCCGAATCGAACTGGAATACGCGGTTGGCGGTGGACTTGCAAGGCCCCCAACTCCGGGCTGCGATCCGCTGGACCGAGGCCTCTCAACCAATGGAGTGGGAGCGCCACCCAATGGTCTGGATGAAGTGCCTTCTGGAGCACGCCCATGAACAGATACCAACGAATCATCCCGCTCGGGATCATCGTCCTTGCAGGAATCGGCGGCTGCACGGGTACTCCGACTGCCTCCGAGCGGCAGGCCCGATCCGATGTTGACACTGTGCGTTCGATGTACCGTCCTGGGGACGCCAAGCCGGTTCTCCCCAGTCTTTCGGAACACTCACCGCTTTCCGACTATCTGCGCTACGCGATGCTCAACAATCCGAGGGTCGAGGCTGAGTACTACGCGTGGGCGGCGTCGGTCGAGCGGATCACGGGAGCGAGGTCCCTGCCCGACCCTCGGATCACGTTTGAGGCCGACATTACGAGCATGCTGGAGACAGTCATGCCCGGACTCATGATCGATCTTCCCGGCCCTGGCAAACTACGAGCCGCGGGGGATGTTGCCGCCGGCGGGGCCAATGTCTCCTACTTCAGGTTCGAAGCCGAGGTGCTCAGAACCGCGATGTCGCTCAAGTCTGCGTACTTCCGCGTCCACTTCCTCGAAGACACACTCCGCGTCCAACGGGAGACGCTCTCGCTCCTCGGGGACCTTGAAACTCAGGCCCAGCAGCAGGTCGCGGCGGGCCGCGCCGGTATCCAGGATGTGCTCCGAGCCCAGATCGACCGGGAGCAACTCACGACGCAGATCGCCAACCTTGAGGACTCCCGCGGTGTTCTGCTTGCTGAGTTTCGCTCGGCTCTGGGTTTGCGCCCCGATGACCCGACGGTGCCGGTCCCAAGCACATTTGAAGCGTCGCCACCTCCACCGCCAGCGGACCAGATCCTCGCGCTCGCCGCGGCCCACAACCCCCAACTCAGGCAGATGGAGGCGGAGGTGCGGCGCGGCGAGGCGATGATTGACCTCGCGAGAACCAGTCGTGTCCCGGACTTCTCGATCGGCATCGAGGCCGATGTGAAGGCCAGCCCGGTGATGTGGCGGCCCACGGGGAGTATCACACTCCCGATCTGGCGCGACAAGATCGCCGCTGAGATTGCCGCGGCGCAGCTCGAGAAGCGGTCGTCCGAGGCGCGGCTCTCCGCCGAGCAGATCGGAGTGGCCGCGGACCTGGCGTCGATGCTTTACATGTACCGCGAGAGCACGCGGAACATCGACCTGTACTCCGTGACGCTGCTGCCCAAGGCGCATCAATCGCTCGACGCTGCGCGTTCCGGCTATGCAGCGGGCCGCTCGTCCTTCCTCGACGTCATCGACGCGGAGCGTCAGTTGCTGGTCTTCGACCTCTCGCTCGTCGAGGCTCGCACGCAGCGCGAGCTGTCCCTGGCGTCACTCTCGCTGCTCATCGCCGGCACCGCGCCCGAGGGTGCTCCCATCTTGCCGACCGCTCCTGCCCCGTCCAAGGAGGTCAACCCATGAAACGCCGCACCGCCATCGTCCTCCTGTCGCTCATCGTCCTGGTCGCGGCGGGGGCTGGGTACCTCCTCGGCTCCGCCCGCTCGGGCTCAGGCGGACGGTCGAACGTCACCGGAGCCTCCGGAGGTATGGCCGATGCTCCATCGACGGCCACGCAGGTCTACACGTGCTCAATGCACCCGCAGGTGCGGCTCGACCAGCCCGGCAACTGCCCAATTTGCGAGATGCCGCTGATCCCCGCGGCGTCGGCTACCACCGCGGCCGGAGAGGCGCCGATGCTCCAGCTCTCGGAGCACGCCGTGTCGATGGCCAGCGTCGAGACGGTCGCCATCGAGCGCCGGCCTCTATCCCGTGACCTGCGTGCCGTCGGCCGCATCGAGTACAACGAGTCGTCCCTCGCGACCATCACGCCGCGCGTCGACGGCTTTGCCGAGCGGCTATTCGTGAGTTTCACAGGCGTTGAGATCCGCAAGGGAGATCACCTCGCGGAGGTCTACAGCCCCGAGTTGCTTGTCGCGCAGCAGGAACTGCTCATCGCCATGCAGTCGGGGACGGGCAACTCGCTTGCGGAGGTGGCCAAGACCAAGCTGCGACTGCTGGGATTGACCGAGCAGCAGGTCACGGACCTGGTCGAGAAGAAGCAGACCACCGACCGGGTGACGCTGTATTCGCCCATCAGCGGCACAGTCATCGAGAAGAGCATCGTCGAAAAGGCCTCATTCAAGGCCGGCGACGCTCTCTACCGCATCGCCAACCTCGACAGCGTGTGGGTTTACCTGGAGATCTACGAGTACGACCTTCCGTGGGTGCGCTACGGACAAAAAGTGCGGATCACAGCCCAGGCGATCCCCGGGCGGCCGTTCGATGGAGTCGTGACGTTCGTGCAGCCGGTCGTCAACGAGCAGTCCCGCACCGTTCGCGTGCCGGTCTACGTGGACAACAAGGACCATGCTCTCAAGCCAGGCATGTTTGTGACGGCCCTCATTGCCGCGGAACTCACGAGCGAAGGACGGGCCGCGCCGACGGGTGTCGAGGGACGCTACTCGTGCCCGATGCACCCCCAGGTGCTCGCGGATGAGGCAGGCGCGTGCCCGATCTGCCAGATGCCGCTGGAGAAGATCCCGGATGGCGAGGCCGCCGTCGCTGCGGATCCGCACACCGCCCACGACACACCAACCCCCGCCACGTCCGTTCCGGTCTCCGCCAAGTACTACTGCCCCATGAAGTGCGAGGGCGAGAAGACCTACGACCAGCCAGGGCGCTGCCCGGTCTGCAACATGAAGCTCAAGGAAGTGCCGGCCAAGCCCGCCGTTGTCGCCAAGGGATCGGGCGTGCTTGCCGTCCCCGTGTCCGCGGTGCTCGATAGCGGAACGCGGCAGATCGTGTACATCGAGAAATCGAGAGGGCTCTTCGAGCCGCGAGAGCTCACGTTGGGTCCCCGCGCTGGCGACTACTTCGCGGTGCTTGCAGGGCTCGCCGAAGGGGAGCGGGTGGTCACGCGGGGGAACTTCCTGATCGACAGCCAGTTCCAGGTCACAGGGCATCCAAGCCTCTTCTACCCCGGCGGCCTGCACGCCTCCATGGGCCACCAGCACGGAGCGTCCGCCGCGCCCGGCGCCTCGGGCACGCAAACTCCGCCCGCCACGCCAGCGCCGACGAGCAACACGCCACCTCCGACTCCCCCGGCACCCGCTGGACACAAACACTAACGAGAGGTTGTCGTCATGGTCAATGCCATCATCCGCTGGTGCATGAAGAACACGTTCCTAATGCTCCTGATCATCATGGGCATCTCTGCAGCGGGCTACTGGGCAGTCACGCGCACGCCGGTCGATGCGATCCCCGACATCGGCGAGAAGCAGGTCATTGTCTACGCCGACTGGGAGGGCCGCAGCCCGCAGGATGTGGACGACCAAGTCTCGTACCCGCTGACAACGAGCCTCACCGGCACGCCGGGAGTCAAGTCGATCCGCTCCATGTCGGGCTTCGGCTTCTCGATGGTCTTTGTCATCTTCGAGGACAGTGCCGACTACTACTGGGCCCGCTCGCGCGTGCTCGAACGCATGAACGTGGCCCAGCAGCGACTGCCCGCGGGCGTCACGCCCGTGCTCGGACCGGACGCGACCGCTCTGGGACAGGTCTACTGGTACACGGTCGAGGGCGAGGGCTTTGACCTTGCCGAGTTGCGCTCAATCCAGGACTGGTACGTGCGCTACCAGATGCAGTCGGTGCCGGGTGTCAGCGAAGTCGCCAGCATCGGCGGGTTCGTCAAGCAGTACCAGATCGACCTGAACCCGGACAAGATGCGGGCCCACCGCGTCACGATGATGGACGTCTACGACGCCGTCCGCAAGAGCAATATTGACGTGGGTGCGAAGGTCGTCGAGAAGAGCGGCGTCGAGTTCTTCATCCGCGGCCTGGGGTTCATCAAGTCGATCGAGGACCTTGAACGGGTCGTCATCCGCCAGGAGGGTGGCACGCCGCTCTACCTCAAGAGCGTTGCCACCGTGCAACTCGGTCCTGACTTCCGGCGCGGGGCATTGGACAAGGGGGGCGTCGAGGCCGTGGGTGGTGTCGTGCTCATGCGCTATGGCGAGAACCCGCGGGAGGTCGTCGCCCGCGTCAAGGACAAGATCACCCAGCTAGAGGCAGGCCTTCCCTCCAAGAAACTGGCGGACGGGCGAATCTCCAAGGTCCGGCTGGTTCCGTTTTACGACCGCACAACGATTGTGCAGGAGACGATCAGCACACTCAAGCAGGCCCTGTTCGAGGAGGCGATCATCGCGAGCCTGGTCGTGGTCTTCTTCCTGATGCATCTGCGAACCACGGTGACGGTCTTGCCCACGCTCCCGCTCGCGCTCGCCGGCTCGTTCATCCTGATGTACGCCTTCGGCATCGACAGCAACATCATGTCGCTCGCCGGTCTGGCCATCGCCATCGGCGATGTGGCCGACATGGGCATCATCATGGCGGAGAACATTTACCGCCGACTCGCCGCGGCCACGGAGGAGGAGAAAAAGGAGAAAGGTCACTTCGGCATCGTCTATGAAGGCGCAACCGAAGTCGGCGGCGCGATCATCACCGCCGTCACCAACACCATCGTCTCCTTCATCCCCGTTTTCTTCCTCACGGGCCAGGAAGGAAAGCTTTTCGGACCTCTGGCGTATGCCAAAACCTTCGCCATTGGCTCATCGGTGGTGCTGGCCATCACCGTTGTGCCGTTCCTGTGCTACCTGCTCTTCCGGCCCGTGAAGTGGAAGACGGGGTTGACGCTCGCAGTCGCGGCGGCCATTGGTGTGCTGGCGATGCTCGCGACGCACCTCGCGTTCATGTGGGGGCTCGCCGCCGGTCACGACCGCGGATGGCTGGTCGCGATTGCCGTGGGCGTGGGAGTTGCGCTGTGCGTGGTGCGCATGACTCGTGAGAAGTTCGTCCCGCTCGAGCAGAACCCCGTGTCGCGCGTGATCGCCCGCGCGTACACCCCGACACTCCGCTGGGTGCTCTACCACAAGAAGACCTTCATGATTGCGCCGCTACTGATCCTCTTCACCGGCCTCACGGTGTGGCTCGGCATTCATCGCACGCTGATGCCGCTGGAGTGGGCGGTCAACATCTTTGCCGGCGAGACAGCGTCGCCCGAGCTCAGGAAGGCGATGTACGCCGACGAGAATGCGGAACTCACACGCCCGCTCCTCGAACTCGACCAACTCCGCTGGCAGACTGTCCGCGACTCCGGCGGCGGCAAGCGCACGCGCCTGTTGTGGCGAAGGCAGGACCCCACCGAGCGCTCGGCAGAAACCGCTGCGGGCCTTGCCGTGGTGAGCGAGGGCCGCATCCTTCCCGGCCTGGGCCGCGAGTTCATGCCCCCGCTGGATGAGGGCTCGCTGCTCTACATGCCCTCGCTCCTGCCGCAGGCCTCGCTCTCGCAGGCCGTGGAGGTCAACAGCAAGCAGGACCTGGCGATCGCCACCGTCCCCGAGGTCGAGAGCGTGGTGGGCAAGATCGGCCGCGCCGAGTCCGCCCTTGACCCCGCGCCCATCGGGATGATGGAGTCGATCGTCATCCTGAAGCCCGAAAGCCAGTGGCGGACCAAGAAGGTCGAGCGATTCTTCTCCGATTGGCCCGGCTTCTTCCGCACACCGCTCTCGTGGGTCTGGTCCGAGGAACGCCGCTTCACGAAACAGGAGATCCTCGCCGAACTCCAGGAGCGCACCGCCATCCCGGGCGTGTTGCCGACCTGGCTCCAGCCGATCCAGACCCGCCTGGTCATGCTCCAGACCGGCTTCCGCGCCATGATGGGCGTCAAGATCTACGGCAGCGACCTGCGGGAGATCGAGAAGATCGGCCTTCAGATCGAGCAGTTCCTCCGCGAGGTGCCCGGCGCGACCGACATCGTCGCCGACCGCATCGTCGGCAAGCCCTACATCCAGATCGACATCGACCGCGAGCGCATCGGCCGCTACGGCGTCAACATCCGCGACGTGCAGGACGTCATCGAGATGTCCCTGGGCGGTATGAACCTCATGGAGTCGGTCGAGGGCCGCGAGCGCTACCCCATCCGCATCCGCCTCGCCCGCGACTTCCGCGAGGACATGGAGGCCATCAAGCGGATCAACGTCCCCTCCTCCACCGGCGCGCAGGTGCCGCTGGCGCAGCTCGCCGACATCTCCACTGTGCTGGGCCCGCAGGAGATCAAGGGCGAGCGCGGCCTGCTGGTCGGCTACGTCACCATGAACACCCGCGACCGCGACGAGGTCTCCGTAGTGCAGGACGCCGAGGCGCTGCTGCAACAGGCCCTCAAGGACGGCCGCCTCACGCTCCCACCCGGCTACTACTGGGAATGGTCCGGCCAGTTCGAGAACCAGGTCCGCGCCACCAAGCGGATGCAGGTCCTGGTCCCGATCACACTTGGCATCATGTTCGTGATGCTCTACCTGGGCTTCAAGCGCTGGTGGATCGCTCCCGTAATCTTCTTTGGCGTGCTGGTCTCGGCCTCGGGCGGCTTCATCATGCTCGCGCTCTGGGGCGTCAACCTGTCGGTCGCCGTGTGGGTCGGGTTCCTCGTGCTCTTTGGCGTGGTTGACGACGACGGCGTGGTGCTGGGCACCTACCTCGAAGGCGTCTTCAAAGACCGCACGTTCACCTCGAAGGAGGAGATCCGCGAGGCGGTGATCGACGCTGGGCTGAAGCGCATCCGCCCGTGCCTGATGACCATCGCGACGACGGTCCTGGCCCTCATGCCCATCTTCTGGGCCACCGGCCGCGGCGCGGATGTGATGATGCCGATGGCGATCCCATCGGTGGGCGGCATGGCCATCAGCCTGATCACGCTCTTCATCGTGCCGTGCGTGTTCTCTGCCGTGGAAGAGTGGAAATGGAAGCGCTCGATGAAATGACTCGGACCTTTGATAATGAACAAGGCACCCACAATACCCCAGAGCGCAACTGGTGAAACGTCTTCACCAGCGCCTGCATGGCACTCGCTGAGCGCGGACGATGCGATCCGCGAGCAAGGGTCTGATGCGCGGGGTGGGCTGAGCGCGGCCGATGCTGCGGCGCGGTTGCTGCGGGTCGGGCCCAACACGCTGACCGCGCGGGAAGGGCGGTCGTGGTGGGCGGCCCTGGGTTCGCAGTTCGTCGCGGTGCTGGTGTGGCTGCTGCTGGTGGCCGCGGGCGTGTCGGCGGTGCTGGGGGAGTGGGTCGATGCGGGGGCGATCGCTGCGATCATCGTCATCAACGCCGTCATCGGGGCCTCGCAGGAGTTCAGCGCTGAGCGTTCCATCGCGGCCCTGCGCGGCATGACCGCGCCTAAGGCCCGCGTGGTGCGAGGCGGAGTGGTCACCGTGGTCTCCGCGGCGGAGATCGTGCCCGGCGATGTGCTGGTGCTGGAAGCGGGCGACTTGGTGGCCGCCGATTCGCGGCTCGTCGAGTCGGTCTCGCTCGCGGCAATCGAGAAGTCGCTCACCGGCGAGAGCGAGCCCGCCGAGAAGGATGCCCGCGTGGTGGCCCCGCCGCCACCCGCCGACACGCCGCTGGCCGAACGGCGCGGCATGGTCTACTCGGGCACCGCCATCGCCACGGGAACCGCCCGCGCTGTGGTCGTGGCCACGGGCATGCAGACCGAGATGGGCCGCATCGCCGCGCTCATCGCGGGCGCGGAGAGCGATGGGCCCACTCCGCTGCAAGCACGGCTGGCTCGCGTCGGGCGATTGCTGGTGGTCGCGGCACTCGTCATTGTCGCGGCGCTGTTCGGCATTGGCCTCGTGCGCGGCGAGCCGCTGCTCTCGCTCTCCATGACCGCCGTGAGCATGGCCGTCGCCGCGGTGCCCGAGGGGCTGCCGGCGATCGTGACCGTGGCTCTGGCGCTGGGTGTGCGCCGGATGGCCAAGCGGCGGGCGTTGATCCGCCATCTGCCCGCGGTCGAGACGCTGGGCGCGACCAGCGTGATCTGCACCGACAAGACCGGGACGCTGACGGTGGGGCAGATGACGGCGCGGGCGCTGGTGGTGCCTTTGGCCAAGGGCGGCGGCGGCGCAGTCGTGGCGCTCACGACGCTCGATGTGTCGGGCGAGGGGTACGCGCCGGAGGGCGTGGTGACTGTTGGTGGGCGTGAGTTGAGCGAGGTTGCGCTCGCCGCGGCGCTGCGGCTGGCCCGCAACCTCGCGGGCGTGAACAACGCGACCTTGGCGCAGGAGAAGGGGCACTGGGAGGCCAGCGGCGACCCGACCGAGGCGGCCATGCTCATCGCGGCGGCCAAGGTTGGGCTGAAGCGCGAAGCATTGGACGCGAGTTCGCCGCGGCTGGCCGAAGCACCATTCGATTCCGACCGCAAGCGTGCGGCGGTGGTGCGGAATGCGGATGCCGGGGCGGAGGTGCTTGTCAACGGCTCGCCGGAGAGTGTGCTGGCATTGTGCACGCACATCGCCGAAGCAAATGGCTCAAGGAGCATGACCGATGCGGACCGGGCCGCAATCGACGCGGCGAACGCGGCTCTGGCCTCCAAAGGCCTGCGCGTGCTGGCCTGCGCGGCGCGGGCCATGATGCTGGATCAAGTGGCCGCGACGGTCGCCGATCCCAGTCCCGCTGCGCTCGAACGCGACCTGACCTTCGTGGGCCTCGTCGGCCTGCTCGACCCGCCGCGTGCCGAGGCCCGCGAGGCCGTCGCCAAGTGCAAGGCGGCGGGCATCCGCGTGGTGATGATCACCGGCGACCAGCCCAAGACGGCCTTGGCAATCGCTCGCGACCTGGGGATTGCGGGAGAGTCGGACACGGCGCTCTCCGGGGCCGAACTCGCGGCGATCGACGATGCCGCCTTGCCCGAGCGTGTCGCCGCAACGGCCGTGTACGCGCGCGTCACCGCCGCCGACAAGCTCCGCATCGTGCGGGCGTGGCGCGAGCAAGGCGCGGTCGTCGCGATGACCGGCGACGGCGTGAACGACGCCCCGGCACTGAAGGGCGCGGACGTGGGCATCGCGATGGGCGCTTCGGGCACCGAGGTCGCCCGGCAGGCCTCCGACATGGTCATCACCGACGACAACTTCGCTTCGATCGTCGCGGCCGTCGAGGAGGGCCGCGGCGTCTACGACAACATCAAGAAGGCCATGCAGTTCCTGCTCGGGGGCAACGCCGCGGAACTGCTCTTCATGGGCGCGGCATTGCTCGCGGGCCTGCCCACGCCGCTCTTGCCGATCCAGATCCTGTGGATCAATCTCGTGACCGACGGGCTGCCCGCGCTCTTCCTCGCCGCCGACCCCGCCCCGCCGGGCGTGATGGAGCGTTCGCCCCGACCACGCAACGCCGCATTCATCGACCGCGGCTTCGTGTTCACGATGATCCTGACCGCGTTCCTCACCGCGGGCGTCGTCATGGGTGTGTACCTCTACGGCCTCAAGTACCACGATGAGACGATGGCCCGCACCCACGCATTCGCCGCGCTGGTCTTCGCGGAACTGCTCCGCTCCTTCGGGGCCCGCAGCGAGACCGTGCCAATCTGGCGGATGGGCTGGCGCGACAACCTGATGCTGCTCGCGGTCGTCGCGGCATCGTTTGCGCTACAGCTGTGGACGCACCACAACGAGACACTGTCGTCGATCATGAAGACCGCGCCTATGGGTTGGGACGAGTGCATCCCGCTCATGGTCTTGTCGTGCATCCCGCTGGTGGTGCTCGAACTGGTCAAGGTGTTGAGGACAAAGCGAAAGGAGCGTGCGTGATGGACAATGCGGTCGCGCTCGTGCAGGCGTTCTTGCGGCTCCACGGCTACTTGACCGTGACGGAGTTCCCCGTCGTCCGAGCGACCCGCGGCGGCGGGCATGAGAGTCTTACCGACCTTGATGTGCTTTCATTTCGCTTCGGGGAAGCGGCCGGCTCGTGCAGTCCGATGGATCATCCCGCATCGAGCGAGGCGCACACTCTGCTCGGCGTTCCTGCGGACGTGCCCGACATGATCATCGGCGAGGTGAAGGAAGGCCGCGCCGAACTCAATGCCGCGGCCACCAAGCACGAAGTGCTCGCCGCCGCCCTGGAACGCTTCGGCTGCTGTCACCACGGCGACATCGACACCGTGGTGCAAGAGCTTCTCCGTCACGGTCTTGCCCGCACCCGGCATGGACACGCCGTCAGGCTTGTCGCCTTCGGGGCGCTGCCACCTGGGCATCGAGATGGGCGATGCCATGTGATCCTCCTCGGCGATGTGGTAGCGCACCTCCGCGGGTACATCCGACACCACTGGGATGTGCTGCAGGCCTCCGAGTCGAAAGACCCCGGCTTTGGCATGCTCATGACTCTTGAGAAAGCGGATCGAGGACATGTTGCGCCCGGTCACGGCGCACGCCCGCGCACTGCACGGCCGACCGACCACTCACAGCATCCACATGAGGACCGGCCGCATGGATGAGGAGTGCCGATACCACCTGAAGCAAGTCCTGCTGTGGGCTACGGTCATCACGGTCGTCCATTTCGTTGTACCGTCGACCGCACACGCCTGGCACTGGCTTCACACGGCACTCGCGGCGTTGTACCTGCCGTTGGTTTTCCGCGCTGCGGTGTGGTTCGGCCGTCGCGGCGGGATGTTGGCCGGGGCGGCATGCGCCATGCTCTACTTGGGATACCTGGGTCTGCGATGGGCGGTGGGCGGCTCCGTTAACCACGACCAGTTCGCCTTTCCCGCGGTGTTCCTCTTCGTGGGGTGGTCCTCGGGTGTTGTGGTTGAGGATGCCCGTCTTAAGCGGTGGCAGCGTGATGAAGTCATCCGCCGCGCCAATGAAACCGAGAAGTCCCGAGAGGGGCCACGGGCCGGAGGACCGTCTGCCCCCTTACCGCGTGAACTCGGAGTCTCCGATGACAAACGCTAACAAGCATTCGCTTCCCATCACCTCTCTCTCGCTCGCCGCCGTCGCACGCTCGTTTTCTCGCGAGACCCGAAGCTGCTTTCTCCGCGTCGACCACAGAGCATCTCGGTCGTGTTCGTCATTTGCCAGCACCACCACTCGCACGCCAAGGCCGCCGATGGTCGGCGTTCTCGGCATGACACCAAGGAGTTTTCCATGACACTGTTCATCAAGCGTTCAGTTCTCTTCGCCTCACTTGCGTTGGCCGGGACCGCCCTCTCCGCCTGCCAGTCCGACAAGCACACGATGGTCGAGCCCAGGGACGGCACGGTGATCGTGTGCACGGAGTGCTACAACGAGGTCTACAAGGTGCAGCACGCGTCCGGCTCGCGCTGGGGCGGGACAGTTAGTCAGACTCACACCCGCCACGAGTGCCTCTCTTGCAAGACGGAAATGTCCATCTACACCGAGAACGGCGTGGCCAAGGTCAAGTGTGCAAAGTGCGCTCCCGAGGGTCTGGCCTGCGACAAGTGTCTGCCGCCGAAGGGCTATGTGCCGCCCGCTGATGGGTCCGCCGGGAAGTGACTACGGCCAATTCGGTGTCGTATCGGTTCGTACTGGCTGTGCTGGCAATCGCAGTTGGCACGCTGGTGATTCGGCGTCTCTTTGGGCCCGCCCCCCCCCGGACCAACGCGCTGCGGGCCGCCGTCGCACTCCTGATCGTCGCATGCCCATTCGCCTTGGGCCTCGCTACCCCGATGTCGATCGGGGTGGCTGCCGGACGCGGCGCTCCCGTCCGATTGTGAAGCCGTGACTGCGCTGCTCGACGCCCAGCGCGAACTGATCGGTCCCTATCCCACGCGGAGCGACATGGAACCTGACGCCTTTCCGGATCGAACTCGAACAGCCGGTGGGCTGGGAGGTCCCTAGAGCCCACGGGTCGGCCCCCTCGACTAGCCGTGCGAACTTCAGGGCACCGGTCGCAGTACATACTCCGGGGGAGTATACTTCCACCAAGGAGATTCGCATGAACACGACGACTCAGGCCATCGGGACGACCACGCTCAACATCGACGGCATGACCTGCGGGCACTGCGTGCAGGCCGTGACCAAGGCCCTTTCGGCGGTGCCGGGGGTGAAGGTCAGGTCGGTGGCGGTGGGTTCGGCGGTGATTGAAGCCAGCGACGGATGGGCAGCGGGCAAGGCCGTGGCCGCGCTCGAAGAGGCCGGGTATCCGGCGAGGGCGGCCGCAGATGTGGCGGTGACGGTCGCGGCGACGCCCGCGCGAAGCGGCGGGGGCTGCTGCGGCGGGGCGAAGGCCGCGAAGCCCGGCGGAGTACTGGGACCGAAGGCCTCCGGCGGTTGCTGCGGGTGAGTGTGCGGTGAAGCATCGAACAAAGGAGCGATGGTCATGGCCAAGGGCAAGACAATCAAGCGTGGCTCCGTGAGCACGGCACGTTCGGCGATGACCGGTGCGGCGTGCGGATGCGCGCCGGGCGCGGGTTCGAGCGTGGGCAAGGCCCGCGACGGCGTCGGCCCGGGGGCGCACGCGGTGGGAGTAGACCCGGACATCAAGGCCGCGAACCTCAAACACCTCAAGCGGATCGAGGGGCAGGTGCGCGGCATCGCGGCCATGATCGAGGAGGACCGCTACTGCGCCGACATCATCCAGCAGGCCGCGGCCGTGCAGGAATCGCTGCGCTCGGTGGCGAAGAACCTGCTCAAGAACCACCTGCGGCACTGCGCCGCCGATGCGATGCACCAGCAGGGCAAGAAGCGCGAGGACATGATCGAGGAAGTGCTGACGCTAGTAGGCAGGATCGCGCGGTGAGCGGCGTCGAGTACGAGGTGCATGATGGAACTGACAACACAACGGGCCGACCTGCCGATCGAAGGGATGACGTGCGCTTCCTGCGCGAGCCGCATCGAACGGCGGCTGAGCAAGCAGCCGGGTGTCTCATCCGCGAACGTGAACTTCGCCACCAAGGTCGCGACGGTGAAGTACGACCCCGCGGCGACCGGACCGGAGAAACTCGCTAAAGCCGTCGATGACATCGGGTACAAGGCGATCGTGCCCGTGGCGGCTGGAGAAAAGCACGCAGCGGCGAACCCTGCCCACGGGCACGCGGGTCACAACCATGCCGCGATGCTCGCGGCACAGCGAACGGACGCGCACGCGGGGCATTCGATGGGTGCTGGCGTGAGGGTGGAGGACCACTCGGCCCACATGAACGTCGGCGAGACCGAGGCGAAGCGGCTTCTGACCAAGACAATCGTCGGCGCGGCGTTATCGCTGCCGGTGCTGGTCATCGCCATGTCGCACGGGAAGATCGAGGCGCTGAACGTGCCTTGGATCAACTGGCTCCAGCTCGTCTTAACGACGCCGGTGATGTTCTGGTGCGGCTGGCAGTTCTTCCGCTCGGCGTGGAAGGGCCTGCGGCACTTCAGCGCCAACATGGACACTTTGGTGGCTATGGGGACCGGCGCGGCGTACCTCTACTCGCTCGCGGCAACGATCTGGCCGGGCTTCTTTGCCGGTGTGGGCGGGGTATCGGCGAATGCGGCGCACGGCGAGAGCACAATGGGCGGCATGGCGATGGTGCCGGTCTACTACGAGGCCGCGGCCACCATCATCGTGCTGATTCTGCTGGGCAAGTACTTCGAGGCCCGGGCAACGGGCCGGACCAGTGCCGCCATCAAGCGGCTCATCGGGATGCAGGCCAGGACGGCTCGCGTCGTGCGGAATGGCAGCGAGCAGGACGTGCCCATTGAAACCGTCATCGTCGGTGACCGCGTGCTCGTGCGCCCCGGCGAGAAGATCCCCGTGGACGGGAGTGTCGAGAGCGGCCAGTCCGCCGTGGACGAGTCGATGCTTACCGGCGAGAGTGTGCCGGTCGAGAAGGCGACCGGCGACAGCGTCTTCGGCGCGACGATGAATACGACCGGCGCTTTGCGGCTAGTCGCGACCAAGGTCGGGGCCGACTCGGCCCTGCAGCAGATCGTGCGGCTCGTGCAGGAGGCCCAGGGGAGCAAGGCCCCGATCGCACGGCTGGCCGACAAGATCAGCGGCGTGTTTGTTCCCATCGTGATCGCCATCGCCATCGTGACGTTCGTGGTCTGGTGGTTCGCATCGCCGGTGGACTCGCGGCTGAGCATGGCGCTGGTCACGGCCGTCTCCGTGCTCATCATCGCGTGCCCGTGCGCTTTGGGGCTGGCAACTCCGACGGCGATCATGGTGGGAACGGGGCGTGGCGCGGAGAAGGGCATCCTCATCAAAGGCGGCGAGGCCCTGGAGACCGCCCACAAGCTCACCGCCATCGTGCTCGACAAGACGGGCACCATCACGCACGGCAAGCCCGCCGTTACCGACATCATCCCGGCACCCGGGGGGACGCTCGATGAACGCGAGCTGCTGCGGCTGGCCGCATCGGCCGAACAACACAGCGAGCACCCGCTCGCCGCAGCGATCGTGCGTGAGGCCACGGCACGCGGGCTGCCCCTCGCCGAGCCGATCGGCTTCCAGGCCGTGGTTGGGCATGGCGTCGAAGCCACGGTGGACGGCCGGGCTGTACTCGTCGGCAAGGCGGCGTTGCTCGAGCAGCGCGGTATCCGGTCCACGCTGGCCGAGAAGGCCGCGGCTCTGGCGGCGATGGGGCGCACCCCCATGTTCGTCGCGGTGGACGGGCGCGAAGGCGGGATCGTTGCGGTCGCCGACACGGTGCGGCCCGAGTCGAAGGAGGCCATCGCCACGATGCACGCTCTCGGGCTGCGCGTGGTCATGATGACCGGCGACAACCAGCGAACGGCCGAGGCGGTCGCCTCGCAGGTCGGCGTCGATGTGGTCTTCGCCGACGTTCTGCCCAAGGACAAGGCGGACAAGGTCAAGGCCCTCCAGGCCGAGGGCCACGTCGTGGGCATGGTCGGCGACGGCATCAACGACGCCCCGGCGCTCGCCCAGGCCGATGTGGGCCTCGCGGTCGGAACAGGCACGGATGTGGCGATGGAGTCCGCGGACATCACGCTGATGCGGGGCGACCTGCGAACGGTGCCCGAGGCCATCGCACTCTCGCACGCGACGATGCGCACGATCAAGCATAACCTCTTCTGGGCGTTCATCTACAACGTCGTCGGCATACCCATCGCGGCGGGCGTGCTGTTCCCGTTCACGGGGTGGCTGCTCTCGCCGATCATCGCGAGCGGAGCGATGGCGTTCAGCAGTGTCTCGGTCGTGCTGAACAGCCTTCGACTGGCACGCGGCAAGATCGGATGAATAGCTGCGGCCTTGGAGAACGCCGCGAATGCGACCCGCAAGTCCTCCGAGGTGAAGCCGGACATGGCTTCTGCGGTCGCGTAGTTCAGCGGGGCTGGGAATCGCTCAGGCCGTCCGACTGTTGGACCGAGATGCCTGGGAGTCGGCAACCGGCTTCATTCCCATGATCATCGCCTCAGCTTCGTCGCTCGCCGCCCGCTCGGCTGACATGGCCTTGATGCGAAGTGCATCAGCGTGCGATCTCGCCTGCTCAAACTGGTTTATCAGCTCGCCCTGCTTCTTGACCGGCGGCAGTGGGATCCGGATGCTCCGCAATTCATCGCTGTTGATGTTGTTCTGCATGATCTGGCGACTCAGTGTGTCCACCTGCTGTCGGCCAAACACTCCGTTGATGAAGTAGGCCACAAAGCGTGGGTCGAGTTGCGCTGTGTCGAATCGCATTCGGATCAAGTACGACGCAAACACAAACTCGTCGTCCCGATCGACCATTGCGCAGGTGCCAACGAGGTCTCGACTGCCACTCGTGCGGATCACAACAACATCCCCCTTCGCCAGGCGCAGCGAATCAACGGTCTTTGCCGGGAGGGGCACGTGCTTCAGATCGGAGACGTCGATCCGCCCGTTCTTAATGTTGCTAATCCGAAGGACGGGAATTCCGTTGCTGTTCGAATTGGCTTTTTCACTCGTTCCGTACTGCAAGACCTGCAGGTGCTCGCCGAGCGAGGCCAGCGGGTACCGCGACTGGTTGATGTCAGCGCCGGTGCCAACACGCTGTCCAAAAGACACCGACCAGCGAGTGAGCTGGCTCCAGGACACTGCGAGAGCCTTTGGCGGATCGGTCTCGGTGGGAGGGGTTAGACCGAGCGCTCGAAGGAATGCGCCTTCAGCCTTCGCCTCAGTCGCCGTAGCCTCGTTCCGAAGGGCAACACACCTGTGGCGCGAGCGTTCAAAGGCGGCGATGACCGAGTCCTGTTCCTTCTTCGTCAGATTCGGAACGGGAATCTCCAGCAGGTTGGCGACGAAGAGCCGCTCCTTGACCGCGCCGACGCGGTGGCAATCGATCATGTCAAGGAAGTACCGGGCTTGGATCAGGATCTCGACGAACTCGGGCTTGAGCGTCCCGGTAAGCCGCCAAACCTGATACTCGGGACTGGTGATGGCATCGTTCGGGACGGTTGGCACGCGACCCAAGGAGCCCACGTTGGCGCGTGTCGGATTGTGGAAGAACCAGTCCTTCTCGATTCGTTTGTACGTCGAGTTGAAGTCGGTTCCGCGCTGATGGTGACTCAGAAAGACGCCGATCGTGTTGTTCACGCCGTAGACGGGCCATTCGTGATCCGGCTGCGCCGCCGGGTTCACCGTGACAGTCGCCTCCTCCGCAAAGTCGGCCAGCGGGCGGAAGTCCGGATGTGCCAGACGGAACTGTGTCGCTCGCGCCGTCTTGATGTCCCATCGCACGGAGTCGCGCCAGCGGATTGCGTAGGCCTGGGAGGACACCGTCATTGGATCACCTCGCGCTTCGCCACATGAGCGAGGAACGCCTCCGGCCCCTTCAGGAACAGCCGGTGCTGGGCGAGCGCGGTGTGGGCCTCCGACATCCCATTGGGCAATCCGAGCGTCTCGTCGTGAAAGAGCTCGCAGGTATCGGGCTCGCCGGTCGCGGTGATTCCGATGTGCTTGGCGTCGTACAGGAAGATTGGATAATCGAAGCGCACTCGAAGCAGCGCCCGCGATTCACGACGTTTCTGCTCAGTGATGCGAGCCAGGAACTGCTTCATTTGGGCCTGGGCGGTCTTCCGGCGGTCAGCGTCCTTCGCCTGCTTCGCGGCCGCGATCTCGCCATCGAGCCTGGCCGTCTCCGCAACGATGGCGGGCGCGTGCTTGGCGTCCACCTCCTTGATGGCGGCGTCTCGAATCTTGGCGAACTTGGCGGCCTCGGCCTCCGTGTACTTCTGCACGAAGAGCAGGGAGGCCTTCACGGTGGCGCCGGCGGCGTAGAAAGCCTCCTGAGGCAGGCTCACGACGGCCATGACGCGGGCACGGTCCTCACAGAACTCACGCACGAACGCGAGAGTCGGGTTGTTGAAGATCCCCTCGGGCAGGACGATGCCCAGCCGCCCGCCCGGCCGCAGCAGAGAAAGGCAACGCTCGATGAAAAGGATCTCGGTCTTGATCTTGCCGAGTTTGTGGCGGGCGCGTTCGGCCTCATCGTCCTCGCCTCGGTAGGGCAGGTCGAAGAGGGAGCCGATCGGAGCCTTGGCCTCAAGCGCCTTGAGCACGCGTTCCTGGGCGTCGGCGTAAGCCTTGCCATAGGCCCGCGAATAGCGCCGGCGCTGTTCGTCCGTAGTGCGGACATCGCCGTCGGTGAGTCGGTCCGTCGGCTCGACGTTCGCCCCGAACGGTGGATTCGTCAGGATGATGTCGAACCGCCCCTCGAAGATGCCGTTGACGTTTATGAAACCGTTGTGGTGGTGCACGCCGCCGTGGCCGTCGCCGTGCATGATCATGTTCATCTTGCTAGTGCGGGCCATGCGGTCATTGGCGTCGCACCCGTAGATGCAGCGGTTGGCCAGCTTCCAGAGGCGGGAGTCCTCGGAATGCTGGTCAATGGCGGCGCGGCGCTGCTCGTCCTTCTCGCGGAGGAGCTTGGCACGCTTGGCCTCCGAGAGCGTCTTCCCTTCGAGCGACGCGACGAACTCGGTGTACTCGCGGTCCACTTCGCGGAGGACCTTTTCCCGCACAATCTCGAAGAAGCGGATGAGGAAGCCGCCAGATCCGCTGGCGGGGTCGCAGATGATCTCGCCTTCCTGCGGATCGACCATGCGGATCATGAACTCGACGATGGAGCGGGGCGTGAAGAACTGGCCAATTTCGCCGCGGAAGGTGCGTCAGAGAAACCGCTCGAAGGCGATGCCCTTTACGTCCTCGCTGGTGTCGGAGAGGTTGTACCGTTCGAGGAGACGGACGATCTCGCGGACGGTGTCGAACTTCAGGTTGATCTTCTCGTCGCCCTCGAAGATGTTGTCGTCCTCGTACTCGCGCTTGGTCTCCTCGAACAGGTTCTCGACCGGGTTGGAGAACCGGCGGCGATCCTCGTCGAGGCTGTCGGCGGTGAACAGGTTGCTGCGCACGCGGCCGGCGCGGAGCCGGCGCTCGATGGTCACCTTCATGAACAGGACCTTGGCGATCTCGTCGAAGGCCGCGGCGGGATCGAGATGCTCGCGGTTGCGGATGACGTTGTGACATGAGTGCAGCAGGTCGGCGAACTCGTCTTCTTTGAAGGTCTTGAGCCGGTTGAGCAGCTTCTCGATCTCGGCATCGGAAGCGTCCGCGTGCGGGATGTTCTCGATCTCTTCGAGGTAACCAGGCCGCTTGTCGGTGCGTACACGCCAGAACTTCGTCTCGCGGCTGTTGTGGGTGACGAAGAACGAAGCCCCCTCGCGCCGTGCGTAGTTCTCGCCCTGGGCGTAGTCCTCCTGGCGGATGGTCACGTTGTCGGACTTGCACTCAATGACGATGAACGCGGGTTTATCGTCGGTGCGGTCCTGGATGGTGCGCCAGATCAGGAAGTCTGCGCGGGCGCCGGCGGACCCGCGGCCGACGACGGACTCCTCCTCGGCAATCTGCTCGATCTTGAAGCCGTACTGGTTGACCAGGATCGGCAGGTAGGTCTGACGGATCGTCTCCTCGGGAGTCTCGACGAGCCACCTGCCCCGGACGTGCGACCAGATGAGCCCCTTGGCGTCGTCTCGTTTCACAGTCAACTGCGCAGCCTGGTTCGGCGCGGCCGTAGTTGCCGCTTTCGGAGCCGTTTTCGGTGCCGATGAATCGCGCCTAGCGCTGACGGGGGTTGCGGGTGCTGTTCGAGCCTTCTTCGTTGACTTCGCCATGAGCGCTCCACGAATCCGATCCGATTGCCGGTGCCTGCCCGGGCACGACTGGCGGCGCGGACGCGATCATGGAATAAAGGACAGACGCGCTGGCGGGCTCCGGAGAACCCCATCGTATCGGGTTTGGGTGCTGAAAGGGGAGCGGGGCCGCCGTTGGCCCACGACCCGGGCTGACATGACGGTTCCGATCCCGTGACCGACCGAAGAAACACCCCGGTTCCGGGCCGGGGTGCGATGAGGTGTTTCCGGAGCGACCGGCATCACTCCTCGTCGAAGGTAGGCAGGGTTCCGTCGGTCGCTTCGTCCCATTCGAGGGCGTAGCGCTCGGCGATGTCCTCGAGGTCGTGCTCGGTCAGGTAGTCGGCGGTCTTCCGCTCCTGGCACACGGCGACCGCGCGGGCGAGGTCTGTCCATTCCTCGAGCGTGAGCATCTGGTCCTGCCGTGCGCCGAGCAGATACAGGGCGGCTTGCAGCACGGCCTCGAGTTGGGCGGGTGCTGCGCACATGGCTCAGGACCCCTTCCCTGCGACGAAGACGCCGCGCTCGTGCTTCTTGAACCGGGCCTTGTCACCCTTGGCGGCGATCTCGCGGATGATGGCGGCGTAGAGCGTGGCCTCCGGGGTCTTGCCGCCGGGGCTCTTCCACAGGCCCTTGGCCTCCATCTCCGCGATCATCTCCTTGGCGCGCATGGGCACTTTGGACCCGGCGATCACCTGCGCGGCGGCGTCGAGGGCGCTGACGCGCTTGGGCTTCTTCTCCTTCGGGGCCTTGGGCGTGTTGGGGGCCTTGCCGCCCTTGGCGTTCGCGGCGTCCGCGGTCTTGCCATCCAGGCGGCCCTTGATCTCCGCGAGCGCCGCCTTGCGGGCGCGCTCGGTCTTGGCCGCGCCGTCGGCACGCGCGGCGCTCTTGGACTTGCGGGTGGGCGTCGGGGCCTTCTTGGTCTTCGTACTCATGGTCATCTCCAAACAGGTGGTGCGGACCACCGCCGCACATTGCGGCGGCGAAGCGTGGCCGGCGCGGTTCCCCGCGCCGCCGCGAGCGGGTCAGCAGCCCGCGACGCGTTCGATCTCTTGCAGCACGTCGTGGATCATCGAGTTGGTCCCGGCGGCCCGGCCCCGGCGGTCGGTCCCCAGCACCACCTTGGCGACCTCTGTCGCCTTCGCGTAGCGGCTCTCCCGGTTCTCATCGCGGGTGATGTGTGCGATGCAGATGTCCTGCCTGCCCGCGTGGCGCGTGTTCTGCTCGAGGGTCACTTCCGCGCCGCGCTCGGTGCGGCTGATCTTCACGTCCTTCTCGATGCCTTCGATCACGATCGTTCTGATGTTCATGGCGTTGCTCCTTGCGGTTGGTGGTTCTGGTCACTCGGCGTCGTTCAGAAAGGCCTCGACGTGCTCGGGATCCATGTTGCTGAGGAAGCCGACCAGATCGATCAGGTCGCTGCGGACCTTTCCGAGGCTTCCCGCGAAGCCCCAGTTGCGCGGGTCGGCCTTGGCCCCCTCGGCGTGCTTGTCGAGCTCCATCTGCAGCACGTCCATCAGACGGGCGATGTCGTTGCGGCGTGCGGCGTACGTCTCGGCAGCGGTCGGTTCGGGCTTGGTGGTCTTGGGGGTGCGCTTCGTCATGGTCGTGCTCCTTTGGGTTGGTGGTCTCTGGTAAACAGCGAAGCCCGCATTTCGCGGGCTTCAGGTCGTCGGGTGGTTGTCGTTCTTGCGGTCCCAACTCGTCGTGTCCTTGGGTTGGCCGACCGCCCGCAGGTAGTCGACCAACTCGTCGGCGGCCCAGGTGTCGCCGTCGATCGCGTCGTGCTCGTTGGGTGCGTCGGTATCGTGGTCGATCTCGAAGAGGCGGAAGCCGCCAAGCGCTCCGGGGCGCGGTCCCCAATGGCCGTCGAGGTGGCGGCCGCGTCCGGCGGGGACCGTCGCGATGTTCCAGGTGCGCCCGTCGGGCGTGTGGATCTCGATCGCGGGGATGTGGAACCCGCTCTTGGCGAGGGTCTTGGCGAGGTCGAGCGTGGTCTTCGTGGTCGCGTTCATGTTCGTGGTCTCCGTCGCGTGCGGGGGGTTCGTTGTTCCCGCTCGCGTGTGACACACATTGGCCGGCTGATGGCGAACAGGCAAGGCGATCGGCCTGCATTTCTCGATGATTCTGCGACATGTGGGCAACTCAGCCATACATGTGGGCGGCGCGGGAAAGCGGGCCGCACAGCGCGGCTTCCCCACCCGCCCGCTGGCCACGGGTTGGCCCACGATCGCCCACGTCGCGTCCTCGCGGCGGGGCGTACCAATCCCCGCCACGCGACCGTCGGCGCTCGGACGCGCAAACAAACTCTGTCTCCAAGCGCGGCTGTTCCCGCGGGCGTCGGCTCTCGATTCTGGCGGGGAAGTACCTATTGACCCCCTCCCCTTCCCCGTTCGGACTCCGGCTGTAAGGCTCCGGATAGGCGCTGCCTGGCACGCCAACTGCATGTTCGAAACCGTGCGTCGATGGCGTGCGATCCGCACGCCGGTTGCCCGTTGCGCCGAACCTGTTGCGCGCCCGTCGCGCCAGCGCCGGCGCGGGGGGGGTGGGCGCAACAGGTAGTAAAGAGGGGGGTGTGTTGTTGTTTGCTCCATGATTTCTCGATGTTCCCGCGATGAACCTATTGCGCGCAAGAGGTTGCAATAGGCGCAACAGGTTGCTGCGCACCACCGCTGGCGCTGCGGGATCGAGGGTCCGCGCTCGTGCTCGCGCTGCGCCGGAGCGCTTCTTCGCTGTGTTTGAGCGGCAAAGGGCGCTGCGCAGACCAGTCTGTGTGGCTTTGGAGCGCGTTTTCATGCTTCGGCAACGTCCTCGATGAGCCTGTACAGCCGCTGGGGCGTGCCGCCGGTCGCCCGCTCGGCGAACTGGATGCGGCGCTGATCCATCAGCGCCTGCCGGACCTCGTCGTGCTCGCGGGGCGACCAGGCCAAGCGCCGGCTGAGTTGCCAGAAGGGCATCCACGGGTCGGCGGGGTGTTTGACCGCCCATTCGCGGAGCACGCGGATCATCGCCTTGCACTGGCTCTCGAAGTCGCCGGCGCTGACGTGCTGGCTGGCCTTGAAGAGCATGCGGCGGGTCTGGTGTTCAACCAAGGACCACGCCCAGTTCACCCCTTCGACGGAGATCTCGGGATTGCGGTGCCCAATACTGCACGCATGCACGAGCGCGAGACGCCGGGCTTTCTCGTTGGCGCGAGCCCACAGCGCCATCCCCGCTTGATCCGACTTGGCTTCGGCCTCGGCGTACGCGGCATCGGCCATCGCGCGAATCTCGCCGAGGCGCATTCGTGCGTCCGGCGTGGGCTCGACGAGTTTGGGCTCGGGGTGCGCGGTCTTCAGGTTGCCCTTGCCCGGCTTGAACTCCGCCCACCACCGCGCCCGCTTGAGAATCGCTTTCGGGAGGTCGTGCACATCCACGTCCTGGCCGAGCCCGCGGCGGCCGGCCTCGAAGATGAGCATGCGAGCGAAAAAGCCGTTGGAGAGCATCTTGGGCGACAGCGCCTCATAGAAGATGTCCGGGATCGCCGTCCCGAAGAGGCACAGGCACGGCTGGTCGATGATGCGGGGCTCCTCATCGCTGGCCTTGACGCGGAGCGGGTAGATCGTGTTGGCCGAGGTGTACAGCTTCAGGAGCGTCTGCATGATGCCTTCGTACCGAGGGTCCCGCTTGGTGCCGTACCCGCTGATCGCCTGCATGAGCGTGTCGATCTCGTCGGTCTGAAAGAGCATCACGGGCGTCAGGTGCATCCGGTCCTCGAGGCCTTCGCCGCTGGCGAAGCCGTCCGCGACCGCGCCGGCGATGCCAGCGCTCGCGAGGATCCGCTGGTTGACCTTGCGCGGGAAGTCCTTGCCCGTGCCGGTGTTAGCCAGGCCCAGGAGATAGATCGCGGTGCGGTTGTCCTGTGGGTCGCGGACCTTGCGGCCCGCCAGCGCGGCCTGCAGCGCCACCGCGCCGCAGAACGCCAGCACCGGCTCGGGGTACGGCGCGTTGGCGAGCGTGTAATCGATGACTTCGTCGATGAACCCCGGCACGCGCAGGAGCGCTGGCGGTACGGGGCCGGGATCGATCGGTGCGGCCAGCGGCGGCTCCGCCTGCGGGGTTGTGACCTTAAAGGCGGACAGATCGACATCGCCGGAGGCGGGTTCCGCACCGAATCCCTCGCGCCGCAGCGCTCGGGCGGCCGCCGCGAAGTCACCGTCGTGCTTGAGCAGCGAGTACACGGCGAAGAGCGAGTACCCGCGCCCGTCCTCGAAGGGCGGGGCGTTGGTCGAGAACACATAGAACACGCCGCCCTTGAGCGTGGCGCTGCAGCCGCGGTCCTTCCCGGGGCGGGCCCAGTGCTCGTTCTCGCCCCCGCTCACCCGAGTCCAGCCGTGCTCGACCAATAGGTCCCGGACATCGCCGCGCTGGTTGAAGTCATCGCCGGGCTTCTGGTCACCGGAGATTGAGGCCGAGGGTGTCTTGGGGCGCGGACCATCCTCTACAGGATGCAAAGCCTCGTTGAGCTCCCATGCGCAGGCCAGCAAGCACTCGCGTTCCTCGGTCGTGATCACCGGCAGCGCGGCAAGATCGCCAGTCGTGAGTACGTACCCGTTCGATGGTGCGCACAGGAACATCCCGCCCTCGCCGCGGGTCTCGATCATCGTGGCGACCGCACGCCAACAGCCATCGACACCCTTCCGCGGAGTGAAGCGCTTGCCCGCAACCTCGATCGGATCAGCCCCGGGTGCGTCGAAGGACCGTTGCGCGAGTTTCATGTTGCCGCAGACCGGGTCCGAACACCGGTATGCGACATGGCGACCGCCCGAGGGTGTGGTCTCGACGACAAGGCGATCGATGAGGCCAGGGCACACCGCCTCGACCCGCGCTCGCCACGGCTCGAACGCCACGCCAGCCAGGTCGAAGTCGATCATCTCGAGGTTACCCGAGACGCGTCCGCACACCAGGCACAGATCACGCCGGGCGGGCCCGGCGAACCAGCGCGCGTGCTCCGCCGGCGTTGGGAGCCGCGTCTGGTACGACTTCCACGAGCGCAGGGCAACGCGCTTGTCGTCGCCCTCGCGGATCGCCGGCAGTACGCAGAGCCCCGCAGCGGTATATCGCCGGGCAGCGTCAATGGTTGAGGGCAACGGGAGCGTCATTCGAACGGCACCTCCCACGCCAGCGCTCGGTCGAGCGCTTCGGCGGGAGAGGCATGCACGTGCGCGGTCGTCCGCGGGCAATTGCGGGCGAACCACATCTGCCGCGCCAGGTCCCGCGACGCGAACGCCAGGTACACCGGCTTGCCGAGCATGTGCGCCCAGCCGAGCTCGAGCAGCGTGGCGTGGCAGTCCGTGGCGTTGATCCAGGCGAAGAACAGGTCCGACTCCCTGATCCACTCAATGCACAGCCCCGGCACCACCCAGCGGGGGCGACTATTCACTGGCGCGGGCCACGATGGGCTTGAGTCGTGCTGCCCGACGCCTGCGTGCCATCCGACCCACTCGTGGCTCTCGCCGCCGAACGGCACGAAGTGCGGCCCAGTGAAGATGAAACGGCCGCAGTCGATCGGCTGTCCGAACGGCGAGGCGCCCAGTTGCGGCGCCAGCGGCAATCGCCAGTTGCCCGATCCGTGCATCTTCCCGGCGAGGTACACCCGCCGCTTGGGCCTGGGACTGGGCGAGGCCGCCACGGCGGACCGGGGCGTTGTGCTGGGCGGGATTGATGAGAGTGTGCGAGTCGTCATGACATGTGCTCCGAGAATCCGACGGATTCGAAGTGGCGGCGCAGCGCGGCTGTTGCCGCAGCGCCGAGCGAGGGGCGACGGCGGCCATCCGTGGCCGCTTCCAGGAAGTCGTTGCAGACAGTGGCGAGGTCTTCGGGCAGAGCGTCGATCGCGGCGCGAACGTCGAGTTCGAAATCCCGCCGAGCGATTGGGGATGCCGAGGTGAGCGACGGGTACCGCCCGTGTCCGGCCCCCGGCACGTCGGACAGCGGCAGCGTCGTCGTCTGGCCGCCGCGCTTGGCCGCGTGCTGGGCCCGGAAGATCGACGTCCCGGCCCGAGTCATGGCAATGGCCAGGAACGCCATCGGGCGACCGCGCGACGGATCGAACTTGGGCCAGCGCTCGAGCGCGGCCAGAATCAGGTCGGCGCGCAGATCCGCTCCGCCGTCATCAAGGTGGCGGCGACCGATCAGCCTGGTCGCCACGCCATGGGCCGTGGCTCCCAGCCGGTCGAGGTCGAGCGAATCGAATCTATAGCGAGAGGGAGAAGGTGCAATCTCAACCACGAGCCACCTCCTCAACGATCAGCCGCGCCGGCAGACCGTGGCGGACCTCGATGGCAACCGTGGCGGTACCGACGCTGGCCAGTTCGGCAAGAAGATCAACGACCGCCCTTTTGACCGTGTAGTCAGCAGGGTCGTCATGCTTCTGATTGGCGGGCTCCGTCCCCAGCTTGACCTCGCGGATCACGCGCGGGGACGGGTCAAACACCGGCTGTCCGCCGGCAACCCGGAGCGACTCGATCCGGCCGAATCCGATGCGCTGCATGAGCGCGATCAGCCTCCGTGGGTCTTGACCGAGCGATGAGGTGTGAACCTGAGCGTTGGCGGTATTCAAGCCGCACCGCCTTGCCCGAGTGGCACGCGGCGACGATCGATCGCGACGAGCTCGGCGCGGACCTGCTCGATGGCCCGGCGGTCAAACAGCCGGATCCGGCCGGCCAAAGCGGCCGGCTTGATCCACGGGCGCGTGGCCAAGACCCGCACGACGCGATGGATGGGTTGGCCGAGCTCACTGGCGATCACCCCGGCGGTAATCAGAACAGGCGGCGGCGATGAACTATGACACTTGACTGGGGACGCGGTTGCCATTGCGGCGACTCCGTTCCCGGGCGATGGGCCCGGTTACAAGTCCGCAAGTGGTCGCGTGACTACGTCGTATGTCTTGGTATTGGCAAGGTTGAGACCGGTCGCGACTGGTCGCGACCACCGGGCACAGAGCTTGGCAACGACCTATCGCTCCGGCCGCTTCTTGGCTGCTTTCCCCTGGCGTTCCTCTCGCATGCGCTCAGCCCTCTGCTGCGCGATCAGATTCGCGATCGCTTCGTCGCGGTCTGCGGGTGCCTCGTCATCGCCGGCGTGATAGGCGTCAAGGGGCGCGTGGGGTTCTCCGGCGTCGATGCGATCATCAATCGCTTCCTGCTTGGACTTGGCAACTCTCGGGGTGTCGCCGTGTTCGATGGACGAACCAACCTCCTTGGCCTTGCCCGACCCCGGTGACTCCGCACGCCGGGCCTTGAGATATGCCGAGTGCGTGAGCACTTTCGTCATCGTCGCTGGGGAGCAACCAACGATGCTGGCGAGTTCGTTGCGGCCGGGGAAGAAGCCGCCGTGCTTCTTGACGTGTTCCTCGGCCAAACGCATCGCTTCTTGCCACGACATCGCGCCGGCCTGTGGTGCATTCGGAGCCTTCGCGCGACCCGAGTCGCGAACTGCCCCACCCACGATGGCCTCCACCATCGGCAGGATCGCATCGCGGAAGGCGGCGGCGATGTCCGCGGCGTTGGTCAGGTTCACATGGGTGGTCGGCGGCGAGCTCGAAGGTGCGGTCGTCTCGGCGGCCACGCTGCGAAGGGAGACAAGCTGTCCGGTGCCATGAACCGGAGGGCGATCCTCGAGGGCACCGGCCTTCATCACGAAATCGATCACCCGCTCTCGACTGGCGATGACCGCGGCGTGCTCGCGGGACAGCTTCGGGTCCAAGGGCATGCTGAGGTCCGCTCTCGCGAGCAGCCCGTGCTCGGTAAGCCGCCACTCGTCGCCGCCGACTTTCGTGACGCGGAATGGGCGGCTGGCCGACCCCGTGCGCCGACGCCAGTCTTCAATGGCCCCCGACCATCGGCTCCAGGACTCGGCGAGCGCCGGCTCGATCGCTTGAAGTAACCCCGCCTCGCCCGTCACGGCGATGGTGGCCTCAAAGCCCTCGTTCTGGCCCGCCATGTCCAGGCGGATGGTGTTGCGCCGTTCCACAAGTCCCGCTCCCACAAGGCGCAGGAGCGATTGCTGCTCGTTAACCGAGAACTGGTCGGTATCCACACGTTGCCACTTGTCCGGTATGCGCCGGAGGAGGTCCTCGATCGCCTTCGCCAGTTCCTGATTCATGCAGCCCGATCGTAAACCGCTGGGGACCGGGCGTCACTACGACTCGAGCGGTTGTTCGTGTGGACCTATCGCGATTACGCATAAGCAGGAAGGTTTTTCGGGCCTTCGCCGAGATGAACCCGCACTGGGAGATGCGGCTGTGGACGGACGACAACCTGCCGCCGATCCTCAACCGCAACGCCTGGGACGCCTGCGGCAACGTCGGCGGCACGCCCGGCTGCGTGATGCGCTCGGACATCCTGCGGCTGGAACTCCTGGCCCGCTTGGGCGGCGTCTACCTCGACACCGACGTGAAGCCCATCCGTCCGCTCGACGAGATGTGTCCGCCCGAAGTTCGTGCCTGGGCCGCGTGCGAGCAACTCGACATCGTCTCCAACGCGGCGATGGGCTTTCCGGCCAACCACCCGGCGATGTGGCACATGGTGGCGATGATCGAAGAGTCGTTCTTCGAGCGCCGGTACGTTGGCGATCAAGCCGGACCGGGGCTCCTCGCTCGCGTGGTCACCCAGTACGACGACGTGGCTCTCTACCCGCCCGCGTACTTCCACCCGACCGTCGGAGAGTCGAAGTCCAATCCCGACGCCTCGTCGTTCCTGAAAGCAGCGCATCTCTTCGCCGGGACGTGGGTGGAGGAGAATCGATGCCGCCACCAACCACTTTGGTCCGCGAACCGAGGCCTCGGACTCAGTCGGATGGAAAGGAACAACCAAAGACGACACAGTGCTCCTCAATGAGCTGCCGCCAAGGCCGGATTGACCGGTATCAGCGTTCAGTCCGCAATGAAAGGGACCGATATTCGATCCGTGAACTTCCGGGCGAGGAGCCCGTATACTGTGTACCTCGATACCCATGAACCGATCATTGCCCAAACGCCTGATTACCCTCCTCTGCCTTGTGGCCTTTGGCCTCGGGCAGACGCTGTTTGCGTCAATGGGCGTACGGTGCACGGATGCCTCGGGCGACACTCGCATTGAGTATGCGTGCATCAAGACATCTCAGGGCGCGTGTCTCACGGCTTGTATCGATCCTGGGGTTCATGCCGCGGATGACAACCACGAATCCGACGATGCCCCGCCGACGCCGTGTGAAGACGAGCCCCTAAGCTCGCAAGCGGCGGCAGCCAAGTTGATTCCATCGAGTGTGTCTTTGGAGCCAGTCTTCGCGGCGGCTCTCGTGGCGATTCTCTGGGACCACTGGTCATTCACGACCTACCAGCCGGTGAGCCCGCGCCACCCTGAGGTCGATCGCGATCGTCCTCCCGACTCGCTTGCGCGTTTGCGCTCGGTCATCCTCATCGTTTAGTTTTGAGCTGGCCCGATCACCTTTCGCCGCTTCATCGGCCGAGGTGATCGTGTTGTCATTGCGCATGGACCCGCATGGTCGCTGCGCGACGTGACGACCACCCTCCGCGGACAGCGCGGATATCTCAACAACCTGTGCTCTCGGACCCGGGCCGTCGGGCCACTCGCGGAATCGACCTGATTCTGTGCTCGTGGTGGACACCGTCGGTCACGGGACATCCCGGCCCAGCATTCCCGCAACCAAGGTCCACCATGAACCCAAGAAGCACCCACGTCAACGCATCGTTTCACCGCCCGATCGGGGCCGCGCTGGCGTTGATCATCGCTGCATCGCTCAACACCGGCTGCCAGTCTACTCCAAGGGCGGACGTAGACGCTGCTCAGAGCGCCGCCGAGGCTGCGGGACTCTCCGCTCCAATCGAGTTCATCGCCGTCGGCCCCGACGGCGGCCCGCTCGACGAGCCAGGTGCGCCAGGCGGCACCCTCACGTTGGCCGAGGCTCTCAAGAGAGCCGTCACCACCGACCCCGGACTTCAGGCCGCGATGGCGCGAGTGCGCATCGCGCTCGCGGACGCGGATCAATCGAGACTGCTTCCGAACCCTGTACTGAATGTCGTGCTCCGATGGGGGCCGGGAAAGCCGCAGATCGAGGCGTCGCTGGCACAGGACTTTGTCCAGGCACTGCAGATCCCGCGCCGCGCCAGCGCCGCCGACAATCGGCTCCGGCAGGCCGCCGCCGAGGCGGTGACTGTGGCGATCGACGTTGCCAGCGAGGTGCAGGAGCGGTACGCGACGGCTCAGGCCGCGGCGGAGCTCGTGCCGCTGCTGCGTGATCGGATGGTGCTTCTGGAGCGCCTGGCGGCGGTTGCCAAGTCCAGGCTCGACGCGGGCGAGGGGACGCGCAGCGACCTGGCCACCCTCCAGGCGCAGCGTGTGGAACTGCAAGTGGAGATCGATCAATCCGTCCTCTCCGAGCAAGAAGAACGACTGCGGCTCGCGCGCCTGATCGGTGAACCCTCTTCTGCTGCATCCTGGACGCTGGATGCGTGGACCGCGCCGGGCACCGATCTTCAGCCCGAAGCCCGCTGGGTCGATTCGGCGCTCCTGCACCGTCCTGAGATCCAGGCCATCGCCTGGAAGCTTCGGGCGCTGGGCGATGATGAAGCGATCGCTCGCCTGCTGCCGTGGGAGGGCGCAAGCGTCGGCGTCGATGCTCAGCGGGACGACAAGTGGTTTGCAGGTCCGTCTGTGTCAACGCCGTTGCCCATCTTCGACATGGGTCAGGCCAAGCGAGCACGGGTGACGGCCGAGCAGCTTGAGGCGAGGCACGAACTGACGCTTGCCCGGCGCAAGATCGTTGAGGATGTTCGCGTCGCGTATCAGACGATGACCGCCAGCAACGCGAACCTCGCCCGCATCCGCGGTGAGTTGATCCCGCTCCAGCAGCAACGCCGCACGCTTGCGGAAGACGCCTACCGCGCCGGCCAGAGCGATGTGACCGCACTCTTCCTCGCTGAGCAGGACCTTCGACTGACCCAGGCGAAAGCGATCGAGGTCGAGAGGCAGGCCGCAACCGCGTTCGTCCGTCTCCAGCGTGCGGTTGGCGGGCCTGGGGTGGCCGTGCCGCTCTTGACTTCACCCTCGTCGCCCACAGCATCGCAACCCGCTCCGGCGAGTGGGAGCGCGAGTGCTTCGCCGCTCTCAGCCCTACCAGCGTCCCCGTACCGCTAACGCCAGCCACCTGCAAACACCACCGCCGAGACCCAAAGCCAGATCGCGAGATCCTCTATGAGAACCACGAAGATGAACCACGGAATACTGACTCGCTTCCATTCTCCAGCAATCGCCGCCGCCGTCGTGATGCTGGTCGTCTTGACCGGTTGCAAGAGGCACGCCGAGGGGGATGGTCACGATCACGGCTCGAAGACGCCCGCCAAGGCCGATGAGCACGCGGGCCACGACCACGGCTCTGAAACTGGCGGAAAGGAAGAGCACACCGACGAGGTCAAGCTCACCGCCGAAGCCGTCGAACGCTACGGCGTGAAAGCAGAGTCCGCACAACTCTGGGTGCTGAAGCCGACAGTGGTGACTCCCGCTCGCGTCGCGTTCAACACCGAGGCCATGGCGCACGTGGGCTCGCCGCTGCGGGGCCGCGCAGTCGAAGTGAAAGTTCGATTGGGCGACATGGTCAAGGCCGGGCAGGAACTGGTGATCATCGAAAGCCCCGAACTCGGCGAGGCCCAGGCGGACTACCTCCAGAAGAAGACTGCGGTGCTGACCGCTGGGCCAGCCGTCGAACTCAGCAAGATCGCGTGGGAGCGGGCCAAAGGGCTGTACGAGCAGTCGCAGGGCATCTCGCTCACCGAGGTGCAGCGCCGAGAGGCCGAGCACAAGGCCACAATCGCGGGCGTCAGGGCCGCCGAGGCCGCCGCGATGGCTTCCGAGAACCGGTTGCACCTCCTTGGAATGAAGCAGGACGAGGTCACCACCCTCGCGAGCACGAGCGAGATCGCGCCGCGTCACGCGATCAAGGCCGCGATCGATGGGCAGGTCGTGCAACGCGAAGTCACCCTGGGCGAACTCGTCGGCCCCGACCGCGAGGCCTTGATGATCCTTGCCGACACGCGTCTGCTCTGGGTGCTGGCCGATGTGCCCGAGGCCAAACTCGCGGGCATCGCCGTCGGGGCCAGGGCGTGGATCACCATCGGCTCCGCGACGGGCGAGAGCGAAGGTGTGGCCGCCCCGAAGTTTGAGGGCGTGGTTGCGTTCATTGCCCCGCTGGTGGACCCGACCACCCGCACTGCCCAAGTGCGTATCGAAGTGCCCGCATCGCTCGAGAACGGACTCATGCTCCGCCCCGGCATGTTCGCGCAGGCCGAGATCGTGGCATCCATGCCGGGCGGCACGGACCCGGCACCGATGGTCGCGGTCCCCGACGAGGCGATCCAGACCGTGGAGGGCGGCCCGGCCGTCTTTGTCCCCGTGGCCAACGAACCCAACACCTTCGCCAAGCGAGCCGTCACCGTCGGCAAGCCCATCGGCGGCTTGGTTCCCGTCTATGCCGGGTTAGTCGAGGGCGAGCGGTTTGTCATCGCTGGCACGTTCATTCTCAAGGCAGAGCTCGGCAAGGGCTCCGCGGCGCACGAGCACTAAACCAGTACGCCGCTCAAGGAGACCCATCCCATGCTTGAATCCCTGCTCCACTTCTCAATTAAGAACCGCTGGCTCGTCGTGATCCTGACGGCGGTAGTCGCCGCCGTCGGCTTCTTCCAACTCCAGAAACTCCCGATCGACGCTGTCCCGGACATCACCAACAACCAGGTGCAGATCAACGCCGTCGCGGCGAGCCTGTCGCCCTTTGAGGTCGAGCAGCAAGTGACGTTCCCGATGGAGAACGCGCTCGCTGGCATTCCCGGTTTGCAATATACACGATCGCTGTCGCGCAACGGGTTCTCACAGGTGACGGCGGTCTTTGACGACGGTGTAGACATCTACTTCGCGCGCCAGCAAGTTGGCGAGCGGCTCCGCGAAGCGGGCGGGAGCCTGCCGCCGGGCGTCGAAACGCTCATGGGGCCGATCGCCACGGGGCTGGGCGAGGTCTACATGTACACCGTCGAGTACGAGCACCCGCACGGCAAGGGCGCGAAGGTTGAGGACGGCAAGGTCGGGTGGCAGTCCGATGGCTCGTACCTTTCGCCCGAGGGGCGGCGGCTCAAATCGGAAGTTGAACTCGCGTCGTATCTGCGCGAGGTTCAGGACTGGATCATCCGCCCGCAACTCAAGGGCGTGAAGGATGTGGCGGGCGTGGACGCAATCGGCGGCTTCGTCAAGCAGTACCACGTCCAGCCCGATCCGATGAAACTCGTTTCCTATGGGCTGACGTTCCATAACGTGATCGAGGCGTTGGAGAAGAACAACGTCTCCACCGGCGCCGGCTATGTCGAGCACAAGGGGGAGAGTTACCTCGTTCGCGCCACCGGACGCATCCAATCCATCGAGGAGATCGAGAGCATCGTCCTCGGGACGCGCAACGGCGTCCCCGTGTATGTCCGCGATGTGGTTAGGCCGGGGGGTGTGGGGCTAGGGCGGGAACTCCGCACCGGCTCGGCCAGCGAGAACGGCGAGGACGTGGTTGTGGGCACGGCCATCATGCTCATCGGGGCCAACAGCCGGACCGTCTCGGCGGCGGTGGACGCGAAGATGGCCACGATCCAGCGCTCGCTTCCCGAAGGGATCAAGGCCAAGACGGTCCTGAACCGGACCAAACTGGTGGACGCGACCATTTCGACGGTGAAAAAGAACCTCCTGGAGGGCGCGATCCTGGTGATCGTGGTCCTGCTGCTGATGCTCGGCAACTGGCGGGCGGCGATCATCTGCGGACTGGCGATCCCACTGTCGATGCTGATGACCGCAACGGGCATGGTGCAGACGCGCGTGAGCGGTAACCTAATGTCCCTGGGCGCGATCGACTTCGGCCTGATCGTGGACGGCGCGGTCATCATTGTCGAGAACTGCCTGCGGCGACTGGCGGAGGAGCAGCACCACAAGGGCAGGCTCCTCACGCTCCAGGAGCGTCTGCACATCGTCTTTGACGCGAGCAAGGAGGTCCGCAAGGCCACGGCTTTCGGCGAGGCGATCATCATCACGGTCTACTTCCCCATCCTCGCCCTCTCCGGCGTCGAGGGCAAGATGTTCCACCCGATGGCCATCACGGTCATCCTCGCCCTCATCGCGGCCTTCATCCTCTCCCTGACCTTCATTCCCGCGATGGTGGCCCTGTGCATCACCGGGAAGGTCACGGAGAAGGACATGTTCCTGGTGCGGTGGGCCAAGGTGATCTACGAGCCGGTGGTCCGCTGGGCGGTGAAACTCCGCTACGCGGTGGTCGTGACTGCGGTGGTGCTGTTCGTCGGCTCTCTGGCGTTGTTCACGCGGCTGGGACAAGAGTTCGTCCCCACGCTTGACGAGAAAGACATCGCGATGCACGCCATGCGCATCGCGTCGACCGGCATCACGCAATCCCAGAAGATGCAGTACGACGTGGAGAAGACCGTCTCCTCGTTCCCCGAGGTCGCGTTCGTCTATTCCAAGACCGGCACGGCCGAACTGGCCAGCGACCCCATGCCCCCCAACGTGTCGGACACCTTCATCATCTTCAAGGACAAGAGCCAGTGGCGGAGCGAGGCCGAACTCGACAAACTCATCGCCCAGAAGACCGAGGAGATGGAGAAGATGGGCTCGCACGGCGACGCCCACGCCGGCCATGACGACCACGGTGCTGGTGGAGCGGAAGGAGGCGAAGAGGATGCGCACGCCCACGGACCGCCGCCCGAAGGCCACAAGGGCAAGGTGCAACGTCTGCTCGAACTCACGCTCCAGACCGTCCCCGGCAACAACTACGAGTTCACCCAGCCCATCCAGATGCGCTTCAACGAACTCATCTCGGGCGTGCGCGGCGATGTGGCCGTCAAGGTCTACGGCGACGACTTCGCGTCGATGCAGAAGACCGCCGCGAGCGTGCTCGCAACGCTCAAGAGCGTGCCCGGCGCGGCCGATGCCAAGGTCGAGCAGACCGAGGGATTGCCCGTCATGACCGTTGAGCCCGATCGCGCGGCCCTGGCCCGCTACGGCCTCAATGTCTCGGACGTGCAGGAGGTTGTGGCGGTCGCGATGGGTGGCCGCGAAGCGGGGCTGGTCTTCGAGGGAGACCGCCGCTTTGACTTGGTGGTGCGCCTTCCAGACGACCTGCGCGGCAAGATCGACATGCTCGATCGACTCCCGATCCCGCTGCCGCGCGGCGAGGGTGAGCCCAAGCAGGCCGTGCAACTGGCCAGCATCGACGGGGGCACCGGTCTGCTGCAAGGGCAGGAGGAGATGGGCTTCGTGCCGCTGGGCGTGGTGGCAAAGGTCGAGATCGCCGAGGGCGTCAACCAGATCAGCCGCGAGAACGGCAAGCGGCGCATCGTCGTGCAGTGCAACGTGAGAGGGAGGGACCTGGGTTCCTTCGTCAACGAGGCACAGGTCAAGATGGCGCAGGTCAACCTCCCCGCCGGGCAATGGTTGGTGTGGGGCGGGCAGTACGAGAATCTCGTGGCGGCCAAGGAACGCCTCACGATCGTCGTGCCGATCTGTTTCCTGCTGATCCTGCTCCTGCTCTTTGCCACATTCAAGAGTTTCAAGTACTCACTGCTCGTCTTTGCGGCGGTGCCCCTGGGTCTCACCGGCGGCGTGATCGCCCTGTGGGTCCGCGGAATGCCCTTCTCGATTTCGGCGGCGGTCGGCTTCATCGCGCTTTCAGGAGTCGCGGTCCTCAACGGCCTCGTCATGATCATCTTCATCAACCAGTTGCGCGAGAAGGGCGAGCAGTTGGAGGATGCGATCATCCACGGCTCGATCACGCGACTGCGGCCTGTTCTAATGACCGCGCTGGTGGCCTCCCTTGGCTTCGTGCCCATGGCGCTGGCGCGCGGCACCGGCTCGGAGGTGCAGCGACCCCTCGCCACGGTCGTTATCGGCGGCCTGATCTCCAGTACGCTCCTGACGCTGGTTGTTCTCCCTGCCCTCTATCGCATCTTTACCGGCAAGAGCAATGAGGGCCTGCCCGGACCCAGGCCCGAAGTTTGGGAGAAGGATGAACCCACGCCCGCGTTCGCCGGTCTTGGTGCGGCCGACTCGATCCACGCGACATCGGGCACGAGCCGCACAAGCGCAGACGTGGATCCGCCGTCCTCCTCGGCACCCGCCATGCCCGTCCCGCAACCCGCACCTATCGCTTCGCCCCCGGCTCCGCCAAAGGCCGAGACCAAGCCCGATCCCAAGCAGTGATCGTTCGACTCGCGGGCGTGTTGCCTGCGTAGGGCGAGCGGTCGAGTCCGTTCCGTTCTTTCAAATAGGAGTCTCTCGATGAACCAGTCCAATCCCCGTTCCAAGTCCGTGCTCGTCGGCCTCGCCGCCGGCGTCGGCCTCACCGCACTGGCCGCCGTCATGATGGGCCAGGGGGCATCGCAGCCCGTGAAGTCAGAGCCGCAGTATTTCGTCACGGCCGACGGCGATGGTGCTCACCTCTGGGTCCGCGAAGGCACGGCTCTCCGCGTGGTCGCTCACGGCGAGTGCAAGGAGTGCAAGGCCAAGGGCCACGACGATCACGACCACAAGGAAGGCGACGGGCACGACCATGCCAAGCCCGCGAAGGGCAAGTGACCTCAACGCTCCGCACGCGCTGCCGCGCGAACGGAGCATTTCCCTTTTAAGGAGATCCCAATGCGCCGAATGTTCCCTGTTCTTGCCGTGTTGTTCCTGCTCGCCGGTTGCGCGTCAAATCGCACGGATCTGGTGAAGACTGGCTATCTCTCTCTCCAGCCCACGCTGACCGCCTCACTCGCACATCCGCCCGAGGTGTACGAGCAAGACGGAGGTCTTGTCGTCAACGGCCGTCTGGACTCTGCGGAGGCTACAAAAGGTGGTCACGTTGACGTCCAGGTCGTTGGCCCCGATGGCACAGTAGTTTTCGACGCGTCGGTCAACTATCGCAGGCCCTCGGCCACGACACCCTCCGGCCCTCGGGGAACTGCCCGGGGATCCCGCTCGCCAGCTGATAGCCATGCCACCTATTCCGTTCGCTTTCCCGGGCTGCCGCCGTCAGGCTCAGTTGTCCGCGTCAAGTACGATGCCCAGCCGCACAGTGCGGAAGGACCGAAGTAACCAGTGCCGAAAAGCGTGTTCACCATCCCGGCGATGGACTGCCCCACCGAGGAGGGGTTGATCCGTCGACGCCTTCGAACAGTTCATGGCATTTCCGACCTTCGATTCGATCTGCTTGGGCGTCGGCTGACGGTGCTCCACGACAACGCCGATGACGCGCTCATCGTCGCTGCGTTGAGCGACATTGGCATGGTCCCCGCCGCCGTGCCTGAGCCCGCGCAGAAGGACGCTGCCAGCAACGCCTGCGAGGACTGTGCGTGCGATTCGAGTTCGAACCCAGACCCAAATGAAGCACGTCCTTGGTGGCGGAGGCATGGACTGTTCGCCCTCTCCGGCGTGCTGGCTGCTTCAGCGGAAGCGATGTACTTCGCGGGAGTGAAGGAGACCTCGTTACCCGTGGTGGCCGTGGCCGTAGTCTCCATTCTGCTGGGAGGCCTTCCGACGTTCCGCAAGGGGTGGACAGCGCTGCGGACGTTCACGCTGAACATCAACTTCTTGATGACCGTCGCAATCCTCGGCGGAGCAGTGATTGGGGCGTGGCCGGAAATCGCGCTGGTCACGTTCCTTTTCGCGCTGGCCGAGTTGATCGAAGCCAAAGCGCTCGATCGGGCCCGCAATGCGGTCAAGGGTCTTATGGCGATGGCCCCCGACGAGGCGAGCGTCAAGCAGGATGACGGCTCGTGGACGGTCGTAAGCGCGGGCGCGGTCCCCGTCGGCGCGGTTGTGCAGGTGAAGCCCGGCGAGCGGCTCGCGCTCGACGGCGTGGTGGTCGCGGGCGAGTCGAGCGTGAACCAGGCTCCGGTCACGGGCGAATCCGTGCCGGTGGACAAGCAGGTCGGCGACAAGGTCTTCGCGGGGACGATCAACGAGTCGGGCGTGCTGGAGTTCAAGACCACCGGCGGCAAGGACCAGACCACGCTGGCGAAGATCATCAGGACGGTGCAGGAGGCGCAGGGCAGCCGCGCGCCGACGCAGCGCTTCGTGGACACCTTCGCGCGGGTCTATACGCCGGTCGTGTGCGTTGCCGCGGTGCTGGTCGCGGTGGTGCCGTGGCTCGCGTTCGGTCAGCCCTTCTACCCGTGGCTCTACAAGGCGCTGGTGCTGCTCGTCATCGCGTGCCCGTGCGCCCTGGTCATCTCGACGCCGGTGACGGTCGTGAGCGGTCTGACGGCGGCGGCCAAGCGGGGCATCCTCATCAAGGGCGGCGTCCACTTGGAGAACGGCCGCAAGTTGAAGGTGGTGGCGCTCGACAAGACCGGGACGATCACCGAGGGCAAGCCCCGCGTGACCGATGTGCAGCCCATCGGCGGCGCGAGCAAGGATGAAGTCCTCCGTATCGCCGCGAGTCTCGATGCGCTCTCGCAGCACCCGGTGGCGCTCGCGGTCGTCGCGGCGTGGAGCGGCGAGCGGGCGAGCGTTGAGGCGTTCAAGTCGCTCACGGGCCGTGGAGTGGAAGGACGCATCGACGGCGCGGCGTACTTCGTCGGCAACCACCGCCTCGCCGAGGAGCGGCAGGTCTGCTCGCCGGAAGTCGAGGCGGTGCTGGCGGGCTTCGAGGTGCAGGGCAAGACGACGGTGGTTGTCGCGTCGGCGAGCACGGTGCTTGGAGTGATCGCGGTCGCGGACACGCCCCGCGAGAGCAGCGTCGAAGCGATCAAATCGCTGCACGACATGGGCATCAAGACGCTCATGCTTTCGGGAGACAATCAATCCACCGCGTCGGCCATCGCCAAGACGGTCGGCATCGACGAGGCCCGCGGCGGGATGCTCCCCGAGGACAAACTCGCGGAGATTGAACGCCTCACGAAGGAGCACGGGGACGCGATCGGCATGGTCGGCGACGGTGTGAACGACGCCCCCGCCCTCGCCAAGTCCACCATCGGCTTCGCAATGGGCGCGGCGGGGACCGATACCGCACTCGAAACCGCCGACGTGGCCCTCATGCAGGATGACCTTCGGGGGCTCCCCGAGTTCGTCCTGCTCTCCCGACGCACCGGCGCGATCCTGACCCAAAACATCGCACTGGCAGTCGGCATCAAGGTCGTCTTCTTCGCGCTGACCCTGGGCGGGTGGGGGACGATGTGGATGGCCGTCATCGCGGACGTCGGAGCGAGCCTCCTCGTCGTCGGGAATGGGCTGCGGCTGTTGGGGTGGCGGACGGGTCCGGTGGCGACGCTGGGGTCGAACAAGGGTCGGAGCCCCGCGTAAAGTGAATCTGGCGTTCGTTTGGCCGATATACTCATGAGCATTATGCGTCACCCTCTGCTCCGCATTCTGGTTGCCCTGCTCATCGGCGTGGTCACGCCGCTGTGCTGCTGCCAGGCGGCGCTGCTCGTGGGCAGCGCCTGTGACGGGAAGCACCTCGTCGCGGTAGAGATGGACTCTTGCTGCGGTGGGTGTTCGACCGAGACGGCATCACACCGGGCGTCGGACCCGCAGCCGGATGATTCGAACGAGGAGCCGCCGCTCTCGCCGGACGAATGCCCGTCTTGCCCATCGTGCGAGGGCACATCCGGCGGTACCGGTGTCAAGGCCGAAAGCAGACTCCCTGCGTTCGAGCAGCAATGGGATGCACTGGCGACGTTTTCGCTCGCGGTCCTGTGGACCATTCCGACTCCCGATGCCAGGGTCGTGCCCTTGTCTCCGGGCTGGGCCTTGGGTCCGCCTCACCTGAAGGCCAACCGCGAAGCCTTGCGGTGGCATTGCGCGCTCGTGGTGTAGTTCAATCCTGCAACGGACGCTCTCTCTCCCCAGCGTCCGCATCGTCCTTCCGCGACCGGCTCCGTGCCGCTCGTGCGAGGGGTGTCTTTGCTTGACGCGCCCGCCCTCGGTCATTCGTCCTTGGCCGCCGGCGCATTGCAGGAACCACCTATGGCTACCACGCAGACCGACCTGCGGGCGCTCCGACGAGCCCCGCAGCCCACCCAATCAGATTCCATACCAAGGCCACAGCCTGCGGGCAGCACCACCGTCATCGCGCGCCCTAAGGCGCGATGGGCGACGCGCCTGCTCATTCCCGCCGTCGTGCTGCTCGCGACGGGCGGCCTGCTGGCCTATGCCGCCCGCGATGCGCTCCAGACACGGCTTGCGGTCCACGTCGCCGCCGCGATTCCGAAGAGTGGCGTCGGGGCGGCGGACGCCGGGGCCGTTCCGGTCTCGGCGGGCAGTTCGGAAGAGTCCCCATCCGATGCGCCGCTCGGCCCCGTCGCGGTACAGGCCCCAGGGTGGATCGAACCGGCACCCTACGCGGTCAGCGTCCCCGCGCTGGCCGAGGGCGTGGTGCGCGAAGTGTTGGTTCTCGAGGGCGAGCGCATCGAAGCCGGTCAGGTCGTCGCCCGGCTCATCGACGAGGATGCGCGTCTAACGCTGCGCGCCGCCGATGCGGCCGTCGCGGAACGCAACACGGATGTGGCCCGGGCTCGGGCGGCGCTCGCGACCGCCGAGTCGCAGGTCGAGGTTGAGAGGACCGCCGCCGCCGAACTGCGCGATGAGGTGACACGCAAACGCGAGTTGGTCGCTGTGGGCGGCCTGAGCGAGGGGACGTTCCGGCGGATGGAGATCCGCCTTGGGGGGCTGGAGGCCAAGATCGCCACGGCGGAAAAGATGGTGAACGAAGCACGGGCCGCTCTCGCCCAAGCGGAGTCGGCCCACGCCGCGGCGCATGTGCTGCACGACGAGGCCGCGCTGCGGCTGGAGCGGATGGAGGTGCGTTCGCCGGTCGCGGGCGTGGTGCTTGCCCGGTTGGTCGAGCCGGGCTCTCGCATCAGCATGAGCGGCAAGGGCGGCGAATCAGCCTCTGCCAGCGGCATGACGGGCGCGATCCTCCGCGTCTACGACCCCGCGAAACTCCAGGTGCGTGTGGACGTGCCGCTGGCCGACACCGCCAAGGTGAGCGTGGGCACACGCGCGACCGTCAGCACCGAGGCGCTCTCCGACCGGACCTTCAGCGGCGTGGTGTCGAGAGTCGTACACGAGGCCAACATCCAGCGGAACACCGTGCAGTTCAAGGTCGCGCTCGACGCGCCATCGCCCGTTCTCAAGCCCGAGATGCTCACCCGCGTCAAACTCCACGCACCCGCGGCGGCTTCTCAGCGGCACTCGGGCGGCGGCATCGGCGGCCCTTCCACCGGCGACGGCGGCGGGGGAGACTCGTTGCTTCTGGTCCCGACGGCCGCCGTTGCTGCGATCGGCGATGGGCGAGGCCAGGTCTGGGTCGTAGATACTTCCGGCGGAAGCCCGGTGGCCCGCCGCCGCGACATCATGACGACGCCCGCGGCAGACGAGGGTTTCACCGCCGTGACAAGCGGACTCCGGCTCACCGACCGCATCATCCTGGATCCGCCCTCCCCACCCGCAATCAAGGACGGCACGCGGCTCAAGGTTCTGGGCGAACGCACCACCGCACCTTCGGAGCCCGCATCTTCAACCCCGTAGCTCCCCGTTCCAAAGCATCTCCGCGACGAACTCGCGGCATCGACGAGATACCTTATGACTACGAACCACGCTCACGCACGAACAACTCCTCAAGGCCCTCCGCTGATCCAGTGCCGCAGGCTCACCAAGACGTACAAGAAGGGCGACAACACCATCACGCCCTTGCAGGAGCTCGACCTCGACGTGCCCGCGGGCGACTTCCTCGCCCTCATGGGCCCCTCGGGTAGCGGCAAGACCACGCTCCTCAACCTCATCGCGGGGATCGACCGGCCCAGCGGCGGGCAACTCATCATCGGCGGCACGGACATCTCCACGCTGTCCAGGTCCAAGCTCGCCGACTGGCGGAGCGTGAACGTCGGCTACGTCTTCCAGCTCTACAACCTCGTGCCCGTGCTCACAGCCTACGAGAACGTCGAACTTCCGCTTCTGCTTCACAGCATGTCCGCCAAGGACCGCCACGAGAAGGTGCAGACCGCCATGCAGCTCGTCGGGATCGCCGACCGGCACGACCACTACCCGCGTCAACTCTCGGGCGGCCAGGAGCAGCGAGTCGCCATCGCCCGCGCCATCGTGACCGACCCCACCATCATCGTCGGCGACGAGCCCACCGGCGACCTCGACCAAGAGTCGGCGCAGGCGATCATGGACCTCATGGTCCGGCTCTGCGAGGACCTGGGCAAGACCCTCATCATCGTGACCCACGATGCCAAGAGCGCGGCCTATGCCAAGCGGACGCTGCACTTGGAGAAAGGCCGCCTGGTCGAGGCCGAACTCCTCGCCACGCGCCACGCGCCACTCGTTCCCCAGGAGGCCTGACCCATGATCGCTCCCAAGTTCATGCCCGTCGTCTTCAAGCAACTCTGGCGGCACCGCGTCCGCAGCGTGCTCACGCTCTCGGGCGTTGCCATCGCCATGTTCCTGTTCATCGCGGTGCAGACGCTGCAAGAGGGCGTGCGCCAATCCACGCAAGCCGCCGCGGGGGACACGACACTCGTGGTCTACCGCGAGAACCGCTTCTGCCCCGCCGCCAGCCGGCTGCCGCAGTTCTACGTCGACCGGATCGAGAAGATCCCCGGCGTAGTCTCGGCGGTGCCGGTCAAGATCGTGGTCAACAACTGCCGGGCCTCGCTGGACGTCATCACGTTCCGGGGCGTGCCGCGCGAAGACCTTTCGGGTCCCAATGGCTGGGCCAGCAAATGGCAACTCATCGCCGGCTCTGTGGCCGAGTGGGAGAAGCGCTCCGACTCCGCTCTCGTCGGCGAGACGCTTGCGGCGCGCCGCGGCTTCCAGGTCGGCCAGTCCTTCGACGCCTCGGGCATCACCGTCACAGTCGCGGGGATCATCCGCTCCCCCGAAGCGCAGGACCAGAACGTCGCCTACGTCCACCTCGACTTCCTTCAGCAGGCCGCGGGCAAGGGCGGCGGGCTGGGGAGCGTCACGCAGTTCACCGTGCGCGTGGATGATCCCGCGAAGATGGAGGCCGTGGCGGAGGCGATCGATGCCGAGTTCCGCGCCGAGGCCGACCCGACGATGACCAGCCCCGAGAAGGCCTTCGTGGCCCAGGCCGGGGCCGACATCGTCGAGATCGTGAAGTTCACGCAGTGGCTGGGCTGGGGTTGCCTGGCGGCGGTGCTGGCGCTTGTCGCCAACGCCATCGTGCTGAGCGTGCAGGATCGAATCAAGGAGCACGCCGTCTTGCAAACCTTGGGGTTCCGCTCCGGCCTCATCGCCCGCCTGATCGTGAGCGAAGGGATGCTCATCGGCGTGCTGGGGGGCGCGCTCGGCACGGGCATCGCTCTCTCCGTCGTTCACTTCGGCAACTTCAGTCTGTCGCAGGAAGGACTCTCGATCGGCGTGAGCGCCTCGTGGTCGGTCCTGGCCTGGGGCCTGCTCATCTCGGCAGGCGTCGGAATCGTGGCGGGCCTGGTGCCCGCGTGGCGGGCGGGCCGCCGAGAGATCGCATCGTGCTTCAGGGCCGTTTGAAAGAGGGACATATGAGACTTCTTCCGTTCGCATACGCCGTCCGCAATCTGGGCCGTTCGCCCTCGCGGCTCTTCCTCTCTGTCGCCGGGGCGGCGATGGTTGTACTGCTCATCCTGGTCGCGGGCGGGTTCGTCAACGGTATGAGTCGGGCGCTCAAGGCCACGGGCGGGGAGCACAACGTCATCCTCATGGGCGCGGGGAGCGAGGAGAGCGTCGAGCGCTCCGAGATCGAGGCGGGCGTGCCGGGTGTGCTCGCGGCCAGCGTCTCGGGCATCCGCACGCGTGCCGGTGTGGCCTATGTCTCGCCTGAGGTTCATGTGATGCTCCCAGTCCGTGTGGGTCCGTCGCAGAGCGCGGCGAACCCGCAGAGCAGGGCTGAATCGGTGGTTGCGGAGGGGTCGGGCGGCTCCAGGGTTCCCAGGCCGAAAGGACGGCAGGTGATGATGCGAGGCGTCACTCCCGCGGCGTCGCTGGTCCACGAGTCGGTGTCGTTGACCGAGGGGCGATGGCCCGAATCGGGAGCGGATGAGGTGATGGTCGGTCGCATGACGGGGACGGTACTGGGCATCTCGGAGAGCGATGTGCAAGTCGGCAAGGCGCTGGTGATCGACGGCAGGCCGTGGACGATCGTCGGGCGCTTCAGCGCGCCGGGGACGGTTGTCGAGGCCGAGGTGTGGCTCCCGCTGGCAGACCTCATGACGGCAACCAAACGCGAGACCATTTCGTGCGTGGTCCTCACGCTCGACCCCTACAACGAGGCGACGGGCGAAGGGGCCGACTTCGGTGATATCGCGGCCTTTACCAAGACCCGGCCGGACCTCGAACTGGTGCCCATGACCGAGCGCGAGTACTACGGAAAACTGGCGAGCTTTTTCGGGCCCATCAAGATTGTCGCGTGGGTGACGGCGGGGCTGATCGCCGTCGGCGGGCTCTTCGGCGGGCTGAACACGATGTACGCCGCGTTCGCCTCGCGCATCCGCGAACTGGGGACGCTGCAATCCATCGGCTACCGGCGGCTGGCGATCGTCTGGTCGATGATCCAGGAATCGACGCTGGCGACGGCGGCGGGTGGGCTGCTCGCGTGCGCGGTGGGCGTGTTCCTGCTCGACGGGCTGGCGGTGCGGTTCTCGATGGGGGCGTTCGGGCTGCTGATCGACGAGACGGTGATCGGGCTGGGGCTGCTGACGGGCCTGGCCCTGGGCGTCGCGGGCGCGTTGCCCCCGGCGATTCGTTGTCTGAGGCCGACGATCCCTGTCGCGCTCAAGGCGGTGTGATGGTGAACGAGTGTGCCGCCGTGGCGTGTGCCGCGGGGCGACAAGAGTCCAACGACGTTTGCAAGGAGTTTCGATATGAAAGCGATGAAGATGAACGTGACGGGTTCGATGCGGGCGATGACGGTGGCCGCGATGCTGATCGCGGGCGCGGCGGGATTGGGCATGCTGACGCCCGTGGCGGCACTAGCGCAGGTCAAGAACGTCGCGGACGTGAAGACCATGCTCAAGCCGGAACTCCCGGCGAACGCGCTGGAGATCACCGCCGCGATGAAGTCCGCCAAGGTGGGCGAGACGATCACGGTGCGCGGCACCGTGGCGATGTCGAAGGATGCCTTCGTGGAGAACCGCGCGATGTTCACGCTGGTGGATGAGTCCACCCGCAAGGGCTGCTGCCCGCCCTCGGACAAGTTGCCCGACACCGCGTGCGACATCCCGGCGGAAGGGCGCGCGACTGTGCAGATCGTTGACGCGAACGGGAAGGCGCTCCGCGCCGGACTCAATGGCCAGCACGGGCTCAAGCCGGGCGCGGAGGTGTTCGTGACGGGCAAAGTCGAGACCGCCAACGGCACCGATGCGCTGGTGCTCACCGCGACCTCGATGCATGTGTCCAAGGCCCCGCTGCCGAGCGGGTTCTTTGTCGAGAAGCAGCCCGAGAACGCCAAGGACGTGTCGGAGATCCGCAAGGCCGGAACGCTCAAGGCAGGTGATGAGGTCGTGCTTCGCGGGCGAGTCGGCGGCAGCAAGGAACCATTCGTCGCGGGTCGCGCTGTCCTTACGCTGATGGGCAGAGGGCTCAAGGCCTGCAACGAAAACCCCGACGACAAATGCTCCAAGCCCTGGGACTACTGCTGCGAGACCAAGCAGGACATCCTCGCGAACTCAGTAACAGTGCAGGTGGTGGATGCCAAGGGGCAAATCCTCCGAACGGACATGAAGGGGCGGCGCGGGCTGAAGGAACTGACGGAAATCGTCGTGATCGGTAACGTCTCGTCGGCAGACGGCAAGGCGGTGGTAGTCAATGCCCAGGCGGTGTATCCGGTCCAGTGACCTGACGGACACGGTCGAATACCCCAGCGGGCGGGACAGAAACGGGGTTCCGCCAGGTTCCGCATCACCCCGATCGGCTCGTTCGGCTTGTGTCCCCACATCCCGGCGTCGCGCGGCAACCGGACTTTTTAGGCCAATTGGCCATATTCACTAGAGAGAAACGGTTTGAGGAAGTTGTGGATACGGACACTCAACTCACCACGTGCGGTCGCACGACCGCACCGGGTGAGACGCGCCAGTCCCTCCGATCCTGGCGGCGACGGGCGTGAGCGGCGGAGCCCCGTTCGACACCCGATATCCATCCTCTCTTCGCATACCCTCCCGGGTCGCGAGACTCGCTGGTTGTCGTTTGAGTGTGCATGCCTCAGACTGCGCTTCCCACGTTTACGAGGTCCGTCGGGCTGTTGTCAGTTCTGTGGGCCGCGTGCAGCACCCGCCAACTCCCGCCAGCGCCGACGCTGCTCGCGCCAGTCCGAGACGGCGCACACGGTGCGCAGTTCGTGCTCGCTGACTGCATCCCGTTCACGCTCAACGCGAGACAGGAAAAGCAACTCCTCCTGGATGTCCGGAGCCAGGCACAGCAGGTCCATGATCTGGCTGATCCGAGCCCGCGTGACCTGCCCCAACCGGGCGAGGTCGGCGTGGGATTCGACCTCGCCCATCCGAACCAACTCCTCAAACCGGATCGCCAGCGCCATCAGGCGGGCGATGCGGGGCACGTGGCCTGCTTCAACGGCTGGCGCGGCGGGCTCCACGCCTACGTTGACCTCTTTCCGGCCCGCCGTCCCCCTCGTGAAATGCACCGGGAACTCGATCGTGACGTCGTGCATGTCTTTCATGCGACCTCCTCGTACTCAACGGGTGCTTGGCCGAGCGTGCGCAGCCCGGCCGGATGGAACGTGATCGACACCGTCTTCTTTGCGCCGTCGTAGTCCACCCGTTTGACGAGGTTCGCAAGCACGGCCGCCTGTTCCCGCGGGTAGAGCACGTCCCACGTCGCGGCGAACTCGCGAAGCGAGGCCGCGACGTCGGACTGGGTGATCGACTCGTTCTCGATCTGTTCCGCCTCGGCGCGAAGAACTCGAGCCCGCTCGCTGGCCGTCGCCAGGCGTTCGTGGAGGTCGGCCAGACGGGCGGCGGCGTTGGCGTCCGTGCCTGCGGTCATCGCGGCCTTGCGGATGTCGCCCTCAATCTTCTGGATCTCACGCGTGCTCGCCGTGTGGTCCTTGTTGATCTGGGCGCTCCGAGAGCGGATGCCGCTCTGCAACTGGCGGAATGTGGCTTTGACCAGCGCCGCATCGCCGCCGATGTGCTTGATCCGGTCGACTACCAACCTTTCGATCTGCTCGGCGGGCAAGGAACCCGACGGGCACGCGTGCCAGCCCTGTTTCTGGGCGACGTAGCAGACGTAGTAGCGGTACGCGGCCTTCCCGTCTTTGACGCTGTAGGTGTGGCCCATCGCGTGCCCGCACGGCCCGCAGTGGATCAGACCCTTGAGCAGCGCCCCGTGCTGGTTGCGGACGTGCATGCCGCCGGTGCGGCCGTTGTGCTTGATCGTTTGGAAGACCTGCTGCCAAAGCCGCTCGTCGACGATGGCCGCGTGTTCGCCGGCGAACAACTCCTTCTTGTGCTTGACCTTGCCCACGTAGGCCGGGTTGGTGAGGAGATTGATCAGCAGGTGCTTGTCCCACACGCGACCGCCGACCGCCGTGCCCTTGCGGGTCGTCCAGCGCTTGCTCATGCTGCCGCGGGCGTTGAGGATCTGGGCCACTTTGGTGAGCGAGCGGTGCTCCAGATACAAGTGGTAGATCTCGCGGACGAGCTCCGCCTCCGCGGCGTTGACCACGAGCTTGCTGCCGCCCGCGGGCTGGGGCGCGAGGTCGTATCCCAGGATCGGTTTGCCGCCGAACCACTTGCCCTTGCGCTTGGACGCGGCGATCTTGTCGCGGGTGCGCTCGGAGATGATCTCGCGTTCGAACTGGGCGAACGAGAGCAGGATGTTGAGCGTGAGCCGCCCCATCGACTGCGTGGTGTTGAACTGCTGCGTCACCGATACGAACGACACGCGGTGCTTCTCGAAGACCGCCATCATGCGGGCAAAGTCCAGGAGCGAGCGTGACAGGCGGTCGACCTTGTAGACCACCACGCAATCAACCTTTCCGGCCTCAATGTCCGCCATGAGCCGCTGGCAGCCGGGTCGGTCGGTGTTCCCACCGGTGAACCCACCGTCGTTGTACTGGTCCGGCAGCGCGACCCAGCCCTCGTGCTTCATGCTGGCGACGTAGGCCTCGCCGCTTTCGCGCTGGGCGTGCAGCGAGTTGAACTCTTGCTCGAGTCCCTGTTCGCTGGACTTGCGGGTGTAGATGGCGCACCGCACCGCCGGCACGCCGGACTGCTTGGGCGGTGCTGTATTGATAGACGATTTCATACGTTGCCCTCCGTGGTGCCGGGCTCATTGAGCCCGAAGAAGCGGAATCCGTTCCAGTGCGAACCGGTCACCTTCGCCGCGATGGCGCTCAGCGACCGGTAGACCTCTCCCTCAAACTCGAAGCCCTTGGGCAGCACCCGGACGAACACGGCGCGGCCCTTGTACTCGCGGCGGAGGACCGTGCCGGGTGGCGGCAGCCGCCCGTCCTCTCGCGTGTGGATGGGCACGCTCACCACGCTCTCGCCGTTGGCCCGGGGCTTGGGCGCGTCCGGCGATTGGGCGCGTGGCGGGCTTCGTCGCAGGTCGGCGTCATTGGCCAGTTCGCGTGCCCGCTGGCGTGCCCGCTCCGAGAGGTCCCCCTCCCGAAGCGCCTGCATCCGCCAGAGAATCCGTTTGATGAGCAGCACCTTGTGGTGCGTGCGAGTTTCTTCGCCATAGACCTTGGCGTACCGCTGCTTCAGCTGCGGCACCGTCATCTGTTCCAAGGTCCGTTCGGCTGCATTCACATCGATCGCCATCGGGGTCTCCGTTCTCGTGGTCGTTAACCACGCGACCCATCAGGGCGGGCATGCTCGGAGAGTTCAAGTCGAGTCGGAGAGCCTTCTTGATGCTCGATGCTCGGCCCCGAAATGGCGACCTGTCGCCGCCGGCGGCGGATGCCCTCGGCAAAGATGGCGGCGATGGCATTCAGTCGCGCGGCGGGCGTGGTCGGGGCATCGGGGTCGAGCGTGGTGGCGGGGGCGGGCGCATCGTCCGTGAGCGCGGTGTCGTGCACGGGCACATCCTCCGTAAAGGGGGACATGCATCCGTGCGGGCGTGCGCTTGGCGCTCGGCTTCGCACCTGATGCTGGAATGGGGCCCGCGTCCGGTGCGGGCCGTCTGCCTCTGAATACGCGAAACGGTCGGGGAGCGGCGCAGGGTCCGAATCTCACCCCTCGTTCACCCCGACGGCGCGTTAACCAGACCCGCCCGGGCGTTCGAGAGCGCGGAGAGACTTTCGGCCCCCAACCCCAGCGTGGCGACCGAAACGGCGATGCGATGCCTCGGATTCGAGAGCGCCCGGCAAATCGTGGACTATCAGGAAGTGCCACGATTCCCGAGAGATACGCGCGGTGGGCGAAAGGCCCAGACCGTTAACGAGAAAAGGCCTCTTTACGAGGCCTTTCTCAGAACTCCCCGACTAGGACTCGAACCTAGAACCTAGCGGTTAACAGCCGCTCGCTCTACCATTGAGCTATCGGGGAATCAGTTGTCGCAAAAATCGTAGTCAGTCGCGAGTAGGTTCAAAGTACGGCGGCGTGATCGTCAATGTCCAACACTTCCGCAGTCGACGCTCGAAGAACGGCGACAGGCCGAAGTCGATCACGGGCCGGCTCAGGCCTTCTTTTTCGACGCGAAGTAGTTCCCGGAATACTTCTTCTGGAACTTCTCAACGCGACCGGCCGCATCCACGAATGTCTGCTTGCCTGTAAAGAACGGGTGCGAACCCGACCACACTTCGACGTGCATCTCGGGAACCGTCGCGCCGACCGTCATCACGACCTGACCGTTGTGGTAGATCTTGCAGTTCGGGTAATATTTGGGGTGAACGCCGTCCTTCATCGCAGTGCTCCAATCCTCGCCCGGCCAACCGGCCAAAAACGGGGCCACGATCATACCCGACTTCCCGGCGGCTTTCCCATCCCAATGCCACTCTGAGTCGCTCACAGTTCGGTATTGGCCGATCACCTTATTCCGGCCTCCTGTGAACTCCAGCACTGCCAGGAAGTAGTTCAAACCGGTTGGCCATCGACCGCGATTTTCCTGCCAGGACGCTATATTACCGTTCATCCGGATGAATGGATGAAAGGACTCCATGCCCACTCCATTGCTTGCCCATCTTGCCCGCCGCACGCTCGTCTTCGATGGCGCCATGGGCACCGCCACCCACGACGCCGATCTTGACGTCCAGCGCGACTACCACGGCCACGAGAACTGCCCCGAGATCCTCATCGCCAGCCGTCCGGACCTCATCCAATCCATCCACGAGTCCTTCCTCGCCGTCGGCGCAGACATTGTCGAAACCGACACCTTCGGCGGCATGCCCCACGTCCTCGCCGAGTTCGGCTTGCAGGACCGCGCCCACGAACTCAACAAGGACGCCGCCGAACTCGCACGGGCCGCGTGTACGAAGTTCTCGACATCCGACAAGCCGCGCTTCGTCGCCGGTAGCATGGGCCCAGGCACAAAGCTCATCACGCTCGGCAACATCGACTGGGACGCGATGTTCCACAGTTACCGCGCCCAGGCGATCGGCCTGCTCGCCGGCGGCATCGACTGCTTCGTCATCGAGACTTGCCAGGACCTCCTCCAGGTCAAGTGCGTCATCAACGCGATTCTGAGCGCCCTCGAATCCAAGGGGCTTACTCCCGCCGACAAGCCCATCATGGCCTCGGTCACGATCGAGACCACAGGCACCATGCTCCTGGGCACCGAGATCGCCGCCGCCGCCCACGCGCTCGCGGGGTACCCGATCTGCTCGTTGGGCCTCAACTGCGCCACAGGTCCGACCGAGATGCGCGACCACGTCCACTGGCTCGCGCGAAACTGGCCATCGATGGGCACGATTCCGGGAACGAACACGCCCCGGCTTGTCTCCGTCATGCCCAACGCCGGCCTTCCCGTTCTCGTCGAGGGGCGCACCGAGTTCCCTTTGAAACCCGAACCCTTCGCCGAGGCCATGGAGCGATTCCTCGCCGAGGATTCCGTCGGCATCGTCGGCGGCTGCTGCGGCACGCGCCCGGCCCACATCGAAACCCTCGTCAAAGCCAGCGAGTCCATCGCCCGTTCGAACCGCACGGCACGCCTTGCTCTCCCGCGCACAAACCCCGATCCCGCGCCCCTCGAACCAAGCATCACCTCGCTCTACAGCCCGCAGGAATACCGCCAGGATCAGTCGATCCTCATCGTCGGCGAGCGCATGAACGCCTCGGGCAGCCGCGCCTTCAAGCGACTCCTCGAAGCCGAGGATTTCGATGGCATCGTCTCCCTCGCCCGCGAGCAGGTCCGCCACGACGGCGCCCACGTTCTCGACCTGAACGTGGACTACGCCGGCCGCGACAACGCCAGAGACATGGCCGACATCGTCTCGCGCGTCGTGCGACAGGTGAACGTCCCGCTCATGCTCGACTCGACGCAGGTCAAAACCATCGAGGCCGGCCTGCGCCACGCCGCCGGCAAGTGCATCATCAACTCCGCCAACTTCGAGGACGGCGAGGAAAAGTTCGACGAGATCTGCCGCCTCGCCAAGGCCTATGGGTCGGCCCTCGTCATTGGCTCCATCGACGAGGATAAGGAAGCCTCGATGGCGCGAACGGCGAACCGCAAACTGAGCATCGCCAGCCGTGCCTTTGAGCGCGCCACAAAGGTCCACGGACTTGCCCCCGCCGACATTCTCTTCGACCCGCTCGTCCTCCCAGTCTCCACGGGCCTCGAGAGCGATCGCCGCAGCGCGCTCGAGACCATCGAGGGCGTCCGCGACATCGCCCGAGCCTTCCCCGAGTCCCAGACCACCGTCGGCCTCTCCAACGTCTCCTTCGGCCTCAAGCCCGCCGCCCGCGTCGTCCTCAATAGCGTCTTCCTCCACGAACTCCAGGAGGCCGGCCTCACCAGCGCGATCCTCCACTTCTCCAAGATCCTCCCACGAACCAAGATCGCCGACGACCACTGGAACGCCGCGATCGAACTCATCTACGACCGCCGGCGCGAGGGCTTCGACCCGCTCCAGGCCTTCGTCGAATTGTTCAAGGACGAGTCCGCCGCAGCCACCACCAAGCGCGAGGCCCGCACGCTCACCCTCGAAGAGCGCCTCCGCGCCCACATCATCGATGGCGAGAAGGAAGGCCTCACCGCCGCCCTCGACGTGGCGATGCAGACGTACACGCCCCTCGACATCATCAACGACCATCTCCTCGATGGCATGAAAACAGTGGGGGAACTCTTCGGCAGCGGGCAGATGCAGTTGCCCTTCGTCCTCCAGTCCGCCGAGGTCATGAAGATGGCCGTCGCCCACCTCGAACCGCACATGGAGAAAGCCGCGGGCACGGCCAAGGGCACCATCGTCCTCGCCACCGTCAAAGGCGACGTCCACGACATCGGCAAGAACCTCGTGGACATCATCCTCACCAATAACGGCTTCAAGGTCGTCAACCTCGGCATCAAACAGCCCATCGACGCCATCGTCGCTGCCTGGCAGGAGCACAAGGCCGACGCCATCGGGATGTCCGGACTCCTCGTCAAGTCCGTCAACGTGATGGAAGAGAACCTCAAGGAACTCAACACGAGAGGCGTCAAGCCACCGATCCTCCTCGGCGGCGCCGCCCTCACAAGGCACTACTGCGAGAGCCACCTCCGTTCCACATATCAGGGCCACTGCTACTACGGCAAGGACGCGTTCGACGGCCTGCGCACCATGGACCTCATCATGGGCGGCAAGCACGACACGCTCCGCTCCGAGATCGACGATCGCATCGCCAAACGATCCAAGGCCGAGGACGCCATCGTCAGGACACGAGCCGAGAAACTCGCGAGCGCCAACGACTCCGCCGCGAGCGCGTCATCCACGGCCACGATCAAAGTCCGGTCCGACGTCGCCGCCAACGCCCCGGTGCCCACAGCCCCCTTCCTCGGCACACGCGTCGTCGAATCCATCCCTCTCGATGACGTCTACCCCTTCATCAACCCCATCGCCCTCTTCCGTGGCCAGTGGCAGGTCAAGAAGGGCGCCCTCTCCGACAACGAGTACGACGCCCTCATCGAGGACACCATTCTCCCCGTCTTCGAACGTCTTAAGGCCCAGTGCATCCGCGAAAAACTCCTGACGCCCAAGGTCGTCTATGGCTACTTCCCCTGCAACAGCGAGGGAAACGACCTCGTCGTCTGGGACCCCGCCGCCCCCGGCACGCGAGAACTCGAACGCTTCACCTTTCCGCGCCAGCCCGACAAACGCCGCCTCTGCATCTCCGACTTCTTCCGCTCCATTGACTCCGGCACGCACGACATTCTCGGCCTGCACTGCGTCACCGTCGGCCACAACGCCTCCAACGCCTCTCGCAAACTCTTCGAGTCCAACAACTACACCGAATACCTCTACCTCCACGGCTTGAGCGTCGAGACCGCCGAGGCCCTCGCCGAATACTGGCACAAACGCATGCGCCAGGAACTCGGCATCGCCACCGAGGACTCCGCCAAGATCAAGGACCTCTTCACCCAGAAATACCGAGGCAGCCGCTACTCCTTCGGCTACCCCGCGTGCCCCAACATGGCCGACCAGGAAAAACTCTTCCGACTCCTAACGCCCGAACGCATCGGCTGCACCCTCACCGAGAACTGGCAGATCGACCCGGAACAGAGCACCAGCGCCATCATCGTCCACCACCCCGAAGCCAAGTACTTCAATGTGTGACCGCGGGCCTGTGTCCACGCACTCCCGGTGATCGGACGCGCACTCTCCCGTCCGAGTATCTCCCAACGCGTGCCGCCAGACAACGCAGGTTCTGGGAACGTCCCGTAGTCACCCGCTTGGGGGCCAACAGAACAACTTGAGAAAATCAAGGCCGCCCCTGTCCGGGAACCACGCCACTCTGCGCCGATTGTGCCGGCACACGCCCCCCAGACCAACGCCCCCGCATCAATCTTCATTCGCTCCTCGCCCTCCCGCTCCACACATCGTTGTTCCGCGTCGATGCGAATCGATGTGGAGGAGACGGAGGTGTCGTCATGAATCTCGACCCCACGGGAGCCAACTACAGCGCCACGCCCGCCGCGAGTCTCGCCGGCGCCGACGCTGTCAAGCGAGTCCAATCCACGGCACGCGTGCAGCCAACACGCGAGTCACGCGAACGTCCAGGCGAGCAAGACCAGAGGAACACCGCCGAGAGCAGCGACAAGACCAAACCCACAAAGTCGGTCTCGCGTTCGGCACCCGATGACGCCGGCGATATCTTTGAGCAGCAGCGAGAACTCCGCGACGCCGCCGTCGATCGTCTCAAGGACGTCATCGACCCCGATCTCGTCGATGGCGAATGGCCCAAGGAAGAGCCAGCGTCGCCGACGCCGACCGACGCAAAGAAGACCGAGTCTCGGGGACAGGCGCATACCCGCGAGAACCCACCCTCAGCCCTCGACCTCTTCGCCTGAACCCCACGCCACACACAGCCCTAAATCGCCTTCGGTCCCGCATCCTTAAGGTTCTTGATCTCATCGCGCAGAATCGCCGCCAGTTCATAGTTCTCCTGCTCGATCGCCCGCTGCAGACGCCGACGAAGTTCCGATCCCTGGCTCACCGGCAACTTCGGCACCAGCGCATCTCGCATCCCCTTCAGCATCTCCGCCTCGCTCGAACTATCAAACATCTGCGCCTGCCCACGATCCGCAAAGTGCTGCCGAAGCGCCGTCAGTCCCTCGTCCAGCGCGTGCACCGCCGCACGAGGCTCGTTCTGCTTGATCGCCAGGCTCGCCATCGCCCGGGCGCGCATCATCGTCACATACGCCCGGAACTGCTCCAGTCCCGTCCGATCACCCTCGGTCTCACCATGCGCCGCACACAACTCCATCACTCGCAGGTTCCGGGTCGTGTCCCGAACAACGCCCTCATACTCCTCCAGCACCATCAGCGCCACATACCGGTGGTAGTACTGAGCCGCCTCCTCCCGGAGTAACCGACAATCCTCCGAACTCAGCGAGAACCCCTCGACAACCTCTGCTCCCGCCTCTCCACCCTCAATCTCGCTCCGGTCCAGCTTCGACTCGTAGTACTCCAGGTAACTCCCATAACCGTTTGGCCTCTGTCCATCTGGCCTCCCCTCCATCGCCATTTGGATAACCCCAAGGTCCAAACGGACCTGGATTTTCGGCTCGCCGTCATCGCCCTCGACGATCCGGGCCTTGATGTGCCCGGGTTCAAACGGCCAATCCTTTAAGATGGAGAAGATATCCAGTGACATGAGTGTTCGCGTTCAGTGTGTTCGTTCGTACCGTGTTCGTGGAAACCGCTCCCCGAGTCCATCCGTATCGTACTTTCGACCAACGTCAGGGTGTGATGCGTGTAGGGATTTGAAGATTTCTAACTTTTTTTCCGAACTTTCCTTGCATTTCGCAAAAACCGTTGCACGTTCTATGGTGAGAGATAGGGCGCTTCGCCGGGGCTTGATTGCCTCAGCATTCGGGTCGATCAAGAGAGACGACCCGATTCCTCCCTTGAGCAGGTGATGGTGATATACTCACCCTCACCACGCTGCCTGAGGGTGGACTGGCGAAGCCAGGAGAAGGGCAGGGTAGAGAGTGGCAACCAAGGAAAACAACAACCTCCGACGCAGGCGTGACGCAGACACTGGGGTCGCCCAGAGCATCACTGTCTATATGCGCGAGATCGCCGGCTATCCCCTTCTGACCATGGAGGAGGAGCGAGAACTCGGCTGGGCCATCATCAACGATAACTGCCCTATCTCACGCGACAAGATGATCCGGTCCAACCTCAAACTGGTTGTGGCCATCGCCAAGCAATACCTGAACCGCGGGCTTGGCCTCTCCGACCTCATCGAGGAGGGCAACATCGGCCTCCTCCGAGCCGTCGAGGGCTTCGATCCAGCCCAGGGCACCCGATTCAGCACCTACGCCTCCTGGTGGATCAAGCAGTGCATCAAGCGGGCTCTCGCCACCGCCAGCCAGCCCGTACACGTCCCGGCCTACATGGTCGAACTCATCGCCAAGTGGCGCCTCGCTGCCAGGAAACTCGAGGCCGAACTCGGCTATCCCCCCTCCATGAACGAACTCGCCAGGGCCATGGACCTCCCGGTCCGTAAGGTCCGCATCATCAAGCGAGCCGTCAAGGCCATCCAGACCGCCAACCAGGCCGGTGCCAACGGTAAGGGCGATGTCCTCACCCTCGCCGAGATCCTCGCCGACGACAAAATCCAGACTCCAGAAGAGTGCTGCCTCGAGCGTGAGGAACTCCAGACGCTCCGTGGTCTCCTCAATACCATCGACGAGCGCGAGGCCATGATCCTCCGTATGCGTTTCGGCCTCGACGGCAACGAGCCGTCCACTCTCAAGACCATCTCCGACATGATGGGCCTCAGCCGCGAACGCGTTCGCCAGATCAGCGACGAGGCCATGACTAAACTCAACGCCCGACTCACCGAGGCCCTCGCCGCCAAGGCCGAGGACGCCGAGGCCGAGCCAGCCATCGTCCGCTGACCAACGCGCGACACTCATCGCATCGCTCATCGCCCCGTCCTCGTGCGGGGCGATGTCGTTCCTGGGGGCCCAAGATTTCACCCGTGGGCTACGATGGGCCATGACCCATCCATCTCGAATCGCACGGATCGTCAGCACACTCACTCTCGTCTTCACCGCGGTCCTCATCGCGCCCATCGCCTCGGCCCAGAGCACCGAACTCGAACAGGTCAATAACGCGTACGAAGCGCTCGATCGTCGCCCCGATCTCCGCAGCGATCTCGTCCTCCTGCCGCTGCTCGCCAAACTCGACGAGGCGCCAGACATCGTGATCGATCCCATGTCCGTCTGCGAGATTCCCGCCGACTCGACGCAGTGGCAGGCCCTGGAAACATGGGCCATGGGCAAGCCCCAACGCGATGCCCTCGCCGCCCTCGACAAGGTCACGGCGGTTCAGGCCTGGCGCGACGCCTACGGCTTCGGCCAGCACTACGGCACCGAGGGCATCGACTTCGAGATCCTCCGTGCGGGTCTCTACACCGATCTCGGCGATCCTCCGATGCTCTCCGCCGCCCGATTCCAGTGCCTTCCGCCGCTGAGCAAACTCATGAGCCTCGCCCACATCGAGGCCACTCGCCTTCTCGCCCAGGACAAGCCCGCCGACGCCGGCAAAGTCATCATTTCCGTCATCTACTTCGGCCGCCAGATGGTCGATCGCGTCTTCGCCCAGGAAGCCAGCTGGGGATACGACACGATGTCCCTCGGTCTCGAGCGTCTCCGCGACATCCTCTACCAGGACCGTCTCGGCAAGAAACTCCTCTCCGACGCCGAACTCCGCGAGATGCTCAAACGCCTCAGCATCGAGGACGATCCCAACGCCTACGTCTCCGTCGAGCGTGCCAAGTTCCCCATCGGGAATGCCATCGCCGGTCGCCAGCTCCTCTCGCTCGTGTATGACGGCAGCGGCACGATGAACGCCGACGTCCTCGCCCGCAACATGGGACGACTTGTCATCTCCAATCACCCGCTCCGAATCTTCTCCGAAGGGGCCTACTGGCGTGAGCAGGCGCGGACCCTCGCCAACAAGCGAGAGAGCCTCGCCGCGGTCGATGCCTGCGACAACGACTGGAAGCGTCGCTGGGGACTGAAGATCTGGGACCGCCACTTCAACGCGGCCTGGGCCTTTGAACGACTCGATCCACAGAAGGACTCCATCGTCATCGCCGGTGTCGGTGATCGCAGCACCATCTTCGGCAAGCGGAACCGCGTCCGAGTCGAACTCGGTGGCACACGCGTCTGCATCGCCGTCGTCGGCACCTGGCGTGCCCGTGAACTTCCGCCTCCGGTCATCACGTCGATACGCCCCTCATGGATCGTCGATATCGACTCCGATCCCTACAACTGGACCAATCGCGAACTCTTCTCCAAGCCCCCATACACCTACAAGCCCGCACGCAAGCGCGAGGAGGAACTCTCCATCGCCATCGTCAACCACTTCGGGCCCAACTTCGAGGCCAAAATCCCACCCGAGTTCTTCGTCCTCTACTCCCTCGGCAGCGACGCCACAGATCAGGGCTGCAAGCGTGCCCAGAGCACCACCGACACCGTCCAGGGCGCCGACTACCTCCTCTGGCCGCCCGTCCTCTCGCTCTCGCGCGACTACAAGAAGTCCGTCGGCCTCCTCAAGTAAGCTCTATCCACGCCCGGCATCCAACACTGGATCACACTCATAGGACCATGATGCCCCCACACGCCCACAAAGTCGTGATCATCGGCTCAGGACCCGCCGGCTGGACCGCCGCCATCTACGCCGCTCGAGCCCAACTCGAGCCCGCCCTCTTCACAGGCGTCCCCAAGCAGGACCCGGGCCCCGTCCTCCCCGGCGGCCAACTCATGCTCACCACCGAGGTCGAGAACTACCCCGGCTTCGAGCACGGGATCAACGGCCCCGAGATGATGGATACCTTCCGCAAGCAGGCCGAACGTTTCGGCACCAAGGTCATAGAGGAAGACATCGAGTGCTGCGATTTCTCCACACGCCCCTTCACCCTCCACGTCGACGGCGGCAAGCCCGTGCACGCCCACACCGTCATCATCGCCACAGGCGCCACCGCCAACTGGCTCGGCCTCGACAACGAGATGCGACTCGCCCGCAGCGGTGGGGGTGTCTCCGCCTGTGCCGTCTGCGATGGCGCCCTCCCGGCCTTCCGCAACCAGCCCCTCGCCGTCGTCGGCGGCGGCGACACCGCCATGGAAGAGGCCACCTACCTCACCAAGTTCGCCAGCACCGTCTACATCATCCACCGCCGTGACGAACTCCGTGCCAGCAAGATCATGCAGAAGCGGTTCCTCGAGCGCCCCAACGCCAAGGTCATCTGGAACAGCCATGTCGTCGACGTGCTCGGCCAGGACAAGATCGAGGGCGTCACTCTCGAGAACACACAGACCGGCGAACGCTCCCGCCTCGACGTCAAGGGCCTCTTCATCGCCATCGGCCACACACCCGCCACCAGGTTCCTCAAAGGCTCAGGCATCACCCTCACCGACAAGGGCTACGTCGAACTGACCCGGCGAAACTCATACACCAACATCCCCGGCGTCTTCGCCGCGGGCGATGTCGCCGACGCCGAGTATCGCCAGGCCGTCACCGCCGCGGGCATGGGGTGCCAGGCCGCCCTCGACGCCGAGCGCTGGCTCGCCGCCGAGGGTGTCCACTAGCGTTCCTCAACTGACCAGTCGAAGACGATCGATTCACGACCCGCGATACTGCGGCAGGTCGTTCTCCCCCAGCAACCGGAACTCGATCTTCCGCAGCAGTTGCCCCGCCAGCGTCATGTCGTCCACCGCGAGAGCAATCACCGGCCCGCGATCCATCGCCGTCAGCAGCGGATACGCGAAGTGGATCGACAACTCCGCCGACAGAAGCGCCAGGCAAACCTTCGCCAGGCTCTGGTTCGGCCCGATCTCCACGAGCAGAACCTCTCGCTCCGAGAACGGCAACCCTTGCGTCTTCAGCCGCTCCCGCGCCGCCTTCGCGTTGTTGGGCACAATCCGAACGACCGCGTGATCGCTCGCCTCGTGCACCGACAACGCACAAATGCGGCACGTCTCCGTGTCCAGCCGCTCCACAAGATCCAGGAGTCGCCCCACCTTGTTCGCCAGGAAGACGCTGAACTGCGTCGCCGAAGGCGGCATGAAACTCTGCGTCGTGCCGAGCGGAACCGGTGATTGCGTCATGGGGCGTCGTCCCTGCCGAGAGTGTGCGATGGAAACACCGCGCGTGCCCCTCCCGCCTCACCTGATCCTAACACCGGCTCGGTTCCGCCGCAAGCCGCGAACGAAGGGCAAACGCGTTGACGAACGACGCCGAATCAGGCACGAATCTGCATGCCTGGTCGCTCGCGATTCTGGAAACCATACGACGAACCGCCAGGCGGCCCCTCGCAATTCCAAAAGATCGGTTCGCCGCCTATGCGATCAACTCAGGCCTGAAAACTCGACCCGCAGCCGCACGTGCTCGTCGCGTTGGGGTTGTCGAAAACAAACCCGCGCCCCATGATCTCGTCACGGAAGTTGATACTCACGCCGTTGAGGTACAAGAGGCTCTTGGGGTCCACGATGATCTTCACGCCGTGCTGCTCGAAGACCTCGTCGGTCTCCTTGTGTGTCTCGGTGAGGTCGAGGATGTACGAGAACCCCGAACACCCGCCCCCCTTCACGCCCACGCGAAGACGCACCTTCTCCGAGTCGAGTTCCTGCTCGACGATGATCCGTTTGATCTCCTTCGCGGCCACCTCGGTGAGGATCACGCCCTGGGTCTCGGTGCTCGGTGTGGTCGTTGTCGTGCTCATGATGAATCCTATCGGCAATCTCGATCGGTCAGTTCGGCAACTCGTGTCAAACGTGTTCAACTCCGCTCAGACGTGCGCGCTCTCCGCGGCGGTCACGCCATTCTTCGTCTTGTAATCCGCGATCGCCGCCCGGATGGCGTCCTCCGCCAGCACCGAGCAGTGGATCTTCACCGGCGGGAGGCTCAACTCCTCCACGATCTGCGTGTTCTTGATCGCCAGGCCCTCGTCGAGCGACTTGCCCTTTAGCCACTCCGTCGCGAGTGACGACGACGCGATCGCCGAGCCGCACCCGAAGCACTTGAACTTCGCGTCCTCGATGACGCCCGTCTCCTGATTCACCTTGATCTGGAGTTGCATCACATCGCCGCACTCGGGCGCGCCGACGAGCCCGACGCCCACGTCCTTGCGCGACTTCACCTCGGCCTGTGTGCCGAAGTTCCCCACGTTCCGCGGGTGCTCGTAGTGATCGATGATCTTTGGGCCATACGCCATTCGAATCCTCCTAGTGGTGCGCCCACTCGACCTTGGAGAGGTCGATCCCCTCCCGGTGCATGTCATACAACGGACTCAGCGAGCGAAGTTTGGTGACGTTCTCCGCGATCTTCTCGATCGCATAGTCCACCTCTTCCGCCGTCGTCCCCTTCCCAAGGCTCAGCCGCAGCGAACTGTGCGCCAGTTCATCCCCGACGCCAAGCCCCTTGAGCACGTAACTCGGCTCCAGGCTCGCGCTCGTGCAGGCGCTCCCGCTCGAGCACGCGATCTCCTTCACCGCCATCATCAGGCTCTCGCCCTCCACAAACCCGAACGAGATGTTCGTCAAGTGGGGCAGGCGCTTGTCCTTGTGCCCGTTCACCGCGCAACTGTCCAGACGCTTCGTCAACTCCGTCTCGATTTTGGTCCGCAGTTTGTACAGCCGTTCGCCGTCCGCGTGCATCTCGTCCTTCGCGATCTCCGCCGCCTTCCCGAGGCCCACAATCCCCGTCACGTTCAAAGTCCCCGAGCGGAACCCGCGCTCCTGCCCGCCGCCATCGACGAGCGACTGGAGCCGAATCCGAGGCCGGCGCCGACGCACGTACAACCCGCCCACCCCCTTGGGCCCATAGATCTTGTGCCCGCTGAACGACATCAGGTCGACGTTGTCCTTCTCGACGTCCGTCGGCATCTTCCCGACCCACTGCGTCGCGTCCGTGTGGAACACGATCTCTCGCTCGTGGCAGAGCGCGCCAATCTCGCGGATCTCGCTGATCGTCCCGATCTCGTTGTTCGCCCACATCAGGCTCACGAGGATCGTGTCCTCTCGCAACGCGTCCTTCACCATCGCCGCCGTGATGATCCCGTCCGCTGGCGGCTCCAGGAAGGTCACGTCGAACCCTTCCTTGAGGAGTCGCTTCGCCGGATCGAGCACCGCCTTGTGCTCGATGATGCTCGTGATGATGTGCCCGCGCTTCGCGGATCCCGCGCCGGCCTTCTCGTACATGTATGCCGCGCCCTTGATCGCCAGGTTGTTGCTCTCGGTTGCGCCCGACGTGAAGATGATCTCCTTGTCGTTCGCCCCGATCAGCGCCGCGACCTGCTCGCGAGCCTGGTCCACCGCCGCCTCCGCTTCCCACCCGAACCGATGGTTGCGGCTCCCCGGATTCCCGAACACCTTCGTGAAATACGGCAGCATCGCCTCCACCACGCGAGGGTCGCACGGCGTCGTCGCGGCATGGTCCATGTAAATGGGCAGTTTCAGAGCCATTCGAGTCTCCACGGGATCGTCCGGCGGGCCTCCGCCAGTCGTCCCAGTTGATCTTTAGAATCATTCTAGCAGCCAAAGGTTTCGCGGAATCTCTCGCGAATCACCCTCGATCGCCCTTATTTCCGGACGAATCGCATCGTCAGCCGGTTCCCCGCGGCATTGTGCGAGACTTCGGCCATGTACGCCCGGATGAGCATCAACCCACGCCCGGACGTGTTCTCGAGGTTCTCGTCGAGCGTTGGGTCGGGGATCGCGTCGGGGTCAAAGCCCGGTCCCTGATCGACCACCGTGAACGTCGCGTGCGACGCCGTGACCTCATACTCGATCGTCACTGGCGTCATCTCGGGCATCCCCTTGTGCCCGTGCACGATCGCGTTGGTGATCGCCTCGTGCAGCGCCAGGCGGATCGCGAAGACGCCGGCCTTGGGATACGCGTGCTCCTCGATCGCCGACACCAGGCGGACGAGCGCCGGCTCGATCCCCGCCTTTCCCTCGCGGACCACGATCGTCCCGCGCGAGGGCGCGGGCGTCGCGGAACCGTGTGTGGGCGCGGGAGAACTCAATCGGGCTCCACTCGTCTCGTCTTCGTGCGATCAACCGGAATCCAGCCGGTTCGTGCCCGGCCTCACGCCATGGAACTCACGCGAAACTCTTGATCGCGTCGTCAGACGTCTCGAAAATCTGGAACAGCTTGTTCAGCCGCGTGATCACAAACACCTCATAGATCTGCGGGTCGATGTTCGACAGACGCAACTGCCCGTTCTTGTGCCGGACGCGGTTGTTGATCGTGATGAGCGTGCCCAACGCCGCCGACGACAGGTGATCGACGTTTGAGAAACTGATCAGCATCTTCGGCGTCGCCTCGGCATCGATCAGCGTCGCGATCTCGTCACCGATCGCCTGGATGTTCGCCTCGTCGAGAATGTTGCGGTCGACAAACTCGACGACCGTGATGTCGTTCTGACGCTTGACGCGAAGCCGGGATTCCTGGGTCATGCTGGACCTCCGTGGAAGACGTGAGCCAAAGTGGGCAACGGCCGGTGGTTCTCGGACGACCGCCCGCGAGGGGGAGAGTGTAGCGCGGCCCACCACCAGTCAGCCCATCCGTAGGCCCATGCGAGGTCCGCGCCTCGTCAATGTCGGCTCGATTTCTCGCCCCCTTCGCCGAGAAGACAGGAATGCGAAGTGGAACGTCCGATCTGTGACGGATCCAACACGCCAGGGCACGCCAGCCCGGGGACGATCACAGGGATAGCCCATGAAAACGCCCCGCCGATGAGGGCGGGGCGGAAGCGATTCATGGGATGTGGCCCCTCGTCGGGCCGACGACTTACCCGCCGAACCCGGCCCGGATGCTCTCGCCGATCCCCGGGAACGAGCCTTCTTCCTGCTCATTCTGGATCAGGACCGTCGGCTTGATCAGGATGAGCAGCGTCTGCTCCTCACGCGACGAGATCCGGTTCGAAAAGAGCCGGTTCAGGATCGGGAGTTTCGAGAGCACGGGCACGCCCGTCTCGACCTCCGAGTCCGTCACCAGACGCTGCCCGCCGAGCAGGATCGTCCCCTGATCAGGCACGGTCACCGTCGTGCTCACACGCGTCACCGTCACCGTCGGCAACTGGATGAACGACCCGGCCACATCGCCCGAGCCGACGATCCGGTTCCCCGCCGTCGCGTTCACTTCCTGCTGCGCAAACCCGTCGATCTTCGAGATGCTCGTCGAGACGTCCAGCGTGACATACCGCCGATCCGCCGAGATCGTCCCGTTCACGATCAGCACCACGCCCTCGTTCACGACGCCCACCGTCGGATCGAACCCGACAGCGCCCTCGGCCGTCACCGGCTGGAGATCCGACACGAACGCCCGCTGCGTCGCCACGATCAGGTTCGACGTCTGACCGTTCGTGAACGTCAGACGAGGAGCCGTCAGCGTCACCGTCCGCCGATCCGCCTGCGTCGCCTTGATCAGGAAGTCCACCTGGATGTCGTCCAGGAACTGCCCGGCAATGCCCAGCGCCGGGGCCTCAGGCCCGACAAGCCCAGCAAACCCACCCTGGATCAACTGCTCCGCCAGGCTCAACGACCCCTGCCCGGCGCCCACGACCGACATGGGCGAGGGATTCGTCACGTTCTGCAACGCATTGTTCGCCGTCGGATCCGTGCCCGTGGCGGGCGTGATGCTGCCATCCGGGGCATACTGCTCCGAATCGAGCACGCGACGCAGCCCGCCGCGCTGGAAGTCAAAGAAGTCGCTCGCCTGGATGTTCCGGTCCGTCGCCCGGGCCGTCCGCACCTGGTTGTTCTTCGCGTTGAAGTACACGTCGATGTCGACGCCCACCTCCTCGAAGAATCCGGTCGAAACGAGCAGGAACCTCGCCTCGACGTTGATCTGCATCGCGCGGAACTCACGCAACTTCGAGAGCAACCCGTGGATCTCGCGGTGGTTTCGGGGCGTGTTGTTGACGATCAGGTTCCCCTGGAACTTGTCGATCGAGCCGATGTCGCCGCCATTGTTCGACCACCCGTTGGGGTCCACGTGGGCCGTGATGATGCGGATCAGGTCGTCCGTCCGCTCCTCGATCGTCGGGCGATCCTCGTCCTGCCCGCGATTGCCCCCCGTGTCACGGAACGGCGACCTCGCCTGCGACGCCCCTCGACCACCAGAGCCTTGCAACACCGTGTTCAGGTCGAACTCCGGCGCGTCCGTGTAGTTCGGCACCTCGATCAGCAGATCCTTGATGTCATAGATCACCAGCGCCTTGTTGCGATTGATCTGCTTCTTCGAGCCAAAGAGCACCACGCCGTCACTGATCGTCCAACTCGCCCCCGTGGACGTGTCGTACGGATCGATGCTCACCTTCTCCGACACGCGATCCAGAATCGTTCGGATCGACACGTTCGTCAGGTTCAGCGTGACGGGCGTGTCCTTGTCGATCCCCTCGGCCTCGAGCGACGACCAGTCCGGATCAATCTGCGCGTTGCTGATCGACCCGATGTACGCGATCACATCGCCCAGCGAGTTGTCCTCGAACCGTGCCGGGGCGCTCTTGCCCAGCGCCGCCAGGGTCCGACGGTTCTCCTCCGTGTCCGCGAACGCGAGAGGCGTCCCGCGAATCCGGCTGATATTCGGCCAATCCGGAGGATAGTTGATGATCCCACGCGGCAGAATCGTCGCCTCGACCGTCTCCGCCGAGTGGTTCGCCACGCTCTTCTGGATCTGGTCGCGGGCGAACGAATCCCGCTGATACGCCAGCATGTCGGTCAGCACGTCACGCAGCAGCAAACCCGTCGGGTTGCGCGGATCGATCAGGAGGAGCGCGTCCACCTGCTGCAGCGCGTCGCCATAGTTCTGCTCGACCTGCAACGCCCGGATCCGCTTGATCGACTCGTCGATCCGCTGACGCTTGGTCTGCTCCAGTGTGACCTCGGCCTCGCGACGCGCCGTCGCCATCTCATTCGCCGACTTCACCGCATCCGCCGCACGCGCACGATCCGCCTCGATCCCGATCTGCGCGAGCAGATCCCTCTGCTGCTGCAGGAGCGATTCATACTCCCCCGCCGAGAGGAAGTTCTTCGCCTGCCCCAGGCGGAGCAGCGCGCTCGCCGCCATGTTCCGGGCCGCCTCATAGTCCCCTGACGCCAGCGCCGCCCGAGACTGCTCCATGTAATTCGAGAACTCGGCACGAGCGTTCTGCACGATCGCCTGCTGAGTCTGGATCGACTGCTCGAGAATGTTCTGCGAGCCGGCGTCCGTGTTGAGCCGCGCCCGCGCCTCCGCCATCCGCGCATCCACCATCTGGATCTGATCGCCGCTCAAGTACTGCGAACCACTCGAACGCACCTGCTGATACTTCGACACCGCATCGTTGTACCGCCCGGCATTGAACGCCTGATCCGCCTCCGCGAGCAACTGCTGCGTCTGCATCCGCATCGCCTGCTCGACCGGGTCCACCGTCGGAACAGGGGCAGGTGCCGGCGTCGGCTCGGGCACTGGAGTCACCACCACAGGCTCGGGCGCCGGAGCCGGAGCCACCACAGGCTCCGGGGTCGGTGCGGGCGCTGGCTCGGGCGCAGGCTCAGGGGTCGGCTCGGGCGGATTCTCGCGTGGGTTCCGCGGCCGGACCACGCCCGGCTGGAGCAGCCCCGCCGACGCCGACGACGCGTTGTGAAGGTCAAACATCGCCAACTGCAAACGAGTCAACCGATCCGCGTTTGCCCCGTCGAGCGTCACGCCCGACTTCGACATCGTCTCGATGATCGACTTGCATGCCGCCTTGTCGCCCGTGTCCAATGCCGCGCTGGCCGTATCAAGCATCGACGGCGCCGACGTGGCGATCTCCGCCCGCCGCGTGCCGATCTTGTCCAGGATCGTCCGCGCCCGCATCGCCATCCCGTTGCTCGCCTGCGGGTCCTTCACGACCGCCTCGGCGTGGCGCTCGGCGCCCACCAGGTCACCACCCTGGAGCGCGAACTCCGCCGAAAGCACGCTGCGATCGGTCGGATCCAGCGACTTGATCTTCCGGTTCGTCGCCGCCAGAAGGTCCGAGGCCTCGACGCGCTGCGTGTCGGTCAGACCCAGCATCCCGCGATCGGTCGTCAGAGAGACCAGGATCTCGCGAGCCTCAAAGAGCCGCCCGTTCGCCTCATGGTCCTTCGCCTGGTCGAGAGACACGCTCGCGTCCTTCGCCGAGTCCGTCGTGGGAGCCGCCTCCAAAGGAAGCGTCTCGGCAAAAGCCATCGCGTGGGCGCTCACCAGTAGACCAGCGGCAGCGAGAAGGGTGCGGACCGAGTGCGAGTTGCGAACGTTCATGGTTCTCTCCAAATCCACTTCGTGACTCACGGGCTTCCTGCCCGATCGATTGTCGTACCTCAAGGTTGGCGTCGTGATCGCACGCGCGTGCAACCCGACTCGTGTGCCGCTCGCGTTGCGCCATGCCTGGCGTCGTCCGAAGTCCCGTCCGCCATTCGCGACCGGTTCCAGGGCAGACCCATCCCGACTCAACGACGCGTGCTACCGGCGCCAAGGCCAAAGTATTGGCATGGTGCCGGGTGCCTGCCGCAAGGGATCGTGGTTTCTCGCCCGGTCAGGCCCCGTGAAGAGCCGCCAACGACACCCGATCCATCCGACGCTGCCCCATCTCCTATGCGCTCGCACAGGCGGGACGCGTACCGGCGTCGAGAATCGGATCCGCATCCGACCCGCTCCGGTTCCGGCACGACAACAAGATACTGTCCTTTCTCGCCGTACGCAAACGCGCCAGCCCAGACACAAACTCGACCACCTCTTTTCCGGCAGGGCTTTGGACGGTATCACAACCGACAACCCCGACGAGTTCGCGCAAGTTCTGCGTTCACAAGTCAATGCGATCCGAGAGTTGCGGCGTGTCATCAATCCAGCGGGCCACAATCACACCTTCCTCGTGGATCGCCCCCTCATCCTCGAGTGCCGCCCCGGCCTCTCCCATCGCCTCGCGGAGCGTCTCCACGCCGAGCCGGTCCGCCGTCGCGATGTCGTAATCCACCGGCTTGGGGGCCAACTCCAGAACCGCATCCGCCGCGATCTCTTCCGCCCGCCGCAGACAGCCGGCATACAGCAGCACCTCGGCATATCGCAACGGCTCCGCAGAAATATCCACCTCGCACCGTGCGATCACCCGCCAACTCGTCACGCCCAACTCCCGCCCCTGCTCGTCCACGTTCCCCTCGGGGTCCACGTTGAGGAGCAACTCCCAGTCGTCGCGAAGCCGCTCCACGATCTCATCCGTCGAAAGCAAGTCCGGCTTGTCCGGCGGGGCGAGCAGCACCGACCGATGCTCGTGCGACGCCGAGTCCGCCCCCGCCGGGATCACCTCGCCGCTCGAAGGCTCCAGATCAAACGTCTCGAGCAACCGATCCAGCCGCTCCTTCATGGACGGCTCGACGCGCACCGTGATGATCTTGTGCTCATCCACAAACAGATAGACAAACGGCTGCTCGCTCATCGCGCCAAACCCGCACAGCCCGTCCTCAAAGAAAAAGTCGTGGTACCGCCGAAGCGTGTCGAGGAATCGATCCAGCCCGATGAGGTCGTACGAGATATACGGATCGATCTCGCGATACGCGTCGTGCCCCAGCACATCCAGGATCGGATAGATCCGCCCCGGCAGCAGCGAGAACAAACGGTGGCACAACGCCTCGAGCCGATGCGCCGAGATCACGATGTCGTACACGTACCGATCCGGCCACTCCTCCCAGTCCCCCTCCTCGTCGTCGCCATCCGCCGGCTCAAACTCCACCGTGTACCCAGGCGACGGCGTCATCGTCTCCACCGGATACACCCCCAGCGGAAACGTGAACGAGTCCACCACCACACGCTCGATCGACGGATCGGCCTTGCAGGTCGCCATAAACCAACTCTACGGCACGCCACCTTCGCCACGCGACCATGAAACAGTTCATTGACTACCCCATCTCGTGGCACAGGCGTCCCGCCTGTGCCTGCTCCTCCTACTCCAACCTCCAGTCCAACTCCAAAGGAACCAACCGCCGTACGCTCGACCATGACCGACACGCCCGATGACCTCTCCGCCGTGCTCGCCATCCACGTGGGCAACTCACGCACCCGACTCGGCCTGCTCCGCGGCGCCAGCGTCGAATCCGCCGAGTCCTTCGACAACGCCGACATCAAGCCCATCGTCGCACGCGCCGCCGAGTGGTCGTCGAACGAGCCGGACGCCGTCGTCGCCCTCGCGTCCGTGAATCGCAAGGTCGCCGACGCGCTCGCCACCGAACTCCGCGCCTCACTCGGCGTCGAGGTCTACCGCCTCGGCATCGATCTGCCCATCGCCATCCCCAACGCCCTCGACGACGACTCGACCGTCGGCCACGACCGACTCCTCGCCGCCCTCGGGGCGTACACACGCGTCTCCTCGGCGTGCGTCGTCATCGATGCCGGCACCGCCGTCACCGTCGACTTCGTCGATGGCGAGGGCGTCTTCCAGGGCGGCGCCATCGCTCCCGGCGCACGCATGATGCTCCGTGCCCTCCACGAGCAGACGAGCGCGCTCCCGAAACTCGAGTTCGCGCCGCAGAACCCAGAACGCGGCGTCTTCGGCAAGGACACCGCCCACGCCATGCAACTCGGCGTCGCCGCCAGCGTCCGCGGACTCGCGCGGCATCTCGTTGACCAATACGCCGAGGCCTACGGCGCCTACCCGCCCGTCCTCGCGACCGGCGGCGATGCCGTCGCCCTCTTCGACGGCGAACCCATCATCGATCGCCTCGACCCCGACCTCCAACTCGTCGGCATCGCGCGATCCTGCCAACTCGCCCTCGACGACGCCGACGACGAGGACGACTTGTGATCGACGCCACCTGGCGTCTGCTCACGCCGTCCCACGCCGCGGGCGCCGTGGCAATCGTGCAGATCCAGGGCGATGTCGAAACCGTCCTGCGCGCGCTGGGCGTCCGCGACGTACCCGTCGGACAGATCTCGCTCCGAGTATTCGCCGGCGTGGACACGGCGCTGGTGGCCCGACTCTCCGAAACGCGCGCGCAGTTCATGCCCCACGGCGGGATCGCCGTGATCGCCGCCCTCGCCGCCGCGCTCGAATCTGCTGGCGTTCCACGTGGAACCGCCGCCGCACGCGAGATCTATCCCGAAGCGCGCACGGATTTAGAAGCGCGCATGCTCGACACGCTCGCGCGGTGCGTGAGTCCTTTGGGTGCTGAGTTGTTGTTGGAACAGCCGCGGCGGCATGAGATGTTTCACGTGGAACATGGGGTGTGGACGGAGGATGATCATCGACGCGCGCGCGTGCTTGGGCGATTGATTGATCCGGCGCTGGTGGCGATCGTGGGGGCGGCGAACATCGGGAAATCGACGTTGCTCAATTCGATGGCACGCCGGGCGGTTTCGGTGGTGGCGGACGAGCCTGGGACGACGCTCGATCATGTTGGGGTGATGGTCGAGTGCGATGGGCTGGTGGTGCGGATGGTGGATACTGCGGGGGTGCGCGCGCATGGCGATGCGCGTGAGAGGGAGGCCGGTGCGCGCGCGTTGGCGATGGTGCGTGAGGCGGATCTTGTTCTGTCGTGCGGGGATCCGACGGCGGGGCCGGTGGCCGTGGAGACTTCGGGCGAGGTCGTGACGGTGGCGCTGCGGGCGGATGTGGGCGGAGTGGGATTCGCGCATGCGGTGGCGGTGTCGAGTGTGGCGGGGGTGGGGTTGGATCGGCTTTCTGCGGTGATCCGGGAGCGGTTGGTGCCGAGGGCGGAGTTCAAGTCGGAACGGGCGTGGAAGTTCTGGGACGAGGGGGAGACTCAAGCGGAGTGTGGGGGCACGCCGGGTGGGGTCTAGACTTGTGGTTCCCGCGGCGGTTTCGGCGTGGGGGAACCTGGTGACGCAGTATCAAGATTGAAGGATGGGGCCGACATGGCGATGGACAAACGGCACGCGCAGATCAAGGAAGGGGCCGGGCTTGAGGAGTCTCGGCTTAATCAGGAGTTCATTGACTTCCTGCAGAAGTACAGCACGCCGGTGCTGCTGGTGCTGGCGGTGATCGCGCTGGGATTTGTGGGCTTGCGGAAGTATCGCGAGCACAAGGAAGCGGAACTGGATCGCGGATTCTCGGAGTTGACGCTGGCGACCGAGAGCGGGTCGCCCAGCCCGGAGTCGTTGCAGGCGATCGCGCGGGAGTTTGAGGGCGACAGCGCGGTGGCGAATCTCGCGGAGTTGACGGCGGCGGACACACGGCTGCAGGCTCTGGTGCGTGGTATCCAGCCCGGGGCGGAGACCGATGTCGATGGGACGCTCAAGGACCCGAGCATGGTTCTCACGCCGGCGGATCGCGATGGGCTGCTGACGCAAATCGAGCGGTCGTACTCGAAAGTTGACAAGGAACTGAGCGGCGTGAAGGGGCGCGAACTGCTGCGGCTGCGCGCGATCTTTGGGCTTGCGGCGCTGGCGGAGTGTCGCGGCTCGGCGGACCAGGCCAAGAGCGAGTATGAGCGGGCGAAGGCGCTTGCGAAGTCTACCGGGTTTGACTATGCGGTGGCTTTGGCGGAGTCTCGGGAGTCGAGCATTGACCGCGTGATCCAGTCGCCGGCGTTGTTGACGGAGTCGGATTTGCCGAAGAAGTTGACGGGGGCGGTGCTGGATTTGCAGCCAGGGGCGGGGACGGCGGCGCCTGTGGTGCCGCTGCCTGTGCCTGTTGAGGCTCCGGCGAATCCGGGGGCACCGGAGGTTGTGCCGCAGGGTGCGCCGTAGAGGTAGGAATTTGGGAGAGGACAAGAGAAGTAGGACACAGGCGGGACGCCTGTGCCACGAGGGCGTGTAGGAGATGGAAGAGGCAGGCGGGCCGCCCCCTTCACTGGCCCATGAGATTCAGTCGAGGATGGGATGCCGGACTCTGTTTCTCAGGACGGCGATGAGCGTGTGCGTGTCGGGGCGGGGTCTTCGTACATCATGCGCGGCGGGAAGGTAGACCCCGAGGCGATCCGGCGGGCGCTGGAGGAGCAGTCATCGCGCGCCGAGTCTGGCGAAGAGGGCGGGGGCGAGGGGGGCGAGGACGACAGCGAGATCCGGCGTGTCGTCTTTGAGATCCGTCGTGATCTGAAGAAGCGGCTGGACAAGTATCTCACGGATCGCATCACGTTCATGTCGAGGAGCCGTTTGCAGCGCCTGATCGACGAGGGCGGGGTGCTGGTGAACGAGAAGGTGCCGAAGGCGTCGACGTTGTTGCACGCGGGGGATGTGGTGGAGGTGGTGGTGCCGCCGCCGCCGGAGCGGAACATTGTTCCGGAGGCGATCCCGCTGGATGTTCTGTTTGAAGATGACTCGCTGATCGTGGTGAATAAGCAGGCGGACATCATCGTGCATCCGGCGCGGAGCCATCTGCGCGGGACGATGCTGAGCGCGCTGGCGTACCACCTGATGCACGGTTCTGGGAGCGGCGGGGGGCTGTCGAGCGTGGGGAAGGAGATCGCGAGGCCGGGCGTCGTTCATCGATTGGATCGGCACACGACGGGGGTGATCGTCTTTGCGAAGCAGGACGAGGCGCACTGGAAACTAGGGCACCAGTTCGAGCATCGGCGCGTGGACAAGCGGTATCTGGCGCTGGTGCATGGTCGTGTGGAGCCGGACGTGGATGTGATCGAGTTGCCAGTTGGGCCACACCCCTCGAAGGAGAAGGGGTATCGCGAGAAGTATGTGGTTCGGCACGATGAACTGGGGAAGCCGTCCACGACGGTGGCGCGGGTGCGTGAGCGGTACACGATTCCCAGGATCGAGGGGCTGGCGACGGCGGAGTACACGCTTGTTGAGCTCGAGTTGCGGACGGGGCGGACGCACCAGATCCGGGTGCACCTGTCGCACGAGGGGTGGGCGATCGTGGGGGACGACATGTATGGCGGGCGGGCGCTGGGGCTGCGTGGCGAGCGAGGTGAAGAGGTGCTGGTGGGTTGGAACGCGAACGGGATGGGGCCTGATGCGTCGGCGCCACCCAAGGGCGTGGAGGGTTTGATGAATCGGCAGGCGCTGCACGCGTGCATGCTGGCGTTTCAGCATCCGGTGAGTGGGGCGGCGATGCGGTTCGAGGCGCCGTTTCGTGGGGACATGGCGCGGCTGGTGCACACGCTGCGGCGATTGTCCGGGGGTGGTGTCAGGGTTGAGGCGCAGGGAGCGACCATTGATGTGGAGCGGGTGATTGGGGAGGATCCGGAGGTTCCGGCCTCGGGTTCGGATGGTCGATGAAGAGTGAGACCGATGGGGTGGTGGGGCATCGAAGTGTGACAGGACTTGGTTGATGGTGGCGTTGAGTGTGGTGGAGTTGAAGAGGAAGTAGACACAGGCGAGACGCCTCCCTCCCTGTGCCGCGAGGGTGGGTAGAGCGAAAGGAGCGGGTCATGAGTAAGACTGGTGGATTCGTGATGGCGTTGCTTCTTGGGGCGATGGTCGCGGGGACGGCGTACTTCGCTTCGATCGCGGGCGGGAGGGGGTCGCTGTCGCGTGCCGTGGCGTCGATTGAGGGCGGAGGTTTGGAGTTGGGGTCGAAGGGAGGGGATGAGATGGCGCCGGAACTCTCGCCGAATCTGGGCTGGGTGAACACGAGCACGCCGCTGCGGTTTCGTGATGAACTCAAGGGGCACGTGGTGATCCTGGATTTCTGGACGTACTGCTGCATCAACTGCATGCACATCCTGCCGGATCTGGAGTTCATCGAGGAGAAGTACAAGGACCAGCCGGTGGTGGTGGTTGGCGTGCACAGCGCGAAGTTTGACAACGAGGGGCAGCGGGCGAGCGTGGAGCGGGCGGTGAAGCGGTATTCGATCCATCATCCGGTGGTGATCGATGATGGGATGGGGATCTGGACGAAGTATGGCGTGCGAGCGTGGCCGAGTTTCGTGGTGGTGGATTCGCGCGGGTTCGTGGTGGGGAGCGAGTCGGGAGAGGGGAATCGCGAGTTGCTCGACCAGTTGGTGGGGGCGCTTCTCGAGAAGGGGAAGAAGGAAGGGACTCTGGCGGCGAAGGCGTGGCGCGACCCGAAGGCGGGAACAGATTCGAACCCGAAGGCTGGGGCGAAGGCCGAGGACGTGGTCTCGCTGAGTTTCCCCGGAAAAGTGCTCGCGACGCGGGGCGATGGCGGATGGTTGTTTGTGAGCGATTCGACGGGAAATCGTGTGATCGCGGCGCGGCTGCCTGGTGAAGATGGCGTGGCGAAGGTTGAGCGGGTGATCGGGAAGGGGTGGGGAACGGGTGGCGGGAGCGGGGAGGTTCCTGCACGGACGCTGGTGGATGGTGCGGCGGACACGGCCGTGTTCCATGATCCGCAGGGTCTGGCGTTTGATGGGGCGCGAACGCTGTATGTTGCGGATCGGGAGAATCACGCGATTCGGACGATCGACACGACATCATGGCGCGTGGGAACACTGGTGGGGACAGGGAAGCAGGGGTACGACCGGCGCGGCGGGGGGAAGGGAGTGGTGCAGTCGCTGGCTTCGCCCTGGGATGTGGCGCTCTCGGCGGACGGGAAGGCGCTGTACGTCGCGATGGCGGGGACGCATCAGTTGTGGAGCGTGGATGTGGCGTCGGGAGAGGCAAGGGCGCTCGCGGGATCTGGGCGGGAGTCGATCGTGGATGGGGCGTCACGGGATGCGGCGCTCGCGCAGCCCTCGGGATTGTCGCTGTCTGCTGATGGCGGGACGCTGTACTTCGCGGACTCGGAGACGTCGGCGATTCGGGCGATGGATCTGGCGAAGGGGACCGTGCGGACGATCATTGGGCGCGGGCTGTTCGAGTTTGGCGACGTGGATGGGACGTATCCGGAGGCGCGGCTGCAGCATTGCCTTGGGGTGAGCGTGATTCCGGGCGAGGCCGGGAAGTTGCTCGTGGCGGACACGTACAACCATCGGCTGAAGGTTGTGGATGCCGGGGCACGTTCGTCGCGGGCGTTTGTGGGGATGGGGAAGCGTGCCGATGGGGCGATCGGGGAGATGAAGGACTTGTATCTGGATGAGCCGGGGGGCGTGAGCGTGATTCGTGGAGCGAAGGAGGGGGAAGCCGCGTTGGCGTATGTCGCGGACACGAACAATCATCGGATTGTCGAGGTGAATCTGGAGACGAAGGCGTGGCGGGTGATCAGGCTGAAGAAGTGAGTCTGCCTAATCGTGGCGGAGGGCGACGATGGGGTCCTGGGCGGCGGCACGTTTGGCGGGATACATGCCGAAGATGAGGCCCGTGAGTGTGGCGACGGCGAAGGCGAGGACGATGGAGCCTGGGGTGATGCTTGTTGGTAGGTTGAGGTCGCGTGGGAAGAGCGTGCCGATGACCGGGGCGGTGGGGAGTCGTTTGACGGCCCATCGGACGAAGAGGCTGCCGCCGACGCCGAGGAGGACGCCGACGACTCCACCCATGGCGGTGAGGACGCCGGTCTCGACGAGGAACTGCCAGAGGATTTGATCGCGAGTGGCGCCGATGGCTCTGCGGATGCCTATTTCGCGTGTGCGTTCGGTGACGCTGGCGAGCATGATGTTCATGATGCCGATGCCGCCGACGAGGAGGGAGATTCCAGCGATGGCGCCGAAGACGAGGTTGAAGGTCATGGCGGTCTTCTTGGCGTTCTCGAGGAGTTCGTAGGGGACGTGGACGATGACGTCGCGTGTGGAGGCGTGTCGGACGTCGAGGATTCGGCGGACGCGCTGGGCGTCGGGCATGACGCGCTCGCGGGTGGGGCTGGCGATGTAGACCTCGGCGACCTCGGTCTCGGTGTTCTCGAAACTGCCCGAGCCGCCGCGGCTGACGGTGTCGCCGAAGGCGGCGCGGGCGGTGGTGATGGGGATGTGGACGTCGAGGTTGAGGTCTCGGCCGACGAGGGAGGCGCCCCGGCCTGCGGCGAGGCCGATCTCGCTGAGGACGCCGACGACGCGGAAGGCGCGGTCGTCGATGCGGATGGTCTGTTCGAGGGGGTTCTCGAGGGGGAAGAACTCTCGAGCGACGCCGGCGCCGAGGACGGCGATCGCTTCCTTCTGGTCGAGGTCGCTCTGGTTCATGTAGCGGCCTTTGGCGAGGTGGAGGTTGGCGACGGTGAGGAACTCGGGGGTGGTGCCGAAGGCCTGGCTGGTCTTTCGCTTGTCGTCTCTGATGATCTGGCTGCCGACCTCCTTCAGGGGGACGATGGCCTCGGCGTCCTTGAAGTTCTCCTCGAGGACGGCGAAGGTGGCGCGGGTGATGCCGAAGCGGCTGACGAAACTTCGCTGCTGCTGGCCCTGGCTCTGGCTCTCGGGGGGCCTTTGGGAGCGGACGATGATGTTTCGAGCGCCGAGGCGTTCGAGTTGGCTGAGGGCCTCGCGTTTGGAGCCTTCTCCTAGGCTGCTCATGATGATGACGGCGGCGACGCCGAGGATGATGCCGAGCGCGGTGAGGATGGATCTCAGGAGGTGGAGCCTGAGATTGGCCAAACCCAGTCGTATCGTCTCAAGAATAAACATGGTTCAGCGAATGTCGTTCGGAGGGGCACCCGGGAATGCCCGCGAGCGTCCGAGTACACGAAGTTTCGAAGTCTGGTGAAGAGCGTAGGTCGATATGCCCGAGTGATTGGAGCGGCCGATGTGTGTCGGCCGGCGGATGGAGCACATCGCGGGAGGTCGATCACGCCTTTCGTGTTGAGTGGCTTCCAGTGTGTTGGAGACGTAGGCACAGGCGAGACGCCTGTGCCCCGAGCATGAGTAGGTTGATCGTGTGAAGGTCTTGGGAAGGTGACGCATGCCCCTGGCGAGAGTGCAACGCATCGAGATCCTCGACGAGTGCGACACGCCGCGCGGGTGGGTGTATCGGCTCGAGGTGCACTTCGAGGACGGGGCGGCGACGCAGCACGAGGCGTCGATGAGTTGGGTGGATCATGAGCACTGGACGTCGGGGCGGATCGCGCCGTCGCGCGTGATCGAGGCCGTGGTCCGGTTTGTGCTGGAGCACGAGTGCACGCTCCCGCAGAAGTTTGACGCGGCGACGGCTCGGCGGTGGTGCCGGGATATCGACCGGGAACTTCCGGCGATGATCGAGCACTAGGGACCGCACCGTCCAGATTGCCTGGTGGCGACGAGCGGAGCGTGTTGTCGTGTGGCACGGACGAGGCGGCCGGGTGTTCGAGCGGATCCCGTGATCAATGATCGAGTGGATCCGAGGATTCGGTTTCGATGGCACCGGCGGCCGCATCACGCTTGAGACGATCGACGGCGTCGAGGATCTCGGCGAAGCGCGTGCCGAAGGGCGTGAGCGTGTACTCGACACGTGGGGGCACTTCTGGGTAGGCGTGGCGTGAGAGGATGCCGAACCGGAGCATTTTGTTGAGGCGTTCGTTCAGGACTTTCGTCGTGAGACCCGGTGCGGAACGGGCGAGCACGCCGGGTCGGTTGACTCCGCGGCGGATCTGGTCCAGCACATGAAGGGACCACTTGCACCCGATGATCGACTCGATCATCGAGGCCACGTCGGGTGGCTGGACGGTCGTCCTGGCGGCCCGGGGGCGTGAGGAGTGAGCATTCGGAGTCGTCCGAGGTGTCGTAGCGAAGTTATTTTTCTTGGCTGCTTTCATCGTAACTTCAACCGGAATGTACGTAGGGCACAAACTGGAGCCCGGTTGATTGCTCGAACTGTGCGTGTAATCTGAGATCGTGGGTGGACGCACGGTGCGTCCTGTCCCACACAAAGGAGTGTACACGATGAAGAGCAAAGCCACATTTTATCATGCGGGATGTCCGGTGTGCGTCAGCGCGGAGCAGTCGATCGCCGCGGCCCTGGACCGGGAGCGGTTTGATGTGGAGGTGATCCACCTGGGCAAGTCCAAGGACAGAGTCTCGGCGGCACGGCAGGCGGGCGTGGAGTCTGTTCCCGCGCTGGTGATCAACGGACAACCATTCCACATCAACTTCGGGGCGAGCCTGCGCGACCTCGAGAAGTAGCGACGGGTAGGGTCGCAAGAGCGGCGAGAGATCGAAGGTCGGGGAGTTCGCCCGGGTGTTCGCGAGCGCCCGGGTGTTTCTCATGGCGTTCACATCTCCGGGAGCAACTGCTCATGTGATGGCGCGTGGAACGTAAGGGGACTGTGAAGTTCGATGGTGATCCGAGGTCTCGGGCGACCGAGTCGTGTACTCTTCCTCCCCATGTCGGACACGCCGCATCATGCCGTGGGATCGAAGTTGCTTGCCGAGTTCTTCGGGACGTTTAGTCTTGTGTTTGCGGGGACGGGCGCGATTGTCTTTGACGCCTCGAGTCGGGGCGTGATCACGCACGTGGGTGTTTCGCTGGTCTTCGGGCTTGTAGTTCTCGCGATGATTCTGGCGCTGGGGCGAGTGTCCGGGGCACACATCAATCCAGCGGTGACGATCTCGCTCATGGCGCGGCGGCGGGTGCCGGTGCGTTTGGGCGTGGGCTATGTGATGGTGCAGATCGCTGGGGCGATGGCCGCGAGCGGATGTCTTCTGATGCTCGTGCCCGAGGACACAACGCGGCTCGGCGCGACGCTGCCCCAGGGCGAGGCGTGGGTCAGTTTCGTGCTGGAGTTCGTGCTCACGATGATTCTGATGGTGGTCATCCTGGGCTCGTCTTCAAGCGGGGCGCCGCTGGTGTCGGTGGCGATGGCAGCAGGGGCGACGGTGGGCCTTGAAGCGCTCTTTGCGGGGCCGATCAGCGGGGCGTCGATGAATCCTGCGCGGTCGATGGCACCCGCGCTGATATCGGGTCATACGGAGCACTTATGGATGTATGTCTTGGCCCCGACCATGGGTGCCTTGGCGGGAGCGGGAGCGTGGAGCGTGTTTGAGCCCGTGAGTCGAGATCGTTGAGTAAGACGCGTCGGTTGCTTGCGAACGAGAGGGCGTCCACCATCGAGCCGGGCGTGCGGCGCTTCGATGGGGAACCCCGCGAGAACGATGGGCGTTGACTCAAACGGCTGTTGGAGCATCAGGCCAGAGCCAGCCGAACGCGCCGGCGGTGAGGAGGGCGTAGACGAGGCCATCGATGAGTTTGCCCGGGAGTTGGGACCATGGGGCACCCATCCAGATGCAGGAAGGCAGGGCGCCGCCGGCGTGGGCGAGCAGGGCCGTGGCGCCGGCGACGCGGAAGACCTTGAGATAGTCCGAGCCGCCTGCGAGTCCGGCATGAGATGAGACGTAGGCGACGAGCACACCGACGATGAGCAGGTGGACGAACCAGAGGCCGAGGTTTTTGCCCATGTTGGGTTGGCCGCTTTGCACGGTGAGCATGGCCCAGGGTCCGGCCTTGAGTTTGGCCTGGTTGGCGGGGTCTTTCCAGTCCTTGCCGCCACACCAGGGGACGTAATAGACGCCTGGATCGAGGCGGTGGTTCCGGAGCATGTCGAGGATGGGGCCTTCCTTGTCGCCTGGATCCTTGAAGTCGTGCTTGTGGAGGGGGAGGGCCATCCAGATGATGGCGCTGGCGATGAAGCAGATGACGGTGCTGACGAGGATGGGCAGCCAGAGATCCATGAGGTTCACCATGTCGAGGCTCCTTGTGTGGTTCGCAGTCGGTATAGACAGATAGTCTACCGAGAAGGTGCGTGCGCATGCAAACACGCCCGGATGTGATGGTCCGGGCGTGGGGAAGGTAGAGTTGTCTTGGAGGCGGGCTTAGTTCGTGGCCTCGCCGACCTGCCAGCGGAGGAATCCGATGATGCTGGCCTTGGGCCCGACGATGTCCTTGACCTTTTTGGTCGGGTCCATGACGAAGGGCTGCTCGAGGAGGGCGATCTCTTCGAAGAACTTGCGCATGCCGCCCTCGACCATCTTCTCGGCGATTTCCTTGGGCTTGCCGGATTCCATGGCCTGCTCGACGCGGAATCGACGCTCCTTCTCGACGATGTGGGCGGGAACGTCGTTGGCCGAGACGCCCTGGGGGCGTGGGTGGGCGGCGGTGATGTGCATGCAGATCTGGCGGAGGGTCTCATCGGAGATGGAGCCCTCGGCCTGGACGAGCACGCCGGTCTTGCCGTCGTGGTGGACGTAGGACCCGAAGGCGCCCGAGCCGGGGTCCTGGGTGAGTTTGTGGGCGCGGGCGATGGAGATATTCTCGCCGGTGGAGATTCGGAGGTCATCGATGGCGGCGGCCATGGCGGCGGAGGGCTTGAGTTCGCCCGAGGTCTCGTTGATGGCGAGGTCGGCGCACTTCTGGGCGGCGGCGACGAACTTCTCGTTCTTCGCGGTGAAGTCAGTCTCGGCGCGGATCTCGACAATCGTGGCGGCCTCGTCGGTGCGTGCGATGGCGATGCGACCCTCGCCGGCGGCGCGGTCGGTCTTGGTCTCCATCTTGCCCTTGAGTTGCTTGCGGAGGAGTTCCTCGGCCTTCTCGATGTCGCCGTGGGTCTCCAGCAAGGCGGCCTTGCAGGCCATCATGGGGAGGCCCGTCTTGTTGCGGAGGGCCATCACGTCTTTCGCGTTCAACTCTGCCATCTCTTCGTGCTCCAAAGGCTCTCGGCGCGGAGGGGATCCTCCGGGCCGGTGTTCAATGTGTGCCAGTCGTGCGATTCGGTGTGTGTAGCGAGGCGTCTGAGGTCATTAGACCTTGGACGCTTCGGGGCGAGACGGGGAGGCCGGGGCGGACCCCTCGGCGGACTCGCCCTCGGCGTCGGCGGCGCGGAACTGGGCTCGGCGGCTGCGACGGGGCTGGCCGGCATCGCCCGACGACTCGCCCGAGGCCGCCTCGGCGTTCTTGGTCATTTCGCGGTTCTGGCGCCCCTCGCTGATGGCAAGGCAGAGTTCGCGGATGACCACGTCGATGGAGCGCATGCTATCGTCGTTGCCGGGGATGGCGATGTCGGCGGCGTCTGGATCGCCATCGGTGTCGATGAGGCAGATGGTGGGGATGCCGAGTTTGCGGGCTTCCTTGAGGGCGGTGTGCTCCTTGCGGACGTCGAGGACGACGAGCACGCCGGGGAGTTTCTCCATGTGGCGGATGCCCTCGAGGTTGCGCGAGATCTTGCGTTTCTCGCGCTTGAGTTGGCTCTCCATCTTCTTGGAGTACTTGGTGAAGCCGTCGGCGCCGGCGTCGATGCCCTCGAGTTCCTCGAGGCGCTTGAGGCGGGTGCGGATGGTGCGGAAGTTGGTGAGCGTGCCGCCGAGCCAGCGCTCGGTGACGTAGTGCATCTTGACGTCGGGGACGCGGGTCTCAAGGACGCTCTTGGCCTGTCGCTTGGTGCCGACGAAACAGACGTCCTTGCCGTCGGCGACGGTCTTGGCGATGAATCGCTTGGCGAGGAGGAGGCCCTTGACGGTCTCCTTGATGTCGATGATGTGGATCCCGTTGCGCTTGCCGTAGATGTACGGCTGCATCTTGGGGTTCCATCCGCTGGCGCGCTGGCCGAAGTGGATGCCGGCCTCGATGAGATCCTGAACGAGTTGATTGGCCATGACGATTCTCCTGCAGCGACACCGGCGGGCCGAGATCGAGGAGTGGGAGGGGGCGACAACGTCGCCGACCCACATCGGCCGCACCCGAGGGCGCTTCATGTCGGGGTCCGAAGTTCGGCCCCGCGGTTTCTTTGAAAAGACCTGTGGCGGCCCACCACCAAACGAACGAGAGGCCGCCAGGTCGGCACTCGATCATGCCGAACGCGGGAGTATAGGGTGGATCCCGGGCGTGGCGAGCGAGGACGGGTGTGTTTGGGCGTCATAGGGCCACCTGGAGCGTGGGAAGGGGCGGGATCGTCGAAAAGTGGGAGAGGTGGATCGCCGATACGTCGGTACGGTTTCCGTTTGTAGCACTACAGAGTGGGTGTTCATGCGCATTGGGTTGATCAGCCAGAGTCGTCGTTTGCGATCGCTTCGACTGGCCGCCAGTTTCGGCGGGCGGGCTGGTGTGGCTTTGGGGACGGGGGTATTGGTGTGGGGGATCGTGTCGAGCCGTCGGGAGTTGTCGAGGCTTGAGGATGTCGGGGCGTTTGCGCCGAGCGTGATCGAGTATGCGCGGCAGCAGATGGACCGGCACCAGGCGCTGATCGAGCCGACGAACGCGCTGGCGCGATCGGTGCGGGATCTTCGTTCGCTGGACGCGACGCGGGTGGACTGGGAGGCGGTGATGGCGGAGGTTTCGCGCGCGACGCCGGAGGGGTTGGTGATCACGTCGATCTCGAGCGAGTCGCGGGGCGGGGTGATGCGGGTTCGGATCGAGGGGCATGTGCACGACGGAGTGCATGTCGAGATGATCGATCGGTTTGCCGCGGCGATGCGAGGGTCGGCGTTGATTCGTGCGGTTGAGGTGCGCACGGCGGCGGGGGAGACGAGTCTCCAGGCGACCACGTTCGTGCTCGAGGGCGTCGCGAGAGCGATAGTGACCCGTGAGGCGGAGCGAGGATCATGACGCGAGTGGGCACGAGCGCACAGCCTCGATCGTTGAACGCCGCGATGATGCCGGTGGTGGTGCGTGTGACGCTCGCTGGGGCGTTGCTTGGTGTGTTGTGGAACTTGATCGCGAGGCCATTGGAGGAGCAGGCGGCATCGGCTCGGGATCGTGTGGCGATCGAGCAGTCGCTCGTCCACAACGCGACACGCGGGGCGATCTCGCGTGCGGCATTGCAAGAGCACACGGATCATCTGGAGGCGACGCGCGCGGCGCTGTCGGGCGTCTTGTCGCTGGCGCCGAGCGTAGAGAGCATGGCGTCGGCGATCAGGGCGAAGGCGACGGGGGCCGGAGTGGAGGTGCGCACGGTCGATCGTCTGGGTGTTGGGGAGTATTCGGCGCGTGTTGAGGGGCCATTCTCGAAGGTGTCGGTGTTTCTCTCGTCGATGTCGCGCGGGTGGGATCCGGTGTCGGTGGAGTCGTTCGCGATGACGGCGGTTGAGAGAAGCGAGGACGTGTCGCGCGTCGGGTGGGTGGGGTGCGAGGTGCGGATTCGCCGCCTGGTGCTCTCGGCGGGGGAGGTTGCCGTGGGGGAGGTGACGCCATGATGCTTCGCGTGATGGCGTATGTGCGGTCGGAGCGGGCGCGGGGGCTGGCGTATGTGCTGGCGATGCTGTTCATCCCGGCGTCGGCGATCTGGGCGTCACGCGGGTTGTCGCAGTTCTGGTCGCCAGCGTCGGCGTTGGCGACGAGTGAGCCTGAGCCCGCACTTGTGCCTCTGGTGTGTGTTGAGATGCCGGCGCCTGCTGTGGCTGATTCGGAGGCGTCGCGAGCAGCGGACGATTCGCGCGGCAAGGGATTCGGGTCTTCGCCGTTTGATCGCGAATGAGTGCGCGGCTGAAGCAGCCTTGAGGATGATGGTGTCTGAGGTCAGACAGACATCTGGCCGCATCTGACCCCACACCGTCGGGTTCGGTCTTCGGTGAGTGTGTCCCTTTGCGTCGACCGGGGCGTCCTTTGCCGGTTACACTCTGCCCTCATGAAGGGACTCGAATGAGCGAAGTTGCGACGCAGAGCCTGTCGCTGGCGGTTGGAGTGGGCGCGCTCGTGAGCGTGGCGTGCGACCGGTTCAAGTTTCCGGCGGTTTTGCCATTGCTGGTGACGGGCGTGTGCCTTGGCAGCGCGGGTCTTGGCGTGGTCGATGGGAACAGCCTGGGCGAGTCGCTGCGGGCGTTCATCTCGGTCGCGATCGGTTTGCTTGTGTTCGAGGGCGGGCTGCACCTGGACAAGCACGAACTGGGGAAGGCGCCGCGCGCGGTGTGGGGGCTGCTCACGATCGGAGCGCTCGTGACGTGGGTCGGTGTCGCGGTGGCGGCGCACTATGTCGTGGGGATGGAGTGGGCGAACTCGCTGGTGCTGGGCGCGATCCTGATTGTGACGGGGCCAACGGTGATCCAGCCGATACTCCGGCGGTTGCCGCTGAAGCCGAATCTGCACGCGGCGTTGAGTGCCGAGGGAGTGCTGATCGACCCGATTGGCGTGATCGTGGCGATCTCGACGTTGGAGTTGGTGCTGCTCTATCAGAATGGGACGTTCGATAATCCTTTCTCGGGTGTTTTGAAACTGCTCGCGGTGCCTTTCCTTGGCGGCGCCGTGATCGGGGTGGTTGTGGGTGTTCTTGGGCGGAGCGTGCTGCGCTTCCTGGTCAGGCGCGGGCGACTGGACCCGACGCATCTGAATCTGTTCGCGCTTGGAACGTGCATGTTGGCGGTGGGACTTGGGGAGAGCGCGGCCCCGGAAGCGGGGCTGGTGGCGACGACCGTGGCGGCAGTGATCCTCGCGAACGCGAATATCTCGGGGACGCGGGATCTCCGGACATTCAAGCAGCAGATCGCGACGATCCTGGTCGGGGCGTTGTTCATCCTGCTCGCGTCACGTCTGGAGTGGTCGCGGATCACGTCGCTCTCGTGGACGGATGCCGCGTTTGTGGGTTGCCTCTTCTTCCTCGTGAGGCCGATCAGCGTGTTTGCCTCGACGATCCGCTCGCGGCTGTCGGTGAACGAGCGGCTCTTTGGCGGCTTGTTCGCGCCTCGCGGAATCGTGGCGGCCTCGATGGCGTCGGTGGCGGCGGCGCGGCTCACCCTCCAGCCCGACCAGATGGAGTCGGCGAGCGACATGGCCCGTGCGATCTCGAACCATGCCGAGCACATCGAGACCCTGGTCTTTCTCGTGATCTTCGTGACTGTGGCCGTTGCGGGGTCGGCGGGTGGGCTGCTGGCCTCGCTGCTCCGGGTCCGCGCGGGCGTGCGGAACGCCGTCATCATCGTTGGGGCGCACAAGCTTGGGCAGCAACTCGCGACTCAGTTGGTCCGGCGCAAAGTCCCTGTTCTGCTCATCGACAGCAACACGGATCGCGTGAACACGGCGGTTCGCGCGGGGATACCGACCGTGGAGGGCGACGCGACCGATCCGCGGTGGATGGACGAGGCTGTCTTCAGACCCGATCAGGGGTGGCTCATCGCGTGGACGGGGAACGTGGATGTCGATCGCGTGGTTCGGCGATGGGGGAATGAACGACTGGGTGAGGGGCACGCCGGGGCCTGGCCTGAGCAGAAGCCCGGCGCGGGGTCTGGCTCGCTGATGACGTGCCGAGGGGCGATCAGCAGCGTCGAGTTCGACATGCAGCATGTGAAGGCGCTGGAGGGCGAGCCGGCGTCCACGCCCGTGCTGGCGTGGGTTGATGAGAAGCAGCGCTTCGGACTAGGGCCCGGGCTGGGTGGCGCGGCAAGGCCCAAGGGTGCGACGTCGTTCATGCTCGATGTCGTGAAGCACAAGGAACAAACGGCGTCGAATGCGGCCACGCCGGATCGTGATCCCGTGACGGAGGGTGACACGACACCGACGGCGTGAAACAAAGCGCTCCATTCAGTTGAAGACGTTCCGTTCGGTGAAGGGATATTTACAAGATGAAGACACAGGCAGGACGCCTATTCCACGAGACCTGATAGAAACGAGGACACCGCTCTGGAGAGCGGTGCCGCCAAGAACGTTGGGGCGAACAAACGACCTAGTGCCCGCCTGCGGCTTCTTTTTTCTTGGCGGGGGCTTTGGACTTTTTCGTCGAGTGTGAGGTCGTTTTCGCCGCGCCGTGGGAGGCGTCTTTCTTGGGCGTCTCGCCGTGGGCGTTCGGAGCCCCATGGCTGTTGGAGTCGCCGTGAGCGTTGGGGAGTGGTGTGCTGCCGCCGGCATGGACCGCAGGGAGCGAGGCGTTGGCAAGGTCGAAGGGAGCGGCCGCGCCGGCTTCCTTAGGAGCGCGTGTGAGAACGACGGCCCACATGACGGCGCCCATGAAGAGCGTGACGACGCCGACCCAGCCGACGGTGTGGCGGACTTCGGGTGAGGCCTTTTCGAGCGGCTTGGAGAGCGGGTTCAGAAGCGTGTAGGCGACGCGTTGGACGTGAGCGCCAATGGAGATGCGGGACTTTGGTTCCGGCTCAGGGGCGACGGGCTGGGGCGGCTCGGGTGATTCCGTGTGGCCCGGTGGTGGAGGCGTGTCTGAGGACGCTTCGGCGACGCTCGCGGCGAAATCGGACTCGGCGGGCGGAGAGTCCGGGGCAGGCTCGGCGAGCATCGTGTCGGTCATCTCGGCGAGTTGGGCGTCGAGCGAAGGAAGATCCTCGGCCTGTGCAGTGTTGGCCGTGGTCTCGATCGGCTCGGGCGTCTTCTCTGTCGCGGAGGTGGCGAGAGATTCGGCGGCCTGTGCGATGTCGTCGGGAATCTCGATCTCGCTGAGTGAGTCCTCGCTTGAAGTGATCGACTGGTCGGAGAGTTCGGCGGCGAGGGCGGCGTCTTCGATTGCGGCGTCGAGAGAGCGGTCGTCGACCATCGACTCGATCGCTTGCTTTGGGGCATCTGGACCGGAGAGAGAATCGGCGGCCTCATCAAGGAGAGGCGTGACGGCCTCGATGTCCGCGTTGTCGCGATTGCTCGTGTTCTCGTCCTCGGCCTCGGCCGGCACGTCGATCTCGCTGAGGAGACTCTCGACCTGGGATTCGAGGTCATCGATGGAGAGTTCGGAGATATCGATATCAATCTCGCCCTGCGCATGGGCGAGTTCGGCGAGGGTGGCGTCGAGGTCCTGGGCGTCCTCGGTCGCCTCGATCGAATCGGAGATGTCGCTCGGCTTGTCCGTCATGAGCAAATTGGATCCGGACGCTCGATTCGGGGGCGTCCGCCCAATAACCTCCGTGGTCGTGTCGATCCCGAGCAGAAATCGGCCTTGTGCGAGGCCGACTCCACGCCAACGGCGGACACGCCCGACAGTAGCCACGTTTTCTCCCATCCAAACACCCTGGAAGTCCAAACATCGAGTGCTATGGGACGCCACCGCTTCTTTGCGCCTGCCTTCGCCCTCCACGAACGGGTCCCCGTGACGGGTGAGGAGGCCCACCATGCCGTGCGATCGAAACGCCTGGAAGTGGGCGAAGCGGTGGAACTTTATGATGGACGCGGTGCGACGGCGGCGGGAGTGGTGGAGTCGATCACGAGGCCGACGAAGCAGTCTGGCTTCGTGGTCACGGTGGAGATTCGCGATCGGCAGGTCGTGCCGGCGTCAATGCCCCGGATTGAGGTATTTGCCGCACCGCCCAAGGGTGATCGGTTGGAGTCGATGATCGATCAGTTGAGTCAGGTGGGGGCGGATGTGTACGTGCCGTTGCTGGCGGAGCGGACGGTGGTGGAGCCGCGGACGGGGAAAGTGGATCGTTTGCGTCGCGTGGCCTTGGAGTCGATGAAGCAGTGCGGGCGGGCGTGGACGATGGAGATCGGTGAGCCCGTGGCGTTGCGCGCGGTGGTTGAGGATTCGGCGCGAGATTCCGGGGTGCTCACGGTTGTCGCCGATGTTCGTGGTGACCGGCCCGCGTCTTGCGTTATTGCGAACGAGGAAACCTCGGCGATCCGTGTGGTCGTGGGGCCCGAGGGCGGGCTTTCGCCAGAGGAACTCGCGATGTGCCGGGAGCATGGCGTTCGATCCATGTCGCTGGGCGCCCACGTTCTTCGCATTGAAACGGCGGCAGTTGTGGCCGCGGCAGCGGTGGCGATGCTCGTTCGGAGCGACCGTACACTCACTGAGTCTCCAGGAGGCCCAAAATGACAACGAATCGCGTTTCGAGGTCCGTGGTCGCGTCGTTGCTCGGCGTGATGTGTGTGGGGGGGGCGTTCGTGGGCGAAGCAGGCGCACAAGAGGCTTCGAAACCGGGCGAGATGTCTGTTCGCTCCCAGCCGGCGTTCCGTGTGAGCGAGGAGAATCGGGCTCGGGCGCAGGCCGCGATCACGCGAGCGCACGAGTTCCTGGAGAGCCAGCAGGACAAGGCGAGCGGCGGATGGTGCATCGACGAGAAACGCCCGAACTTTCCGGCGATCACGGCGCTGGCGTTGCAGGGGTACCTGCTCGATTCCGCGACGCCGATGGAGAGTGCCGTCGTCCAGGACGCGGTGAAGTTCATCCTGAACTCGCAGCAGGTAGACGGCGGGTTCTACGACAAGATCCTGCCGAACTACAACACGGCGATCTGCATCTCGGCGCTCTCGAAAGTGAACACGCCCCAGACGAAGGAGGCGGTGAAGAAGGCCGTCGAGTTTCTGAAGTCGCTGCAGTATGGCGAGGGGGCGATCATCCAGGCGGACCTTGGAGAGGGAGCGCAAAAGGTCGACAAGGACCACGCGTTCTATGGCGGATGGGGGTATGGCAAGCACGGGCGCCCCGACATGTCGAACACGGCGTTTGCCCTGCAGGCACTGCACGACGCGGGGGTGGATGCGTCCGACGCGACGATCCAGCGGGCGCTCGCCTTCCTCCAGCGATGCCAGATGGCGGAGAAGGCCGAGTCAGCGGCGGGGGTCATCACGATCAACGACATGGCGTACGCGAAGGGGTCGAGGCAGGGCGGGTTTGTGTACGCGACGAGCGTGAACAAGGACCAGGTCGGTTCGGGCCAGTCCCAGGCCGCCGCTACGATCGAGGAGACGCTCGACGATGGGACGGTGGTGAGCCGTCTGCGGGCGTATGGGAGCATGACGTACGCCGGGTTCAAGAGTTACCTGTATGCGAACCTTCGGGCGGATGATCCGCGAGTGCGGCTCGCGCACGAGTGGATGACGAGGAACTACACGCTCGACGAGAACCCGGGCGCGGGCACCGATGGGTTGTACTACTACTACCTGATGCTCTCGCGGGCGCTGAGCGCCGGGAACATCGCGACGATCGACGTGACGAGCGAGGGCGGGGTGACGAAGCACGAGTGGGCCGACGAACTCGTGGCGAAACTCCTGACGCTCCAGAACTCCGACGGCTCGTTCCGGTCGGTGGATGATCGCTGGATGGAGGACAACCCGGTCTTGATCACGGCGTATTCGGTCCTCGCGCTCGAGCACGCGCTCGGGCGGTAGTTCGGCCGAGTCTCCTTGCCTCAATGGGTCCGTCTCTCTGATCGAACGTCGCCCCTCGCACCATCCACACACGGAATGTCCATGCCGAAGCACGCCACGCTCCCCTCGTCGTATGTTGAACTCTGCTCTGCGCTCCGTGAGGCCGCGACGATCGGTTCGGTCGCCGCGTTGGTCGGATGGGACCAGGAGACGTACATGCCCCCCGCGGGGTCGGCCTTTCGATCGGAGCAGCAGGCGACGCTGGCGAGCCTGACGCACGAGCGAAGGACGAACCCGCGGATCGCGGAACTCCTCGCGGCGTGCGAGGGAGACTCGGAGGTTGTGGGCGACGCCGCTCGAGCCGCCAACATCCGCGAGATCCGGCGTGATTACTCCCTCGCGACGAAACTCCCCAAGGAACTTGTCTCGGAACTCGCGCGCGTGGGCAGCCTCGCGCAGGACGCGTGGAAGAAGGCTCGGGCCGACGACGACTTCAAGGGCTTCGCGCCGTGGCTGGAGAAGATGTTCGAGTTGCAGCGACAGAAGGCGAAGTGTTATGGCGTTCCCAAGGGCGGCGAGTTGTACGACGCGCTGCTCGATGAGTACGAGCCCGGCGCGACGGCGGCAAAGGTCACAGCCACCTTCAACCCCCTTCGCGATCGACTGACCGATCTCATCAAACGCGTCGAGGCGGCGAAGAAGACGGTCAAGGTGCCCACGGCGTGCCTCAAGGCCAAGATCCCGTCCGACAAGCAGCACGCGCTGGGACTGATGGTCATGAAGTCGATCGGATTCGATCTCGACGCGGGGCGACTCGACACGACGACGCACCCGTTCTGCTCCGGCATGGCGCCCGGCGACACACGCCTCACGACGCGGTACCAGGATCAGGCTTTCACCGATGCGCTCTACAGCACGATGCATGAGGCCGGGCACGGGCTGTACGAGCAGGGCTTGCCGAAACTGCCGCCCGCACAGTCGAACAACGGCACGATCGATCTCTTCGGGACGCCGCTCGCCGATGCGATCTCCTTGGGGATGCACGAGAGCCAGAGCCGCATGTGGGAGAACTTCGTCGGGCGGAGCCTGCCCTTCTGGAAGTGGCTGCTCCCCAAGAGCACAAAGATCGTGGGGACGGCGTTGTCCAAGTACAAGCCCGAGACGCTGTACAAGGCGGTGAACACGGTGACGCCGTCCCTGATCCGTGTGGAGTCGGACGAGGCGACCTACAACATGCATGTCATGATCCGGTTCGAGATCGAGCGGGCGCTGGTCGCGGGCGATCTCAAGGTCGCTGATCTGCCCGCGACGTGGAATCGGAAGTACAAGGACTATCTGGGGGTGAAGGTGCCCGACGATCGACGCGGCTGCCTGCAGGATGTCCACTGGTCGTTCGGGCTTGTGGGGTACTTCCCGACATACACGCTGGGGAACCTCTATGCGGCCCAGTTCTGGGAGAAGATCAACGCCGACATTCCGGATCTGACGAAGCAGCACGCGAAGGGGCAGTTTGGGCCGTTGCTGGAGTGGCTGCGGACGAATATCCACCGGCACGGGCGGCGGTACCACGCGGCGGAGTTGTGCGAACGTGTGACCGGAAAGTCACTAAGTTCCGATGCGTTGCTGCGGCACCTGGAGGACCGGGCGTCGGACGTGTATCGGATTTAGTCCGAAAATCGCGACGCGAGTGTAACGGATTCCGAACTGCGGGGTTGGCGAACGGGGCGGATTCTGGTATCCTGAGCGGGTCCGGTCGGCGATGCCGTCGGATGTTGATCTCTCGAACTTGTGGGGCAGAACTTTGGAGGATCGTCGAATGCGAACGCTCTCGCTGAACGGTGTGGTCGCGCTGGCGGCCGGGTCGTGCATGTCACTTTCCGCACTTGGGCAGGCCGTGCCGTGCGCGACGGCCACGCTGGTCTCGCAAGGTTCGTTCACCGGGACGAGCGTGGGCGGCTCGAATGAGGGTGGCGGCTCGTGTGGGTCGAGCAGCGTCGCCACGTGGTTCAAGGTCGTCCCGACGGAGGATCGGCAGTTGATCGCGTCGACGTGCGGCGGGGCGTCGTGGGACACGTCGATCACGATCTTTGACGCGTGCCCGAGCGCGGGCGGGAGCGTTATTGGCTGCAACGACGACTCGTGCGGCCTTCAATCGGAGGCGCGGGCGACGGTGACGGCGGGGAACACGTACTACATCCGCATGGGTGGGTATGGTGGGTCCTCGGGAGCATTTACTCTGAACATCTCGTTCGCCGAGCCGCCGCCGCCGCCGACGGATGGGCCGGATGTGTACGTTGGTGATCTCAATGGCATCCAGTACTTCGCGACAAGCGGGAGCCTGCGTGCGTATTCGATCGGGACGACGTCGTGCAATCTGGGTGATGCGCCGGTGGCGTGGTATGCGAATGACAATCGGCACCCCGTGATCGCACAGAACCTGTACCGAATCAAGGACGGCAAGTTCATGCAGATCGGGCAGTCGTGGCTGAAGCACGGCTTTGCCTCGGTGAACGGGAACTTCTGCGGCTCGTGCATCGATCCGCCGGATGGCGGGGCGCAGTTGGGGATCGCGTGCTCGGATCCGTACGGCACGGGCCTCAACGGCGATCAGGGGCTGCTCGGGCCGCGGAGCCACGTGAACGCGACGACGGGGCAGTATCCGTATCCGTTCACCAGTCCGGGCGCGGGGTACATCGTTCCGCCCGTGGCCGCATCAGGGATCGGGCGTCGTCTGCAAGTGGCGATGGCCGACGTGGATCCGGCGCAGAACGCGGGCGCGCAGTACATCGGCGAGGCGCACTATGTCACGCGTGACGACGCGCAGTGGGACAATGGGCGGAACAACGTCTCCTATCGCCTGGTGAACATGGCCAGCGCGACAGCTCCCGCGTTCTCCGGGCCAACGGTCCAGCAGCAGGTCGCGATGCGGGCCTGGGCAGCGGCGGACCCGAGCGTGACGATCGTCGAGGCGGACTATGACGCCGGCGCGGGGCTGATGGCCCGGTTCGTCGTCGGCTCGAAGGTTACCGACAACGGCGATGGGACGTGGACGTATGTCTACGCGGTGCACAACGTGAACTCGGACCGCTCGGCGGCGTCGTTCGTCGTGCCCAAGAGCGGGGCGACGATCAGCGAGACGGGATTCCACGATGTCTTCAGCCATTCGGGCGAGCCGTATGACAACACCGATTGGGCGTTCTCCGAGTCGCCCAACGAGATCCGGTGGTCGTGCGGCGCGACATCGGACCAGAACGCCAACGCGAACGCGCTGCGGTGGGGGACGTGCTACACGTACTGGTTCACGGCGACCGAGGGACCGAGCGATGGCGATGCGTCCATCGTCTTCTTCAAGCCCGGGAACGGCGGGGACGCGTTGAGCGTCAGCGTGCCTGTGCCCGGCGGTACGCCCGCGTGCGTCGCGGATGTTGATGATGGCAGCGGCACGGGCGCGAGCGACGGGGCCGTCACCATTGACGACCTGCTGTACTACATCTCGCTCTTCCAGGGCGGCGTGGCGGCGGCGGACGTCGATGACGGCACCGGGACGGGAACGAGCGATGGTGCCGTCACCATCGACGACCTGCTCTACTTCATCGTCCGGTTCCAGGCTGGGTGCTGATCGTGCGTTGAGTTGACAGAGTCCAACACAAAGGCCCGCGGTCTGACGCCGCGGGCCTTTTCGTTTGGTCGAAAGTCTACACGTGAGCGTTGGTGGCGATTGCTTGTGCTGGGGACGTGTAGAGAAGTGGAGAAGTCGACACAGTCGAGACGCTTGTGCCACGAGATTGGGAAGGTTGCTCTCTGGATGAGTCTTAGGCGATGGCTTTGCGTGTGCGTTCGGCGGCCAACTCTTCGACGAGGGCGTGGCCCAGCGTATCGAAGTCGTCGATGCGGTTGTAGGCCTGGGCGCTGATGCGGATGACGCGCTGGTTGTCGGCGCCGAGGCGCCAGACGGGGGCCTGAACTTTGTGGCGTTCGACGAGGCGATCCTGGAGCGGATCGTCGTAGAGCGTGGGTCGATCGGCAAACTCCGGGTCGGGATCGGGGAGCGGGATGGTCGCCATGGAGCCGATCATGGAGGCCGGGGCGGAGGACTCGACGCCGAGGATCCGGGCGACGGCGTCGCGGCCTCGGAGAATTAACTCGTGGTTGCGGCGCATGAGTTCGTTGAGGCCGCCTGGATAGAGGCTGGAGAGGGCGTCGATGGCGGCGGGGACGGCGAGGATGCCGGTGTAGTCGTCGGTGCCGACGTAATCGAAGTCGCGGAGGAAGAGGGCGCGATCCGGACGGACGCGATGGGCACGGCTGGAGAGGCTGAGCGGGCGGAACTGGCGAGGCGAGACCTGTTTATCGGGGCGGACCCAGAGGAAGCCGGTGCCCTTGGGGGCGCTCATCCACTTGTGGAAACTGCCGACGTAGTAGGTCGGGTTCAGCCCGCGGATGTCCACGGGGATCTGGCCTGGGGTGTGGGCTCCATCGACGCAGACCTCGATGCCTTTGGCCATGAGGGTGGGGACGATCTTCTCGACGGGGAAGATGAGGCTGGTGGCGCTGGTGATGTGGGCGACGAAGGCGAGGCGTGTGTTGGGGGTGACGGCGTCGAGGAAGGCTCTGGTCACCTGGTCAGGGCCTTGGATCGGGAAGGGGACCTTCGCTTTCACAACCGTGGCGCCTGTGGCGACGGCAAAGCGTTCGAGTTCGTTGACGACCGACATGTATTCGTGGTCGCTGATGAGGATCTCGTCGCCGGGGCCGACGCCGCTGTTTCGGAGGATGGTGTTGAGGGCGACGGTGGCGTTGGGCATGGGGGCGAGGTCGGCGGCTCGGCAGTTGAGGAGGACGCCGAGGCGTTCGCGGACGTCGTCCAAGAGTCGCTCGAGATCGACCTTGAAGAATCGGACGGGGTCGCGCTCCATGCGTTCGCGGAAGTTGGATTGTGCTTCGAGGACGGCGCGGGGGGTGGAGCCGTACGAGCCGTGGTTGAGGAAGGTGATGGTTGGGTCGAGGGCCCAGAAGTCGGTGGCCCTGGTGGTGTGGCGGAGATCGTCGGCGTGGTCCACCGCGACACGGCGGAATGGAACGCCATGGATCTCCTGCCCCCGTCCGCTCATCCCGCTGAGATCTCTCACTCTCGCATCCGTGCTCATGGGACAAGAATATCGGCTCGCGCCCGGTCTGTCGCGTGAGCCTCGGCGTTGATATTTGAGCGTGCGCGGATGGGACGCGAATGAAGACCGAATGGGGGCGAAGAGCGATGTGGCGGCGGCGTCAGCAGGGCATGTCGTCGGAGGCGATCTCGCAGTTGTCGTAGCGATCGGCGCACTCGGCGGAGACAGACTGGGCGAAGCGGTACGTGTTCATCTTCTGGATGGGCGGCGAGTAGATGTGCAGCGTGATGAGGTCCTTGCCCGGGGCCTGCATGTTGGAGACCTGGTGGATGTCCGGCTCATCGGCGGCACAGACGTAGCCCGGCGGCATGCTGATCGCCTCTACGGGACAAACGAGTCCGGATGGCGTCTTCTGGAAGCGGATCTCGGTGCCCGTGCCCTCGACGATGCGGAAGGCGCAACTGACGCCGCGATGGTCGTGGATGGGGGTGCAGTCGCCGCTGCGCCAGCAGAGGGCGAGGAGTTCGAACCACTGGGTCTCGCAGATGGTGTTGCGGCGGTAGCCACGCGTGCCAAAGACGCAGGCGGGGGCGATGTCGTGGCGAGAGACGTTTAACTTGGAGAGCAGGTCGCAGAGGATCGCGAGGTCGGCGCGCGAGTGGAGCGAGCCGAGATAGTCGATGACCTCGGCGAGTTTGGGGTAGTTCCGCGTGGCGTTGGGACAGGATGTTTGGGCGGAGACCATGCGAGACTCCGAGTGGACCGGGATCGAGAGGCCAGGCGAGGACTAGAGCATACCACATCTGTCAAGCCCGGTGCTTCGGGGGATTCGTGGCGCAGCGGGGTGGAGAGAGTATCGGTGTGGGGTGAGTGTGTAGAAGGAGAAGACTCAGGCGGGACTCCTGTGCCACGAGATTGTGTAGGTTTTCTGGTGCGGCGATTATCGGCGGAGTTCGGCCTTGAGGGCGTCGGCGAGGTAGCGGTATTGGTCGAGGGAGTTGTACACCTGGGCGCTGATTCTCAGGCAACGTGTGCCATTGGGCAGGCTCCAGACGGGGACCTGAATGTGGTGGCGGTCGACGAGGGCGTCCTGGAGCGGGTCGTGGTAGCGGGTGGGGGCGGGCGGAGTGTTGGCCGCGGCGCGGAGGGTGAGGGTGGAGATGCTGCCCAGCATGTTGTTAGGGACGGGAGGCTCGAGGCTGAGTGCTTTGCAGAGGATGTCGCGGCCGGCGAGGCAGAGGTCGTGGTTGCGATGGCGGATCTCGGGCCAGCCGCCGGGGACGAGGGACGCCATGCACTCAACGGCGTCGGCGACGCTGGCGAAGGGTGTGGGGTCGCTGGTGCCCTGGTAGTCGTACTCGGTGAGGAATCGAGTTCGGCCTGGCTTTGGGTGTTCGGCGTTGTTGGAGAGGACGAGGGGTCGAAGGACGTCGCGCGCGGCTTCGTTTGCCCAGAGGATGGCTGAACCTTTGGGAGAGCAGATCCACTTGTGGGCGTTGCCTGTGTACCAGGTGGCGCCGAGGGTGGAGAGGTTGATGTCGACCATGCCTGGGGCGTGGGCGCCGTCGATGAGGACTCGGACGCCGCGCGATTCGAGTTCGGGGGCGAGGCGTTCGACGGGGAGTCGCATGCCGCTGGCGGCGGTGACGTGGCTGATGAGCGCGAGGCGTGTGCGCTGGGTGACGGCGTCGAGGATGCGTTCGAGGATCTCATCGGCGTGGCGCACCGGGAAGGGGAGTTCGACGGTGACGACGCGGGCACCGGCTTGGCGCGCGGCTCGGCGGAGATTGTTCAGGCAAGCGGGATACTCGTGCGCGGTCGCGAGGAGTTCATCGCCGGGCGCGATGAGTTTCTGGTCGACGACCGAGGCGAGGACGGTGGCGACGCCGGTGGTGGCGTTGGGGACTGGGGCGACCTGGTCCCAGGGACAGCCGAGGAGCGGTGCGATGGCCTTGCGCGAGCGGTCCATGGCGGTCTCGAGTTTCTCGACGAAGAAGCGGACGGGCTCGCGTTCAAGATCGCTTTGGAGGCGGTGCTGGGCCTCGCGGACGCGGCGGGGCGCGGCGCCGAAACTGCCGTGGTTGAGATAGACGGTGCCTTGGTCGAGGTCCCAGTGTGTGGCGAGTTCGCTGGGATTGGGCAAAGGAGCGCTCATGCCAATACACTAGCCGCCCGTGGCTGAGACTCCGTCATCCATTCCCCGAAGTGTGGTTGTCGCGATCTTTGTCGCGTTGGTGCTGGCGTCGCTGGTGCCGAGTGTGCCTGGGCAGGTGACGCTGACGGTGGGGATGGTGGTGGGGTTGCTGGGGCTGAACGCGTTTCCGAAGGAGTCGAAGAAGGTCTCGCGATTCCTGATGCAGGCGTGCATCGTGGCGCTGGGGCTTCGGCTGAATCTTGCGGAACTCTTCGCGGCGGCGGCGGACGCGTTCGCACTCACGATCGGCTCGATCGCGGCGACGCTGGTGGCGGGTCTCGTGCTGGGGCGGTTGCTCCGCGCGGGTCGTGAGAGCACGGTGTTGATCTCATCGGGAACGGCGATCTGCGGGGCGACCGCGATCGCGGCGGTGGGGACATCGATCGCGGCGAGCGCGGGTGCGATGGCGGTGAGCACCGGGGCGATCTTTATCCTCAATGCGATCGGGTTGTACACGCTTCCTCATATCGCGCATGTGCTTGGGCTTGACGCGTTGCAGTTTGGGACGTGGGCCGGGGTGGCGCTGCACGACATGGCGTCGGTGGCGGACGCGGCACGGTCCTATGGGCACGACCCTGCGGGGCAGCCCGGGCTCGCGCTCGACACGGCGAACATCGTGAAACTCACGCGGGTGATCTGGATCCTGCCGCTCTCACTGGCGGCGGGGAAGTGGTTCCATCGCGGGCACGACGAGTCGAGCGGGACGCCTCGGCCTAAGGCGGCGTTCCCCTGGTTCATTCTGTTCTTCGTGGCGGCGAGCGGCGCGCGGAGCCTGGTGGCGGCGAACGCGTGGCTCTCGGGCGAGACGCTCGGGGCGATGGACCGATGGATCAAGTTCCTCTCGGGCGAAGGGTTCAAGGTGGCGCTGTTTCTGATCGGGGCGGCGCTGACGTGGGCGACGCTCAAGGCCGTGGGTTGGCGCGCCCTGGTGCACGCGACGGTCCTGTGGATCCTCGTGGCGGTGGGATCACTGCTGGTCATCCGTGCGACGGTATCGTTGCCGGCGTAAGAGGATGATCGCGATTAGGCGTTCAGGTCGATGCGGCGGCCGGCCTCGACGCCGACGGCGGCTTCGACGCGTTCGCCGGCGTGGCGATAGATCGAGAGCGAGGATCGGGGCGAGTCTTCCTCGAAAGAGACCTTGCCCGGGACGACGCCCGCGACGAGGCGGGAGATCCTTGCCGCGGTCTGGGGGTCCTTGGCCTTCGAAGGGGCGGTGGTCGCCTGGACGTTCTGGGTGTTCTGGCGAACGCCATAGGCCTGGGCGACTCGGACGGGCATGATGCCGCCGGCCTGCCGAACGTCCTGGATCGACCAGTTGTTTGCCATGTGGCGTTGGCTCCGTGGAAGACTCGTGATCCGCCGAGACCTGAGTTGCTGCCCCAGCGTGTCGGGGGAGTGGTATCGGACGGAGAGGTGAGATTACCTCACTTCTCGTGCGTGGGCGCATGCGATACGCGATTTGGTGCTCGTCCGGATGCGGTTATCGATCTGGAAAGGGCGGTAGTCGTCTGAGAACAAAATAAATCGCGCAAGACTTGTCCATTTTCCTGGTTTTTTTGGGATTTTGGCGCACATTCCTCTTGGAGCGTGGTATCGATAGGCCCAGCAAGCGCCATAAACGCTTGTGGTTATTGGGTTTGCGATAGGGTTGCGCTCTGAGTCGTTCGTTAGGCAAACTCTAGAGAGGGAGTGTGCAATGCTGTCAGGTATTGGGAGGGGTCCCTTGGTCGCGGGGGCAATCGCGATGATGGGCATTTTGGCCGGTCAGGCCTCGGCGGGTATTGCCGGGTACACGACGGTCAACGCGCCGACGAAGGTCGAGGAGTTGAGCCACCAGCAGATCTTTGCGATGCTGTATGGGGGGAACTTCACGCAGAACCAGGTGAACTTTGTGAACGGGGCGGGGATCACCGCGACCCGTGTGTATGACTTTGGCGCGTCGGAGCCTTTGGACCTGGCGAGCGGCGATCCGCTCCAGAACACCGACCAGAGGTTCAGCTCGTCGGGGCCGATCACGCTGACGGCCCGCGCCCGGTACGCGACGGACATCGCGACGTTCGGGTGGCGTGACGACACGGGCGATGGTTCGTTCCAATCGATCCTGGACACGCGGGACATTGGAGCGGACACGACGGTCACGTTGTCGTCGAACTTCCGCTTCGCGCTGAACAATCATCGATTGACGCAGAACCAGTTCACCAGCCGCATGTCGGACAACCTGGACTCGACCGAGACGGGCCGCGACCAGATGGTGATGTACAAGGTCTTCAACCCGCAGAACCCCAATGCCTCGACGTGGCTTCTCTTCTGGGAGGACCGGATCGCGGGTCAGGACTTCTCGGATTATGACTTCAACGACTCGGTCGTGGAGTTGAGCGTGGTTCCGACGCCCGGGTCGCTGGCGCTGCTCGCAACGGGTTCGCTGCTGGCGCTGCGTCGTCGTCGCCGCTGATTGATAGGGTGACATTCGTTCATTGCACACTGGCCGGCGCTCCGAGATCGGGGCGCCGGCTTCATTTTTGGCGAGAGGGCGATGGAACGTGAGCCTTGGTGTACACTCTTCCGCCCATGCCCGGACGAGTGCGAATCACGGAGGTGGCCCCGCGCGACGGACTCCAGAGCGAGCCCGGCGTGATCAGCACGACGCAGAAGTTCCGCCTGGTGCAGTTGCTCTCGACGACGGGCGTGGACGAGATCGAGGTGTCGAGTTTCGTCAGCCCGAAGTGGGTGCCGCAGCTGGGCGACGCGGACAAGGTGTTTGCGCTGGCGGCGTCGTTGCGGGCGGATCTTGGGGCGTCGCCGATATTTTCAGCGCTTGTGCCGAATGAGAAGGGGATGCGAGCGGCGCTTGATGCGAATGAGTCGGCGGGGATCCGAGTGGTGGACAAGGTCGCGGTGTTCACGGCGGCGAGCGAGGCGTTCTCGTTGAAGAACACGAACGCGTCGATCGAGGAGTCGATCCAACGGTTTGTGCCGGTGGTTGATCTGGCTCAGAAACACTCGATCGCGCTGCGGGCGTACATCTCGTGCGCGGTGGCGTGCCCGTTCGACGGGCCGACAGATCCGGCGCGGGTGGCGGAGATCGCGGTGCAACTCTGCCGGATGGGTTTCACGGAGATCGATCTGGGCGACACGATTGGCGTGGGGACGCCCGAGAGCGTGGGACTGCTGATACAGACGGTGCAAGCGGCGTTCGCGGATCACTCCTTGCGGCCTTTGATGACGCTGCACCTGCATGACACGTTTGGTCGGGCGGGGGAGTGCGTGGTTCGGGCGCTCGAGTTGGGGATCCGGTCGTTTGATTCGTCGGCGGGCGGGCTTGGCGGGTGTCCATACGCGAGCACGAAGGAGAGGCGGGCGCCGGGGAACATCTCGACCGAGACGCTCATCAAGACGGTGCACGGCGCGGGGTACAAGACCGGCGTGAATACGGATCGGCTGGCGGAGGCTGCGGCGTTTGCACGGTCGATCGTGGCGGTGACGAGGCGTTCACCCGAGCGTGATGACGCCACGGATGGGGCGGAGTAACGCCGTGGGCTCGCTTGTGACGCTTCAATTTGAGGGGCCGGTGGCGGTTGTGTCTTTGGCTCGTCCGGAGAAGCGGAACGCCATGACGCCGGGGATGCTCGATGAGTTTCTCGCGGCGTTGCGATCGGTGCGCGGATCGTCGGCACGGGCGTTCGTTGTGCGTGGCGAGGGGAAGGTATTCTGCGGCGGGTTTGATCTGGCGTTGTGCCACGCCGAGCCCGGGACGCTGGCGCGATTGCTCACTGGGCTTTCGGCGTGCGTCGGCGAGTTGAGGTCGCTGGATATGCCTGTGGTGATCGCGTGCCATGGGGCGGCGATCGCGGGCGGGTGTGCGTTGCTTGGTGGGGCGGATATGGTGGTGGCGGATCGCGCGGCGAGGGTTGGGTATCCGGTGGTGCCGCTGGGGATCTCGCCGGCGGTGTCGGGGGCGTATCTGCGGTCGTCGGCGAGCGACGGGGCGACGAGGGGCTGGCAACTGGATCCGGTGTTGCACACGGGTGAGGAGGCGTACGCGATCGGGCTGGTGCATGAGCTGGTGGCGTTGCCAGACGAGGTGATGGATCGGGCTCGTGCTGTCGCCACGACGCTGGCGGGGAAGCCGGAGTGGGCGATTTCGGCGACGAAGGCATGGCTGAATCGATTGACGGGGCCGACGCAACGCGAGGCGCGAGCGTCGCTCGAAGCGTCGTTGGGGCTGGCGGATAATGCCGAGCAGCGGGAAGCACTGGGCACGCTCGCGAGCACGGTGTGGAGGAAATCGCCATGAACGAACTCACAGTTCTCACGTCGGCGGGCGGCGTCTCGACGCTCACGATGAATCGCGAGGCGGCGCGGAATGCGCTCTCGATCGACTTGCTCGACTCGCTCCATGCTCGGGTCGAGGCGATTGGGACTTCTTCTGACAAGGTGGTTGTGATCACGGGCGCGGGGAAGGCGTTCTGCGCGGGGATGGATTTGAAGGCGGTGCTCTCGGATCACGCCGCGGCTCATCGGTTGTTGACGCTCTTGGGCGAGTTGTGCATCAAGATTCGGGCCTTGCCACAGGTCACGCTGGCGTGCGTGAATGGCGCGGCGATCGGCGGCGGGTGCGGGCTGGCGTGCGTGTGCGATCTCGCGATCACTCATGCCGACAGCAAGATGGGGTTTCCGGAGGTTGATCTTGGTGTGTGCCCCGCGGTGGTGGCGCCGTGGCTGGTGCGGAAGATCGGACCGGGGAGGGCGCGGAAGGTGCTTCTGTCGGGCGGGCTGATGTCTGGGGCTGACGCGCACGCGATCGGGATGGTGGACGCGGTGGTGGCGACGCGTGAGGCGCTTGCGGGCGAGGCGTCGCGGATGACCGAGCGGATCGCGACGGGTGGGGCGATGGCGCTCCAGGCGACCAAGTCGCTCCTCAACACGCTGGATGATTCGCTGGACCACGATCTCGCGCGAGAAGGGGCGGCCCTGTCGGCGAAGGTGCTGGCGACGCCCGAGGCGCAGGCGATGCTCAGGGCAAAGTTGTCGACGTGACGCTTTTCAAACGTGGCGAAGTTGGCGGGCGAGTCGCGAGGCGAGTTCGCGGACGCTCTGCGGCTCGGCAGCGCGCCAGGCGACATCGTCGAGGGCGCCGAGCAGCGAGTGATCGCCGTTGCTTTGGATGTGATTCGCGAGAGCGATGAGCGCGTTGCGTTTCATCATCGCGAGTGTGAGGCGCTTGAGGGCGGAGGTCTGGAAGGCATTTCGGCGGTCGCGCTCGGACCAGCGGAGGACTTCGAGGAGATCGAATCCCTCGCGGCGGGGCGTGTACTCGGGTTGGATTTGGAAGTCTCGTCCGCGTGCGGCGTGCGTCGAGTTGTGCGGGCAGACGTCCTGGCAGATGTCGCATCCGGCGACCCATGAGCCGATGGCGCGTTCGTATGCCTCGGCGATGGGTGACTCGTGCTCGATGGTGAGATAACTGATGCATGCTGTGGCGTCCACCGCGTAGGGCGTGATGGCCTTTGTGGGGCAGGCGTCGATGCAGCGTGTGCACGAGCCGCAGTGGTCGTCGATGGGGCGCTGGTCGCGGGGTGTGGGGAGTTCCAGCGAGGTGCCGATGCCGCCGAGGAGGAGGTAACTGCCGAGGTTGGGGTTGATGAGGAGGGTGTGCTTGCCGATCCAGCCGAGGCCCAATGCGGCGGCGATTTCGCGCTCGTGGACGGGTGCGGTGTCGGCGAAGGAGCGGAAGGTGTGCCCGGGGAAGTGGGGGCGGAGAGTGTCGGCGAGCATGCGGAGGCGGCGCTTGATGGTGTGGTGGTAGTCGCTGCCGCGGGCGTAGCGAGCGATGAGTCCGCGTGGGCGTTGTGGTCTGGAGTCGAGTGGCGGCGTGGATGCGGGAAGTTCGTTCGGCGCGTGATGGGCGTACGCGTCGGCGACCATGATCATGGACTTGGTGCCGTCGAGCACGCGTGAGGGATCGAGGCGGACGGCGAGGTCGTCGAGCATGAAACGCATCTCGCCGTGCAGGCCGGCGGCGAGCCACTCGCGGAATGTGTCGGCGTGGGAGATGGGTGCGGCGGGGCCCACGCCCACGGCGACAAAGCCGAGTCGGTGGCAGAGTTCGAGAACAAACCGTGAGAGCGCTTCGCCGCCGGGTGGAGGGGGCGTCGAGAGTTCGAGTGTCTTCGGCTTGGGCACGCGCCTCGCGGGCTTCATGCCTTGGGGCCTCGGCCGTCGTCGGTGACGTCGCCTCGGATCGTGTCGACAGCGTGGGGGAGGAGTTCGGCGATGGCATCGAACTGCTCGGTGCAGCCTTTGACCGAGCCGGGGAGCGTGAGGATGAGCGTGCGATTGCACGCGCCGGCGACGCCGCGTGACATGTAGGCGCGGATGGTCTTGGCGCTGCTGCGGGATCGCGCGAGTTCCATGAGGGCAGCGTGGGGGCGCTGGATGACGCGCATGGCGGCCTCTGGCGTGACATCGCGCGGGGCGAGGCCTGTGCCGCCGGTCGTGAGGATGAGATCGATGCCAGCGTCGAGGGTGGACCAGGCGCGAAGGCGGAACTCGATGAGGTCGGCCTCGTCGGGGACGCACGCCGTCTCGACGCGATCGGCGCCCAGGACATCGCGGCATCGCTCGACGAGCGTGGGCCCGGAGAGGTCGACGGCCTCGCCTCGCGAGCAGCGATCGCTGATCGTCAGGACCGCGGCCTGGATCGGGCGAAGGAGAGCAGCGGCGGCGGGGAGCGGGGGCATGGTTACGCGTTCCTCACGTTGCGCGGTGTGGTGGGAGTGGTTGTTGGGGCGACATACGTGCCGCTACTCCCGCCCTTCTTTGAGGTGATGCGCACGCCCTCGATGATCATCGCCTTGTCGATGGCTTTGCCCATGTCGATGGCGGTGAGGGCTGCGACGGTGACGGCGGTGAGGGCTTCCATCTCGACGCCGGTGCGGGCGGTGGTACGCGCGGTGGCGCGGATCCAGAGGCGATCGGTGAGCGTGTCAATGGAGAGATCGACGTGATCGAGGGGGAGCGTGTGGCAGAGGGGGATGAGTTCGTCGGTGCGTTTGGCGGCCATCACGCCGGCGAGGCGGGCGGTGTCGATGAGGCTGCCCTTCTTCAGGGTGTTCTCGCGGATGGCCATGAGGAGTGGCTCGGAGCATCGGACGAATGCCTCGGCGGTGGCCTCGCGGGCGGTGATGGGTTTGTCGGCGACGTCGACCATACGGGCCTGGCCGTTCGCGTCGAGGTGCGAGAGGGGCGTGTGTGGAGAGGTTGTGCGTGGCGCGGGGTCTGGCATGGATGAGTCTACGTGTGCGCGTTGAGAACCGTGCATGACGGGCGCCTCGTGGGAGATTCGCCTCAGGTCCAGGGATAGAACGGCCAAGGCCCCGCGGCCGACGGTGTTTGGGTGGGGATCTCGATGAAGCCATCGGACCGGGCTATGGAGACGATGTCGCCCGAGCCTTGGGTGAGGAGGAGTTCGGCGTGGCCTGCGGTTGTGAAGCGCACGGGGCGATGCCACACGAGGTGGAGGGATTTGTGGTCGGGGTTGTCGATGGTGACGCTGGCGGGCAAAGGGAAGCGTGTGATGCCGGCGCGGTGTGCGAGGGCGGGAATGACGATCCGCCGTGCGGTGACGGCGACGGAGACGGGGTTGCCTGGGAGGGCGAAGATCGGAACGCCGTCTGCGGTGACAGCGCCGAGCATGGGCTTGCCGGGGCGTTGGGAGATGCGGTGGAAGAGCGCGGTCGCGTTGATCTCACGGACGGCTGCGGGGACGTGGTCGCTCTCGCCCATGGAGACGCCGCCAGTCACGATGATGGCGTCGGCGGAATCGAGTGCATTCTCCAACCCGACTCGGACGGCGGTGAGCGTGTCGGCGACGCGGCAGACGCCGACCCACTCGATCCAGGGCAGCGTCGAGAACATGGCCGTGAGTGTAGCGATGTTGGAATCGCGGATGATCCAAGGCTCGATCGGGCCATCATGGGTCGCGAGTTCATCGCCTGTGATGACGACGTCGACGCGTACTTTCTCGTGGACATCGATGGTGTCTGCGCCGAAGGCCGCGGCCGCAGCGATGTGGGCGGGTGTGAGCGCTTCGCCGGGGGTCAGGATCGTGTCGCCCACATTCGCGTTCTCGCCCTGATGTCGGACGAACGAGCCGCGCGTGAGAGGCGGGGCGTCGGGGCTGAGGCGAAAGACATGATCGCTCTCGATCGCGTGTTCTTTGGGGACGACCGTGTCGGCGCTCTCGGGCAGGGGTGCGCCTGTGACGATGCGGGCGACGGAGCGTGCAGGCAAGACCTCGCGCGGTCGGCCGATGTGGCTCGAGATGGCGACCGGGAGTGAGACCTCGGTGCTTGGGATGTCAGCGGCACGGACGGCAAAGCCATCCATGGACGAGACGGAGAGCGGCGGGCTGTCGCGGTCAGCGAGGATGGGTCGGGCGAGTACCCGGCCAGCGGCGGCACCGAGTGAACGCCGCGTGATGTCAACCGGACGGGTCGCTCCTTGGAAGGCGGCGATGGCCTCGTCGGGATGGGTGAGGTGTGGCGGGTTCGGGATCGTGTCGGGCATCTGGGCATTGTTGGGCCGCTAGGAATGAATGGCCTGCCAAGTCGGCAGGCGGTTCCCCGCTGGAACCTTCCTGGCACATGGAAACGGGCGAAAACTATTCGAATGTGCGACTTTGTGTGAGGTTCGGGGGTGGGTGAGTTGGCACATTGGTTGCCTAGTGCTTCATGAAGGCTGTGGTGCGCCCGCGAAGGCGAGCGGCATCGGGCCTGAACAACACACGAACGACTGAAGAACACACGGTCATCACAGAGGAGTACGTGCATATGCCCGCTAAGGAACTCGTCTTCGACATCGAGGCTCGTCAGGCCCTGCTTGCCGGCGTGGAGAAGCTCGCCAAGGCCGTGAAGGCCACGCTCGGGCCACGCGGTCGGAATGCGGTCCTCGACAAATCGTGGGGCGGCCCGACGGTGACGAAGGACGGGGTCTCGGTCGCCGAGGAGATCGAACTGGCGAACAAGGCCGAGAACATGGGCGCGAAACTGGTCAAGGAGGCCGCGAGCAAGACGAGCGATGAGGCGGGCGACGGCACGACGACCGCGACGGTCCTGGCCGAGGCGCTGTTTCGCGAGGGCCTGCGTCACATCGCCGCGGGCGTTGACGCGAACGCGCTGGTTCGCGGGTTAAAGAGCGCGGTCGAGGTGGCGGCGAAGTCGATCGACGACATGGCGACGCCGATCAAGGGCAAGGCGGACATCCAGAACGTTGCGACGATCTCGGCGAACAACGATCCCGAGATCGGGAAGATCATGGCCGACGCGTTCGAGAAGGTCGGCAAGGACGGCGTGATCACGGTCGAGGAGGGCAAGGGCCTTGACACGCAGATCGAGGTCGTCGAGGGCATGCAGTTCGATCGCGGGTTCCTGTCGGCGAACTTCGTGACCGATCCGGACGCGATGAAAGTGGAACTCGAGAAGTGCCTCGTGCTCATCCACGAGGACAAGATCGAGAGCGTGCAGAAGCTGATCCCGATCCTTGAGCAGGTGATGAAGGCGAAGAAGCCGCTGCTCATCATCGCCGAGGACGTGACGGGCGAGGCGTTGTCGACGCTGGTGATCAACAAGTTGCGTGGCACGCTGAACGTGGCCGCGGTCAAGGCGCCGGGGTATGGCGACCGTCGCAAGGCGATGCTCGAGGACCTCGCGATCCTGACGGGGGCGACGGCGGTCATGAAGGACCTGGGCTTCGAGCTCGACAAGGTCGAGATTAAGCACCTGGGCCTGGCGAAGAAGATCGAGATCGACGCGGACAACACGACCGTGATCGAGGGCGCGGGCGAGACGAAGGCCATCCAGGCCCGCATCGCGCAGATTCGCAGCGAGATCGAGCGGACCACGAGCGACTATGACCGCGAGAAACTCCAGGAGCGTCTGGCGAAACTCGCGGGGGGCGTGGCGCAGGTGAAGGTCGGGGCGGCGTCCGAGGCCGAACTCAAGGAGAAGAAAGCCCGCATCGAGGACGCGCTCCACGCGACGCGCGCCGCGGTGGCCGAGGGCATCGTCCCCGGCGGCGGGGTTTCGTTCATCCAGGCCCGCAAGGCTATCGCCGAGATGAAGGAGTACAAGAAAGTCTTTGGCAAGGCGAGCGACGAGCACGACGACAAGACCGCCGAGGATGTCGGCCGTTTCGCGTTCGACTTTGCCGCGGGCATTCGCACGGTGTATACCGCGATGGCCGTTCCGCTCCAGACGCTGGCCGACAACGCGGGGGCGAAGGGAACGGTCGTTGTGCAGAAGGTCGCCGACGGCGGGACCGCGAAGTCGAAGAGCAACTTCGGCTTCAACGCGTTGACGCTGGAGTATGGCAATCTCCTGGAGCAGGGTGTGATCACGCCGGCGAAGGTCGATCGCTCGGCGCTGCAGAACGCGGCGAGCGTGGCGAGCATTCTTCTGGCGGCGGACTGCATCGTGACGAGCAAGCCCGAGCCCAAGGAGGCCGCGCCCGCTGGGGGCGGCATGGGCGGCGGGATGGGCGGCATGCCGGGCATGGGTGGAATGGGAGGGATGGGGTTCTAATCGGAACCCGGTCGTCTCCAAGGCGGTCCTGCCATGTCGCAGACCTTGGCGTCGAGCAATGAATGCAGCAGTTTCTCGACATCTTCCGCGATCTCCCCGGGTTTCTCGACGGGTTCATCGCCAGCCACGGACCCTGGGTCTATGGCCTGCTGTTCGCGATCATCTTCGCGGAGACGGGACTTGTCGTTGCGCCGTTTCTTCCGGGCGATTCGCTGCTCTTCACTGTCGGGGCCTTGTGTGCCCGTGGTTCGATGACGCTGTGGATCGCGTGCGTGCTTCTGGTTGTGGCCGCGATCCTTGGCGACGCGGTCAACTATCACCTCGGCAAATGGATTGGGCCACGCGTCTTTCGCAACGAACTCACGGACACATTCTGGAAGCGTGCTCTCAATCGCAAGCACCTGGATCGCGCCCACGAGTTCTACGAGAAGTATGGCGGCAAGGCCGTCATTCTCGGTCGATTCATTCCGATCGTTCGTACGTTTGTCCCCTTCGTCGCCGGTGCGGGCGCGATGAACTACTCGAAGTTTGTGCTGTACAACATCTCGGGTGCGGTCCTCTGGATCGGGGTGTGCATCGGGGCGGGCTACCTGTTTGGCAACATTCCATGGGTGAACGCGAACTTCGAGGCGGTCATCATCGGCATCATCGTCGTATCGCTGATTCCCGTAGCCGTCGAGTGGGTCCTCGCTCGTCGGCGTGCTCGAGCTACGGGGTCCACGCCATGAGCCTCACTCCATAGACGTCAACTGGAGCACCACAAACGGTATCCAGGTAGAACAGTATCGAATCCTTGTTGATCACTTGTCAGGAGACTCTCACCAATGGCCGTCAAACCACTCGAAGATCGCGTTCTCGTCAAGCCCATCGAAGCCGAGTCCAAGACCGCGTCGGGGATCTATCTCCCCGAGGCGTCGAAGGAGAAGCCCGTGCGCGGCGAGGTCGTCTCGACCGGTCCGGGCAAGCGCCTGGAGAACGGCAAGCGCGCCGAGATGAGCGTCAAGAAGGGCGACACGGTTGTCTATGGCAAGTACGCTGGCACCGAGGTCGAGATCAAAGGGACGAAGCACCTCATCCTTCGCGAGAGCGAACTTCTCGGCGTTATTGAGGGTTGAGGGATTAGGCACTTGGCACTAGGGGAAGGCATTGGCGGGCATTCGTTCCCATCGAGACTTGGTAGCGTGGCAGAAGGCCACGGAGTTGTGCCTTGCCGTGTACACATTCACCCGTGCGTTTCCCGACTCCGAGAAGTATGGACTTGTGAGTCAGCTTTGTCGGGCTGCGGTCTCTATCCCTAGCGATGTCGCCGAGTGGTATGGAAGACGTAGCACCGTTGACTACATTCGGTTCTTGCGCCGTGCCAGAGGTTCACTGTATGAAGTAGACACACAGGTTCACATCACACGCCAACTACAGTATCTCAACGACGATCTTGCCACGAGTGTAGAAGGCAGATCAATGAATGCAGCCGAGTGCTCGTCGGCCTCATTCTCAACCTCGAATCAAGCATCCACGATTCTGAAACGTCTCACACCAGTGCCTAGTGCCAAGTGCCTAGAGCCCGATGGAGTTCAATAATGTCCACCAAACAAATCATGTTCCACGACGCGGCTCTTCTCGAACTGAAGAAGGGCGTTGACCGTCTCGCCGATGCCGTCAAGTGCACCATGGGCCCGAGCGGGCGCCATGTCGTTATCGAGAAGTCGTATGGCGGCCCGGCGGTGACCAAAGACGGCGTCTCGGTCGCGAAGGAAGTCACGCTTCCCGAGCCATTCCAGAGCATGGGCGCGAAGATGGTCCACGAGGTCGCGAAGAAGACCGCCGACAAGGCCGGCGACGGCACGACCGCCGCGACGGTGCTCGCCCAAGCGATCTTCGGTGAGGGCCTGCGCCATGTGGCCGCCGGCGCCAACCCGGTGCTCCTGCACCGCGGGATCAACGCCGCCGCCACGATCGCGGCCGAGGCGATCGATCAGATGGCCGTGAAGTGCAGGGGCAAGGACGACTACAAGAAAGTCGCGACCGTCTCGGCGAATCACGACGCGATCGTCGGCGAACTCATCGCCGAGGCTATCAGCAAGGTGGGGCCCGAGGGTGTCGTCGAGATCGAAGAGGGCAAGACCGCGACGACGACGCTGGAGTACGTCGAGGGCATGCAGTTCGACAAGGGCTACCTCTCGCCCTACTTCATGACCAATCCGAAGACCGCCGAGTGCGTGCTCGAGGATTGCTACATCCTGATCTATGAGAAGAAGATCAGCAATCTCCCCGATCTCCTGCCGCTGCTCAACAAGATCGCGATGGCGAGCAAGCCGATCCTCCTGATCGCCGAGGAGATCGAGAACGAGGCGCTCGCGACCCTCGTCGTGAATCGTCTCCGCGGCACGCTCCGCATCTGCGCCGTCAAGGCCCCGGGCTTCGGCGATCGTCGAAAGGCCATGCTCGGCGATATCGCCGTGCTTACCGGCGGCACGTTCATCAGTGAGGATCTCGGGCGGTCGCTCGAGAGCATCGAACTCTCCGAACTCGGCCGCGCCAAGAAGATCGTCGTGACCAAGGACGACACGACCATCATCGAGGGCGCCGGCAAGAAGGCCGACATCAAGGCCCGGGCTGAGCAGATCAAGGCCCAGCACGACAAGTCCACCAGCGACTATGACCGCGAGAAACTCCAGGAGCGTCTCGCGAAGTTGACGAGCGGCGTGGCGATGATCTCCGTCGGCGGCGCCACCGAGATCGTTATGAAGGCCAACAAGGACCTCGTCGACGACGCGGTGAAGTCCACCCGCGCCGCGGCAAAGGAGGGCTATGTCGCCGGTGGCGGCGTGGCGCTTCTCCGCACGCAGGAGGCCATTCGCGCGGCGGCGAAGAAGGGTCGCCTCAGCGATGACGAGAAGATCGGCTACGAGATCGTTGCGATGGCGGTGGAGTCACCGTGCCGCCAGATCGCCGACAATGCCGGGCACGATGGCGACGTCGTCGTCGAGCGTGTGAAGGAGTCCAAGGGTGCCGTCGGTTACAACGCGGCGACCAACGAGTATGTGGATCTCGTGAAGGCGGGGATCATTGATGCGGCCCTGGTCGCGAAGACCGCGCTCATCAACGCCGCCAGCGTCGCGGGGCTCATGCTCACGACCGATGTGCTGGTGACCGAGCTCAAGGAGGACTCGAAGGCGGCGACCGGCGCGACGGCATAATCGTCGAATGATGGCGAGCGGCGGGCATACGAACGTGAATAACCGCCATGTTTGGAGCCCCCGCTCGTCGAGGCATCATGCCACGACACAAGCTGTCCGTGTGACACAATAATGCCCACGACCCGCGACTATTACGAGATCCTCTCCGTCGAGCGCACCGCCGACGGCGAGGAGATCAAGCGCGCGTATCGGCGCATGGCGATGAAGTACCACCCGGACCGCAACCCGGGCGACGCCGAGGCCGAGAAGAACTTCAAGGATTCCGCCGAGGCGTACGAGGTCCTCTCCGACGCCGAGAAACGGAAGATCTATGACCAGTACGGGCACGACGGATTGAAAGGCCGCGGCGGGCCCGCGACGCACGACTTCTCGCGGATGAACGTGTCGGACATCTTCGACATGTTCAACGACATCTTCGCCGGTGGCGGGTTCGCGGGTGGCGGTGGGGGGGGCAGGCAAGGCCGACGCGGGCCGGCGCGCGGGTATGACCTTGAGACCGAGGTCTCTATTGAACTCAAGGACGTGCTGAGCGGTGCCGAGCGTGATGTCGAGTTCACGCGGCTTGATGTCTGTGAGTCGTGCACCGGCTCGGGCGCGAAGCCCGGTTCCGAGCCGATCAAGTGTCCGACGTGCGGCGGGCAGGGTCGCGTGACGCAGGCCGGTCTTGGTGGGATGTTCCGCATGGTGACGACATGCCCCGCGTGTGCCGGGCGAGGGAAGGTCATCAAGGAGTTCTGCGAGTCATGCCGCGGCAAGGGTCGCACGCCGAAGAAGCGCTCGCTGAGCGTGAAGATCCCCGCGGGGATCCACTCGGGTCAGGCGATCCGCGTGCCGAGCGAGGGCGAGCCGCCGCCGCCGGAGGTCTCGCCGGATGGGTCGGGCGTGCGTGGCGATCTCCATGTCCTCGTCCGCGTCGAGGAGCACGATCTCTATCACCGCGACGGCGACAACCTGATCCTCGAGATGCCCATCAGTTTCACGCAGGCCGCTCTTGGGGCCGCACTCGATGCGCCGGGGATCGACGGTCCCGCCGCGATCGAGATCCCGCATGGCACCCAGTATGGCAAGGTCTTCACAGCCTCTGGGAGGGGCTTGCCGAACCTTCGGACGGGCAAGCGGGGCGATCTGCTGGTGGCCGTCAAGATCGAGACGCCGCAGAAGCTCTCCTCGCAACAGGAGAAACTCCTCCGCGAGTTCGCCCAGACGGAGGATGCGAAAGTGAATCCCGAGAGTTCCGGCTTCTGGAAGTCGGTTAAAGATCTGTTATCCTGAAGTAGTCTCGAAGCCGACATGATGCCCCACGAACACACACCACGACCCGATGAAGACCCGGCCTCGTCCCGGCGCCCTTATAGCGACGAGGACCAGCCCGTCTTCAACCTCGACGACGCTTCCGATGACCTGGAACACGCGGACCCCAACGCTTCGGTCCATGACGAGATCGAGCGGCTGAAGACAGAACTCGAGGACGCGCGTTCGAAGTATCTCCGGTCCATGGCGGACTTCCAGAACTTCCAGCGTCGCGCCAACCAGAACGAGCAGGTGGCCCTGCAGTCTGGAGTAGCCTCGACGGTCACCAAGATCGTCGGCGTGCTCGACCACTTCGACATGGCGCTCAACCAGGACCCGGGCAAGGCCTCGGCGGAGCAGATCATGGACGGCGTCCGCGTGATCCGCGAGGAACTGATCAAAGCGATCGGGCAGACCGGCGTGCGCGTCATCAATCCGCAACCCAACGACGAGTTCAGCCCGGGCATCCACGAGGCGATCATGCAGCAACGGGCCGAGGGCATTGAGCCGGGGCACGTCGTCGCGACCTATCGCGCGGGGTACGCCTTGGGCGATCGCATCATCCGCGCTGCCCAGGTCGCCGTCGCCCCCTAACACGACTGAATCGCCATGCCCACCTACGACTATCGCTGCACCGCGTGCAAGCACGAGTTCGAGCAGTTCCAGTCCATGAAGGACAAGCCGCTCAGGAAGTGCCCAAAGTGCGGCAAGAACGCGCTCGAGCGGCTCATCGGCACGGGGGCGGCGATCGTCTTCAAAGGCTCGGGGTTCTATCAGACCGACTATCGCAGCGAGAACTACAAGAAGGCCGCCGAGAGCGACAAGCCGGCGAGCGATTCGGGCGCGACCAAGAGCGAATCGACTTCTGCCGACTCCAAACCCGCCGCCAAGGAGGCAAAGCCTTCGAAGGCCGATGCCGCCGAGAAACCAGCCAAGAAGTCCAAGGCGACGAAGCAAGGTTCGGAGTAGTCCCAGGCTCGAACGACGTGCTCCTCGTTCATGACGGGATCCTGGCTACGCCGCAACCTTCGATTCACGATCGGCGCTCTTGCCGCACTCTGGACATATCCGACGCCCCTCGATCTCGGGCACACGCGTCAGGTCGTAGCCGCACGACCGGCAGGCGCCCGTGCGAGAATCCCGCAGCATGGTCAGGCGGCCGTGGGTCCAACCGCTGAGCACTAGCCCGACTGCCGCGAGATGCCAGAGAGGGAGAACTGCGAAGTTCCAGGTTGCGCCGCGTGAGGAGGTGCTCACATCGCTCGCGCGAAACGGTCGCCATGAGAATGCCCAGTCCTTGTTCCACGTGTTCATGGAGTAGACTCCCACGGGAACCTTGCGATACGTCGTGAGCCGCTCTGTGTTGAACCCGGCGAGCACGCACCCGTTCCCGACGCTCAGGAACCAGCCGCGTCCGAGGTGGACACCATACTCGACAGACATGGTTCCGATCACGCCAAGTACAATCGCGATCGTTGCCGAGACAATCCAGATCCTCACTCGCCGGAGTGCCCTTGCGTTCGCCAACCATCGCATGCCGAATCCTCCGTGATTCAGGCCTCTCCTGAGTCGTCATCGATTGTACCATCCGGCATGCACGCCCTCGCCCATGGCATCGATCTCGTTCCGGTGGCCCGCCTCGCGCGGTCCATCGGGCAGCATGGCGACCGATTCCTCGAGCGGGTCTTCACCTCGGGTGAACGCGAGTATGCCCTCGCAAACAAGAGGCGCGACGAGCACCTGGCCGCGCGGTTCGCCGCGAAAGAGGCGGTGTTCAAGGCCCTGGGCACGGGTTGGAGCGGTGGGATCGCGTGGACGGATGTGGAAATCACTCGCGACGAAACGGGGCGACCGGCGATCGTGCTCGCGGGCAAGGCCGCGACGCTCGCCGCTTCGCTCGGCATCACGTCATGGCTCGTCAGCCTCAGCCACACCGAGGACCACGCGATCGCGTCGGTCATTGGGCTGGGGTGATGGAACTGGCCAAACGCGGCACGCTTTACACGCCCGCGCCCGTGAGATGTCGGTGAGCACTCACGTCCGGGCCGCGTGTTGGTGGCCGTTCATGACGCCTTGCCGATGGCTTTGTCGGTCGAGTCGTCGTGCTTCGGGTCCTCCTGGGCGTTCGCGTCCTTGGCCGCCTGTTTGGCCGTCCAGAATGGCTTGAAGTCACGGTCGTACCAGTTGGCCCACGCCGCGGCGTCACGGCCCAGGTAGTCCGTGGGTTGTCCCCAGGCGCTGGACGCGAGGCGATTGAGCGGCGTGATGAGATCGACCTTAACGGTTTTCACCTGGGCGTCGTGGATGCGAAGGAGCACGCCCTCGTTCACGACGCCGAGAGTGGGATCGAAGCCCACGGCACCCTCGGCGACGACGGGCTGGAGGTCGGCGACGAACGCGACCTGCTTCGCGATGGCGATGTACGCGAGATCGCCCTTGGGCTGGGTCGCGCCGCCACCGCCCGCGCCACCGAGGCCTCCGATGCCCGCCTGGGCGCTGATGAGGAGCGGTATGGCCTCGACGATGTCGAGGATGCCAGCCATGTCGGCGGCACGCTGCATCGCCCAGTCTCGCTTGGACTGCATGGCCACTTCGACCACTCTGGCCGCGGCGTCGGGCGCGTGCGTGAGTTCGGACCGGCGTGATTGCAAACGCTCGATGGCGGCCGTGCGCGTGGCCTCGCCTTTCGCGAAGACGCCGAGCCAGGCGAGCGTGGTGTCGCCAACGTCGTCGCGACGCTTCGCGAACATGTCGAGCACGGCGGAACGGACTGTTGAACCGACCTCGCCCGGCTCATCGAGGAAGAGATCGCAGAGGATGGGGTAGTTCTCGACGGCGTTGAGTTCGCGGAGTTTCGCGAGGCCCACGCTCACGAGCCGTTCGTTCGAGCCGTGACGGAAGTACACGAATCGGAGTTTCTTGAGGTCTTTCTCGAGGCGGACGCGAGCGGCGTTGGATTCCAACGTCTCCGGGGAAGCCATTGGCGCAACCATCGACTCGCCCTCGCTTCCGGGCGGGCACGCGGCGTTGGACAACGCGATGCCGCCCGCGGCCGCCGCGACCGAGGCACACGCTCGAAGCATGGGGGAATGACACAGTCGCGAGTTCATCCTCATGACGCGAACCTCCAAATGCCCGCACGAACGCCATGGTATTTGGCGTTCTCATTTCGTGCTCGAGCGTTCATGTTCCGACGCGTGGTCGGCGCTCGAGTTTCCTTGATTCGTCCCGCCTGTTACAGAGTCCGCATCTTTCGGAGTCGGAGCCGGTGCGGCCTCATGGCGTCACGGAAGCCACGACGACTCGGGCCCCTCCGCCGATGGTGCGTTTCAGCGATTCGGCCTCGGCTTTGGTCGCGAACTGACCCAAACGAACGGCATACAGGGTCTTGCCTTCGGCGTTGAGTATCGGGACGACCCGGGCCGGGGCATACCGCGCCATCCGGGCCGCGGACTGTTGGGCACGGTTCTGGTCCGAGAACGCGTTGACCTGCACGGTGAAGACCGAACCGCTTGGAGCGGAGTTCTGGCCCCTGGTCGCCTGAACGGTTCGAGTCGGCGTGTTGTCCCCCGGGGCGGTCACCGTTCGGCCTGTGCGGCGGTCGGCGATCATGGCCCGGAGCGTGGCCGCCTGGCCGTCGTAAGAAGGAAGTTTCGAGGCGAGGATTGAGGCCCGCTCCAGTTCGCGCTGGGCGGCGACTTCCTCGCGGTTCGTCGAGTATGAATCAGACGCGTACATGGCACTGCGGGCGGCCTCGCTCACCAGGCCCGCGGACTCGAGCCAGTTGCTCGCGTTGTGGAGATCGCTGGCGGCCGAGGCGTGCTCGCCCGCGCTCTGGGAGATCAGACCCAGGGCGGCGAGGGCCTTGCCCTTGACCTCGTCGCGTGGAGACGTCTGGAGCGGTTTGAGCCATTGGCGAGCGTCGTCGGCTCGCCCCAGAGCCTGAGCGCTGAGACCGGCGATGAGCGAGGCCTGCTCGCGCGATTGCGACGAAGTGCCTAGCGCTCGGGCGGCGCTGCTGGCCGAGTCGTACGCGGAGGAATACTGGCCTGTCTGATAGAGGAGCATGAAGTCGGTGGCGCCGGCGTTCCTCTCGGCTCCCGATCGGTTGGAGGCACACGCCGACAGGAGAGTGACCACAACCAACGCGAGGGCGCGGGCCACGCGTCCGGCGTTCATGTTCGCTGGGAGGAGAGATGATGTGGAAACGCCGCTCGTCCAGTCCGTTGGAGTCGAGTATGCCATGCGGAACGGTAGACCTCTTTGGGCGCAGGAGAGGAGCGGTGGGGGAGGATTGAACTCGCAACGACTGCTGGAGACTACTTCGAATCGATCCACTCCAGCCCGACGAGCAGGGCCTCATCTCCCGGTCCGGCACCCTGGCGCACGGTGGCCGAGGCGTCGGGGTTGCTGGCGTTGTCGCGCGAGTTGTTGAAAAGTCCGGTGGCAGACAAGCGTGTTCCAGCCGGGAGTTTCAATGGCGAGGCATACTCGTATCGAATCTGCCAGCGCCAGTCGTAGTGGGGACAGGTGAGCAGACGCTTCACGCTGCCGTTGGGAAGGATCGCGTCGATCGTCACGGAGTGCCCGCGGGCGCGCATGTGTGGGGTAAGGGCGACGAGGCGGATGTCACGATCGAGGGTGAGTGAGGCGGTTGCCGTGGCGTTGGATGCTCCGGGAGGGATGTTCATGTCGGAGGTGGGGGCCATGAGGATGTGGCCCCGCACGGAATCGCGAGAGACTCGTTGATCGGCCGGTCGCTCGAAGACCATCGCGATGCGCTGCGAGACCGTGATCAATCGGCCCATCGGGCGTGCGTACGTGTCCACTAGTAGGCTCGATCCCGGTTCGATCGTCCTGACCGTGCCTTCGGGGAAGAGGATCGGCTGGTGCCCGGCGCCATAGGCGCCGAAGAACTGGACGCCGGATCCTTCTTCAGGGAGCGTGTTCCCATCGGGGATACTCACACCGGGAGGAACGAGCCACGCGAGGGTGAGTTGGATGCTCCCCGGCTTCATGGGCTTGAACTCGATCGCGTGGACATCGCGCGGTTCATCGACACGGATGGGCAGCACCGAGCGCGAGTGCTGCAGCGGGCCCTCGACCTCGAGGCGCATGCTTGGCGTCATGAGGAGCACGTCGGGGCTTCCGATCGCCCAGCCGATGGGGCGAGAGAGTTCTGTGGTTGCCTCGTCGAGTTCTGGCGCGTCGGTCGGGTTGCCTAGGACGCGGGCCGAACGGAGCCAGGCGAGGAAGGTCTCGCGGTCGCGTTCGGAGAGCGTGGGAATGTCGCGCCAAGGCCCCTCGGCGGCTGTCGGCACGCCGTGGGATGGGGGCATGATCCGTTCGCGCACCATGGCCTCGATCATGCTGGCGCGACCCTTGATCGCGGCGACGCTTGTCATGCTGAAGGGGGCCGAGCCGCCGGTGCGATGGCATGTCACGCAACTCCGCGCGATGATCGGGCCGACGTCCGCGTAATAGGTGAGCGGCACCTCCGTGTGCGCTTCGTGATGAGTGTCGGGGAGGTCGAGGAGGCACCCGGCGGCCCAGGTCGCGGTGAACTCCGGCGTGCGTCCGTCGAGCACGGCCTCGATGGCCGGACGCAAGAACTCACGGGACGGCTGTTCGAGCGTCTCGCCCACGCCGAACTGGTCATCGAAGGCGCCGCGGTACTGGAGGACGCCTTCGCGATCGAAGACGAAGATGTCGGTGGTGGTGCGGGCACCGAGGGCGAGGGTGGCCTTGGCCTGTGGATCCATCACGATCTCGCCGCGATAGTCCAACTGGCGGGCCTGGCGTTTGAGGTCGAAGGGTGTGTCGGTGGGGATGGGGTCGAGTTCGACGAACTGAACGCCGCGATCGGCGAACTCACGAGAGAGGGCGGCGAAGCGCGGGGCGTACTTCTGTGAGACGGGGCAGCCGAAACTCGTGATCGAGATGACGACGCACTTCTTCGCCTTCACAGACTCGGCAAGGTCGAAGGTCGCGCCCGAGAGCGTCGCGAGGGCGGGCACTGCCACGCGCCGTCCGACGCCCAATGCCGCGGGATCGTCCACTTTCGTGAGACGCTCGAGTTGTCGCGCCGAGGCCTCGGGAGAGATGGCCGTGACACCCGGCGTGATCGTTGCGGGAGGCGTCGGTCCACGCTGGCGATCGCCCTGACAACCGATGGTCGCCAACGCGGCGAGCGACGCAAGCCCTCTGAGGAAGGAGACCAGAAATGCCCGTCGTGCACGTCCATGATTCATGCTCGATGATACCGCGCATCGCGGACGATGCAGATGATCGTGCCGCGAGTGGGTGAGTTCGAGAATCAATCTCAGAGGTCCAGGCTGATCGTCAGCGGGTGATGGTTGCGGCCGAGTTACGCCAACTCGTGGCGCACGACACCGGCGACGATCGTGTGCGTGACCCGGGACTTTACCGCTCGCCCCGCAAACGGAGTGTTCTTGCTCTTGCCGGGCATGGAATCTGGGGCGATCGTCCAGGTCGCTTCGGGGTCGATGATGGTCAGATCCGCCGGGCCGCCGAGTTCGAGACGTCCGAGTCCGATCGCATCCAACCCGCAGATTTTCGCGGGCTCGATGGTCATGAGCGCGATGAGGCGTGGCCAGTCGATCAGACCCGTCGCTACGAGCGCTTCGACATAGAGCGGCAGGGCCGTCTGCAGGCCGATGATCCCGAACGCAGCCTCTTCGAAGGGCACGTCCTTCTCGTGGAGCGCGTGCGGGGCGTGGTCGGTCGCGAGGACGGTGATCGTCCCATCGGCGACGCCCTCGCGCAGGGCCATCACGTCGCGTTCCTCGCGCAGGGGCGGGTTCATCTTCGCCGAGGTGTTGTACCCATCGCACGCCTCGTGGGTCAAGAGGAGGTGGTGGGGGGATGCCTCGCCGCTGACGCGATCGCCGATCTCGGCCTTGGCCCGCCGGAGGATCTCGACGGTGCCCCCCGATGAGACGTGCTGGACGTGGTACCTCGCGTTCGCGATGCCGCGGGTCAGATGCACGTCGCGTTCGACGATCGACTCCTCCGCGATGCGCGGCCAGCCCTTGAGGCCCAATCTCGTCGCCACGCTCCCCTCGTGCATCACGCTCCCGCGCGTCATCGACGGATCCTGCGCGTGCTGCATGACTACGGCGTTCAGGCGTGCCGTCTCGGTGAGCACGCGGGCCATGACCTCCGATGAAGCAATGGCATCTCCATCGTCGGTAAAGCCCACGGCCCCGACCTCGCGCAGGATCGCGAGTTCCGCGACCTCATTGCCCTTGCGCCCCTTCGTGGCCGCGGCGACGACGAAGACCCGCGCGACACCCTCGGCCCGTGCGATCTCCTTCACGCTCTCGACCACCTCGGGTATGTCTATCGCGGGGATCGTGTTGGGCATGCCGCAGATGCTGGTGAACCCGCCGAAGACCGCGGCCTGGGTTCCTGTCGCAATCGTTTCTTTGTGCTCGCCGCCGGGGACGCGGAGGTGGACATGTGGGTCGATGAGTCCTGGCACGACGAGCCGTCCCTTGGCGTTGATGACGCGATCGGCGTGCCCGGGATCCGGGCCACTCTTCTCGCTGGCTGCTCTGCGACCGCTCCCGATGGCCACGACGGTACCCGTCGCGCTGGAGACGGCGATATCGGCGATCTGGTCCATGCCAGAGGCCGGATCGATGACCCGCCCGCCCGCAATCAGGATCGTGCTCATGCTGATGACCAGCGTAGGTCGGGGACGTCGGCCGACTTCATTCTGGACGCCGTGCTTTGGCCGGGCGACCGACCTACGCTCATGGTCCTCTCCGGCTCTGGCGTCGAAAGGCCCATGCCGTAGGACCACCGCGGGGTGTAGCGCAGCTTGGTTAGCGCGCTTGACTGGGGGTCAAGAGGTCGGGGGTTCGAATCCCCCCACCCCGATTTCGTCCGTATCTCCGATCTCCCACAGCACGAAGGGAGACATCCATGACCGGTCGTCCCTTTCTTGGCGCGTCCACCGGAGGTGGGCAAGTCCAAATCGCGACGAGACGCTGTTCTGGGTATGGTGCGATGAGAATCAGGACAAAGTTCAATTGTGCCGCAGGCGGTGTCAAAAGTACGCCTTAGGCGTCGACACGCTCGGCCTTCTCGATCACGATGGACTGGACCGGCACGTCGCCCATTCCGGCCTTGGTCCCGGTCTTGGCCGCACGGATCTTGTCGATCGTCTCCATCCCCTCGACGACCATGCCGAAGACCGCGTAGCCGGCACCATCCTGGGGCTTGTCGAGGAAGGCGTTGTCGACGACGTTGATGAAGAACTGGTTGGTCGCCGAGTCGGGCTGTCCGCCGAGGCGAGCCATGGCGATGGATCCGCGGACGTTCTTCAGGCCATTCTTGTACTCATTGGCGATGGGCGCATTGGTTGGTTTGCGGCTCATGTCGGGCGTATAACCGCCGCCCTGAACCATGAAGTTGGAGATGACGCCGTGGAAGATGGTGCCGTTGTAGGTTCCGGCGTCCACGTATTCGAGAAAGTTCTTGGTCGAGATTGGAGCTTTGGCCTCGTTCAACTCCAGGACGAACGAGCCGAGGGAAGTGGTCATCTTGACACGCATTGGGTGGTGTTTCCTCGTGGGGTTGGGCGGTATTTTGATGCCGCGACACGACGAACTCGTGAATGGGCCTTCAGTCGATTGTACCCGCCCGCGCTGCGAGAATCGTCTGACTCTCGTGAATCCCGCACACAGGGGGGCGATCTCACGCGTGTGACTGTACGTGATGTCGATGACTTAGACGTTCCGTTCCTGGTACAGCCCATTGGTCAGGTAGTTGTCGAAACACATGAATGCGTGGCAGCCATTGACGGAACCTCAGAGACCAGAACGGCGTTCCACTCCACTCAATATTGAGTTTGCGCGATGAGGGCAGGGCCAACCATGAGTCCCTCGGCGGATCTCGTCAAGTGTGGTCCTCTTTGAAGACTGACATGACCAATACCAGGTGATAGATCATGCGGTGAAGAGTTGTGACGCCGGTGCAACGATGACCGTCCGGCAGACCTGATGCGATGCTGGATCCTGTTGAGACCCGCGTAGAAACCACCCTTGGTCGATCCTGGCTATAGTCGTCCCAGGGGCGCATAGCTCAGTTGGCTAGAGCGCGGCTGTCACATAGCCGAGGTCACAGGTTCGAGCCCTGTTGCGCCCATTTCAATCAACGTGGCACCCCCCGGTCTGGCCGAACACTTCGTGGCACACGATTCGAGGGTGTTGGTTGGCCTGGATCGAATCTTCGAGTTGACCTGTCGCCACGCCATAGCCCTATACTCGGTGTCTCTCGATTGCCATGAACATGGTGTAATCTGAGGGAAAGCAACTCGTTCTTGATTCGACGCGGGCGTAGTTCAGCGGTAGAACGTCAGCTTCCCAAGCTGAATGTCGGGAGTTCGATCCTCCTCGCCCGCTTTCTGGATCGATACTGGGCCGCCGATGTCACACGATGACACCGGCGGCTTTTCGTTGACAAACCCCGCAGAATCCGCGAGTTCCGGCGAAGCGGGTGTGTGCGGCTGGGGCGGGGCCAACGGCCGGACGATGACAGGGAGTGACCTGGGCGGACGCTCGCTTGTGCAAGCGCGTGTGCAAGCGCAGGTGCAAGCGGTTGTGCAAGGTGTGGCGGCATGAGGCTGCCGATCGGCGGTCGGACCGAGTCGTCCCGACGCCGCCGTCCGGCTTCGTGGACAATCATGGTCATTATGGACCACCCGCACGCCGAAGCGTTTCCCCCCGAAGTCATCGAGCGGCTCAAGACGTACGTCTACCGCCTGATCGATCCGCGCAACGGCGAGACGTTCTACGTCGGCAAGGGCAAGGGCAACCGCGTCTTCGCTCACATCCGCGGCGAGCAGGGCATCGACGGGGACGACCTCGACAACAAGATGAAGCGCATCCGGCAGATCCGTCTGGCGGGATTCGAGGTGGCCCATGTCATCCACCGGCACGGGATGGATGAGGCGACGGCCTTCGAGGTCGAGTCCGCACTCATGGACGCGTATCCCGGCCTCACGAACGAAGCGGGCGGCGTTGGCGGCAACGAGTTCGGCGCGATGCACGCGATGGAGATCATCCGCGAGTATGCCGCCGAGCCTGCCAAGTTCCGCCACACCGCGGTGCTCATCAGCGTCAACCGCAGCGCACTCGCGGAGTCGTCCCTCTACGAAGCGACCCGGTACGCGTGGAAGATCAGCCCGTCGAAGGCGAAGAAGGCGGAGGTCATCCTCGCCACCGTGCAGGGCGTCATCAAGGGCGCGTTCGTCGCCGACGACTGGCTCGAGGCGACTGCCAAGAACTTCCCAGGCAGACAAGATGTCCCCGGCCGCTATGGGTTCGTCGGCCGCGAGGCACCTGAGCAGATCCAGAAGATGTACGTTGGCAAGCGCGTGCCGGACGAGTTCCGCAAGAGGGGCGCGGCGAACCCGATCAAGTACGCCAGCCCCTCCAAGTAGACAATCGCGGGGCCAACCCGAATCAGCGGGCCGCCACCGCCACCGCAGATCCGCCAACCCCGGCCAGCGGCAGGTCCGGCAGGCTGGCCACCGCACCGGCCACGTCGAGGAGTTTCGGGTCGGTGTAGACGTTGGCCGTGAGGCTCGGGTCGCTGTGCCGCATCGCGGTCTGGGCCGTCCGGAGCGGGACGCCCGCCTTGGAGAGGTGCGTGCCGAAGGTGTGCCGCGGGGCATGGATGTCGATCGTGCGGTCGCGGTAGATCAGTAGTGGCAGTTGTAGCAGGCGGAACTGACCCATTGGTAGCCTTGGCGGTTGCGGTGCTCGTTGGCCATGGATGTTTGGTTGTGCTCGTGGCAATGAGTGCATGAGTACGCTGGGGTCGCCGCCGGGACGGTGTGGCAATCCACGCAACGGAGGTTTCGATGTCCGCCAGGGTTGCGATTGACGCTGGGGTGGTTGAAGGTCGCGTTGCTCCAGAGGGTCGGAGTGTGACAGGTGGTGCAGTTGGTGGGGTAGCCGAGTTGGGCGTGGTTGGGGTTGGTGGTGGCCTGGTAGTTGTCGAGGTGGCAGAAGGAGCACTGGGTGGAAAGGCCTGTGTAAACGTTGGGCGTCGTGTGGCACTCGGAGCAGGAGCGGCCCGCGTGGGCCTGGGTCAGGGGGAACGAAGCCGGGTGATTGAAGACGGCTCCGGTCCAACGGAGAGTGGTGTGGCACTGGGTGCAGTTGGTGCTGAAACCCGCGGCGGCGTGATTGGGGTTGGTGACGCCCTGGTAGTCGTCGAGGTGGCAGAAGGAACACTGGGTGGAGAGTCCGGTGTAGACATTGGGCGTGGTGTGGCAGGCCGAGCAGGCGCGATTCGCGTGTCCCTGGGTGAGCGGGAATGAGGCCGGGTGGTTGAAGACGGCCCCGGTCCATCGGATGGTGGTGTGGCACTGGGTGCAGTTGGTGCTGAATCCGGCCGACACGTGGTTGGGATTGGTGGTGGACTGGAAGGCCGGGAGGTGGCAGGAGACGCAGTCTTGCGAGAGGCCGGTGTAGACGCCCGGCGTGCGGTGGCAGTCGGAGCACTGTCGATTGGCGTGGGCGTTGGTGAGGGGGAAGGCGCTGGTGTGGTTGAAGGTGGCACCCTGCCATTGGGCGGTGTTGTGGCACTGGACGCAGTTGGTGCTGATGCCGGCGGCCTGGTGGTATGGGTTGGTGGTCTGCTGATAGTCGGTCGTGTGGCACGAAGCGCAGGCCGTGGAGTTCCCGGTGTAGACACCCAGCGTGGTGTGGCATCGGGCGCAGGCGACGCCGGCGTGACCGAGAGTGAGCGGGAAGGAGGACGGGTGCTGGAAGTTGGCGCCCTGCCACTGGATGGTGTTGTGGCAATCGGTGCAGTTGGTGCTGAAGCCGCTGGTGACGTGGTTGGGGTTGGTGACGCGCTGGTAGTCGTCGAGGTGGCAGGACGAGCACGCCGCGGACTGGCCGGTGTAGACGCCCGGCGTGGTGTGGCAGGCGGTGCAAGAGTGGCCGGCGTGCCCATTGGTCAGCGGGAACGAGGGCGTGTGGGGAAAGACGGCGCCCGTCCAGCGGATGGTCGTGTGGCACTGGGTGCAGTTCGTGCTGATGTTGGCGGCCTGGTGATTGGGATTGGTGGTGGACTGGAAGTCTGACAGGTGGCAACTCGAGCAGGCGGTGGATTGGCCTGTGTAGACGCCCGGGGTGGTGTGGCACGCGGAGCACGCGACGCTCGCGTGCGCGTTGGTAAGGGGGAATGTTGAGGGGTGCTGGAAACTGGCGCCCTGCCAGCGAAGCGTGGTGTGACATTCGGTGCAGTTGGTGCTGAAGCCGCTCGTCTGGTGGTTGGGATTGGTGGTCGCCTGGTAGTTATCAAGGTGGCACGCGGAGCATGTGGTGGAGAGCCCGGTGTAGACGCCCGGCGTGGTGTGGCACGTCGTGCACGAGACGTTGGCGTGCCCGAGGGTGAGCGGGAAGGATGAGGGATGGGTGAAGTTGGCGCCCTGCCACTGGAGCGTGTTGTGGCAGTCGGTGCAGGTGGTGCTGAACCCGGCGGTGGCGTGGTTGGGGTTGGTGGTGGCCTGGAAGTTGTCGAGGTGGCAGGCCGAGCACGCGGGCGACTGGCCTGAGTAGTTTCCAGGCGTGGTGTGGCATTCGGAGCAGCGGCGGTTGGCGTGCCCGAGCGTGAGCGGGAAGGAGGCGGTGTGATTGAATGTGGCCCCCTGCCAGCGGAGCGTGGTGTGGCACTGGAGGCAACTGGTCGAGAAGTTGGCGGACTGGTGGTTGGGATCGGTGGTCGCGAGGAAGTCCGATTGGTGACAGGAAGAGCAGTCGGTGGAGAGGCCCGTGAAGGTGCCTGGCGTCGTGTGACAGGTCGAGCACGAGATGCCCGCGTGCCCGAGGGTCAGCGGGAACGTCTGCGGGTGGTCAAAGCCGGCGGGGAGCCAGGCGACGGGCGTATGGCACCGGTCGCAGCGATCGGTGATGCCCTGGGCGAGGTGGTCAAGCGTCGTGGAGCGCGTGGCGTCACCAGCATGGCAGGCCTCGCAGGCGACATTGGGCTGCTCGAAGTTGCCCGTGGCGGCGCCGGGATGGCAGCGCGTGCAATCGATCGAGGCGTGGGCGCCGACGAGAGGGAAGCGCGTACGGTTGTGCTGGGCGATGGCGTCCTTGGGTCGCCAGGTGGTCTCGTTGTGGCAATCGGTGCACGATGCGCCAAGGCGCCCGCGGTGGACATCCTGGTGGCAGCCGGCGCACCCCTGTGCGGAGAACTGCTGCACAGGCCCGCGGTCGTTATGGCAGAGGAGGCACTGAGCGTTGGCGTGGGCGCCGTTGAGTGGAACACCGGTCTCCTTCGCGTGATCGAACTGGAAGTCGTCTTTGATCTTGTTCCAGGATCCGCCCTCGTGGCAAAGGGAGCAGTCGGCGGGGAAGGTGTCGTGGGGGACGACAGGCCCGTAACTCTTGTTCCAGCCTTTGCGCGGGACGAGCGTCTGGCAGGCCGCGATGTAGGCGACCACCAGGACGACGAGGAAGATCTTGTGGGTTCGTTTCATGGGCGCATGCTCCGCATGGCAATTTCGATCCCTCTAGAACCTGTACTGGACATAGGCGCCGAGTTCGATGGACTGTTCCTGGTCGCCGAAGTTGTACGCGACGTCCACGTCGAAGTACCACTTGCCACGCGACCAGTTGACGTCGGCGCGGAGTGTGTGTCTGAGGTAGTCGGACGACCCGCCGGTGAGCGTGTCGGTGGAGTAGGAGAAGACCTCATAGCCGGCAAAGACACGGACCAGCCCGAGATCGCGCCTGGCCTGCAGGCGGGCGCCGACGCCGGTGGTGAACGAGGAAGAGTCGTAATACACGGCCCCGTAGAGGGACGTGTTGTTGGCGTCCTCGGGTGTCCAGTCGGCGCTAAGTTCGGCGCCGTTGCCGTCGCGGTCCTGGTCCATCCAGTAGTTGGCGCGGGCGGTGACGCGGAACTCTTTGGTAACCTTGCGCCAGACGGATGCGGAGAGTCGCTCGACGTGCCCGTTATCGATGAGGTCGGTAGGGAGCAGGGCGTACTCCTCACGTTTGAGTTCGGGCCATGACGTGTGGGTGAAAGAAGCCGTGGCGCCGGTCTTGGGGTTGATGGTGTAGGACGCTTGTGTGACGAACTGGGTGAGATCCAGGCCGGACTTGATGGTGTCTTCGCCGGTGTAGAAGTCGATGAGGGCGGAGGCGAAGACGTTGAGATCGGCGAGCGGCCTTGCGCCGCCCCGAAGAATGAGGAGGGAACGGTCGAGCTCGCCCTTGTGCCAGGTCTGCTGGAAGCCGACGGTACCCTGGACATATCCATTGGGCGCATCTGTAACGTAATCGGCGAAGAGATGCAAGCCGTAATTGTCGGTGGAGAGGCTGTCCTTGACGGCGATCGGGTAAAGCCCGGCACCGGCGCCGACGCTGAGACCGTTTTGGAAGCGGATGGCTGCTTCACCACCGTCGATGAGTCCAAGTTCGGGGAGAGACGTGGAGTAGTAGCGGCCGACTTCAGCTCGGTACGGCGCGTGTTGATCGGTGCCCCAGGCGTAACTGAGGCGTTGGAGCCGTGCGTTGAGATCGGTCCCATCGTCGCCGATGGAGCCGCGTGAGCGGAGGTCGGCGTCGCCCTCGAAGAGGAGTCGTCCGCCGTCCTTGAGCGGGTTGTTGATCTCGACGAAGGCTCCAGCGCGGAAGTAGGTGTAGTTCTGGTCGTTCTCGAGATCGTTGGTGATCCGCGCGATGGTGAAGAATCGCCCGCGCATGGTGGTGGGGCGATCCTTGGGAGGCGTGGAAAAGGCTGGAGCGAGAAGAGGTGTATCGGCGGTGCGCGGGCCTTCCTGGCGCTGCCAGGGTGGATGCACGGGCGCGACGGGCTTGGCGCTATCGGTCGACACGGACTCGGGGATCTCATCCACGAGGACTTCGGCGTGGTCATTGATCGCGGGGGGAGTCGCACCCTCGGGAAGTTCCGCGCGAGCGCTGTTGGAGGTAACGGCGGCAATCGTGGTCTCGATGCGCTCGCCGGTGCTGAGAATGAAGACAATGCGTGAGCCGATGGCAATGCCGGCGCTTCGGCCTGAGTCGATGTAGACACTCGAGCCGGAGACCGAAGTCACGGTGACGTCGAGACGCCTGGTCTCGGGCTGCGTTTGCGGCTCAGATTGAGGCCCGGACGGCGGGCTTTGCTGCTCGGTGGTTGAGGGAGTGGGTGGAGCGATGGCGGGCTGGTCCTGCGCGAGGGCAAGGCCGGCGGTGCACATGAGGACTCCCGCCACGGACCACGCGGTGGCTCGAGTGGGGGTCATGGGTTGCCTCCTGGGGGCCGATTCGGTTCACGGCGTTGGCGGGGTGATCTGGGGTCGAACTGCGTGCCGTGACAATCGGCGCACTCGACGCCTAGTGGCTTGTATCGGACGATGGAGCGGCCCGAGAACTCGACTGGCTTGTGGCAGGCGATGCAGTCGAGCTTCGCGTGGTCGGCGTCGAGGGCGAAACGAGAGTCACGCTGGTGGTCGAAGACGATGGTCTTGAAGGTGTCGGTGCTCTGGTGGCACTTGGCGCAGTCGGTGACGCGCTCAACGGTGAACTGGCCGGCGTGGATGTCGTCGTGGCAATCGGAGCAGGCTTTGGAAGCGGGCTTGAATGCGGCGAGCGAACCTCGCGGCGCGGGGTCGCGGCGGTGGCAGTCATTGCAGGCGGCCTGGGCGTGCTTGCCCGTAAGGGCCTCGCCGGTCCAGATCTTGTGCTGGTCGACGGTCCATGTGATGTCGTGGAAATCCATCGTGGTGTGGCAGCGGGCGCAGCCGGTCTTGCCCGTGATGGCGACGGGAAGTCCCTCGGCATCGAACTTGCCCTTGTGGACATCCTCGTGGCAGTCGGCGCAGACCATGGTCACTTCTTTGAACCTGCGGATGTCGTTCTCGACCTTGTGGCAGGCGGCGCAGGCGACGGCGCGGTGGGAGCCGTCGAGCGGGAAACTCGTGTTCGCGTGCATCGCGAGGTCGAAATGGGTGGGGAAGAACGCATCTGTCGCATGGCATGTGATGCAGCGGTTCTCGTACGGTGCGGCAGCAAACTGTGAGTCGTGCGGATCCTTGTGGCAGGCCTCGCAATCGTTCTGTGCCCGCTTCTGGAACGTGACGCTCCAGGTCGGGCGCGGCGGCTTCTCGGCTCGGGTCTCGTCAAGACCAACGTGGCACTCGACACAGGCCTGAGCGTCATGCGGCTTGGCGAGAGAGAAGCCTGTGGTTTCATGGAGCGTGGGGGAGAGACGCGAGATGGACCGCGACCACGAGCGGTCGCCAGCCTCATGGCAGACCTGGCACGTATCCAATCCGGGCGTCAATGCAGCAACGGCGTCGAGCATGGACGCGGGGTGCGGAGACTCGTGGCAGGCCACGCAGGAATGGGACGTGTTGAACGCGACGGTGCGTACCTGCTTCTGACCCTCGGCGTGGCAGTCGGAACACTTGAGAGCGTCGTGCGCTCCGACGAGGGGGAAGGTCGCGGCATGGGTGTAGTTGGCTTTGTCCCACGCGACGGCATTGTGGCAGTCCGCGCAGGTGGTGGCGAGGCCGGCAAGGGCGTGGGGCGGACTGGTCGTCTTGTTGAAATCGGCCATATGGCAGTCGGCGCAGATCGTGGTAAGCCCGGTGTAGACCTTGGGCTCGAAGTGACACTGGCTGCAGAGAAGCCCCGAGTGCCCGTCGTTGAGCGGAAATGTCTCGGGGTGGGCAAAGCGCGGCGCTTTCTTGAACGGCTCGAGTTGCCCGTGGCACTCGGCACAGTTGGGCCCGAGTTCGCCCTTGTGAACGTCGTCGTGGCAAGTCGTACAGGTTTGGTCTAAGCCAAGGAATCGCCTTTGGCCTTCCTTGAGAAAGTCGGCCTTGGAGTTGGCGTGGCACTTGAAGCACTCGAGTCGGTCGTGAGCGCCCTGGAGGGAAAGGCCGCCGATGTGCGAGTGGTCATAGATCTCGCGATCGACAACGCCCACCTCACGGAACGCCGCGTCAGAGACGAGGGCGACATTGCCGCCCAGATGTTCGTGGTGGCAGACGGCACAGGCGTGATCGAGGGGCTTCTGGAGCGAACCGTGGATCCCGGTGCGTGCGGTGATCTGCTTCTCGATCGGTTCGTGACAGACGAGACATGCAGTGTCCATAGAGGCGTTGGCGGTGATGGCGCCGCTGCCGTGGCACGCGTTGCAGCCGCGGTTGCCCTGCAGCGCCTTGACGCTCGCGTGAGAGGGGTGGAGCGGTCCGGGGCTGGTGCGCTGCTGGAACCCCCACCACGCCACAGCGCCGACCGCGAGGAGCGTGAACGAGGCGATCGAAATGGAGACGGCCTTGTGCTTCAGGGCTCCTCCTCCACGTTGGCCGAGCGCGACATGGACTCGGTCTGGATCCAGGACTGGGGCACGGGGAGGTCGAGACTCGCGTAGCGGATCGCCGTGACGACATGGGCGACGACGAAGAGCACCATGAGCAGGGCGAGCCAGCCGTGGACGTAACGCCACGTGCCGAGGACGGCGCGGATCTCCTCATAGTGGGCGATTTGGAGGGAGAGGCGGAAGGATCGCCGGGCGAGGTCGAGGAGTTCGACGCGTTCGCTCTCGGGAACATCGTCAAAGGCGGGATCGTGGCGGAGTTCACGCAGGGCGCGCCGGATGCGGAAGTGGGAGACGAGCATCTGCCAGGCGCGACCGATGAGCGTGGGCCGCCATCGGTCCTGTGCCACGAGAGCATCGACGCGAGCGCGAACAGAGGCGCCGAGACCCCGGCTGGACTTCTCCCACGTCGAAGAGAGATTGGTGAGGCGGGCGCGGACCTCATCGAGGCGCATCTCGCGGCCGTTGGCGGCGTGGGGCACGACGGAGTAGAAGTACCGCCCGACGAGCCCCGCGGTGAGGACGACGCCGAGCGAGAGCATCGCAAAGCCGCCGACCGTCAGTCGGTAGATGAACCCCGCGTGGACCATGACGAAGAGGAAACTCGCGAAGCCGGTGAAGACGTGGGAGCCCATCCAGAATCGCAGTGAGCCGGGAAGGAACCGCCCAACCTTGGCAGAACGCCGCGCGAGGTAGGTGAGGTTCCATGCGAAGAGGAGAACAGCGGTGATGCCCAGCGTGACGCCGATCTTGCCCGAAGGACGAAGGATCGTGTGCACGTCCTTGAGTGTGCGCTCGGCGAGTGTGGAGGTGTAGTAATCGAGATGGAACGCGCCCCACAGGACCATGGCGATCGCGAGGAAGAGCAGAAGCCCGGTAGCCCAGAGGAGTGGCGTGGTGTTGTCCGAGACCGGAGCGGTCTCCGGTCGCATCTTGGGATCGAAAGAGACGCCGGCACGCTTGAGGAGATCGAAAGGCGGGTCGCCGCCGATGAGGATGAAGACGTCGTCGTTGGGAAGTTTGACTTCTTCGATGCGATCGCCGAGCGTGCGGTGGATGACGACTTCCTCTGGACCAATGAGTTGGGTATTGGCCTCCATGAGGACGTTGAGGCGTCCGGACTGGACCGCCTTGTTGATGCGGGCCTCGTTCTTGGCCTTCACGCGAGTCCAGTCGGGGGCGCGGTTGACGAGCGTGACGGTGTTGCCTTCTTGTTCAGAGAGTCCGACGGCGGCCTCGGCGGCGCTGTCGCCGCCGCCCACGACGAGGATGTTCTTGTAGTTGTACGACTCGGCGTCGAGGAGGCTGTAGGCGACCTTGGGGAGTTCCTCGCCCTTGATGCCGAGTTTCTTGGGTGTGCCACGTCGGCCGAGGGAGAGACAGACGTTGCGCGCGCGAATCGGGCCCTCGCTCGTCTTGGCTGTGAAGACGGCGTCGTCGCCTCGGATGACGTCGATCAACCTCACGCCGGTGCGCGTGGGGATCTGGTGGGTCGAGATGAGTTCGTTCCAGAGCTCGACGAGGTCTTCCTTCATGTACTCCAGTTTGGCGAGCGTCCCGTGGAGGGGAAGGCGGATGGGCTGGGTCATGACCATTTTTTTGCGTGGATAGGCCGCGACCGTGCCACCGATCTTGTCGGCCTGCTCGATGACGAGATAGTTGATGCCCAGTTCCTTCGCTCGGAGCGCACAAGCAAGACCAGCAGGCCCGACGCCCACGATCAGGAGATCCACCATGTCGGGCTCGTTCAGCGGGAGAGAGTCCTCAAGCCTTTGGGCGACGGCGTTGGCAACCGTCGCGCCGTGCGACGTGGCGGTGCGCACAAGCGAGAAACCGGTGAGTTCGCCGGCGAGGAAGAGCCCGGGGACGCCGACGGCCTCGAAGTTCTCGTCAATGGCGGGAAGATCGGATCGATCCGTGAGATCGCCGAAGGTAAGCGCGATGGCGCCGGTGGGGCAGACGTCGGCGCATCGACCGTGCCCGACGCAGCGGGCGCCGTGGACGATGACGGCCTGCCCATGGAGAAGATCGAGAACGCCATCTTCCGGGCAGGCCTTGACGCACGTGCCGCAGCCGATGCACTTGGTGAGATCGATGTCGGGGTGGAGGAGACGAGCCTTGTGGCTTCCCTTCTGGATGGCGTCGGTGCGGGCGCGGTGGCTCTGCTCGAAGCGCTTCAGTTCAAAGCGTCGGCGGAGCAGGAGCGTGATGACGATTCCCAGCGCCGCGACGGGAACGATCGCGAGCGTGCCGGAGAGGAGACTCGTGGCGAGAGTGATCATGGTGTTGCGGCGCCTCGTGCGCCGAGGCATGGTCCAGTGCGGGCGTCCGCCCTGCGCGTTCAACACCCGAGATGGGTGGGACGACGGCACTGGAGTGGGGTGGTGGCGATGCGCTCCTTCGCGTCGTGTCTGTGCCTCGTGTGAGAGACCATGCGTGCATGGCCTCGCGAGTGTGTCGAGAGACCGGATTCGTTCCGCCGCGTCCGTCGCGGCGATGTGTGCCCGAGAACACTCCGTGCGGGAGGTTCATCGGCCTGAAACCCGCGTGATCGCAGGATTATGCGGGCTGGCGCGCCGTCATGCAACGATTAATTTGGCATCGATGTCGCTCGCCCCGGCGTGGGCGCCATGCGCACGGGGATTCCCCGGCATGCGAGGACAGAATCGTCACCGTGGCGATGGAGAAGCGGGCTCATTTCGTCGCAAGTGTGGCTGGTAGTAGTCGAGCTGCCACACCGTGATTCGCCGATTGGTTCCGGCGGCGAGCAGCGTCCGGCCATCGGGCGAGAGCGCGATCGACAGCGTGAGGTTCGGAGCCTGCGCAGCGCTGTCGGTGTCCTCTTGCCCTCGGCTCTTCACTTCGACTCCCGTCTCGCGATCGGTCCCGCCGAGGACCGCGACCTCGCGCCCCGTGCGGATATCGAAGACCTGGATCCCCGGCGATCGCGAGACCACAAAGAGGAGGTTCCCCGACGGATGAAAGACCAGGGAGAAGACATCTCGCCGAAGATCGGCGATGGTGCGAAGACACGCGCCGGTCCGCACGTCCCACAGCCGGATCGTGCGATCGTCGGCGCCGGTGGCGAGCGTCCTCCCATCGGGGGAAAACGCCACACCCCGGACCTGAGCGGTGTGTCCGACAAGGACACGGCTCTGCGCGGGCGGGTCGTGAGGCGTGTGGGCACCGGGGCGTGAGGTGTTCCAGAGAAGCACGCGAGCGTCAGCCCCGACGCTCGCAAGGAGTGTCCCGTCAGGGCTGTGGACAACGCGAACGGCTCGCCCCTGATGCGCGGGGATGGTTGTGGGCCGGGACTCGGGCCGGTCCAGGTCTATAGAAGAGATCGAGCCATCCCCCGAGGCGGCGGCCAGCACGCGGCCGTTGGATCGATAGTCCAGTGCCATGGTGTTCTTCGGGAGTTGCCCCAGGGTTCGTGTGAGTGCGCCGGTGCGTGCGTCCCATTCGCGGACAATGCCGTCGTATCCAGTCGTGGCGAGAGTGGCGGCGTCGGGTGCAACAGCGAGCGCCGTCTGCGGGGCGGCCTCGAGCTGGGAACGCCAGAGCAGTGTGTGCGGTGCGTGGGCGTCCCAGGCCTGGATCGCCCCGTCCGCAGAGACTCCGACAAAGGCGTTTGGCCCCAGGTATCGCACCGAGTGGATGGAGTTCGCGGCGGCAGAAAAGTCGTGACGCCAGGCCTCGGGCGCCGTCTCGAACACCTCCACCTGCCCCGAGAGGCCCGCGGTCGCGATACGGCGCTGGTCGTCAGAGAGCACGACAACCGCGGCCGGCTCGGCGGCGAGTTCGATGGTCTGGCAAATGGTTCCCGTCGACGCGTCCACCACGTTCAGCGTCGCATCGGAGCGTCGGACGAGCAGCGTCGAACCCTCGGGCGAGGCCGCGAGATTCCCGATGAAGCCTGGGAGCGTGATCGTGGAGACTGGGGGCGACCCCGGGGCGTCGAGGTCATAGAGCAGGAGCGTCGTGCTGCATCCGACGGCGGCGCGTCGAGCGCCAGGGACGATCGCGAGGGCGTAGACCTCCGGGCGGATCGAGCTCTCCCAGAGCGCCTGGGGAATGCCCCAGATCCCGAGGCGCTCGCCATCGCTCGATCGGAAGAGGCTGACGACGCGGTCGCGGTGGGCGAGGACAAGCGTGTCGTGCGGATCCGTGCGCGCAATCGTGATGGCGTTGGACGCGGGCAGGAGGAACGCGGGCGGCGCCGCATCGCCGAGGGATTGGAGCGTGAGTGCAGAGTCGGCATGGAGCGTGGCGAGCCGTGTGGCGTGATCGGTGGTGGCGGCCCATCGCGGCCGGCGCGCAGGGCCGGGACCCAGGTCGAGCACGCCGGGCGGATGGAGCGTCGCGAGCCAGAGGTGATCCTCGCGTGCAAGAAGCAGGAGCGAGGCGTCCCGGTCGATGACGGCTGGTGTGGGAATGGAGAGGGGAAACTCGACCGAGGAAGGCCTCTCGAGCGCGGGATCGAGCGACGTGATCGTCGTCCGTCCGTCGTTGGTGGTGAGCAGCACCCGCAGTGATTCCCCTTCGAATCGCATGGCGAGCGGCGTCCCGGGAAGACGCGTGCGAAGTACACACGGTTGTCGGCTGTAGAGTTCGAAGAGCGCCCACGCGGCCTGGGTCGAGGCCGCGTCGCTCTCGAAGCCGATGGGGTCGGGTCTGTCGCTGCTGGCCAGAGGCGGCAACTCCTTCAGTTCGCCCCAGAGCAAGGACTCGGCGCGAGCAGACGAACCCGACCGCAGCAACAGCCGGGCACGCTCGATGGTGCTCGACGAGAGCGACTCGGCAAGCCGTGCACGCTCACGCGACAGCGCACGCGCGTTCCAGGCCATCGTCAACGCGAACCCCGCGAGGACGAGAACGCCGACGAGGACCAACGCGACGGCGAGACGGTGGCGCCTCGCGAGTTGCCGCAGCACATCCATGGGCCCGGGCGAGCGGGCCGCGATGGGGCGGTGGTCGAGCAGCGCACGAAGGTCGTCGCGCAGCGCCGCGGCGGTCTGGTAGCGACGCGCCGGGTCACGCGCCAGCGCCATCGCCACCACGGCCGCAAGATCTCGCGAGGGCACCAGACCTCCGGGCACGAGCGGAGGAAGCGGCGCGGCCTCGGTCGTCGTGACGCGCCGCACGATCTCCGAGAGGCTCTCATCGGTGTCGTGCGGGCGCCGGCCGGTGAGCAACTCGTGCAGGATGACACCCAGGGCGTAGACATCGGCGCGCGTGTCGACCACCGCGTCGCCACGGGCGATCTGCTCGGGGGCCGCATAGGCGAGGGTCCCGGCGAACGCCCCGGGTTGTGTGAGCGTTCCGCCCATCCCGGCGTCGAGGGGACGCGCGACGCCGAAGTCCACGATGTGCGGCACGCCCTCGCGATCGACCAGGATGTTGGCGGGCTTCAGGTCGCGATGGATCACGCCCAGGGTGTGCGCGTGCTGGACGGCGTCGGCCAGCGTTGCGACGAGGACCAGTTTTCGGCGCCGCACGTCACGGTGCGTGGCGTCGGGAGCGTCGAGCTCCGCGGCCCACTGGTCGAGGGGGACCCCGTCGATCAACTCCATCGCGACGCCCATGCGCCGATCGGGAAGCGTCGCGGTGGAGTAGACGGTGACGATATTGGGGTGATGGAGCCTGGCGGCGAGTTCGGCCTCACGCTCGAGCCGGGCCGTCGCTCTCGCGCCCCCTCCCACGTCGAGGACCTTGATCGCAACCCTTCGACGCGTCGGCTCGTGGAGTCCTTCATAGACCGTCGCCTGCCCGCCGCGGGCGATCTCGCGGATGATGGCGTACCCCGGGAGCGCGACACGGGCGGCGTCGCGCGCGTCGGCGGCCGAACGCAGCGCCCCCGCGGCCCCCGCGAGAAACTCGGCGTCCTCGAGGGCCAGGCGGAGACGCCGGGCACACGCCGGGCACACGCCGACGTGGGCGCGGGTGGCCTCGTCGAGTTCCTCGACCGTGCGGGCGCCGCGCTCGTCGAGTGCTCGCTCCAGCGCGCCCGCCTCGGGGCATTGCTCGTGTCGCGGAATCTCGCTCATGCGTCGTCGTACTCGCGCTCGAGGCTGTGAACGATCTCGCGCAGTCGCTGCAGGACGCGCGAGCGCGACACGTAGACCTGGTTGACGCTCATCGCGCACTGGCGCGCGGTCTCCTCGGCCGGGACGCCGCGGAGCGCCGACAACTCGAACGCGTCCAGCGTGGCGCGCGCCATCCGCCCCTCCCCGCGCAGCGCCGTCATCGCCCGGTCGAGGATCACCGTCCGCCGAGCCTCGTCCCAGTCGCGCTCGGCGGCGTCGCCGGGTTCGGTGTGGGCGCTCGCCTGGTCCCCGATCGCCGACTCGCCACGGGCGTGACGTGCCGTGTCCCGCGCGCGGAGGGCATCGATCACGCGGTGGTGGGCGATCCCGAGGATGTAGCTGCTGAGCCGCCCCTTGGTCCGATCGTACTTCCCCTTCGAGAAGTCATCGGCGAACTGGGCAAGGGTCACCTGGGCGACCTCGGTGGCGTGGTCGCCCTCCAGCCCGCGCGACCGGGCGAAGGCCAGGAGCACCGGGCGGTACCGCGCGTCGAACTCGATCCACAGCGGCGTGTCGCGCTGGTCCGTCAGGGCCTCGAGGAGTTGGGTCGTCGTCCGAGTGATCACGGTGGGGGATGGTTGGAGGCCTCGCGCGGACGGAGTGGCGTGGGGGCGGGGGGGGCTTGTGGAGAATATGAAGAGATGGGAAGGGTTGGGGCATTTGGACCACGGCCGCGGCCTGGGCCGATTGGAGGGGGGGAGGGGGGGAGGGGGGGATAGAGGGGAGGGGAGAGGGGGGCGTGGTCCCGGCGTGTTGGGCTCACACGCCCCGAAACCGCCCGGACAACCCTGAAAAGGAAACAATTTTCCTTGTCGAGCGGAGCGCTCCAGCCGTGTGGCGCTCCGTTCCAGCCGTGTGGCGCTCCGCTCCAGCCGTCCGGCGCTCCGTTCCAGCCGTGTGGCGCTCCGTCCCAGACGTTCGGCGCTCCGCTCCAGCCGTCCAGCGCTCCGCTCCATGGCCCGAGCGGAGCATGGTCCTGCCCAGGCCGAGCGCTTCGGACACGTTGAGGAGCGCCCGAAACGCCAGGCGGAGTTCTTTTCGGACGCGGGCGACCCGTCCTCACGGCGTCGCCAGTGGTCGGGAGCGGCGCGAGCGCCCATGATGGCCACACGCGTCCATCGCCGGTGCGGACCAAGGATGACACCCCAGGCACGATCGGCCCGAGCCACCCGCCGAATCGCACGGGGCGAAGACACCGAGACTTTGGCGTCCGGTGTGAGCGATTGGAATCCCTTGGAAAACAGGCAAGTGGGCGCGGCTGGATTCGAACCAGCGAAGGCGTAAGCCAGCAGATTTACAGTCTGCCCCGTTTGGCCACTTCGGTACACGCCCGTCGCGGCGTGCTCTCTTTGGGGAGCGAGACGCGAGGGAGGCGAGTTTAGCCCGGGACAGCCGAACGGGCAACGACCTTCGGTCAGCGGCGAGGCAGAAACGGCGTGCCGATGGCCGCGGTTCGCACGTTCGAGAAGGAAGAGCCACCGGAGGGACTTGAACCCACGACCCGTGCTTTACAAAAGCACTGCTCTACCACTGAGCTACGGTGGCGACTGTGCAGACCGGGCAGGACCGCATGGCTCGGAGGCGATTGGGCCGCGCCGATGTCGCGAAGAGAGTGTAGTGCGTGAAGGGCGATCTCTCGAAGCCATTGCCGTACGGACGAGGCCTGTCGAGCCTGAGTCGACCAGCGAGCCCCACGCCCCCATGCCCCCATGCCCCAAAGATTCTCCGGCGAGTCCCCATGGAGAGCAGAAAGTCGCGGAGCGCGATGATGTTCGGGGGCTTTTTGGGAGTGTGGAACCCTACTCTTCACGTTTCGCCCGTATCGGATTGTTCAGGCTTTGGGCCGGGCCTCCGTGTGCGGCGATCCACTTCTGGACAGGAGCCTGGACTTCATGCTTGGCCGGATCTTCAAGGCGTACGACATCCGCGGGACCTACCCGGATCTTCTCAATGACACGATGGCTTGGCAAATCGGGTTCGGGGTGTCGAGGTTCCTGATCGCCGACGCGGCGGCGGCGGGGGAGACCAGCCCGATGATGCACAACATCGTCGTAGGGCGGGACATGCGGTCGTCGAGTCCGTCGTTGACCAAGCAACTGATCCTCGGAATCAACGAACAGGGCGGGCACGTGATCGACCTGGGCCTGTGCGACACGAGCATGATCTACTTCGCGATCAACCACCTGGATTGTGCCGGGGGCGTGATGGTGACGGCGAGCCATAATCCGCCTCAGTACAACGGGTTCAAGATCTCCAAGCGCCAGGCGAAGCCGGTGGGGGAGATGTCGGGCCTGGCGGAGGTGCGGAAGTTCGCCGCGATGGTGGACAAGCACTCGGTGCAGAAGCCGTCGGGGCGATCGGAGTCGCGGGATCTGTGGCCGGCGTACACGAAGCACGTGCGGTCGTTCCTGGATATTCCCAGCGGGAAGTCGCTGAAGATCGTGGTGGACGCGAGCAACGGGATGGCGGGGACGATGTTCCCCAAAATCTTCGGGAAGCAGGGCCCGATGGGCGCGGCGCCCGGGCTGAACGTGATCGAGATCAACTTCGAGAACACGAAGAACACCTTCGCGCACGAGCCGAACCCGCTGGTGGCGGCGAACCTCAAGCAGGTGCAGGAGGCGGTGCTCCATCACAAGGCGGATCTGGGCGTCTGCTTCGATGGCGACGCCGACCGCTGCGTGTTGATCGATGAGAAGGGGAAGGCGGTCGGGTGCGATCACCTGACGGCGCTGATGGCGAAGCACTTTCTCTCGAAGAATCCCGGAGCGTCGATCGTGTACGACCTTCGCTCGACCAAGGCCGTGGCGGAGGAAGTGACCAAGGCCGGCGGAACTCCGGTGCGGGCGCGGGTGGGGCACGTGTTCCTGAAGGGGGCGATGGCGGAGCACCAGGCCGTCTTCGGCGGGGAGTTGTCGGGGCACTTCTATTTCAAGGACAACTTCAACGCGGACAGCGGGGCGATCGCGATGTGCGTGGCGCTCTCGATCCTCGCGAAGAGCAGCAAGACGATGAGCCAGTTGATCTCGCCGATCGCCCGGTATGCGCAGTCCGGGGAGATCAACTTCCAGATCGAGGACAAGGACGCGGCGCTGGCGACACTCAAGGAAGAACACGCCGGGAAGCACGCGACGATCGACGAACTCGATGGCGTGACGATCGACTGCTTCGCGAAGGACGGCTGGTGGGCGAACATCCGCAAAAGCAACACCGAGCCGCTGCTCCGGCTGAATCTCGAGGCGAAGGATCAGAAGACGCTGGAGAAGGCTCTCGCGAAGATCTCACCGGGGCTTGGGCGGAAGGTGGATCACTAGCAAGAGGCATTCGGCACTGGGCATTGGGAATATGGAAATGGGACCTGTGGATAAGTCCTGAGATCTGGCATGACGCTGAATGAGTTTCTCCAGCACCATCGGTTGATCGAGAACCCCTTCCGGGGCGAGGAGGCACGCACCGACGCGGTCTTCGCGCGGATGGGGCACAACCAGCCGGCGGAGCGCGTGGCGACTCCCTCGTCACGGTCGTTCGAACTCCATCACTCGGACTTCGAGAAGATCGTGGGTGATCTGCGCCGGCCCTCGGCGTCGGTGGTCTTCGGCGAGAAGGGGAGCGGAAAGACGGCGATTCGCCTGCAGATCACGCGCCGCGTGCACGAGCACAACGCCCAGCACCCCAACGAGAAGGTGCTGCTAATCTCGTACGACGATCTCAATGGCGTGCTCGGTCCGCTGCACGAGTTCCACGGCGGCAAATCTCCCCTGGAAACGATCCAGAAGATCCGGCTTGTCGACCACATCGATGCGCTCCTGCATATCGCGGTGGTGCGCCTCGTGGACGCGTTCCTTGGGAAGACGGCAGATTCGACGGCGTTTGATCTTGGCGCGGACCCACGCAAGGCCGTGCGAAGATTGTCGCTGCGCCAACGTCAGGAGTTGCTCCTGCTGCAGGCGCTCTATGACCGCCCGACGGTGGCGGATTCGCGGACGCGCGAGTTGCGATCGCGCCTGCGGATCGGCCCTCCGTGGGGCGCGATCCTGACGAACGCGGTGGCGCTCTTCGGCCTGGCGGCGGTGGGGGCGGCGGCGGTCTATGGACTCTTCTTCGCGCCGGCGCGTTTTAAGCCCGAGTGGGCGTGGTGGGTGCTCGCGGGGATCACGGCGGCGTGCGGCGTGCTGCTCGTGAAGCACTATGCATGGGATCGGGGTGTCCTCGCCTCAACGGCACGAAAGATCCGTCGGCAGTTGCGAACGATGGGCCGCGGGCAGCGGTCGCTGGTGCGATCGCTCCTGCAACTCTCGCCACGACTGCGACCGGCGATGGCTCTCCCCGTGACAGACACCGACGAGACGCGTTTCCAGTCGCTGGAGGTGCTGCGGCGGGTGGTCCTGCCGCTGGGGTACACGGGCGTGATGGTGGTCGTGGATCGCGTGGACGAGCCGACGCTCGTGAATGGCGATCCGGACCGGATGCGGGCGCTCGTGTGGCCGATGCTGAACAACAAGTTCCTGCAGCACCCGGGGCTTGGGGTGAAGTTGCTGCTCCCGGTCGAACTTCGATACATGCTCTTCCGCGAGTCGTCGGCGTTCTTCCAGGAGGCGCGCCTGGACAAGCAGAGCCTGGTGGAGCGGCTGACGTGGTCGGGGGCGATGCTCTTTGACCTCTGCGAGTCGCGCCTGAACGCGTGTCGCGATGAGACGCCCGCGGGGTCGGCGGCGTCACTCCTGGATCTCTTCGCGGAAGATGTCACGCGGCAGGATCTGGTGGACGCACTCGACCAGATGCACCAGCCGCGGGACGCCTTCAAGTTGCTGTATCGCTGCGTGACCGAGCACTGCTCGAACGTGACGCGGGCGGAGGAGCAGTGGCGGATCCCGAAGTTGATCCTGGACACGGTCCGCAAGCAAGAGGTCGACCGGGTGCAGGCGCTCTATCGAGGAATCAGGCCCGGTTGAGGCGGGTCCTGGGGTTGCCCTTCTTTCCAGAGTGCCGGTGACAATGGCCCTGCCCCGACGTTTCGGGCTTGAATTGCAGTCTACTCGAGATTTGGCCGGTCCCTCGGACGAATCCGATGGATCAAGGGGCGTGGACGCGTGGTATAGGGTGGACCATGAAGAAGCAATCTGTGGCAGTCAGTCTGTCCTGTGTGGCGTGCGTGGCTGGCGGAGCGAATGACGCAGCAGCGCAAGGGACGGCAATGCGGGCACGGCTCATCGGGACGACCTCGAACCCGACGGTGATCGTGTCGGCGCCAGGAGATTCGACACGGCTCTTCGTGGGTTCCAGGGGCGGGGCGATCCGCGTATTGAAACTCCCCGACGAGCAGTTCCTTGATCAGCCATTCCTGACTGTGCCCAACGCGGGTGGCGCCAATGGTGTGTTGTGGATGACTTTCCACCCGAACTTCGCGACGAATGGACGGTTCTATATCTCGACGCAGGAGACGACGGGGAAGGTGCGGCTGATCACGGGAGTGGCGAGCGCAACCGACCCAAACGTCGCCGACGCGTCGAGCATCACGACCGTGCTCTTTGTCGATGACCAGGCGTCCCAGCACACCGGCGGGTGGATTGGGTTCGATTCGCACGGCTACCTGCTGATGGTCACGGGCGATCAGATGGCGCCGGGGACCGCGCCGTCGCAGAACACCATGAACTATGCGGGGAAGATGCTGCGGCTGGACGTCGATGGATTGGACGACATCCCCGGGAACGCCGACGACGACCAGTATCTTGAGGACGCGAATCGGAACTACTCGATCCCACCATCGAATCCGCTCGTGGGAAACACCGAGGGTAATCTTGAAGAGATCTGGGCGCTGGGCCTTCGAAATCCGTATCGGTGCTCGAGAGATTCAGTGACTGGGAACGTGTGGATCGGGGACGTGGGGAACTTCCAGCGCGAAGAGATCGATCGCCTGGAGCCGGATGCGCCGGCCGTGAACTTCGGGTGGCCGGTGTGTGAGGGAACAATCGTGCCGACGTCACCCTATGCGCCCTGCGAGAACCCGGCTTTCCGCGTGCCGATGTTCGACTATCTGCGGTCGGGGGCCGAACCCAGCGGGAACACGGTGATCGGCGGCGTGATCTATCGCGGGTGCGCGATGCCCGAGTTCCACGGGCTCTTCCTCTTCGCGGATTTTTCGAACGACTGGATCGGGATGCTCCGACCGAGCGACACGCTGAATGACGCGGGCACGCCGACCGGGCGAGCGTCGCTGGTGTCGTTGCGGACGAGCGCGGACCTGGGACTGGCGGCGAGCACGATCAACGGGACGTCGGTGTTCGGGCAGGACGCGTCAGGAGAGGTGTACTTCGCGCGGTACTCATCGGGCCAGATCTACAAGTTGGAACCGGCCTCGATCGGGATCGGTTTGGGGCGTGATTGCGATGCCGACGGCGTGGTGGACTCGTGCGCGTCGGGCGCGATGCCATGCCGGGCCGATGTGACGGGCGACTGTGCCGTCACGATCGATGACCTCACCGACTTTCTCGAGTCATTCCTCGCGGGATCGCTCTCGGCGGATCAGAGCGACGCGGAAGACTCGGGCGTGGTGGACGGCGCCGTGACGATCGATGACCTGCTCTTCTTCCTGGGGCGATTTGCCGCGGGGTGCTAGAAAAAGGCCGTGCGAGTTAGATGACTACTCGCGACGTGTCGCGACGACGACGCGAGGAAGCCCCTCGTGGTCCTTGAGAACGCGTGGACTCTCGAGGATCGGGTCGGCGGCGAGCATGTCCCTGGCGACCGCCGCGCGAGAGTCGGCGACCTCGATGAGGAGCATGCCGCCCGGCTTCAGGAGTCGCGGCGCGGGAATTGTGGGCGGCGCCGGCGTCAGGAGTTGGCGGACGAAATCGAGCCCGTCGGAGCCACCACGCAGGGCGGCGTGCGGCTCGTGGTCCTTGACGTTGGGAGCGACAGCGTCCCACTCTTCATCGGGAATGTACGGCGGATTGCTCGCGACATAGTCGAAGGTGCTCGCACGCCCGGCGATCGGGTGATCGTGGAGCGCGGCGAGCATGTCGCCCTGGACGAACTCGATCCGATCGGCAACGCCATGGCGAGCAGCGTTCTCCCTGGCGAGCGAGAGCGCATCGGGATTGATGTCGGTGGCGACGGCACGGGCTGCCTTGAGTCTCTTGAGTGTGGCGACCGCGATACACCCCGAGCCGGTGCAGACGTCGAGGATGAGCAGGCCGTTCCCATCGAATCCGACGCCGTGGGTGGATTGGGCGCGCTGGAGAATCGTCTCCGGAATGACCTCGGTGGCGGGGCGCGGAATGAGGACCCGAGGATCGACATGGAACTGAAGGCCGAAAAACCACGCCTCGCCGACAAGGTACTGGACCGGCTCGTGCTTGAGGGCACGCGCGACGAGATCGCGGAGCCGCGTGCGTTCCTCGGCATTCGCGGGACGGTCGGGATCCGTGTACAACTTCAGTCGCTCGCAACCGATGACGTGCGACATCAGGATCTCGGCAAAGAGTCGCGGCGAGTCGAGCCCCTTGGCGGTGAAGGCCTCGCCCATCCACGCGAGGAGTCGGCGCGTCGTCCACGGTGATTCACCCCGCATGCCGGGAAGCGTCTCCGCGGCGGCTTTGCCCGTGGGGTGCGGCGGTGGGGGGGGCTGATGCCCGGCGTGGGGACGGTGGGTGCTCACTTGCCATCGTACCAGTTGGAGGAGATGTACGACCCGACCTTGAGCGGCACGAGGAGGTCCATCGCGCCCTCCATGCGCGAGACGATGAGATCGCGGGCCTTCTCGGCGACATTGCTCCGAACCTCAAAGACGAGTTCATCGTGGATCTGGAGGAGCATGCGCACGCCGGGAATCTCGGGGGGCTTCCCTCCGCGCCAGTGCGAGGCCGAGTCGGCGAGACGCTTGTGGAGATCGACCATGGCGAGTTTGATGAGATCGGCCGCGGAGCCCTGCACGACGGAGTTGATGGCGAGGCGCTCGGCGAGAGCCTTTCGCGCGGGGGTGGTGCTGTGGATGTCGGGAATCGGGCGACGCCGGCCGAGCATGGTCGCGACATAGCCATTACGCTCGCCCTGGGCGACGCACTCCTGAAGGAATGTGGTGATTCCCGGAAACCGCTTCTTGTAGCCGGTGATGATCTCGGCAGCGTCGCGTTCGTGGATGTTGAGGCGCCGGGCGAGGCCGAACGCAGTGATGCCATAGACGATGCCGAAGTTGACCATTTTCGCGCCGCTGCGCTGGTCGCGCGTGACCTGGTCGGGCGCGACCTGGTGGATCTGGGCGGCGACGGCGGTGTGGATGTCCTCGTCGGCCTTAAAAGCGGCGATGAGTGCGGGGTCTTTGGAGAGATGGGCGAGGAGGCGGAGCTCAACCTGCGAATAGTCGGCCGTGATGAGCAGGTGGTCCTTGTCGGCGACGAACGCCTTGCGGATCTCACGACCGATGTCGGTGCGGATGGGAATGTTCTGAAGATTGGGGTCGCTGCTGGCAAGACGCCCAGTGGCAGCAACGGTCTGATGGAAACTCGCATGCACGCGGGCGGTCTTCGGGTTGATGGCCTCGCGCAGAGCCACCAGATACGTCGAAACGAGTTTGCTCAGTTGGCGATGCTCCAGGATGAGACTGGGGATCGGCGTCTCGATGGAGGGGTCCTCGGCGAGTTTCTCGAGGACTTCGGCGTCGGTCGAATGCCCGGTCTTGGTCTTCTTCAGCGGCTTGAGACCCAAGCCCGGCGGATCGTCGGTGGGCTTGGAGAAGAGGACGACACCCAGTTGCTTCGGCGAGTCGGGATCGAAGGTTCGCGCGATGGACTCGATCGAGACTCGGTCCAGTTCTTTGCGAATCTCGGCAAGACGCGCGACAAGGCGTGCCTCCTGGCGCGACAGCTCGTCGGCGTCCACGCGCACACCATTGAACTCCAGTTCCGCGAGCACCTCGACGAGGGGCATCTCGACGCCGTGGAAGAGCGACTCGAGTTCCATGGCCTTGAGTTGCGGAGCCATCATCGAGAAGAGTTGGAGCGCGACGTCGGCGTCCTCAGCGGCATAGGTCGTCGCCTGATCGACAGGGACGGTCTCGAAACTGCGCTGGTCCTTGCCGCTGCCGATGAGGTCGTGGATGGAGATGTTGGTGCGGTTGAGCAGGCCAAGCGCGAGGGCATCAAGGCTGTGGGAGGATCGCGAGGCATCGATCAAGTAACTGGCGATCATGCTGTCGCCACCGGGCGGGTCGCACAATCCGCGAAGCATCACGCCCGCGCTCCGCAACACGAGCATGTCGTACTTCAGGTTGTGCCCGACCTTGGGCGTTGTGCTGTCCTCAAGGATCGGCCGCAGGGCCTTGAGAACCGTGGCCTCATCGAGATGTTCGCTCGGTGTGGGCGAGCGGACGAGAATGTACCACGCCCGCCCTGGTTCGAACGCGACCGACACGCCGCAGAGTTTGGCGTCGATGGGTGAGAGGCTCGTCGTCTCGGTGTCGATGGCGATCACGGGCGCACGCTCGAGCGCGTTGACGAGGTCTTTCAAGGCCTTGGCGGTCGTGATAGCGGCGTACTCGCCGGATTGAGGCTTGAGCGTGGCAACGGTAGCGTTGGCATCGGTGAAGAGACCAGCGGTGTACGTGTCGTCGTTCTTGCGTGAGGATCGCTTGGGTGGTGTCGTCTGGGTTGAAGGTGGTGGGGAGGTGTTGGAGCGCAAGGTTGGAGACGACGCGGTTGAATCCTGTGTCGCCGGGGCTGGCGCGAGGCCGAGGATCGCTCGGACGTCGTCCTGATACCGGTTGAAGCCGAGTTCCTTGAGGATGGGGATGAGTTTGTCGAGGGTGAACGCGCGAACCTGCGCGGCGGCATCATCAAGTTCCACGGGGACATCATCGCGAAGCGTCACGAGGCGCTGCGAGAGCGGCAGGAGCGACGCCGCGGCACGGATGTTCTCGCCACGCTTCCCCTTGATCTCGTTGGCGTGGGCGAGGACGTTCTTGATCGAGCCCCACTCGTTGAGGAGGGCGATCGCGGTTTTCTCGCCAACACCGGTGACACCCGGGACGTTGTCCACCGTGTCACCCATGAGGGCGAGCATGTCCACGATCTGGGTTGGCGCGAGGCCGGTCTGCTCCTTGAGTGTCTCGGCACTGAACGCGGTCGCCGTGTGCGCATCGAAGAGTTCGACGCGGCCTTGGTCATCGAGGAGTTGCTTGAGGTCCTTGTCCTTCGAGACAAGGCGGATGCGGAGATCCCCTCGGGAGTCGAGGAGTTGTCGAACGAGCGTCGCGGAGACATCGTCGGCCTCGAACCCCTCGGCCCCGATGATCGGAACACCAACCTCACGCAGCATCGCCAGGCATCGCTCGACCTGGGGAAAGAGATCCTCGGGCGGTGGGGGACGCGTGGCCTTGTAGTCCGGGTACAACTCGGATCGGAATGTCCCGCGATCACCCGAGACGTCGAGCGCGACGGCAATCATGTCGTCGGGGGCGAGTGGCGCGCCCAGGCCATCGCCACGCAGCAACTTCAACATCAAGCCCACGAACCCGAACGTCATGTTCGTTGGCTCTTTCGTGACGGGGCTGGTCATGGGCGTGCGAATCGCGTGGTAGCAGCGGAAGAAGGCGGCGTAACCGTCGATGAGGTAGAGCGTGGGCATGGGCCGTCCGTTGGATGGTGCGATGAAGCGGGAGAAACCAGATGGAGGAGGAGGTAGAGCACAAGCGTGACGCGTGTGCCACGAATGTGGGTAGCGATTGTCAGGCGTCGAGCATGGGGATATCGGCGTGGAGGTTCTTCGCGCAGGCGATCGCGTCGTCATACCCGGCGTCGGCGTGGCGGAAGACACCCATGCTCGGATCATTGCGGAGAACTCGCTCAAGCCGGCGTGCGGCCTCGGGCGTGCCATCCGCAACGATGACTTGGCCCGCGTGCTGGGAGTATCCGATGCCGACGCCGCCGCCGTGGTGGAAACTGACCCACGAGGCGCCGCTCGCGGTGTTGACGAGGGCGTTGAGGATGGCCCAGTCACTGATGGCGTCGCTACCGTCCTTCATCGCCTCGGTCTCGCGGTTGGGCGAAGCGACGCTGCCGCAGTCGAGATGGTCGCGACCGATGACGATCGGTGCACTGACCTTTCCTTCATGCACGAGGTCGTTGAAGAGAAGCCCGGCCTTGTCACGCTCGCCCAGGCCCAGCCAGCAGATTCGCGCGGGCAATCCCTGGAACGCGAATCGCGGCTCGCAGCGATCAAAGTCTCCCGCGAGAAGCGCGTCGGGATTCTTGTGACACCCGAGGATCCAGGAGTGGAGCCGCTCGCCATATGGCCCGGAGGATTTCGGGAAGGCCCTGAGGATGGCGAGGTCGGTGACGTAGATGTCGCGCGGATCGCCCGAGAGCGCCACCCAGCGGAAAGGCCCACGCCCCAGGCAGAACTGCGGACGGATATACGCGGGCACAAATCCCGGAAAGTCGAAGGCGTTCTTCACCCCCTGATCAAGAGCACGCTGTCGGATGTTGTTGCCATAGTCGAAGGTGATGCTGCCCCGGGTTCGGAGTTCGAGCATGGCGCGGACGTGTCTCGCCATGGACTTGAGGCTCTGGGTTTGGTAGCCCTCGGGATCGGTGACGCGAACCTCAGCGGCCTCGGAGGCGGTCATGCCGATGGGCACATACCCCAAAAGCGGATCGTGAGCGCTCGTCTGATCCGTGAGAACATCCGGGGTGATGTCGCGTTCGAGAAGTCGCTCAAGGAGCTCGATCGCGTTGGCGTGAACACCAACAGACATCGGTGCGCCGGCGTGGGCATAGCGGAGCGCCGAATCGATGGCGGCGTCGAGATCCGGGGCAATCTCGTCGAGGTAATGATCCCTCCGCCGGCGTTCGAGTTTCGTGATGTCCACGTCGGCGATGAGGGCGGCACCACCGGCGAGGGTGATGGCGAGCGGTTGCGCGCCGCCCATCCCGCCGCAACCGGCGGTGACGCAGAGACGACCCTTGAGCGAACCTTTGAACTCCGTCCGCCCGCACTCGGCGAATGTCTCGTAGGTGCCCTGGAGGATGCCCTGTGTTCCGATGTAGATCCACGACCCCGCGGTCATCTGCCCGTACATCATGAGGCCCTTCGCGGCGAGTTCATCGAAATGCGGCTGCGTCGCCCAGTGGGGGACGAGGTTCGAGTTCGCGATCAGGACGCGAGGAGCGTCAACGTGGGTACGGACGACGCCGACGGGCTTGCCGGATTGGACAAGAAGAGTCTCGTCGGGCTTGAGGCGTTCGAGCGTGGAGAGGATCGCGTCGAAACTCTTCCAGTTGCGTGCCGCCTGCCCGCGCCCTCCATACACCACAAGACGCGACGGATCCTCGGCGACCTCGGGGTCGAGATTGTTCATCAGCATCCGCCGGGCGGCCTCGATGGTCCACGTGGCGCAGGTCCGCGTGGTGGAGCGCGGCGCACGTACGACGCGATCGGCGTGAGCGAGGGCCGACAAGGCCTGCGAGTGGGGGGGCTTTGGAGACGCCGGTTTGGACGAGCGGGATTTGGTGTTCTGTGGTGCCACGCTGCATTGTTGGCGGTTGGGCGCGTCCGTGTGTCAAAGCGGCGTCGGCGTCACCCTGAGCGAGGCGAACTCGCCCGCGGCGACAGCGATCGCGAGGCGCGTCATGTCGGGAGCGGGGGACCGGTCGTCGGTCCAGGGGGCGACATGCTTGCGGACAACTGTCAATGCACGACGGAGTGGCTCGCTAGTGGTGTGCGGGGCGTGACGCTCGATGGCCTCGGCTCCCGTCAGGAGTTCGATCGCGACGACGTGGCGGACAAGATCCAACGCACGTGTGGCCTTGGCGGCGCTGCGAGGTCCAAACGAGTTGTAGTCCTCGATCTCGGCACCTGTGGGGATGTTGGCGACGCTGGCTGGATTGGCGAGGCCGACGAGTTCGTTCACGCAAGCCGCCGCCGTGTACTGAGCGATCATCAGTCCCGAGCAGACGCCCGCGCGCCCAGGCGGCGCGAGGTAGGGGGGGAGCCCGGCATCCTTATCGAACGCGGAGAGGATCCAGAAGAGTCTTCGCTCGGCAATGCCGGCAATGTGGGCAAGGGCGATCGCGAGGCAGTCGAGTTGGATCGCCAGCGGCATGCCGTGGAAGTTCCCGCCGGAGAGGATGGAATCCTTGTCGAAGACGAGCGGGTTGTCGGTCACGGCACCAAGTTCGCGTTCCACGATCACGCGCGCGCTGGCGATCGCGTCAAGTGCGGCGCCGACGACCTGGGGCGCACAGCGAAACGAGTACGGATCCTGCACGCGGGTGTCGTCCGCGCGGTGGGAGGCGAGAATGGCGCTGCCCTTGAGAAGTGCGGCAAGCACACTGGCGACGCGCTGCTGGCCCTGCTGGTTGCGAGCCTCGTGGAGACGCGGGTCGAGAAACGCATCTGTCGCGCGCGCAGCGTCGATGGACATCGCCGTGGCGATAATGGCAGCGTCGAGGACGTTATCCAGATCGGCGAGGAGAAGGGCGGCACGAGCGGCCATGAGATGTGTGCCGTTGATGAGGGCGAGGCCTTCCTTCGCGGCAAGAACGATGGGGGAGAGGCCGACTCGAGAAAGGGCGTCGCGTCCGGAGAGCTCAACACCGGCGACGCGCGCGCGGCCTTCGCCGAGGGCGACCTGGGCGATGTGGGCGAGTGGAGCGAGATCGCCCGAGGCCCCGACGGACCCAACGCCGGGCACGATCGGCGTCACCCCCCTATTCAGCATCTCGACAATCTGCGTGACCAGTTCGACACGGACGCCGGAACGACCCCTGGCGAGCGAGGCGGCGAGAAGGAGCATGGTCGCGCGCACGACATCGTCCGGAAACGGCTCGGTGATGCCCGCGGCATGGCTCACGATCAAGTTGCGCTGAAGTGTGGTGAGGTCGGCATCGCCGATCCGCTGACGGGCGAGGGAGCCGAATCCGGTGTTGATGCCATAGTGAGGCAAGCCGTCGGAGAGGCAGGCCTCAAGGGCGTTCCGAGATTCGGCGATTCGTGTGCGGGCAGAGTCTGTGAGTTCGGCCCGACGATTCTGGCGGGCGACGGTGAGGACGTCGTGGATCGAGAGGGACGAGGCGTCGAGTTGGACGGGCGACTGAGGCGTTGGAGGCATGGCGTAGTGTTGGCGTGTGGGCTCTGGAGAGTCGAAAAGCTGTAGCGAAGACAGTCTGTGGAAGGTCCTATAAGATAGGTTATGTTAAATACACTACTCCTGGCCGGTTTCCTCTGAAACCCAAGCAGACTGCCATGCTGCCGAATCAGCGATCACTGCGTCATGCGGCGCAGGCGGCAGGTCAGAGCGTCGGGAGACGACCGCCATCGACGGGGAGGTTGATGCCGGAGATGTAGGCCGCTGCGGGGCTGGCGAGGAATGCGACAGCGGCGGCGGTCTCGGCTGGCTCTGCGAAACGGGCGAGGGGGATCGTGGCTTTCAGGTCGGCCTCGATCTCGGCGTTGGTCTTGCTGGCCTTCTTGGCTCGGCCTTCGACGAGGGAGGTGAGTCGCTCGGTGGCTGTGAATCCAGGGAGGACGTTGTTGACGGTGATGTTGAAGGGGCCGAGTTCGCTGGCGAGAGTCTTGGCCCAACTGGCGACGGCGCCGCGGATGGTGTTCGAGACGCCCAGGCCCGGGATGGGGGCTTTCACGCTTGTGGAGATGATGTTGATGATCCGGCCATACTTCGCGGCCTTCATCGCGGGGACGAGGCGTGTCGCGAGGATGTGGTTGCATATGAGGTGGGCCTCGAAGGCGGCACGGAAAGCGTCGGGTGTGGCGTCGATCGCTTGGCCCGCGGGGGGGCCGCCGGTGTTGTTGATGAGGATGTGGGCGGCGAGGCCGTTGGCGACTCGGTCGGCGAGAGCCTTGTCGAGTTCGGCGGGCTTGCTGAAGTCTGCGGAGAGTGTGGAGTGGGATTGGCCGGCACCAGTCGAGAGTTCTGATTTGACGGCGTCGAGTCTGGATTGATCTCGGGAGATGAGGAGGATGTTGGCGCCGAGCGCAGCGAGTGCGTTCGCGCAGGCTCGGCCAATGCCTGAGGTCGAGCCGCAGACGATGGCGGTCTTGTTGGTGAGGGAGAGATCGACTGGGTTGTGTGCCATGACAGAGGGTATACGGATTGAGGCGTCCATCCGGACACCGCTCTGGAGAGCGGTGCCATCAAAGCATGGATGCACCTCGTGATCACGGCGCGAGCGGGTCTTTGCCCTGTGTGCCCAGGGTGATGGCGGTGATCTCGAGGCGCTGGGGATCGGCGCGAGAGGGCGAGAAGGCGATGATGCTGCGGGGCGGGGCGGCCCCCCCACTCTTCGGCGGCAACGCGACGGGCTGCGAACCAATAGCGCGGCGGGGCATAACGGCGCCGGCTACAACGCGTACGGCGGTGAAAGACGAGTTCGGCGTGGTGGCCGGAACCGGCTCGAAGGCGAGGCCCTGCGCGGTTGCGCAGAAGTAACCGTCGGCCGTTTCGTTTCTGTTGGCGGGAATCGTCGTGTACGGAATGGCGGCGTAGGAGTCGGCGGCAAGGGGGACGAGGGCGTTTCGCTGGAGGTCGTAGATCACCATTCGGCCCAAGACGGGATGGAGGAGCGCGAGGGGGAGCGGAGTGTTGACGGGCGCGTTGGACGTTCGCGGGGGCGCGGGGAGCGGCGAGGCGACGCTCGCGGCGACCTGGTAGGCCGTGGAATCGGAGACGTGTCCCGCGAGGAGGCGGCGGGTGATCGTGGAGCCGAGACGGACCTTCGTGGCGGAGGAGGGATCGGGGGCGAGGCGGATGGCCTCGATCTCCAAGGCGTCGGCGACTCGCACGAGCGCGTAGAGGGTGTTTGGATCCTCGGAGGCGAGGGGGAACTCATAGGACCCTGCCCCCCCACTGCCGGCGGCACGGGTGAACTCGGAGCCATCCTGGCGGAGAAGAACGAGATCCCGCAGCGGCGAGGCAATGGTGGAGCGGGTGAAGGCGAGGTCGCCGGCGGGTGTGAGGATGGCATGGGCGTTGATGACGCCCGGTGGGGACTTCACGAGCCACTCGATAGCGCCCGAGGCCCAGCGGAGCTTACCGATCCAGCGTGAGCCGTCGTCGCGCGGATGCTCGACGAGGACACCGGTATGGTCGGCAGAGCGGCCGAGGAGGAGGCCCGCAGGAACATCGTCGGCGAGGTCGATTCGCTTTGGGGGCGAGGAGGAGATGTCGTAGAGGGCGACGCGCGTGCCTGGTGAGGACGAGGCGTCGGGTGACGCAAGCAGTGTTGGCCAGTCCGGAGCGAGGCCTTCCTCGACGGCGAGTTTGAGTCCATCGGGGGAGATGACGGGGAGAACCTGGGCGTCGTAGGTGACGCCACCGAGGGGTTGGAGGATGGCCTGGACGCGAGAGGCGGAGGTTTGTGTGGAGGGATCGCGAGCGGCAACGGAGCCTGTGGGGATGTTGGCGGGCGCAGATGTTGTGGTTGAAGGAGCGAAGAGCGGACGTTTAGTGTTCGTGCTCGGCGATTCTTCGACGACGCAGGCTGTCATCAGGGGTGGAAGAAGTGCGAGTAGAAGAAGTAGACGCAGGCGAGACGCCTGGGCCATGAGGGTGAGTAGAGACATCGACACGTTTGGCATCACTGCTGGGGCTGGGTTTCGTTGGTGATGGGCTTGGGCGTGGTGCGGAGCGAAGAGTCGGGGTCCTGCTCGTCCATGCGCTGCATGAGGCGGTTGCGATACGGCTCGTTGATCTGGTCGACTTCCTCGGGGTTCTCGACGACAACGGGGGTGATGAAGACGAGGAGTTCGGTGGTGGTCTGGCGCTTGTCGCGGCTGCGGAAGAGGTATCCCAGAAGCGGAATGTCGCCCAGGAGCGGGACCTTGCGGACGACATCGGAATCGTCGGAGCGGAGAATGCCGGAGATCACGATGGTCTGCTGATCGCGGACGATGATCTGGGTTGTGGTTTCGCGGCGATCGACGACGAAGCCGCCGAAGAGAGTCTGGCCCTGGACGATGGAGGAGAGTTCGAGGTTGACGCGAAGGTCGACGTCCTTCTTCGGAGTGATGCGTGGGCGGACGCGGAGTTGGATGCCGACGGCCTTGTAATCGAAGGATTGGACGAGGTTGCCCTGGGTGTTGGTCTGGCTGTCGGTGATGAAGGGGATGTCCTGGCCATCGAAGAACTCGGCTTCTTCGTTGTCGCTGGTGAAGATCTTGGGCTCGCTCAGGATGTTGACCTTGGTCTTCTGGGCGAGGGCGGAGAGGAGGAAGTTGAGGTTGATGGAAGAGTTGAGGACGGTGGTATCGAAGAGGTTTCCGGCGAAGGAGTTGTTGGCGGTGCCCGAGGCGTTGTTGGTGATGCTGATGTTGTTGTCGGTGTTGGTGGCGGAGATGTTGCTGCTGGACCAGCGGAAGCCGAGTTCGGTGGCGTCGTCGCGGGAGATCTCGCAGACGATCGCGGAGAGGAGCACCTGACGCCCCGGCTGATCCAGTTGGGCGACGAGTTCGGTGATGGACGAGCGGTACTCGGGCGGGGAGATGACCATGACGGCGTTCTGTCGCCACACGGGGACGATGCGGAGTTTGCCGACGAGATTCGAGGCGGCTCTTTGATCGGCCTGCTGGCGCGCACGCTGCCACCAGAAGGAGATGGTCTGGGCGGCCGAGTTCGCGTCGGAGTTGGCGTTCGTGGTGGAGGACGTGGACGCGAAGGGGCTGGAGCCTGAGAGGCTCGCGTCGGAGAGGCCCTGGACGGATCGGCGGACGGTGGCGGGCGTGCCATCTTGCGCAAGGAGGGCGTTGAGTTGCTCGGCGAGGTCCTCGGCGGAGGCGTGCTTGAGTTCGATGATGACGGGAAGGCCGATGGTCTGCGGCTGGTCGAGGTCGCGGATGATCTCGTCGATCACGGAGAGGTTGTCGGGGCTTTTCGCGACGACGACGAGGCGGCCGGACTCGGGGATGGCCTCGAACGAGAACTGGCCGGCGAGTCGGCCGACGCCCTGGGACTGGGAGTTGTTGCGGTTGTTGTTATTCGTCGTGGTGGGACGGCCAAAGAGGCCCTCGAGGAGTTCCTTGACCTTTACCGGGTCGGAGTTCTTCATGTCGTACGTCCGCGGGATGACGGCCTCGTCGGGGAGGGGAAGATCCCACTGGTTGGCGACGAGTTCGCGGATCTGGGCGATGACCTCGGGGTCGGCGACGACGGTGACTGAGTTCTGCTGCGTGTTCGCGGTGACGCGGATCTGGGTGTTGCTCTGGGCCTGTTGTTGTTGGTTGTTGTTCTGGCGGCGGTTGTTCTGGTTGTTCTGGGTGGTGTTACGGCGTTGGTTGCCCTCGGGGAAGAGTTCCTGGACGTTCTGGGAGACGACGGTCGCGTCGGCGTATCGAAGGCGGAAGGTCTCGGTGACGACGGCCCCGGCGCTGGGGCGGTCGAGGGCGGCGATCAGGCGCTCGACGCGCTTGAGGAGTGTGACCGAACCCAGGACGGTGAGTTGGTTGGACTCTTCGTCGATGGTGAGTTTGGCGTATTCGGGGAGGCTGCCCTTGATGGCGTCGCCGAACTTCTTGCTGGTCACGTAGCGGAGGGCGTAGACCTTCTCGAGGATGTATCCCGAGTCGTGGAGTTCGAGAACCGTCTCGTCGGGGTTGACGACGGGGACGTCCTGGCGCTGGATCTCGGCGAGGTCGCGGAGGGTGATCGTGCCATCGCGGATGACGACGCCGATCTGGTTCTGGAGGAGGGCGATGTAGACCATGTCGAGCGCCTTGCGGCGTGGGATCGGTCGATCGTTGAGGACGGTGACACGGCGGGTCAGGATGTCGGACTGAGGGAGAACGACCTTGCCCGTGGCCTCGACGATGAAGGGGATGATCTCCTCGACGGTGACGTTCTTGAAGGCGAGAGTTGTGTCCGGCCCGTCGAGAACATCGGGGGGAGTCGTGGCCTGATCGGAATCGTGGCTCGCGTCGGCATGGTCGTCGGCCGCCTGCGCGTTCATGGTGCTCAGTTCACGATCGATAAGCGCCCTCATCGCGTCGGGGCTGGGCTCATCCTGAGCGTGGGTGAGTGAGGTGAACGCACAAGAGAAGAGTGCGAGTGCCGCGAGGAGGGGCTTGGCGGCGCGGCGGGTGGCGGGCATCATGGGCGTCTCCGATCGTCGGGAGCGGGGGAGGATGGTGATGGCGGGTCATCGGTGGGAGGTTGAACCGCGGGTTCGGGGGTGGACGGGGGCGGCGGAGGAGGCGGATCGACGCCATCGTGGATAATGGTGATCTCGCCATCGCCGATGACGACGCCTTGGGCCTCCGTACGCGTGGGCGGCGTGGCCGTTGCTGGCTTTGCGGGAAGCGGCTTGGGGAGTGAGGGAGTGTCGTCGGTCGCCATCTTTGTGGCGGGAACGCTCGCCTTGGTGAAACGACCGGGGATGATGAGTTCGTCGCGTTTGAAGAGGCCGACGGTGAACTCGACACCCTTCCATTCAACGACGGCCTCCCAGGGCGGCAGGAGACGCGTGACTTTGAGGTCGTCGATGGACTCGGCACCGACCTTGAGTTTCGTGCCGTTGTCGAACCAGGCGACGCCGTTGATCATGCCGACGAGAGTTGGGCCTCCGTAGTACGTGGGCTTGGGTGGCGGGCCAGTGTCGATGGGTGGTTCGTCGGCGATGACCTCGGGCGGGCGCGGGGCGGCGGGGGTAAAGAAGACGGTCCGCCCATCGATGTGGGCGATGAGGGTGTCGAACTGCTCTTTGTACTTCGCGTCGCGTTCCTTCTCGCTCTTGGCGTCCTCGAGCGGTGTGGCGGTGGGAACGGTCATGGCGCGGACGAGAGTGACACCCGAGGTGACGGCGATCGCGGCGGCGCCCAAGAGTGCGGCGGCGGCGAGGCGCCCCGGCCAGGCGAGTCGTTGCCAGACGATGGCGAGCGTGTCGGAGAGAGTCATGGTCTCGTCCTCGCGGCTTTCTTGATGATCTGCCACGCCTCGACGTTGATCGTGGAGCGAAGGACGCGCGTCGTGCGGTCGGTGCTGGCGACGCGGGTCTGGAGGCGGTTGATGACGGCGATCCTGGGCTCGCGCTCGAGGCCGGCGAGGACGCGGGCGAGTTGCTCGGGCGAAGAATCGAACGCGATCTCGATCTGGAGTCGCTGGATCTGCTCGTTGTCGGAGGCGAAGGCGGTGAGCGGGGACTTCGCGTTGCCGAGGGGGACCTCTCGCGTGGTCAGGAGCGGCTGGACGTCGTTGTCGGCAAGGATCTTGCTGATGGCTCGGTTGACGTCCTCGGATCGGGCGACGCGCTCGCCGGGGCCATCAACGATGCCGAAGCGGGTGACGCCGATGGTGGCGTCCTGGTCGGCGGCGAGGCGGGCCTGGCGCTCGGCCTCGAAACGGATGAGTTCGGTGGCCTTGGCATCGGCCGTGCCGTTGATGGACTTGGTCTTGTTGATCACCGGCTCGACCACGCCGAAGTAGAGGGCGAGGACGAGGACCGCGCCGAGCGCGACCTTGATGACCGGAGATTGGCGGTTCCAGAAGGCGAGCATGCCGGCCATCATCCACCGCCTTTCAGGGCCCGGAGGCGGTCCTTGAGTTTGGAGACCTCGCCCTCGAGGCGCTGCTTGGTGGCGCTGTCGAGGTCCTTCTTGTTGGCGGTCAGGAACGCGGAGCGCGTGGAGAACTCTTTCATAGTTCCCGATTGATCGAGTGTGGCGATGTCGGCATCGGCGATCGGGGCGGGGGGTTCCTTGGGGAGCGAACTCGAGCCTGTGGAACGATTCGCGCCGGGCGTTGATGCGCCGCTGGAGCCGTCGCTGAGCGAAGAACGCGAGGTGCGGGTGGGCTTGTCGGCCTTGGGCTCAACGGCGGTATTCGAGGCGTTCTGGCCCGGATAGAGACGCTCGGCGAGAGGCGTCTTGGAGAAATCGAAATCCACAGGAGTCTCGCCCTCGGGCGCGGTTGGAAGCGAGAACGAGGCGTGTGGCTGGGCGACGGTGGCCGCGATATCGAAGGTCGTCGTCTCGCCGGTGCGGGATTCCGTGCGCTTGGTCTGGGCGAAGAAGTGCTTGGAGTTGTTGAGATTGGTGACGAGGGTGGCGACGAGGTCCGGGTTGTCGGCCTGGCCCTGGAGTTGGATCGGTTGTCCCGGGACGATGGTGAGATTGGTGACCGTGACGCCGACGGGCGTGGACGCCGAGATCTCAGCGAGGAGCTTGGTCATGGGCCAGCGGGTGCGGGCAAGTTCCTGATAGATGCTGGAACGCTTGTTGAGTTCTTCGCGGCGGGCCTGCTGGACCTTCAGGGTCTCGGACTTGGCGTGCATGAGGCTCAGTCGCGCCTGGGCCGTGAGCCATGGAAGGACGATCGCGAGGGCGACAGCAACGAGAATCGCAAGTACCGCGGCCCGCGGATGTGAGAGTGTGGACGAGGCACGAAGAGCGAACGGCTCTTCAACCTTGGGTGCCTTGTCGTGGAGCGCCGCGAAGGAACGGACCGTGGGAACGTTCGAGAGCGCGGCGAGCGCCCCGCCGAGCGCAAGAGCGTTCTTGCGGAGCCACATGTCGTTGGCGCGGGCGCCGGCGATGGACTCGGCAAAGGCCGCGGGAGCGCCCTCGGGCATCACGAGCGAGGGGGCGGACTTGGTCACGTTGGTCACGTGGTGGGCGGCCCGACGAACAGCGTCGGCCCAGGCATCGGTGGTCGAGGTGTCCTCGACGAGGGAGCGCGCGACAAGGCCCTTGCCATTGGTATGGATGACGGCGATGCTGCCATCGGCGGGGTCGGCGAAGGCATACAGGTCGTCGGTCGGCTCGGTAAGACCGGCGGCCTGGGCCTCGAGACGGAGCGCGGCAAGGGCGGAGATCGGGGCGATGAGAGTCGCCCGTGTGCCCTTGGGTGGCGACCATGAACCGTGCGGGTGATCGACGACGAGGGCCGTGAGGAGTCCGGTGCGGGCGTCGTTCGCCGCTGGATTGAGCAGCCCGACGGCCCGACGATGCGGAGGCAGCGACTCGGGAAGGAGCGTCTCGGCCTGGAGTTCCAGGGCGGAGAGGGTCTCGGCGTCGCTCGCCTGTGGAATCGGGACGGGCCGAGCGATGGTGCTCCCGCCGGCGGCGATCTCGATGACGTCCTTGAACTCGTGCTGGCGTGCGGCCTTGGCGAGCCACGCGGTGAGCTGAGCCTTGGGGAGTTCCTGGGATTCAAGGATCTCGGGCTTGCCGTTGCGTTTGACGATCAGGGCCACGACCGACTCGCCTTGAGCGTGGATCGCGGCGACCACGCGTGCGGGGCCTTTCGCCCGGGAGGCGGGCGCGGCACGGAGGACATTGGGCTTGGGTTCCACCGTCGCGGTCATTGAACTCGGAACTCCTTGATGACGGCCGGGACGGATGAACGATCGATCGTCACGACGATTTCTACCTCGATGCCGGTGGCGATGTCGCGACCTCGGACGGTGGCCTCGATCACGTTCGATCGGACGGTGAGCAGATCGTAGATCTGGGCGAGGCGGGTGCGGGACATCCCCTGGACCTCGGCGAGTTCGACGATCGAGGTGAAGCCATCAGGGCGGGTGTCCCGTTCGGCGATGATCTCGTCCACGAGTTCCGGCGGGATGTCCGGGAGCATCTCGAGCGTCTCTCGCTCGCAGGTGTTGATGTTGAGTCGCCCGGGAATGACGCCCGCGGGAATGACGCCGATGGAGCAGGTGTCGAGGAGTTTGGTGAGTTGTTCGTCGGTGAGGGGAGCGACCTGGGGCGTGGAGTTGAACCCGAAGGAGTTGGTGTCGTTGCCCGAGCCCGATTGGGACTGGAGTTGGGGAAGCGTGGTGCGGATGTAGTCGGCCATGGTGGCGCCGCTCTCGCTCGCGTGGTCGATGATGATCTGCGCCTGATCGTCCTCGACGCCGATGAGTTTGGTGACGTCGGCGGTCGCGGCAGTCTTGAGATCGACATACTCCTCGCCGGTGGGCGTGAAGTGGCTCTCGACACTGGCCGCGGTCATCACGCCGGCCCAGCCCAGGTCGAGCGTGCCATCTCGGTTGTCCCACGGGAGGCTGGCGTCGTCATCGTCCTCATTGGGGTCGAGGAGCGAGTTGAGGTTCCAGTCCTCGCCCCGCACCTCATCGACCGTGACACCCGCGACGAGTTCGAGTTCCTGGATCATGCGGAAGAACGCGTTCCGAGGCTGATACGCCGGGGTCTGCGAGTTGTAGTACGAGAACTCGGCGCCCAGGGCGAGGGACTCGTCGTCTTCATCGATCCAGTCGACGATGCTCGCGGCAATGTCCTCGGACATGAGCGGCTCGATATTGAGCAGTTGCTCGGGCGTGAGGCGATTGATGTTGAGTTTGGCGTGGGCGTCGGCGGGGCCAAGGACTTCGCCCGTGGGCGTGGAGTGGACGACGGTGTAGATGGCGCGGTCGATGGTGCCCTCGGCGACCTGGGCCGCGTCATCGAAGACGCGGAAGGCGTTGGATTGGTCGGAGTCGAGCGTGGCGTTCTCCAAGCGGGCGAGCGTGGCCTCGACACCGCTGCGTGCGGCCCAGTAGGCACGCGTGCGCGCAAGAGCCTCGCGCCCGCCGACGGCCTGGGCGTACGCGGTTGCCTGGATGGAACCGACGACGACGACCGAGAGCATGAACGTCCAGAGGACGAGCAGGAGCGCAAAGGCGCGGCGCGTGCGGGGAATGAGGACCGAGCGCCGTGTGATTGCGGGAGTCATGGGCGACCACCTCCCCCACCACCGGGTGGCGTGCCGCCTCCGGAGTTGCCGGGCGAACCGTTTCCGCCGCCGCGTGGTCCACCCGCGCCTGCGCCATTTCCTCCACCGGTGTTGCCGCCACCGTTGCCTCGGCCACCGCCGCCGGTTGTGGGACCTCCGCCTCCTCCACCACCGCCGCCGCCGCCGGTCGTGGGAGTCTCACGAATGAAGCCGCCTCCACCGCCGGAGCCACCAGTGTCATTCCCAGTGCCTCCGGTGCCAGTGGTGGTGTTTGGAGATGGCGTCGTTGGGTTGCCGGTATCGGTCTCGTCCGTGGTCTCCTCTTCAGGCGTGAAGGGAATCGGAACTCGATCGACAGGCACGACGGCTCGATAGGTCGCCGAGGCCATGCCATCGGTGGATCGCGTGGTCATGGAGATGCGAACCGCATGGGGCATGCCGTCGTGGTCAGTGTCCCACTCGGGGAACCACTCGGATCCGTCGAAGGCATCGATCGCGAGCGTCTCGATACCCGGCGCGACGCGCCAGGCGAGGCCGCCGATGTCGGCCTTGGAACCCAACGCCATCTCGGCTCGACGCCAGAGCGTGGGGAGAGGGTTGTCGAGGGAATCGCCGCCGACGCGATACTCGACGATCTGCTCGCCGCCGTCGGGCGCGGTGTAGGGGTCGCGGAGAGGGCGGATCGTGCGGGAACGGACAAGGATGGAATCGGCGCCCGAGCCACCATCGAGGGCCTCGATGTCGGCGCCGCCATCGGTGATGGTGAGATGAGTCTGGAGGAGATCCGCATCGCGGCAGATGGACTGGAGATCGCGAACGATCCGGGTGACGCCAGCCTGGGCGGAGGCGAACGCCTCACGATGAGAGCGTGAGGTGGCGCGGGAGCGGGCGAGGGCGCTGAGCGCGGTGGCCGCACCGCCCGCGACGAGCGTGCACAGCACGAGAGCGACGAGCACCTCGACGAGGGTGAACCCGGGACGGTGTGCAGCGCGCGTGCAACTCATGGCGCGTTCTCCGAAGTTCGCTCGACGGATTCCTGCGGGCGCCGATCGGGGTCTGGATCATCGCCCAGGCGCGGCGCGATCAGGGCCTCCATGGACTCGGATCGCTCGCGGCCGGACTCGGTCCACAAGATGGTGGCGACGACGGAGTAGGGATCGCCATCGGTTGTCGAGGAGACGTCGATCGTGTAGCGGTAGTCCTGGAAAGGGGCGTCGCACGCGCCGGACTCGTCGAACTCGCGGGCGAACGTGTCAGGACCGACGGCGACGACCATGGCGAGCTTCTCATCCAGGAGCATCGCGACAATCTGGAGGCGCTCGCCCTGCTGCTGCGCGCGCAGCGCAGACGATGCGATCCCGATGAGGACGGCAAGGGCAACACCCATGATGACCACGGCGACGAGCGTGTCGATCAGGAGCACGCCGCGGCGTGTGTGCGTGATCGGGAGATGTCGCGGCCAGCGGTGCATGAGTGAAACGATCAGAAGGGCGTGTTCGCGGAACCCTGAGCGTCGAGATCGATGACGGTGGTGGCTTCGGGCGGTTCGAGCCCCTCGGTCACCACAACGGTCGTTCCTGAGGGCGCGAGCGTGAGCGTCCAGGCGTCGTTGTCGGAGTTCGAAGGGTTGACGAGGGTGAGGATCAGTTCCGGGCGGATGCTCGTGGGGGAGAACTCGACACGGAACGTGCGTTCATCGAGGGGAACGCCATCGGCCCGGGCAACTTTCAGCACGAGGCGTTGGAGATGCACCGGCGTGGCGAGACGGTCGTCCTGCCACTGATGCGAGGAAAGGTCGTTGGACTTGGGATCGGGCGCGGCAAGCGAGAGGAGAGAGAATGTGTCGTTGGTGAAGAAGATCGCGAGGCTCTGGCTGCTGACCTGATCGCGAAGGGCGGCGGTTTCCAGCAGATTGGCGACGCTCTGGGCCTCAGAAACAAGATCGGCGCGCGTGCCCGTGAGGCGAGGTACGACCACGGCCGCCATCAGCCCGATGAGGACGACGACGACGAGGACCTCGATGATGGTGAAGGCACGACGCACGGGGAAGGAATCTCCATCACGGACTCAGTCGCGCTTTCCGTTGATCACGTCGGCGGCCTCGCCCTCGCCGCCCTCGACGCCATCGGAGCCGTACGAGACAACGTCGAAGTCCACATTGAAGTTTCCCGGGACGATGAGCACGAACTGGCGACCCCACGGGTCAAGGAGCGCATCGGCGTTGTCGACGTACGGCCCCTGCCAGCCCTTGGCGGTGTCACCGCCGGGGGCTTCGAGAAGGATGTCGATCGTGTCGCCCGGCTCGAGGCTGCGGCAATCGATGGTGAAGCGCTTGATCGCGCTGGCGAGGGCGGTCGCGTTGGTCTGCGCGATCTTTCGCTTGGACTGGCCCAGCGTGCTCCCCAGACGGCTGATGATGACCGTCGCGATGATGCCGATGATCGCGACGATCACGAGGACCTCGATGATGGTGAAGGCGCTTCGGCGGAGTGGGCGGTGACGCATGAACTTGGTTCCTGTGGGCTAGCGGATTCCCGTGGCGTTCTGGGCTTCGAGGAGCGCGAGAAGGATGGAGAGCACAACAAAGCCGACGCCCAGAGCGCCCATCACGACGAGAATGGGCGGGAGGGCGGCGGTAAAGACCTTCAAACTGACCTCGACGCGATCGTCAAAGGACTTGGCGGCTTGCTTGAGCAGCTCGTCAAGGCGCCCCGACTTCTCGCCGAGCGACACGATCTGGACGAGCATCTCGGGGAAGTAGCCCGATTTCTCCATCGGTTCGGCGATGGTCTTGCCGCCGGCGACGTCGTCGGAGACCTGCTCGATGACAGACTCCATCGCCTTGTTGCCCAGCGTGCCCTTGGTGATGCGAAGGGCGGTCAGCACCCCAAGCCCGGAACCGACCTGGGTCGCAAGGGTGCGCGTGAACCGGGCCACGGCGACATCGCGCAACACCGGCCCCAGGAGCGGGACCTGCAGAAGGAAGCGATCGACCTTCAATCGAACGTCGGGCTTGGCGAGCGTGGCCTTGAGGACGAAGAAACCGGCGCCAAGCCCAAGGACGAGATACGGCCAATAGACCTTCACGAACAACGCGATGTCGTTGAGGATCCTCGTGGGCATAGGAAGTTGCGCGACGCTCAGACCCGTCTTCTTCAGGAGCGTCGGCACAATGAACAGCACGACGATCGCGATCGCGATCACGATGAGCACGAGGAGAATCGCGGGATAGAGCGTGGCGCCGGCGATCGACCGCTTGAGTTTCACGTCGCGATCGAGAAGGTCGGCGCACTGCTCCATCGTCTCCGGGAGTTTGCCCGAGGCCTCGCCGGAGCGGACGAGGTTCACGAGGAGTTCCGTGAACGGGCGCCCGAACTGCTCCATCGCGTCGGCGAAACTGCGCCCTTGCTCAATCTGGGAGACAAGAGCGCGGATGATGACGGCGCGGCGTGTGCTCGTGTTCCTTCCCGCGCACGCGCGGAGCGCCGTCGTGAGCGGGAGCCCCGCAGAGAGGGCCGTCGCGATCTCGCGAACAAGGGCGGCGAGATTGGCGCCGGACATCGCGTGGGCACGACGAAGTGCAGCGGCCTCTTCACGCCGCTGGGTGGGATCTCCCGACGCGGGGACCTCGATCGATTGGACCTCGTTCACCGGCGCGATCGAGGCCGGGGTGACGCCCATGCGAGCAAGCAGACGCAAGGCCGAGGCGCGATCGGGGGCGTCGATCGTCTGCATCTCGCGCGAGGCGAGCGTCTTGTACGCGAACGTCGTCACGCGGTCGCTCCCCCGCCGCTCCCAACCACACCGCCGCCACTCGTCGCATTCGCCGAGAGGAGGCCCGGGAGATCCTCGGCGTCCTGCGTGGCGCGAAGGACCTCATCAACCGTGGTCAGCCCCTGGGCGGCCTTGATCATCCCGTCGCGGCGCATAGTGACAAACCCGGGCCCAACGGCGCGGACCATCTCGTGGGCGCTCTGACGCTGCGAGATCGCCTGGCGCAGGGGCGAGTTGGTGAGGATCATCTCATAGAACCCGATGCGTGATCGGTACCCCGTGCCGTCGCACTTCTCGCAACCGACGCCCTTCGACCCGCGGCGCCCGGGGAACATCGCCAGTTCGACCTCGGAGAGACGGTGCAGCAGTTCCTCGGGAAGCGCCGCCGCGGCACGGCAGTGCGGACAGATCTTTCGGCCAAGACGCTGCGCGAGGATTCCCTCGAGCACGCTGGAAAGAAGGAACGGCTCGATGCCCATATCGAGCAATCGACCCGGGGCGCTGATGGCGCTATTCGTGTGCAGCGTCGAAAAGAGAAGGTGGCCCGTCAACGCGGCACGCACGGCAATCTCGGCGGTCTCGGCGTCACGGATCTCACCCACCATGATCACGTCGGGATCTTGGCGCAGGATGGATCGCAGGCCGTTCGCAAATGTGAGACCACGCTTCGGGTTGACGGGGATCTGGTTCACGCCGTTGAGTTCGTACTCGACGGGGTCCTCAATGGTGATGATCTTGAGGCTCGGGTCGTAGAGTTTGGTGAGCGCCGCGTAGAGCGTGGTGGTCTTTCCCGAGCCGGTGGGCCCGGTGACGAGGACCATGCCGTGGGGCAGGTCGATGAGTTTCTGCATCGACACGCGGTCGGGCTCGCGCATGCCGAGCGTCTCGAGGTCGAGGCGGATGGCCTCCTTGTCGAGCACACGCATGACCACCGACTCGCCATAGATCGTCGGCACCGTGCTGACGCGGATGTCGATCTTGCGGCCTTCGAATCGGAGCGTGATGTGACCGTCCTGTGGCGCATATCGCTCGGCGATGTTCATCCCCGCCATGATCTTGATGCGGCTGGTGATCGCGGGCTGGAGCGTCTTGGGAGGTGAGTCCTGTTCCACGAGCACGCCATCGACACGATACTTCACCGCGAGGTGCCGCTCGAACGGCTCGACATGGATGTCCGATGCACGCTCGCGGATCGCTTCGAGGATGATCAGGTTGACGAGGTTGATGAGGGACGGCTGCTCGGCCATCCGGTGGAGGTCCTCGGCCTGGATGGCTTCGAGGTTGGCGATGAGATCGTCGGATTCCTCCGCCTGCCCTCCAAGACGAGCGGCCATCTGGGCGGCGGTGATGCCGTAGGTTGAGCGGAGGAGTTCGGCGAAAGGTTCCTCGGCGATGCCCACGCCGGTGACGGGCCTGCGCGTGAGGATCGAGAGTTCGTCGAGGGCCTCGGTCTCTTCGGGGTTCACCATCGCGACATGGACGCGCGAGCCATGGATCGCGAAAGGAACGGCGCGGAGCCGAACGGCCTGCTCGGCATTGAGCAAGGCCGTTGCCGCGGGATCAACCTTGGGGACTTCTTCGAGAATGGGTGATGTAGGAAAGCGAGGGGCCACGTTCGGGCGATTGCCGCCGTCGATCATGGTGCCGTTGCTCGAAGAGGTGTTGTTAGGCATGCGTGTTGGCGGAGTCGATCGCTTGGAGTTACCGGTCCTGTGTCGCCTGATCCGCTTCCACCGCGGCTAGTCCTCGTCCTCTTCCATCAAGATGCCCATGTCCTCAATGAAGCCCATCTGGCCCCGTGCATCCGACTTCTTCTCGGGAAGGGCGGTGTACTGCTCCTCGGAGAGCACGGACTTCAGACGGTCCAACGCACGATCCTCGACTTCCTTGCGTGCCTTTCGGGCGTCGGTGAGCGTGGTGTCTTTTTCGCCCCCGGGCCCGCCCATGCCGCCCATGAAACCATCCATCATCGCGGAGATCTTGCCGCCGGCCTTCTCTTCCTTCTCCTCCGTCGCCTTGGCCCACTTGTCGCTGGCGGTGGTGATGTCACGAAGAAAGGTGGTCTGGTAGGCGGCGAGCGAGGACCGCTGATCATCGGAGAGGGATTTCATCGCGAGGGCCGCAGTCATGGCCTTCTCGGCGTACGTCTCCTTGTAAACCCGCGGATGAATCCGCCGGTTGATGAGCAACTCGACCTCAGCCTTCTTGTCCTCAGGAATCACGGCGAGGACGCGGCGAGTGTAATCGCGGTTGATGTCGCGGACGAGACGTCCCTGGGCCTCGACGTCCTTGATCGCCTTGCGCTGAGCCTCAAAGTCCATCATGCCATCGCCCATCGCGGTCTTCTGCGCCTCCTTGCCGATGCGCTCAAAGTCCTTTAGGCGTGTGTCGAGGTCGTTCTCGTAGCGATCGAGGATCTCGACAAGCCCGTCGATGGACCCCGGTTCGATCTTGGCCTGGTCGAGGATCTTGTAGAGATCGACGGACATTCCGCCGACGATGCCGAATCGCATGATGGTCTCACGGCGGCGATGACGCTCGACCTTGGGCCACTGGGCTTCTTGCTCGGGCGTGAGGAGGAGTTTGACATCCTCGTAAAAGGCCTTCTCCTGGGAGGTGGCCTTCTTCTCCATCTCCTCCTGGATGGCCATGGACTTCTTCTGGAACTGGGTCCAGTCGGAGGACTCGCGAGCCTCCTCCATCATGGCCTCCATCTTGGTCTGCATCTCCTTCGCGAGATCCTTGGCGGCGGCCCGCTGGCCCTCGAGGAGCGCACGGGCGGCGGTCTTCTGGTCATCCGTCAGGTTCAGGATCTTCGCATAGGAATCCAGGCTGCGACGCGAGATGGACATGTCCATGCCCATGTTCATCCCGCCGGAGAGGAACTGGGCGGACGCGGACGGCACCGGGGCCACGATGGCGCCAACTGCGGCCACCGTGAGTGCGATCGAGGCAACGCAGGCTCGGGCAAGGTACGCGAGACGAGAAGCGACGCAGGAAAGGCGGGTGCGGGGTTCAGGTTTCATGTCGGCTCCTGGATTCGAGTGGCTGGCGAGCATGAGATTCAGGCTCGCCGAGGGTTCAGTATTGGATCGGATCGATCGACAACAGGCGAAGGGTCTGTGGCGTATGTGTGGACCAACCGCGTGCGACAAGTCTGGTAAAGCAACAGATCCCATCACGGCCCATGGTGTCGGCGAGCCTCCCCTTCGAGCGTGTTCGGACAGTGTGGACAGGCTGACAGAGTATAAACCGTCTGACGGGGCGCGGACCGAGGGTCCGGGGAGTTGAACGTACGTGTCTGCCCGGAGTTGCGTTCGTACATGCCTGTTTGTTGGGACCAAAGGCCCCGGGGTTGCGGCCGGGCCGTTGCGCACCGGTTGCGCACATGACGCCGGCCATGCCCGTGAGGATGCGCGCGGGACGCGGTGCCGTCAGATTGCGTCCTCGATGCGGTGGACAGGCTACTTGGAGAAGAACTTCTCGATGGCCGTCTTCCCCGCAGGGAGGGACCGGAGGCGTACGAGTTGGCGGAGTTCGACAGCGAGAGCGCTCCGCCAGCCGGTGCTCCCACCGGTGCCTCCGCTTAGTCCGGCGTCGATGGCCTCAATGACTGCCTTCGTGGAGTCCGTCGCCGAGGAACCGCTGGGATCAAAGGCGGGGTCCCGGCGAACAGCATCGACGCCGGCAAGGACCTTGGCGGAACAAACTCCCCGCCCGATCCATCGTGAGGGCGCACCGTCGCGAGTCAGACTCGCCGAGCCTGGGTTGGCTTTGACACGTTCCCGGATCCAGGCTTTGGCCGTGTCCAGCAGCGTCTCCTTCGATGACGCAACGGCGTCGAAGAGGCCGAGAGCCTTGGCCTCGTCGAAGGTGAAGGTGCTGCCGGTGCACGTGGCGCGAATGGCCATCTCGGGGTCGATGCGCGCCGGAAGGAGATTGGTCCCGCCCCACCCAGGACAGATGGAAAGCCCGGCCTCGGGAAGCCCGACGGGGTAAGGCTTGGGTGGGATTGTCTGTCCGTCCTTGGTCGTTGGCGCAGGAGGAGAGGCGATGAGAGCGTCACAGTGCATCGCGACCTCCAGCCCCCCTCCCAAGGCCGCACCGTGGATCGCGGCAGCGGTGGGATACGGAAGGTCGGCGAGCATGCCAAAGACACGCTGCCCAAAGGCGAGATATCGCGCGAGATCGGCGTCACTCAGTTCGGCGATCGTCTTGAGGTCGGCGCCCGCAACAAAGACGCGCGGACTGGCGGAGGCCATCACCAGCCCGATCGCATTGCGAGGAAGTTCGCGCAGCGTGGCCTCGAGCCGCTGGATGAGCACGTCGTCAAGGACGACCATCGGGCCGACGTTGGGCTCGAGGTGAAAGACGGCAACACCGCCGTGCGGGCCGGAGGAATCCATGGCAATCGAGAACGGCTCAGGTGTGGACATGGTGACCTCGAGAATGCGAACGCAGAGGAAAAGTGGTAACGATGAGAAAGACAGAGGAGAATAGGAATTGGGTTTGGGATGATCGAGTTGAGAATGCCGCTCTCTTGCCCAAACCGAACTATCCCTCTGTCTTCCTCTGATTTTCCTCCGCGCCCTCTGCGTTCGCCTTGGCGTTCACGCGGTCTGGTCCACGTACTGGTACAGCCCGATCATCGCCCCGGTGGGGTCGGCGATCACCGCCATGCGACCGCCGCCCATCGTCCTCGGCGGCGAGACCACGCGTCCCTCACCCATCTCTGCGGCCCGAATCGACGCCACAAGATCCTCCACGACGACGTAGACCAGCCACACCGGCGGAAGGTCCTGATTCACCCCCCGGGCATGGCACACGCCCGCGACCGGGCCCGCACCACCCGGAGGCACCATCGCGTAGTCGGCATAATCGCCCATGCCGACATCCACGTGCTTCCACCCTATGACCTGCTTATAGAAATCCCGCAGGGGTGTAGCCTCGGGGACCGTGAGATCCACCCACGCGATGCTCCCCGGACGTTGCGGTGATGATTCCTGTGCCTGGGATTCGTCACTCATGACAGTCTCCTGTGCAGATCGCGTTTGAGTCCTATTCTGACTCAGAACCCATGGAGAAGCAAGTGCGAGGCGTCTTTGACGAGGTTGGGGCAGGAAACGGCGATCACCTCGCTGGCGTGGCCAAGGTGGTCACACGCGAACTCGAGCGCGTCATCCAACGGTTCGACGGGGCCCTCGAGAGCGACCTGCCCGCGGTCGGACGCCTCGTGCGTCACGTCGAGGGATATCGCGGAAAGATGCTCCGCCCCACGCTGGCGATCCTGTCCTCGCTCGCCACGCGAGGAAACGACAACGATGACGCGGGCATCTCCGAGGATGTCATCACGGTCGCCGCGGTCATCGAGATGGTGCACATGGCGACGCTTGTGCACGATGACGTGCTCGATGAGGCCGACACACGCCGTCGGGCCGCCACGGTCAACGCGCTCGAGGGAAACGAGACCGCGGTGATCCTGGGCGATCTCCTGATTGCAAGCGCCTACGCGCTCTGCTCCACGCTCCCCACACCCGAGGCCGCGCGCGTGGTGGCCAAGGCCAGCGTCGTCACCTGCACCGGTGAACTCCTCCAACTGAGCCGCCGAAACGACCTCTCGCTCGATGAAGCGACATACATCGAGATCATCGACCGCAAGACCGCGGCCCTCATCGCGGCGGCGTGCCGACTCGGCGTGATCGCCTCAGGACCTATGAACACCGCACGCCTCGCCCACGCCGACCGACTCGAACGCTTCGGCCGGCTCGTGGGCCGGGCGTTCCAGATTCAGGACGATGTCCTCGACCTCGTCGGCGATGAACAAGTCGTTGGCAAGTCCCTTGGGGTCGATGCGGCCAAGGGCAAAGCCACCTTGCCCCTGATCGCCGCCCTGAATGACGCCGACGCCTGGACCAGGGGCGAGATCCTCGATCTACTCGATCGAGCGGCCCACGCCCAGGGACGCGGAGGCAGCGGCGTCCGCGAGCGGCTCATCGAGGCCGGCGGCGTCGCCTTCGCGCAATCACGTGCCAAAGCCTACATCGACGAAGCGAAGGCGGAGCTCACCGCACTCCCCGCGAGCGGCGCACGCCACGTCCTTGAGATGCTCGCCGATGCTGTCGTGACCCGCCAACACTAAACACGCGAAGAAATGGACCTCTATGGCGCGACGCGCGGACCCGTCGGTGCACTCGGTGTTCCCTGCTCGTCATTGAGGATGCGAACGCTGAACGTGTGCTCGGGTGCAGCAAACGATCCCTCGGTCTTCACGATGTGCACCTTGACTTCGCCGCCCTCTTTCGTCGCGCGGAGCGTGGTCTTCCTGAACTCGCCATGGTCGCAGCCATGCCCATCGCCGGCATCTTCATAGAGTGTGCCGATCGCGGAGCCGGCGTCGTCGAGGTTCACGATGAGCGTGACCTCGGTCAATGGCTTCTCATCGACATAGTTCATCACCGGTCCGGTCGGGATGATCGCGCCAGGCCGAACAAAGAGTCGCGGCACGTCCTGGTGATCGTCCCAGCCCTTGGTTGTGTTCTTGGTGTTCGTCGGCACCCGAAACTTCACCTCTCGCCAGGGACCCTTGGGCATGACGACCGCTCGTGACGAATCGGGAATCACATTTGCCACGACAAGCAGGTCGCTCCCGAGCAGGAACGAGTCGTCCTCCGATCGCAGCGCGGGGTCCTTGAGATCAGCAAAGAATGTCGGTCGCGCCACGGGCAGGCCCGTGTCGTGCGCCTCACGGAACAGCGTGTACAGATACGGCATGAGGCGCATCCGGCGCTGGAGCGCGAGACGGCACGCTTCCTCGACATCGGGCGTGAAGGACCAAGGCTCCTTGTCGATGTTCTCCTTGCCGGTGTGCCCGCGGGCAAAGGGGAGCAACGCCCCAAAGCCCATCCAGCGAGCGAAGAGCGCGCCATCGCCATTGCCCGCAAAGCCGCCTAAGTCTGGCCCGCTGAACGGCTGCCCGGAAAGCCCGACATTCAGCACCATCGGGATCGACGACTCAAGATGATACCAGTTAGCGGTGTTGTCGCCGGTCCACGTCGCGCCGTATCGATGCCCCCCGATGTAGTTCGCTCGGCTCAGCACAAAGGGACGGACCTCGGGGGTGGCGCGAGCGATCCCCTCGCGCGTGCCGCGGATCATCTGCATGCCATACACATTGTGATACCGCGCGTGGTCTCCCGCCGCGGCATCACCCTGTGCAAGCCCGCTGGGCCGCTTCATCGCGGGGTCGCCCGCGTGGCGATTGTCCAAGGGCATCGTCTTCGACGAGACATTGAAGACCGCCGGCTCGTTCATGTCGTTCCACACGCCCGAGATGCCGTTCGCCATGAAATCGGTGTACAGCCCGGCCCACCACTGGCGCACGTGGGGCGTGGTGAAGTCGGGATAGTGGCACCAGCCAGGCCAGACCTCACCCTCGTAGACCTCGCCGTTGGCCCGTTTCACGAAGACATCGGCGGCCCTCCCGGAGGCCATAATCGACGCGAACGTCTCGAGTTCCCTCGCCCTCGCGTCGCGCGCAGCCTGCGGCTCCTTCGCAAGATCGGCCTCCTTGCGATCCGCCGGGCCTCGATCGGTCCGCGACTTCATCCCCGGATCGATCATCCACACATTGTGGAAGCCCATCGATAGGAGTTCCTCGTTGAGCGCCTTGGGATCGGGGAAGTAGCCACGATCGAACGTGAAGACGCGGAAGGCCTCCATGTAGTCGATGTCGAACCAGAGGACATCGCACGGAATATCTCGCTCGCGGAAGCCGCGCGCGATCTCGCGAGCGCGGCTGTCGGGGTAGTAGGAGTACCGACACTGGTGATACCCAAGGGCCCACTTGGGGGGCATGGGCATCTTGCCCGTGAGATTCGCGAGAGACTTCAGAACATCCTGCGGCGTCACACCCTCGATCACCACAACCGGAAACTCCGGCCCCTCGGCGACAAACTCAATATGCGTCGGGTCGGCATACCCCGTGTCCACGACGCAGCGATAGGTCGTGTCGGCCAGAACGCCAAAGGACGTGCCATCGGCGCGGACCGCGAGGACCCAGGGGTGGGACTGATACAAAGACGGCGCGTCGTCGTCATACCCATACGCGTCGGTGTTCCAGCACGTCGTGCGACGCCCGTTGCGCCGGAGTTGCCCGGGGACCTCACCCGTGCCATAGAGCGAAGTGTCGGGCGAGATCTCAATACGAACGCCCGGCTTCTCATCGATGCGGAGGAACACCGGTTGCACGGCGCCCGCCTCAGCGCCGAGTTGGCCCGGCTGGTCGTTCTCGATCGCGTACGACGGGAGTGCGTTCTCGCGCGCGTCGGGGCTGGCGAAGTAACGAACCGTGTGATCTCCCAATCGCTCGACCACGACCCGGGGCGCGGGCGTTGGATCCATCAGAGCGAGAGCGGTCGAGACAAGGAGTGCCGACATCATCAACATGGCGTGGTCTCCGGGGGCATGACCGATCCACGTCAGGGCGGAATCGGCGTGGTGTGAGCGTAGCGGAAACCAACGCCAGTCGCACGCGAAGCGTCCAGTCGAAGTGGCCAGGACCCGCCGTGTAACGGTTACACTCACTCGCGACGCCCGAGAAGCCGCCACATTCACCCGTGTTGATACACAATTCTCTCCATTGCCCGAAAACCAGGGTTGGCATGGAGTCGAAGATGCGGGATACTTGATGAGACTCCATCTTCCAAGCAATGACGGAACACACCATGCCCACGACCCTGCGTCTGCGTTCCCCACATCGTCTCGTGACCTCGTCGCTGCTCCTTGCCGCCGCGCTCTCCGCGTGCTCAGGCGTGGCGCTCGCCGACTGGAACGAGAACCCGCCGGTGATGCTCCAGTGGTTCGAGTGCCCCTGGAACGACATGGAGCACCGCACGCCCGACTTCTTCATGGCCGGGTATGGCTCGGTCTGGGTTCCACCCGTCTCTCGACCCTACATCTGGCCCGGCGCCTCGAACCAGAACGCGACCTCACCAGGATACGACGCCTTTGATCGATTCGATCTCGGCAAGCCCAACGCGCGCACGGCCTACGGCACCGAGGCCGGCTTCGACGCCGTCGTCGAGGCGATCCATCGCGCCAACGGTGAGTTCTACGTCGATTCCATTCTGAACCACAACGCCGCTCGCCAGACCGGCTCAGGCTTCCAGAACGACGGCGGCTACCCCGGCTTCTGGATGGCCCCCACCACTCCCGCGACCAACAAGTCTCCCACGTCGAACTGGGGCGACTTCAACCCGGGCAACGCGCAGGGCTACCCGCAATCCACCAACGAGAACGACCCGAACTACTGCCTGCTCAGCGGCGACCTCGTCGCGCTCATCGACATCAATCAGGCCTCGAACAACCTGTTCATCCGCCAGCCCGTCGCGGCCGGCAATCCCCTGAACCTTCCTGGCGGGACCTACTTCAATAATCCAGACCCGAACAACGCGCGTTTCTACTTCGACTCCGCGCTGGGGACCGACAGCGTCTCGAACCCGGGAATGTCCTTCGCCGGTGCGCTGACCACCGGCGCCTACACCCCGCCCTGCGAGGTGCCCTCGAGAAACGAGCCGTCCACGACCTACACGCGAGGACGGTTCAACGAGGCGAATCCCATGGCCGGCGATGCCGCCGCCGAGAACGCCACGTCCTACCTCATGCGATGGACGCAGTGGATGCTCGACGTCAAGAAGGTCGACGGCTTCCGCCTCGACGCCGCCAAGCACATTCCCAGTTGGTTCTGGGATTCATACTTCGACTCCGTGATGCACAACGCCCGAGTCACACCCGACGGGCGCCACGTCACGGCGTACTCCTTCGGCGAGTGCGTCGCGGGAAACGACTTCATCTTCGACCGCTATATCCGCAAGCCCAACGGACGCACCAGCGGGCGACTCGTCGCGGGCGACGCCTTCGGCAATCGCGACGCCCTTGACCTCTCGGGCGCTGGCTCCCTCCGCAATCTCATCAACGCCGGCGGCTTCGGCACCTGGAACGACATCACCGGATCCCACCTCGACACCATCGACGACGGCTTCAACAACGGCTCCATCGGCGTCAACCACATCCTCAGCCATGACAACGGCTCACAAGGCAACGGCTCGTCCGTCCCCAGCGTCCCCACCTCCCGCCAGCAAGGCTGGTACGCCCACGCCTATCTCCTGATGCGCACGGGACAGGCCATCGTCTATCACAACGCCCGACTCGTCGGACGCACCGGCTCCGGGTTCTATCCGCGCGAGGGCGCTCCGGTCGCGCTCGGCTATGACCAGAACGCCAGCGCCCTCAACCCCGTTCTCACCAACCTCGTCGGCCTTTCCAACATGGTCGGCCGAGGCGAGTTCACCCCACGCTGGCAGGACGGCGACGTCATGATCTTCGAACGCCGCACACCCCTGGGCGGCGGGAACTACTCGGGCAACTGCCTCGTCGGCGCGAGCGACCGATACGACTCGGGATACGACCAGCGCACCATCAACACCAGTTTCCCCGCGGGAACACGCCTCGTCGAACTCACGGGCAACGCCACAAGCAGCACCGTCGATCCCGTCAACGACATCGCCGACGTGCTCGTCGTAGGGCCCACAGGACAGGTCCAGTTCCGTGTCCCCCGCAATACGAGCAGCGCCGGCGAGCACAACCGGGGCTTCGTCGTCTACGCCCCGGCCATCCCCAACGGCACACTCAGCGTCACTAACGTCGCCTCAACCATGCCCGCCGAGACCACCGGGGCCGTCGGTCGCCGTCGCCTCACATCGATCCCCGTTATCACCGCCGATTCCTTCCAGATCCAACTCACCACAACCAACGGCGACGCGGGTGCGGCCAACAACGACAACGCCGACGACAATGCCGTCTTCCGCATCAATCAGGGCTATCAGGATTGGAACAACTCAGGCGGCGTGGACATCGACTACACCAACGCCGTCGTCCCGGGCTACGAACAGTTCGTCACGCTCCACCAACCCCTCGCGAACACCGCCAACACAATGGGCCAATACGCCCAGACCATCGACGCGACCCAACTCCCCGAGGGGATGAACTACATCTCCGTCGTCGCTTTCCGCAAGCGCAGTGGCAACGAGGCCCCGCTCTTCCGCGAGTTCCGCCAGGTGGTCTACATCGACCGCGAGTGCCCCACCGTCCAACTCGCGCTTCCCCCCGGGCCCTACACGACCACCTCGCTCCAGGCCACGATCCGATCCGTCGATGGCACCGTCCTCCCCGCGGTTGTCGGGAGCGTCTCTTCCCCGGGTGTTCACGTCCTCGTGAATCCGAACCCCGCCTTCGATCCCACGACGCTCGTCGCCACCTCAAACGCCGCCACACGCGTCGATCGACAGGAGTGGAGCCGCGCCGTCACCGGGCTGGTCCACGGCACCAACCGCATCGTCGTCCTCCCCGTCCAGGAGAACGCCCGCGTCTGTGCCACCGAGTTCCAGATCTTCGTCAACCTCTGCCCCGCCGACGTGGACGACGGCAGCGGCACGGGCTCGCCCGACGGCGGCATCACCATCGATGACCTGCTCTACTACCTCAGCATCTTCAACGCTGGAGCGAGCGGCGCCGACGTGGACAACGGCACCGGCACAGGCACTCCCGATGGCGGCGTCACCATCGACGACCTGCTCTACTACCTGGCAAGATTCAACGCCGGTTGCTGAGCCAGCTCACACGACCGTGTGAGAAACGTCACCGAGGCGTTGCCGGCTCTACAAGCCACACGCGCGCCCCATTGCGCTCATACCTCGGCACGCCCTGATCCACAGCCCACGACCACAGATCAATCCCGCCATAGATCGACCGCGCCTGGGGCACGCCCAGCGCATGCAGCGCACTCGCCGCACGCAGCGATCGCACGCCATGATGGCACATCACCCCGATGACGTCGGCCTCCAACTCACGCACCTCGTCGGCCCGCCGCTCGATCTCGTCGAGTGGTATATGGATCGACCCGGGCACGCGCGCCGCCTCGAACTCCTCCTTCAAACGCACATCCACGATCGCCACGCGAGTGGCCGTTCGGTTGATCAGTTCGGCAAAGTCGCACGGCGCGATCTCGAGCCCCTCACGCAGGCTCTCGCCCACCGGCAGTCCATTCGCTTGAAGTTTCGGTCGAGCGTTCGCCATGTTCAAAGTCCCTCCATCGGCGTCGAGGCGGTGCCCGGGGTCTTCGAAGCGTCCGAGGCTCGCGAGGGATCAGTAACCGGCGCCCGCCAATACGCCTGACTCGCCCCGCGCGAATCAATCCGCCCCGGCGAGCGGTTGTACATCGCGTACGGCATCCGCACCAGATCCCAAAGCCCATACACCGGGCTCATCAGCGCCTCGTCCACGCTCGTCCACGTCAACGCATCAGGATTCTCAATCGCGCTCCCCGCCGTTGGGAACGCATACGCCGCCCGGGTGGACGAGACCTCATGCGGCGGCACCGACGTGTACGTCGGCATGCGCCGGATCCGATCCACCGGCACGACAACATCCATCAACGCCCAGTTGTCGCGTGAGAGGCCCGTCACCGAGACGCCATCAGCGGGAACGGACGCCGCGGAGTCATCCACGCCGCCGATCGCCGCCCGATCGTGCATAACCAGCAACTCACGCCGCCCGCCAAGCGCCCCGGCGTTGTCCGCCAGGCACCCACCCAAGGCGGAAACACCCACCAGAATCACGCTCGTGCGCATCGCTGACGTGAGGGCAAGCCGTGTCATCGAGTTCATCATCACACTCTTCATCGTCGCATCATCCAACTGTTCAAGAGGCCCCCACAGAGTCCGCCCGCCGAACACTCAACTTCGGGCAGGCACCGGTCATTGTTCGCAGCCCCAACACCACGTGTTGCCAGCATGCCCCGCTTCAGTCCCTGCCCTGCATGGCACCCACATCCCATCCGTGTGGCAATCTCACGAGATCGAGTCGAGCAGACCCTCCATCTCGCCCATCGCCTTGCTATCCCGCGCCTCGCGGGCCTTCACCAGCCCCGCCCTCAGCACCTCGCCCCCCCCACCTCGGCCGGCCTCGATCAGCACCCGAGCCTTGTGGTAATACGCATACAGGTAGTTGGGATCGATCGCCAGGCACCGGTCAAAGTGCTCGAGCGCCAGAGCAAGCCCCCCTTCACCACCCTTCGCGTGCTCTATCGCCAGCGCATAGTGCACAAAGGCGTCGTTCTCGTCCACCTTCAGCAGTCTCTCGAGTTGCTCAATACTCGGCACGCGACCATCGTAGTGCAACCTCCACACACGTAGAGCCCGACCGTCAGGGAGGCCCTTCAAACCCACCAGCACGAACGCCTGCACCACCCCCACACCCAGAGCGTAAACTCCGCCATGACCACGAATCAGACCACCACCCACAACGTCAAAACACTCGCCGTCCTCGGCGCCGGCCAGATGGGCGGCGGGATCGCCCAGGTCGCCGCCACCAGCGGAATCACCGTCAAAGTCTTCGACGCCTTCCCCGGCGCCATCGAAAAGTGCAAAGCCGTCCACGCGCGCTCTCTCGCCAAACTTGTCGAGAAGGGCAAGATCCCACAGGAAACCGCCGACGCCGCCCTCAAGCGCATCTCCTTCGTCACCGATCTCGACGCCCTGCGTGGCAGCGACTGGGTCGTCGAGGCCGTCGTCGAGGACGCACGGGTCAAGAACGAACTCTTCATTAAACTCGCCGCGATCTTCCCCGACGAGAGCGTCGTCCTCGCCACCAACACCAGTTCCATCTCCATCACCCAGATCGCCACTGCCGCGGGGCAGACCGCCCACCGCGTCGTCGGCATGCACTTCTTCAACCCCGTGCCGCTGATGAAACTCGTCGAGGTGATCCCCGGCCTGCAAACCTCGCCCGAGGTGACAGCCCGCACCATCGCCCTCGCCCAAGCCATGGGCAAAACCCCGCTCAAGGCCAGCGACCGCGCAGGGTTTGTCTCGAACCGCGTCCTCATGCCCATGATCAACGAGGCCTTCTATGCCTGGATGGAGGGCGTCGCCGAGCCAGAAGCCATCGACGGCATCATGACCCTCGGCTGCAACTTCCCCATGGGCCCCCTGCGCCTCGCCGACTTCATCGGCCTCGACACCTGCGTCAACATCATGAACGTCCTCGCCGACGGCCTCAACAACGACCGCTACCGCGCCTGCCCCCTCCTCAAGCAACTCGTAACAGCAGGAAGACTCGGCGACAAAGCGGGCCGCGGCGTCTTCGACTATCCGGCGAAGAAGTAGGCAAACCTCCAAAGAACTCATCCGGTACTTTTCCGTAACTCACTGTTGGGGACGGCCAGGAACCCGCCAAAGCGGTCGATCGCGCCCACGTGACAACAGGGAACTTCACGCTCCCGCCACCCTCGGGCGACCTGATCCTCAACCGCCCGGAGTGATCGACCTCTTCGAATACACAGGGAACGGGTTCGGATTCGTGCTGGAAACGAAATGACCGTCATCCAGGTCGGCAAGCCGCCACAACTCGCTGACATTCAAGTATCGTTCCATTTGCTGATCCGGCTCCATTCGGTTATTATCGCCGCGCGTCGCCAGGCTGCGTTCGTCACCATTGGAGCCCGTTCATGTCCACCAACGTCCTCAAGGGAACGATCTTCGCCAGCATCGCCGGCCTGCTCGGCGCGGCGCTCTGGATGCTCATCGCGTGGAAAGTCGGCATCCAATCGGGCATCCTCGCCTGGGGCATCGGCTTCGTCGTCGGGATCGCCATCCATTACGGTGCCCAGGAAGAACGCGGTCACACGACGGGCGCGATCGCCGCAATCATCGCCGTCGTCGCGATCCTCCTTGGCAAGTACGGCGCGGTCGTCGGGTACACGAACAACGCCTACGACAAGATCAAGGACCAGATCCGCCAGGACATCACCGCGCGGGAGGTCATCGTGGCATTTGCCGATGAGATCGTCGTGCCTCTCGAAGACGCAGGAAAGAAACTAGCGTGGCGCAACGGCAAGACCTCCAGCGATGACGCCGAGGATCCCTCGGACTACCCCGTCGACATCGAGGCCCAGGCGACCAAGAAGTGGAACGCCCTCTCTCCAGAGGAGCAGGATTCGGCGTTGGACGAGAGGCGGGAGATTGTGATCGCTGTCTTCGAGTCGCAAAGGTCGAAAGTCACCTCCAAGGTCTTCATCAGCAGTTTCGGGCTCTTCGACATCCTCTGGTTCGTTCTCGCCGTCGGCTCCGCCTGGAAAATCGGCGTCGGCGACATGAACACCTGAGCACCCCCGCGATATTCGCCCGCAACCCGTGACCCACCCGTGACAACTCCGGGCAACTGGTATGCTCCCCCCTGCGGGTCCTGAGGAAGGGTGCAGGTGTGTCACATCCATAACGTTCGAATACGTGCCCGCATCAACACCCCCCCGCCCCCCGCCTCGCAACCACGAATGAGACTCCTCCGCCTCAAACTCCACCGCGCCTTCCCAGAACTCGACCCCTACCCGGATGGGCAGGCGAGACGATTTGTCACTCAGGCCTCGAGTTCGGGCCACAACGTGTGGATCTTGACGGCCATCGCCCTCGTGTACATCATCATCGGAGGCACGCTCTGTATCGGGGCGCTCGTGCTCGTTTGTGATCGATTCGGTCCCGACAGCGTGAGAACCGACACCAAGTTCGGAGCGGCCATCGCCATCGCCGTCCTCCTCTTCGCCCTCGGCGGTTTTCTCACCCGCGACATTATCCTCCGGATCCTCATCCGCAAGCTCCTCGACGACCGTGGATCCTGCTACGCCTGCCAGTACTCCCTCGTCGGACTCCCCATCGACACCAGCGGCAAGGTCCTCTGCCCCGAGTGCGGCACGCGCTCCAAGGTCGACCCCTCCCTCTATGCCCTCGTCCGCAATCCACGCGTCCACACCAAGTGCCTCCACTGCGGCGTCTCCCTCGTCGGTCTCATCATCGACACCATCGGCACCACCCGCTGCCCCAACTGCTCCATGAACATCCATCACCCCGACACAAACCACGAATGAGCATCACCTAAAGCCCCCTCAACCTCACACTCCGGCTTCCTGTACCATCAGGACCATGCGACTCCTCCGCAACAAGATCTGGCGGGCCTTCCCCGAACTCGATCCCTACACCGACGAGCAGTGCCAACGCTTCTATAGAGCCGCCGTCGGCACACCCGTCGTGAGGTCCGTTCGCATCGTTCTCGTACTGCTTGTCGGTATCGTTGGCGTCATCGGATCACTCGCACTTGCTATTTACATCTCGTCACTTCTCTCCAGGACGAGATACGCCATCGACGGATTCAACGCGGCGGTGTTCATTCCGCTGATCTGCTTCGGCCCCTTCGCCGGCATCATCGCCCGCGATCTGCTCCTTCGCCTTCGAGTCCGAAAGGTCCTCAATAGCCGAGGCCGATGCTCCAACTGCACGTACTCGCTCCTGGGCCTCGCCGTCAACGCGAAATACGAGGTCGCCTGCCCAGAGTGCGGCACGATCACCCAGGTCGATCCATCCCTCGGCGAACTCGTCACCAACGACCAGGGCCAGGTCCAATACAAACCCGACGAGTCCACAGTCTCCGCCCGTGAGTTCTGGACGCCCGCGAGAAAGAAGTTCACCAAGCGATCCGCGATCGCCTTCCTCGTCCTCTTCGTCTTCTTCCCCGGCGTTGGCATGGGTCTCTACGAGATCTTCCTCCGATATCAGGCCTCGGTGGCACAAGCCAATCGCGTCACCAACGCCGATCTGCTGAATGCAATCAGAGCCGCTGACCCGATCCAGGCCGACACCACCAAACCCGACGCATGGGACTCGATTCTCATCGCCCTCGCACGGATCGACGAGATCAACGCGACACCCTCGAGCCAGACCGCGAAACTCGGCGACGGCCGACCAGCGACTCCAGAGTTCGCCTACGTCGGCGTCCAACAATCTCAATGGGACAAAGGGAATTGGCCGGTCGGTGAACAGGTTCTCATGCGCGATCAGGCCCTCCGCCTCCTCGACTCCTACGACCAGGCCGATGTGTGGCAACTGCTCGACGAGGCCGCCTCATGCTCCAAGTCCACTGGAAGACTCGAAGCGAATCCCGACAAGAGCGTCACCGACTCGTCCACCGTGACCACAAACGCCTGGAAGTTGGCCCAAATCGTCCCGGCTCGCCTCCGCCTCGCGGCCATGGACCGCGATCTCCCCGCTCTCCTTCAAGCTTATGAACACCAACTCCTCCTCAAGCGACTCTTCGGCTCCCACTCCGCATTCATCCAAGCCGCACTCGATTCTCCCGCATTGGACACCATGATCGCGAACCTCCCCACGCTCGCGACTGATGAGGTAACACTCACCGCCCTCCTCGCCGCCCACGATCGTCAAGGTCTCCTCAATCCCACTGGCCTTCAACACACGCCGGCTCTCATCGACCCCTGGATACAGGAACACATCGCCGAGTTCTTCTCCGATCCGGCAAAGGCACGCCTCGGCATCTATGGCAAGGGAGCCGAGGAACTCGGCTGGTCCCTCTCCGGCATGATGAAACCAACTCGCGTTGGCACCTATTGGAACAACATCAACGCATTGCAAACGCTCATCACCGAACTCACACGAGCCTCCGAAACCCGAGCCTTTGAACGGGACCTCGCGCCGCTCGATGCCGCCATCGATCGGGCGAGCCGATTCGTCCTCACCAATCCCAGCGCCATGTTCGCCAAGTCATCGAACCTCGCCACGGCCGACAAGGCCCGACTCGCTCGCGACACCCTCCTCCTCCAGATCGCCCTCGAGCGCCACCGCCTCGCCCATGGTTCCTATCCCGAATCACTCGCCGAACTCGTCCCCGCGTTCCTCCACGAAGCACCCATCGACCCCAACACCGGCATCACCTTCGGCTATCACCGCTCCACCAACGCCAAGCATCCATACGTGCTCTACTCCGTCGGCCCGAACAAGATCGACGACCACGCCGCCACAACCTTCGACGCCGCCACGATCTCAAGTTTCCTCCAGCACAAAGACGGCGGCGACGACTGGCCCCTCTACCCCACCCCAAACTCGCCGTGATTCGTCGCCAGCCTCACTCCACCTCCACAATCATCTCAACCTCCACCGGTGCCCCCAGCGGCAGCGCCACGCTCCCCACCGCCGCCCGGGCGTGCTTGCCCCGCTCCCCAAAAACGCTCACCAGAAAATCGCTCGCTCCGTTCCCGACCTTCGGCTGATCCGTGAACCCAGGATCGCTGCACACGAACACACCAACTCGAACAATCCGCCGGATCCGATCGAGGTCGCCGAGTTCCGCTTTCAGTACCGCCAGAGCATTCACCACGCACGCGCGCGCACACTCCTGGGCCTTCTCCACACTCACCTTCGACGGAACGGCCCCGCTCGCCAGCATCTGCCCACCCACTTTCGGGATTTGGCCGGACAGATACACCAGGTTCCCAGTCCGCACCGCCGGCACATACGACCCGGCGGGCGCACCAGGTGACTGAATGGTCACATGAAGTTCCGCCAGTCGGGCCTCAATCGTGCTCATCGCTCCTCCGTTCGCATTCAGTTCGTAGATCGTTCCCACGCATGGACTTACGCCGCAAAACGTCGCATTTTCCCAACCTCACGACCGCCACAGGCCGAGAACTACAGTATGGATCGAGTCCGCAGCCTTCCTCGCGGTCTGGCCGGAGACCCGCTGGGTCCCAGATTCTGGCAACCGCCGAAGTTGACAGGCGTATCGATTCGTGTACCTTACCCATCTCCCTGGACCACACGGCTCGCGACCGGCGGCACGGGAGCGTGGGAAAGAGTGAATCTTGACGATCGAAACTCGGGATGCAGATCACGGGTCTCGACGCCAGGGTTCAGGACAACCTGTTCGTCTGGTTCGCGACTGTGGAGGTTCTCTGGTCTTTTCGAGCGATATGAACGAATCGTGACGCACTCATGGGCGGTTTCACGGCCGCCGAATGATCCACGCTCGAGAGAAACGGGAACCTGCCGACAACTTGGAATGGATGGGAACTCCTCCCAATCAGGACTCCGGCGCCGACGATCGGCCGGGGGTTCTTGGAGTTTCCACCCAGGTCGCCTTGAACGCGATTCCCTTCGGAATCACGGGCCAAGGTGAGGTCGGGCCGATGGCCGACCGGGATTGCCCCCTGGCACGTTGGACCTGCCGTGTCGCGAGCGCGGAGGTGCACGAGCCAGGCCCAGCAAGCCGCGGTCGCCACGCAACAGATCGTCGGGTTCCCTCCCAGTTTCTCCCACGTGGGGTTGGAGGGTTGGTAGGGATACCGGCACTCGCACGGTGCGAACGCCGGAATGAACACTCAGGAGTATTCAATGAAGAATCGCAAGGCATTCACGCTCATCGAGCTGCTCGTGGTCATCGCGATCATCGCGCTGCTCATCGGTCTGCTCCTCCCGGCCCTCGGCAAGGCGCGCGCCACCGCCCGCCAGCTGAAGGACGGCACGCAGATCCGCGGCATCCACCAGGGCATGGCCACCAGCGCCGGCAACAACAGCGGCAACTTCCCCATCCCCGGCGACCTCGACAAGGGCAACACCACCATCAACGTCGCCGCGAACAACAAGAACACGACCAGCAACGTCATCTCCTACCTCATCTTCAACTCCTTCTTCAGCCCCGAACTCTGCGTCAGCCCCGCCGAGTCCAACGGCTCCATCCGTGTGGACAGCGGCTACCAGTACAACAACCCGACGGGCGCGGCGAACGTCCAGAACGCCCTGTGGGATCCCACCTTCCGCGCCACCCCCGCCGCTGAGACGGGCCCACTCCGTGCTGGCGCCACCGCCGGCATCGGCGCCTGCTCCTACGGAACCATGGTCTTCATGGGCAACCGCCTCCCCAAGTGGACGGACTCCTTCTCCTCCACCGACGCCATCATCGGCAACCGCGGCCCGACCTACACCCTCTCCGGGCAGGTCTGGCAGCTCACCGCCACCACCACCCCCTCCAACACGCTGACGATCCACGGCGGCAAGAACACCTGGGAGGGCAACATCGCCTACAACGACAACTCCGTCATTTTCGAGACCCGTCCTGATCCTGAGACCAAGACCTACACCTACGGCACGGGCACGACCAGCACCAGCCGCGCCGACAACCTCTTCGTCAGCGAGAACGAGGCCTCCACCACCGTCCAGGAAGCCACGGCGGCCAACGCCCTCACCCAGCGCAACAACTGGATCCGCCCGATTTACTCCGTCACCGGCACGACGACTCTGACGGTGAACACGTTCATCGACTAATCGCGATCCGCGAACTTCGAAGCACTTCAAGGCACCCCGTCGAAAGGCGGGGTGCTTCTTTTCTGTCGGTGAGATACGTCGGCGAGCGATCTGTCCACGATTGACCCGAGCGCCATGGATCCGAGGATGGTGCTCGCACGCGGAGCTGCATCGATCGCCCGTTCACGGGGAGCGGGTCCCGTTCTGGAGCCCCGCCCGGCTCATCGAATATGACGCGACGCTCCGGCGGTACGAAGGTCGGCGTCCATGCCACGGCGCCGCGCCTGCGCGATGCCGGGATAAACCTGCGGGCGTCGTGCGCTACCGACTGTGCGGAGCGGTTCCCCGGGCACGTCGTGGCGACCTCGCTGGGACTCTCGCCCATGATCGCGGCGAAGCACTCCCTGCAGATCCGCGATTCGCATTTCGACGAGGCCGCAGGACTCACAGCGGCATCGAAAAATCCGCCAGCACACACGCACACATCGCCAACGCGATCACGCAACCCTCGAAAATGCAAGGGCATTGATATCCGGAGTGAGTGCGTGGGAACCCATGAAATACGGGCAAGTGGGCGATACTGGACTCGAACCAGTGACCTCTTCCATGTCAAGGAAGCGCGCTAGCCAACTGCGCTAATCGCCCGAGTTGTGCCGGCCGAGCCGTCGTCGTGAATCTCGTCCCGCTCGTGTGCCAGAGGCCGCTCACGGGGGCTTGATTCACGCCGTCGATTCGGCGGGGCGGATTATACCGCTTCGGGATCGGCAGGCCACGACGCGGTTCGGCACGCCACTGGCTTGGTTCTCGCTCGCAGGCCCCGTCAACCTTGAAGTCGTTGGCAGCCAAGCCCAGCCAGCAATGGAGGCCGGAACACCAATGAACAACCGGCGTTCCCTGGAGGGGGAACGCCGGCTGAACGATTCGTGGCATCCTCCCGGCGTTGGGCCGGAGGTGGATGCCTGTGTTGCGGCTTAGCGGCGACGACGCGACGCGACCAGGCCACCAAGGCCGAGAAGGGCCAGGGCGCTTGGGGCGGGGATCATCGTGCGGACAACGACGCTCTGGTTGGAACCGGTGATGCCTTGGATGGTGAAGGAGGCCCAGCCGGAGTCGGAGAGGGCGTTGTTGCCGCCCTCGCCGTTGGCGATGAGGTTCTGGGTGAAGTTGCTGACAGTCAGGCCGAAGACCGAGTCACCCTCGCGAACAACAAGCATGAGTCCCTCGGTGGGATCCCAGGCCCAGAGGCTGCGGTCGTTTGCAGTGGATACGCCCGTGCCGGTGAGGACGGATGTGAAGAGGATCTGGTTCTGGTTGTTCATGACAACGTTAACGGGCGTCCCGAAGAAGGCGTCGGTGATCCCTGGGACGGCCATGCCTTCCTGGACAAGGAGCGAGTCGGAAACGCCGCTCACATCGGAGAGCCATAGGCCCGAATCGTTCGCAGCGGTAATGCCGGCGAGGGCGTCCTGGACGATGGTACCGACCCAGGCAACCTTGTCGTTGTTATTGATGTTGAAGTCATTGATAGCGAAGGTGTTCAGCGCGCCACCCGAGACGCCTGGGGCGGCGTCGCCTTCACGCTTGAAGATCGAGTTGGTCGAGGTGCTGGAGTCATAGGCGAAGACGGCGGTGTCGTTGGTGGCGCTGACGCCGGTTCCGGCGAGCGAACCAGCGGGGAAGAAGATGCCTACACCGTTGTTGTTGAGGGACTGACGGCCAGTTGTGAACAGCGGAAATAAGGTGCTGGTGGAGACGGGGTAGGTGAGGTCGCTGACACCTGACGCGCCACCCTCTCGGGCGATGACGTTGAAGGACGAGCCGTTCCAGAAGTTGATAACACCGTCGTTGGAGGTGGTCACGCCACCGGTGCCTGTTCGAAGTCCGCCGAGCTGCATGACCTGACCCGAACCATTGAGGTACGCGTTACCATAGCCATTCTGGACTTCGCCACCACCGAGTCCCGCATCGCTCCCGCGACGGGAGATGAGTGTCGCGGAGCTTGAAGACATGACGTACATGCCCGAGTCGTTGGTTCCGGCGGCACCTGTATCACCGACGTTGGCGGTGAACGAGGAGTTGACGAGCGTCTGTCCCGCGTTGTTCATGCGGTTCATGCTCGACGAGGTCGAGTCGGGAGACGAGGAGAAAATGGAACCCGCTGTGCCCGGAGCGGACTGATTCTTCCGAGCGGTCAGTTGGAGTGAGCCCGCGGGACCGGTCCAGATGAAGCGGTTGTCGGAGTTGGATCCGGTGGACGTGAGCGATCCGCCGGTTCCCGTGCCGCCCAGCCAGAGGTTGCCGTTGGGGCTGGTGGAAAGGGAGTTGGACGTGAAGCTGGTGATCAGGGCTCCAGAGCCACCGGAGTCGGCATTGTCCGGGGTGGCGCTGACGCCCTCGCGGACCATGAGGCCCACGGAGCCCGGACCTCCGTACCAGAATCCTTCATCGTTTGTAGTGGTAGTGACGATGCTGCCGTCGGTCGCCATGCGGCCACGGAAAGAGACCATACCTGCGTCATCGATGGTCGGGGACTGGAAGCCGCTAGTTGAAACAATCCAGCTTGCACCGGAAACGCCCGGAACGGCGTCGCCGGTCTGCATGATCTTGTCCAAGAAGATCGGTCCGGCTGAAGCGATGCCGCTCGCCAGACCAACCACGCCGATCATCGTCGCGATACGAATCTTCATCACGTCTCTCCTCCCGGCCGTTCTGTGGCCGTTGCCTTTGTGGGTAGAACACCCGTGTCCTGTCTCTCGAGACCGCTAGGCCTCACTATGAGAGAATCCTACATGAATGTTTCACAGAGCACAAGCACAATCTGGAGTTTTCTCTAGAGAAATACAAGCACTACCGTATGATTGGATTTGGATAGGAATTCAACAGCACGATAACTCCTGATCTCAGGAGTTATCTGGGTTGATATTTTGATGGATGTGGGAATGGGCAGAGCCGGACTTGAACCGGCGACCCTCGCATTTTCAATGCGATGCTCTACCAACTGAGCTACCTGCCCGGCATGGCCCAAAGACCAATGCGGTTCCAAGCGTAGGCGGGACCGAACGAACGTCAACCCGGTCAAGGATCGGATGAGTCTGCTAGCATCGGGTCTGATGCCCAATCCTGCAGCCTTACTCGACGTCAAAGACCTCAAGACGCATTTTCCCATCCGCTCGGGCGTGCTGCAGCGCGTGACGGGTTGGGTGAAGGCCGTCGATGGCGTGACGTTCGCGATCGAGCGTGGCGAGACGCTTGGGCTCGTTGGCGAATCCGGATGCGGAAAGACCACGGTTGGGCGATCCATACTCCGGTTGATCCCCCCCACTAGCGGCGGCGTCCACTTTGATGGCGAGGACGTGCTGACAGCACGCGGCCCGCGCCTCAAGACGCTGCGTCGGAAGATGCAGATCATTTTTCAGGATCCAGGGTCGTCCTTGAATCCGCGCATGCGGATCGGATCGATCCTGTCCGAGCCACTCGTCGTGCATGGGATGGGCGGGCCCAAGGACGAGTTGCGGCAGAAGGTCGAGGAGTTGCTGGTGCGGTGCGGGATGCCTCGGGCGGCGGCGGATCGGTATCCGCACGAGTTCAGCGGCGGGCAGCGTCAACGCATCGGGATCGCGCGGGCGTTGGCGCTCAAGCCGAGTTTCATCGTCTGCGACGAGCCGACGAGCGCACTGGATGTGTCGATCCAGGCGCAGATCATCAACTTGCTCTCGGATCTTCAGAGCGAGTTCGGACTGTCGTACTTGTTCATCAGCCACGACATGAGCGTGATCCAGCACGTGTGCAGGCGGATCGCGGTGATGTACAAGGGCAAGATCGTGGAGATGGGCGAGCGCGACCAGATCCTGCACGACGCGCGGCACCCGTACACCAAGGCGCTCTTGAGCGCGGTCCCCGTCGCCGATCCCAGACGCAAGCGTGAGCGGATCGTCTTCGAGGGACTGGCGAGTTAGATCGCCAATAGATCCGTGGTCGAACGTCGAACGCGAACCCTCTCGCGGACGAGAACCAATCGTTCGTCGACACTTGATTCGCCTCTCGGTTCATGGTTGAATGCTCTGTGTGCGGGCACCGCTCCTTGCGACCCCACCCACCACGCTGTCCATGCAACCCGGAGCCGACGACATGCCCTCAAAGAAGACACCCTCGAAGAAGTCCGCCACCAGCAAGCACTTCCCCATCCTCAAACTCGACCAGTGGGTGAAGAAGAACTGGAAAGACCTCAAGCCCCCGGTGAGCAACAAGGAACTCTTCCCCGGCTCCGACGACGCCATCGTCTTTGTCTCCGGCGGGCCCAACACCCGCAACGACTACCACGTTAACCCCACCGAGGAACTCTTCTACCAACTCAAGGGCGACATCGCCGTCCGCATCCGCCCGCTCGACGGGAGCACACCCAGGGACGTCGTCATCAAGGAGGGCGAGGTCTATCTTCTCCCGCGCTGGGTCCCCCACCGCCCGCAGCGCCCATCGGGAACCGTCGGCCTCATCGTCGAGTTCCCCAGGCCCAGGGGCATGAACGACGGCCTGCGCTGGTACTGCCCCAAGTGCGACCACCTCGTCCACGAGGCCTCCTTCCGCCTCAAGAAGATCGACAAGGACCTCCACGTCATCATGAACAAGTTCTGGGGCGGCCCCGCGGCCAAGCGCACGTGCAGGAACTGCGGGCACACCATCACCCGCGCCGGCGAGATCGAACTCAAGCACGGCAAGATCCAGGCCAAGGCCTCACGCTCGGCGTCGAAGACGGGCGACAAGAAGAAGGTCGCCAAGCGCCGAACACGCGGCACAAAGGCGAAGCGAGCCCAGTTGCGGGTGTGAGGCGTGCGTTGGTGGCTCCCCGTTGAAGAAATGGTGCCACGCCACTTACGGCTCCGCCACGATGTACGCGATAAAACTCTCGCACGCCTCGCCCTTCTTCTGGGGCTTGAAGATGCCGTTGCCCCCGCCCTTCCCGTCGTCGCCCTCCCAGTAGACCGTCGACGCTTTGAACCCCGCCTCGGCCAAGAGTTCTCGCACCTCGGGGATCGTCCACAATCGCCAGTCGTACGTGAACGCCTTCTTCATGGCGGGTCCTGGCTTCCCGCCCTTCTTCTTGAACTCAAAGTGGATGTGGCACCGAATGTGGTTGGTGATCGGATCAAACTCCGCCTGATCCCACACGTACGTGAACCCTTTCTGCCGACGCCGCTCCTGCTGCTCCTTCATCGACTCCCACCCGCCCATGATGTCGAGGTAGAAGAGCCCCTTCTTGCCCAGCGACTTCCTCACCGACGCGAAATAGCCCCTCAGCGAATCCCGAGTCTGAAAGACCCAGTACGAGAAGTTCATCGCCAGCACCGCGTCCACGCCCTTCCCCTCCGTGTTGGGCGAGAGCACATTCCTCCTGAACAACCGCAGCCGCGACCGCTGCTCCGCGTCGAGATCCCTCGCGTTGTGCTCCAGCCCCCACCCGATCGTCGGCCCGTGCAGGTCCAGCCCCACCGCGATGTTCCCCTTCCGCCGCCGGACCCACTCGCAACTCGTGTACGCTGTGCCGCAGAAGTCCTCCCGAATCTTCACGGGGCGCACACCAAACCGTTTCGCGTACACCCTCTCCACAAACTCCACCTCGGCCTCCGGGCACTGCACCGACTGCTGATACAAATCATGCTTGCTCGAGGTCCTGGCCGACGGCGGCACAGGTTTTTCCCGTTTCACGCGAGTCTTTGCACGCGAGGCCGGGCCTGTCGTGGTGCGAGAGGGACGTGACGCTCGTGTCTTCTTCGTGGCCATGTGGACCGAGAATATTCAGGTTTCGTTGAACTGGCGACCCACACCGTCCGATGGGGGGAGGAACGAGTACGCCCCAGGGCCAAACTCCACCCCTCGCCATCGAGGATGGATCGCCCAACGCATATACTCGCATCTTTTCCCGCGGTCCGACCGAACGCGGCCGCCGCGGCCGTCCTGTCCAACGTGTTGGAGATTCGGCGATGCGTCTGACAATGGTGGGTACCGGTTACGTCGGCCTGGTCACGGGCGTCTGCTTCTCCAACACGGGCAACGACGTCACCTGCCTCGACGTCGACTCCAACAAGATCGAGAAACTCAAGAAGGGCGTCTGCCCCATCTATGAGCCGGGCCTCACCGAACTCATGGAGAAGAACCACAAGGCCGGCCGCCTCCACTACACCCTCGACAAGAAAGACGCCTACACCAACGCCGACATGATCTTCATCTGCGTCGGCACCCCCACCGGCGAGCACGGCCAGACCGATCTCAAATACGTCAACTCCGCCGCCGATGACATCGCCGAAGTCCTGAAGGCCCTGGGCCCCAACCAGAAGCCCAAGGTCGTCGTCATGAAGTCCACCGTCCCCGTCGGCACGACCCTCGCCGTCCGCGACCGCATCCGCGCCAAGGTCGGCCCCTCCATTCCCTTCAAGGTCGCCGACAACCCCGAGTTCCTCAAAGAAGGCGCCGCCATCGACGACTTCATGAAGCCCGATCGCGTCGTCGTCGGCATCGAGGACGAGTCCGTCGGCGAGGCCTTCAAGGAACTCTACGACCCCTTCGTCCGAAACGGGCACCCCATCTATCTCATGGACGTCCCCAGCGCCGAGATGGTCAAGTACTGCGCCAACAACTTCCTCGCCACCAAGATCTCCTTCATCAACGAGATGGCCAACCTCTGCGAGGCCTACGGCGCCGACATCAACCGCGTCCGCGAGGGCATGTGCTCCGACAAACGAATCGGCCACGCCTTCCTCTATCCCGGCCTCGGCTACGGCGGCTCCTGCTTCCCCAAGGACACCCTCGCCTGCATCATGATGGGCGACAAGTGCGGCATCGAGGCCACCCTCAGCAAGAGCGTCCACGCTGTCAACCAGAAGCAGCGCGACCGATTCTTCGACAAAATGATCGCCCACTTCGGCGGCAAGACCGGCATCGGCGGCGGCGCGGCCGGGATGCAGGGAAAGAAGATCGCCTTCTGGGGCGTCGCTTTCAAGCCCAAAACCGACGACATCCGAGAGGCCCCCGCCCTCACCCTCATCCGCAAGGCCAACGGCTACGGCGCCACCTGCGTCGCCTTTGATCCCGTCGCCAACGAGAACGCCAAGGCCGAACTCGGCCCCACCGCGACCATCGTCGATAATCTCTACGACGCCGTCAAGGGCGCCGACGCCCTCGTCATCTCGACCGACTGGGACGAGTTCAAGAGCCCCGACTTCGACAAACTCAAGAGCCTCATGAACACCCCCGTCATCTTCGACGGGCGGAACCTCTACCGCCTCAGCGCGATGCGCGACGCCGGGTTCACCTACTACAGCGTCGGCCGGGCGGTCGTGAAGGCCAAGTAAGCCCATCTCACAGACTGAGTGAAACAGGCCGGGCATCTCGCCCGGCCTGTTGTTCATTCTCAGTGTTTCCGGCACACTCACCGAGCCGCCAGCACGCCAGACATCGTCCCGATCGTGATGCGATCCCCGGCATGCATCATCGGTACGACGCCCTGGTTCGGGTCATCGCCACCCTGATGGACCTCGATCCGGCCGATGCCAAGCGAGTTCGTCACGACGGTCCCGATCACCACGCCGTTGTGCCGGACCACGAACTGCGCGTTCGGAAGCGCCCGCGAGACCTCGGCTTGGAACTTCCGCCGGTCCGCCCGTTCTTCAAAGGCCAGTTTCCCCTCGACGCGACCTCTCCGCTCGACGACGCCGCTCCGCATCCGAGCCTCAAGTCGAATCCGAACCTCGCTCGTCGCCGACGTTCCGCCACCCGACGCGCTCCCACCCGACGAGGCCCCGCCCGACGAGGCCCCGCCCGAGGTGCTGGTCCCACCGCCGCTCGAACCCGAGTTGCTGGACCCGGAGTTGCTCGAGCCCGAGTTGCTCGAACTAGCGCTCGATGAACCAGAGTTCCCCACATTCCGGTGGAAGAACCGTCCCCGGGTGCCGGGAACATGCCCATCCGCAACCTGAACCAGAACCATCCCCGTCGTGGCGAGCGCGAACATCAGCAGTACGATCTTCGACTTCATGGTGCTTCCTTTCATGGGCCGAACGGCACACGGCCTTCCTACTCCATGCGAAAGCCCAAGCCGCGGCATGTCACGATTCTTCCGACCGGCCGGTGTTTTCCAATCGAGGGTCTCCCCGATCCAGTGGCGTGTGCCACAGGCCCGTTTTCAGATAGTCCTCGCCCAAAGACGCCATCCGACCCTTCGCGTACGTTTCGGGGTGAAACAGGTCGCCACTCCCGTCGATTGGCTCGCCGGCGTAAAGCCCCTCGCCCCCGCCTCCATCGACTTCCTCTACGCCGACCCGCCCTTCAACACCGGCGCGGCCAAACGCACACCCCCAAACGCCCACAAGCGCCAGCCTTCTCAGATGCCTGACGCCAAGTGCCTAGTGCCCTCTTCCTACTCCGACTCCTGGCCCTCTATCCCACTCTACATCGCCTGGCTCCGTGATCGCCTCGCCGCCACCCTCCCCGCCCTCAAGCCCACCGGCGTCATCGCCATCCACTGCGACTACCGCGCCTCCCATCACATCCGCATCCTGCTCGACGAACTCCTCGGCGACGACCACTTCGTCAACCACCTCATCTGGCACTACGGCCTCGGCGGTTCCTCCCCACGCCGATTCGCCCGCAAGCACGACGACATCCTCGTCTACGCCATCGATCCCGATCGCTCCTACTTCGACCCGCCCATGGTCCCCGCCACCAGCCAACGCCTCAAAGGGAAACTCAAGAAGGCGACCGATGTTGTTCGCATTCCTCTCGATGCGCTGATCGACATCCCATCCCTCAACAACATGGCCAGCGAACGCACCGGCTACCCGACACAGAAGCCACTCGCCCTCCTTGACCTCCTTATCCGCGCCTTCTGCCCACAGGGCGGCACCGTCCTCGACCCCTGCTGCGGCAGCGGCACCACCCTCGTCGCCGCCACCAGCGCAGGCCGAAGCGCCATCGGATTCGACATCTCCAAGGATGCGATCAACGTCACGAAGCAGCGACTCTCCAGTCTCGTTGAATCCTGAGAATGAGCACGCCAACGGCGACTGCTACCGACCGGCACGCGTCATCACCGACCACCTCTTGTGGCACAGGCGTCCCGACTGTGTCTACTCCTCCTTCAGGATCACTCCATGGAGACTCGAAGTCTGCCATGGCCTATTGCCGAATCCCTATTGCCTCCTCGATCACGAATGCCGACCACAAGTGCCTAGTGCCAAACCCCTAGTGCCTCCTCCCCCTCTAGACTTGCCCGCATGACCTGGTTCATGCGCTGGTACGGCCGGCGCATCGTCAACGTGAACGTCAACATCCTCGTCGCGGGGGCGCTCGCGCTCGCCATCACCGTGGGCGTCATGCACCTCTTCCAGGAATACGGGCTCGACTGGCGCATCCACGACGAACTCGCCCAGAAACTCGGGTCCCGCTGGACGCTCAAGCAGACCGCGATCATCTCCGCCGTCACCTTCGTCGTCGATCTCATCGCCGATGTCGCCGTGTACTACCTCCTCCACTGGCTCGCCAACCACCTCCCGCGGAAACTCCCCCGCATCATCGAGCCGGCCTACGCCAACCTCAGTTTCATGAAGGACGCCACGATCGTCCAGGCCCAGCGGGCGATCCTCTCGCCGCTCCTCTACGTGATCGCCCTGGGACTCCAGTGGTACATGCTCCACCACGATTCCTCGGTCGGCGTAGCGACCGCCGTCGGCTTTGGCGTCGGCATCGTCACCACGAGGATCCTCCACACCACCTGGATGCTGTGGGTCGAGCGCCGAGCGCGTCGCGATGCCGCCCGGGCCATCGAGACCAGGACGCACCCGCCCGCCGCCGAGCCGCGCGACTAGCCTCCATCCATCCATGTGCGGCATCGCGGGCATCCTCCGAGTCACACCTCCCGGCGCGCCGGCGATCGATCACGCCAACGCCATACCAGAAACATGGCTCGACACACTCGACGCCAGTATCCGCCATCGCGGTCCCGATGGGCACGGGCGATTCCGTGATCGCGCGATCCACGCCGATGGCTCGACGATCGACGTCGCGCTCGTCCATCGACGGCTCTCGATCCTCGATCACGCGCTCGGCGCGCAGCCGATGCTCGCCGGGCATGGTCCGTTCGCGCCTGGCACCGGCATCACGCACGCCACGACGCCGATGTACGTGCCACAGGATCGCGACGACGCCGGCGAGATCGCCGCGATCGCGTTCAACGGCTGCATCTACAACCACCGCGCGCTTCGCGCCGAACTCGAATCGCGCGGCGAACACTTCGCCTCGGCCCACAGCGACACCGAGACGATTCTCCGCGGATTTCGCGTGTGGCATGAGGAGGTCGCGGCACGGGTCGATGGCATGTTCGCCGTGCTGCTATGGGATCGCCGATCGGCAACGCTGACGGCGATGCGCGACGTGGCGGGGGAGAAGCCGTTGTATAGGTTGGATGTGCCGGACAAAGGAATTACGGCGTTTGCGAGCACGGTGCCGGCGCTGGTGGCGCTGGCCCGGCAGGTTGAGGGACGTTTCACGTGGAACATTGATGCGGCGATGGCTTGGCGGTGGTTGACGCATGGGTTTGGGTGTGTGTCGATGTCGCTGGGTTGCGCGCGCGTGGGTGAGGTTGACGGTGGGACTTTGGAGTGTTGCGCGCGCGAGCGTGTGGTTCGGCGGTTCTGGCGGCGGCCTGATCGTGGGAGTGTGGCGCGGGTTTCTGTTGGCGAACTGGGCGAGATGGTGGACGCGTCGGTGCGCGCGCGGCTGGATGCGGATGTCGATGTGGGGATTTTTCTTTCGGGGGGGATTGATTCGGGTCTGATCGCGGCGTCCGTGGCGCGCGCCGGTGTGCGCGCGACGGCGTACACGGTATCGATGGGGACGGCGGACCTTGACGAGCGCGCGTTGGCGGCGCGGACGGCGCGGCGTTGCGGGCTAGACCATCGGGTGCTGGAGTGCTCGAGCGCTATGGACTCGGCGGCGGAGGATGTGCGGGCGCTGGTGGGGCAACTTGGGCTGCCGCTGGGTGATTCGAGCGTGCTGCCGACGACGTGGATCAGCCGGGCGGTTCGGGAGGAGTGCCGGGTGGTGCTGACGGGTGATGGCGGGGACGAGTTGTTCTATGGATATGACCGGTATCGCGGGTGCGCGTGGTTGCGGGAGTTTGGCGCGGTGCTTCGGCGCGTGCCTCGAGGAGTGGCGGCGCGGCTCCCGGGGCGATTGGGCGAGCGGGGTGTTCGGCTGGTTGAGGCGGCGCGATGGGGCGGGTATGACGACTTGCTCGCGATCTTTCCGAGAGGGGAGTTGCGGCGATTGGGTGGGCGGGACGGCGGCTCGGAACGCGATGCGGATGGCGATGTGAGAGATCCCGCGGGTGTGGACTTTGGTTCGTATCTGCCTGGGGATCTGATGCGGAAGGTGGACACGGCGACGATGTCGGTGGCGTTGGAGTCTCGGTCGCCGATGCTGGCGGGGGCGATTCGGGAGGCGGGGCTTGGGATGTCTTTGGAGGATCTGGGGGCCGGAGGCGTCTGGGGCGGGACGAAGAAACTGCTGCGTGAACTGGCGACGGAGCGACTGGACCCGGGGGTCGCACGGGGGCGCAAACGCGGGTTTGGGGTGGCGATTGACGGGTGGTATCGGCGTGGGGGGACGCTGCGGGGCCTGTTTGACGAGGCCGTGATGGGCGGTCGTGAGCATCTGGACGGGCTGATTGGGGAGGTGCTGCCGTGGCGTGGTGTGGAGCGGCTGGTCGAAGAGCATGACTCAGGATCCGGGCGGCATGGGCAGCGGCTGTTTGTGCTGACGAGCCTGTCGTTGTGGCTGGATTGGCTCAGGGGCGTGTAACGGGGTCTACCCTTTCCTTTGCCGGTGGGTTGTTCGGGATGGACACTGGACGGACCTCGGCGTGGATGCCGATATTGGGCTTACTCATGGATCACGAGACCCCCGCCACCCCCCTCCCCCACCCCGACTCCACCCTCATGCTCAGCACCGACTCCCTACCGGAGTCGGCTCGCATCGACCACGAGAGCAGATTGGCTGTGGATCGTCGATCGATCCTGGGCGGCGGGATTCTGTTTGGACTTTCGGCATTGATGGCGGCGTGCAATCGCGGGTCGCAGTATGTGACGAACCTGCCGACGCCGGTGTGGCCGGATCAGCAGCCGTCGCCGGTGAGTGGGTCATCGGGGCCGGTGTGCACGAAGCCGACGTATGTGGAGAATCCGACGCCGGCGCAACAGTTGCCGGCCAGCCTTCCGAGCGGGGTGATCTCGCGTTCGCGGTGGGCAGCGAACGGGCCGGTCTTGAGCCGATCGAACCCGATGAACGGTATCAACCGGATCACGGTGCACCACGACGCGATTTCGGCGGCGCCTGGGATGTCGTTCGACGAGGCGGCGAGGCGGTTGGAGTCGATCCGTCGCGGGCACGTCTCGGGGTCGCACGGCTGGGCGGACATCGGGTATCACTTCTCGATCGATCCGCAGGGACGGGTGTGGGAGTGTCGGCCATTGAATCTGCAGGGCGCGCACGTGTCGGACAACAACGAGCACAACATCGGCGTGATGCTGATGGGGAACTTCAACCAGCACGGGGCGACGAACGCGCAGTTGGCGGCGCTGGATCGGTTTGTGTCGGATCAGAGCCGGGTGTTCCGCGTGCCGATCTCGCGGGTGTACACGCACCGGGAGTTGCGGCCGACGGAGTGCCCGGGGGATCGGCTGCAGCGGTATATGGAGGGGACGCGGTCGTTCGGCGGGGTGATGCGGAAGATGGCGTTTGCGTGAGCGGGGTCGGGAACACAACGGAAGGCACACGGACGCCTCAAAGCCCTCCCTCATGGTCGGGCTACATGCCTGATTTGAGAAGTGCTCGTGCTCCAGGTTGCTGATTGAGTTTGTGTCAATCGTCTGTGTCGTCGGTGTCGGGTTGTTCGCGGCCTGGGCCGAAGATTGAGGTTCCGACACGGACGATGTTGGCGCCCTCGGCGATGGCGTCCTCGAAATCGCCGGACATTCCCATGGAGAGGATGTTGAACTTGCCCTCGCTGAGGCGGAGTTTTCGCATTTCCTCGAAGAGTTCGCGGCATCGCTCGAAGACGATGCGGGGATGCGGGCCCTGGCCGTGGATTGGGGCCATGGTCATGAGGCCGCGGACGCGGACGTGGGCCATGGTTTCGATCTGCTCGGCGAGTGGGATGGCGGCGGGGACGGGGCAGCCTTGCTTGGAGGCTTCGGCGGAGCAGTTGACCTCGATGAGGACCTCGATGACGTGGTCGCGTTTGAGGCCGATGGCCTGGAGTTCTTCGGCGAGTCGGAGGGAATCGACGGAGTGGATGAGTCGGACGAGTTCGGCGGCCTTCTTGGCCTTGTTGCGTTGGAGGTGGCCGATCATGTGCCAGCGGACGGGGGTTGGCTCGGCGGCGTCGAGGAGGGATTTGGAGGGGAAGAGGGAGTCGCTGGCGTCGGCGCGGCGTGCCTGGCGTGAGTTCTGGAGGACCCGGAGTCGCTGGAGGTATTCTTCGGCCATGGCGGCGCGCTGGATGAGTTGTTGGACTTTGTTTTCGCCGAAGTCGCGGTGGCCGAGTTGCATGAGTTCGCGGATGTCTTCGGGATCGGCGAACTTGGTGACGGCAACGAGGATGATGTCATCGGGCTTTCGTCCGGCGCGTGTGGCGGCGGCGGCGACGCGGTCTTTGACGAGGGCGTATCGCTCGTGGAGGGACTCGGGGAGGCTTTGGGCCGGGTCGGCGTGGGTTGTGGGCATGGGGGGACCACCTCCGTGGAATTCAATCGAAGGGGTCCTTCCGATGGACCCCTGTGGGCGTTGGCGTAACCGAACTAGAGTACACCGGTAGTCGCGGCGTTTCAGGGCGAGAGAACTTGAGGCGGCTTTTGATGGGATTGACGGTCGATTCTGAATGCAGAGATCGGAGTTGAAGGAGTAGGCACAGGCGGGACGCCTGTGCCACGAGACTAGGTAAGGACCTTGAACCGGTGCGATTGTGCACTGTTGGGAGATTGAAGTTGGCACAGCAGACTTTGACCGCACGGAGTTCCCCGATTGGCGTTGGCGATGTGGCGCCGAACTTCACGCTTGTGGATCAGGATCGGAAGGAGTGGACGCTCTCAGAGGCGGTGAAGAAGGGGGACGTGGTGCTGGCGTTTGTGCCGTTCGCCTTTACGGGGGTGTGCACGACGGAGATGAAGTGCGTGACGAGCGACATGGCGAACTGGACGGGGAAGGGGATGTCGGTTGTGGGGATCTCGTGCGACAGTTTCGCGGCGAACAAGGCGTGGAGCGAGCAGGAGGGATACGCGCATCCGATTCTGAGCGACCTGAAGCGCGAGGTGTGCAAGGCGTATGGGTTGTATTGGGCGGACCTGAACGTGGCGAGCCGGGGGACGGTGGTAATCGGCAAGGACGCTTCTGGGCAGGGAAGAGTGAAGTATGTGGAGGCGCGGGACCCGAGCGCGGCGATGAACTGGAAGCATGTGCTGGAGAAGATCTGAGTTGGTGACACGAGGCCGGAGGGCTTGGTGTCTTCGATGTCGATCTTGGGGTTCAGGTTTGGCGTGGGCCTGAGACTGGTTCGTGGCGGATCGCTACGCTGTGGCTATGTCCACACGTCCGACATCGATTTCCAACACGCCGTTTGTCTTGATTATCCGTGATGGTTGGGGGTTGAATCCCAACGAGTCGCATGCGGCGTTTGATGCGGTGCGGATTGCGCGGGAGCGTGGGCTGACGCCGACGGCGGATCGATTGATGGTGGGGTGTCCGTGGACGCTGATCAAGACGAGCGGGGAGGATGTGGGTCTGCCTGAGGGGACGATGGGGAACAGCGAGGTTGGTCACCAGAACATTGGGGCCGGACGGGTTGTGGATCAGGAGTCGGTGGCGATCACGAAGGCGTGCCGGGCGGGGCTGGAGACGAATGCGGCGATCATCGGTGCGGTGAACGCGGCGAAAGATCGGAGCGGTCGGGTGCACCTGATGGGGATCTGCTCGGACGCCGGGGTGCATGGGCAGTTGTCGCACTTGTATGCGTTGCTTGCGGCGTGCAAGGCGCTGGGCTCGCCGAAGGTGTATGTTCACTTGTTCATGGATGGTCGGGACACGGGGCCTTTCACGGGGAAGGGGTATGCGGCGCAGGTTCAGGCGAAGTGTGAGGAGTTGGGGGTTGGTGTGATCGCGTCGGTCATCGGTCGGTACTACGCGATGGATCGGGACAACCGGTGGGAGCGGGTGGAGAGGGCGTATGCGTGCCTGACGGGGAAGGGGGAGAGCGCGGCGAAGACGGCGATCAAGGAGACGGCGGTCGAGGCGATCGAGGCGTATTACGCGTCACCGATGACGCCCAGCCAGGCGGGGGATGAGTTCGTGCTGCCGACGATGATCGGCTCGAGCAAGGGGGACGCGGCGGCGGGGCGGATCCGGTCTGGGGATTCGGTGGTTTTCTACAACTATCGCGGGGATCGGCCCCGGGAGATCATCCGGGCGTTTGTGTTCGACATGTTCGAGGGGGCGGTGGCGGCGTCGCCGGACTCGGGGAAGAAGGGGTTCGCGCGGGACGAGAAGTTGGACGTGCACTTTGTGACGATGACGTCGTATGAGGAGGCGCTGTTGCCGTATGTGCACGTGGCGTTTCCGAAGGCGTCGAAGTTGAAGAACATCGCGGGGGAGTATCTGTCGGCGATGGGGCTTGGGCAGTTCCGGTGCGCGGAGACGGAGAAGTATCCGCACGTGACGTTCTTCTTTAATGACTATCGGGAGGAGGCGTTCGCGGGGGAGAGGCGGGAGATTGTGCAGAGTCCGAAGGTGGCGACGTATGACCTGCAGCCGGAGATGTCGGCGAGCGGCGTGTGCGAGGCGGTGCTGCGGCGTGTGAATGCCGCGGATGGGGAGGATGTGATCGTCGTGAACTTTGCGAACGGGGACATGGTTGGGCACACGGGGAATCTTGAGGCGGCGATCAAGGCGTGCGCGACGGTGGACGCGTGTGTGGGGAGGATCGTGGACGCGACGCTGGCGCGAGGGGGGAGCCTGATCGTGACGGCGGATCATGGGAACTGCGAGCAGATGTATGACCCGGAGACGAAGTCGCCGCACACGGCTCACACGGTGTATGACGTGCCTTTGATCGTTGTGGGCGAGAAGTGGCAATCGGCGATGCTGCGCGGGGACCGGGAGGGGAAGGGGTGGTTTGATCCGGCAGTGCGGGCGTCACGCGGGTGCCTGGCGGATATCTTTCCGACGGCGCTGGCGATGATGGGGCTGGGGCAGCCTGTGGAGATGACGGGGCGGTCGCTGCTCAAGTCGTAGCGTGGGTGCACGTGGGCCAGGATGACGATGGAGGCGTGGATATGCGATGTGCGGCATGGATGCTGGGTGTGGTGGTTGGGGCGGGAGTGATCGCGAGAGGTGCGGCTGGGGAGGCGTCGCTTCGGTTTGAGTTGCCATTGGACCGTGTGATCGATGGAGCAGTTGACGGTCGGGTGGCGCGCGAGGGGGTCGACGGGGTAGTCACAGGCGGGACGCCTGTGTCACGAGACGGGGTCGATTCTGAACGTGGCATGGAGTTCACGGGGCGTGCGGTTGCGGCGTTGAGTTTTGCGCCTGCGCTCGGGAGCGTCGGGGAAGACTCGGCTGGAAAGCCGGCGTATGGAGAGGAGGGCGGGCGGTTCTGGGCGATCGGGGCGGGGATCACGCACGACTTTGCCGATGCGACGGATACGAACATCTTTTTCAGTTACCACTACTTCCTCGCGGATGGCGTGGAGTTTGTGGGCGAGGTTGGGGCGTGGTACTACAACCAGCCCGGGGATGATGCGTTCGCGTTGAACCCGGCGATGGTGTTCCGTTGGCACTTTCTGCGGCGAGAGGATTGGACGCTCTATGCGGACATGGGGATCGGGCTGCTGTTTGCTTCGGACAATGTGCCCGAGGGGGGGACGTCGTTCGACTTCACGCCGAGGGTTGGGGTGGGGATGACGTACGAGATCGACTGGGACACACGATTCCTGGTGGGGCTGCGGTGGGCGCACGTGAGCAATGCGCGGATCTATGGGAACGATCAGAATCCGTCGCGTGATGGGCCGATGCTGTATGCTGGGGTGATCTTTCGGTTTTGATGGATTGCGATAGCCTCGATGAGTTGGGTGATGTCGTAGGCGCACCTAGGCCCTCCTTTACGGTCGGGCTGCTTGCACGGAGACTGCGCGGAGCGTGGTGGTACCCGGGACGGCGGTGCTAGGCAACTTTGAGTCTGGCCTTGAGGACTTCGTCGGCGTGGATGGCGACGACGCGATTTCGGCCGCTGCGTTTGGCGGTGTAGAGGGCCTCGTCGGCCATCTGGACGAAGTCTTCGGCGGTACCGGCGAAGACGGAATCTGAGCCGCAGACGCCGATGGAGATGTTGACGTGTCGCTCGGGGTGGCGTGGCCAGGCGGTCTCCTGGCAGGCGACTCGGAGTCGTTCGCAGGTGGCGCGGGCGTCCTCGATGCCGGTCTCGTTCATGACGACGACGTACTCCTCGCCGCCGTAGCGGCAGGCGATGTCGGTGTGTCGGAGTTCGCGGTTGAGTATCTTGGCGATGCCCTGGAGGACGATGTCGCCGACGGGGTGGCCGTAGGTGTCGTTGATGGACTTGAAGTTGTCGGCGTCGATCATGGCGACAGAGAAGGGACGGTTGCTTCGGAGGGACCTTGCGAAGTCCTCCTCGACGCGACGGTCGAAGTACTGTCGGTTCCAGAGTCCGGTGAGGCCGTCGACCTGGGCGCGCTGGGCGAGCATGCTGATGAGGTTGTGCATGCGGAGCGAGGATCGCATGCGGACTCGGAGTTCGGAGATGTCGAAGGGCTTCATCACGTAATCGACGGCTCCGAGGTCGAAGGCGGTGACTTTGTCGGCGGCGGTGTTGAGGCCCGAGAGGACGATGACGGCGATGTCGCGGGTCTCGTGGCGGTCCTTGAGGAGACGGAGGACCTGGAAGCCGTCGATGCCGGGCATGTCGAGATCGAGGAGGATGAGTGCCGGGGCGCGGACGGCGGCGATCTGGAGTCCTTCCTCGCCGCTGGTGGCGCTGATGAACTCGACGTCCTCCTGGCGGAGTCGCGCCTTGAGGAGCCTGTGGACATCGAGCGAGTCATCGATGATGAGCACGACGGGACGAATGTCCTCGGGCTGCTGGCTCGGACCCATGTTGGAGTCGTGGGCGTGGGTCATGGCTCGACGATGGCCCTCCGGCAGAGTTCGACGAGTTCGTTGACCTGCCTGGCGAGTGACTGGACGTGGTCCTCGGCGGTGGAGTTGAGGGCGAGGATCTGGGATTCGAGTGAGGCGGCGGCGTGGCCGATGGGCGCGAAGCCATAGCCCGCGGAGGCGCCCTTGAGTTGATGGGCGAGTCGTTTGAGGGTGTCGAGACTGCGCGACTGGTAGGCGTCGATGACGGACTCGGCCCTTCCGGGGAGTTCGGAGACAAACAACTCGACGAGTTCCTTCATGTCCGGGTCGCTGGCGAAGTCGCTTCGCAGAGGGACTCGGGGGTGATCGGGGGTCGGCATGTTCACCTCCACGCTGGGCGTTGGGCCACCGGAGGCCCGACATCGGTTTTGCATCGACGCGTGAGGATTTCGGCTTTGTTCGTGTCGTTGGAGGGAATCACGTGGGCGATGGCACATTCGGCAATGGCGGCACAAGCACCTGACAGACCCACCACATGGAGTGGCCATGCGGGACTTCTCGGACGAATCGACTCCGAGTGGTTTGGGAGGCGTCGTGGTGGACCTACGATCGACCCCTTCGGGCCTTGGCCCCATCGGAGACCTGCGATGCGCGCGATTGTGACGGGACAGATCGGTGTGGACAAGAAGCCTTATCTGGACGCGGCGGCGAAGTTCGCGGGGGGGCAGGGGGAGACGGTCTCGACGTATCACGTGGGCGACCTGATGTATCGCGAGGCGAGGGACGTCCGGCCCGGGCGGATCCTGGACCTGCCGATCTCGCGGCTGGATTCGTTGCGTCGGGCGGCGTTCAAGGACATCATCGCGGAGAGCCGGGACCAGAAGAACGTGGTGGTGAACACGCACGCGACGTTCCGCTGGCGGCACGGGTTGTTCTGCGCGTTCGACTATGACCAGATCCAGAAGTTTGAGCCGAGCACGTTCATCTGCCTGGTGGACAACATCGAGGTCGTTCACGATCGGCTGCACAAGGAGCACGAGATTGATGCGACCTTGAAGGACTGCATGGTGTGGCGTGAGGAGGAGATCCTGGCGACGGAGCTCATGAGCCGGGCGTTACCGGAGAGCAAGTTCTACATCCTGTCGCGCGGGCGGCATGAGCCGACGACGCGGACGATGTTCCGCCTGGTGTGCCGTCCGGAGATGCGGAAGGTCTATCCGAGTTTTCCGATGAGCCACGTGATGGACATGCCGGAGGTTTTGGCGGAGATTGATGCGTTCCGGGCGGCATTGGCGGAGCATTTCATCACGTTTGACCCGGGTGACGTGGACGAGAAGTTGCTGCTGGATCGGGGGATCGAGGCGGCGCGCGAGGGGAAGGAGTTCATCGAGGTGAAGCCGCACACGTTTGGCGGCGGGAAGAGCGCCGGTGACGATCCGATCCGGGTTCGCGTGCGTGAGATCCTGGATATTGCCGGGGATGTCGATGGACAGATCTACATGCGAGACTTCAAGTTGATCGATCAGTCGGACATGATTGTGTCGTACATCCCGGAGTTGCCGGGCGTGGGCGGGAAGGACATCCCTGGGCTGTCGAGCGGTGTGGAGCGGGAGTTGCACCACGCGTTCGAGCACACCAAGGAGGTGTTCGTGGTGTGGAAGCCGAAGAAGGCGCCGAGTCCGTTCATCACGGAGACGGCGACGAAGATATTCGGGAGTACGGAGGAGGCGCTGAAGTACTTTGAGCAGAACGGGTACTTCACGCAGAAGAACCTGTTTGGGAACTGAGGGATCGAGTCACTGGCGAAGCAGATGGAGTCCTGATGCAGTGAGACTGATCACCGCACGCCCGCTCCAGGCCATGTTCGCATTGTGATAGGCATTTCGAGCGATTTTGTTGAGACACTCTGGGGATCGACCTTGAACGTGGTTGCGTCGTCTGAAGGACTTTGGTAGTCTTGTGAGGTGATTTTCTCGTTCGGGTCGGCCTTTCGGGGCCGTTGGCGGGTGTTCACGCGTTCTGCGTTGGGTGCCTGCGGTGGCGGATGACTCGGAGCACCTTGGCGTTCTGCCTTGGGGAGTGGCTTGGAGTGTTCGCGAAGCAAGGAGTGTCGTATGACTTTCTCCCGGAATCGTGTTTGGCGCGTTGGTCGCGGGTTCACTCTGATTGAACTTCTGGTGGTGATCGCGATTGTGGCGCTGCTGATCAGTCTGCTTTTGCCGGGCTTGTCGCACGCGAAGAAGCTGGCGAAGATGCTGGAGGAGGAGAATCTTGCCTCTCAGCAGATGAAGGCCATGGCGAGTTATATCACCGATTACAAGGATCGGACTCTGCCTGCGGCGCCACACTGGAACTGGGTGCACGCGACGAACTATGAGAGCATGTATCCGTCGGACGTGTCGCGTGGTCAGAACGTTCGGGTGTTCATGTGGCACTCGATCGCGAAGGTGTGGCCCTGGCATTTCCTGTCATCGACGTACTACCGGTTGGATGCGTTCCAGTTCGACAAAGCGACATACCTGGAGTTCCGGTCCAGGCCGAGCAATGGTCCCTCGAGCGGATTCACGGATTACCCGTCGAGTTCATTCCAAGGAGCGATGGCGTACCACCCGAGCTTTGGGTATAACGGGGTGTATGTGGGCGGGGCGTACACGCACGGGGGATTCCGTTCGGGGCGTGCGGGACCAAATCCGCGAGTGTCTGGCGGGGACTTTTATCTGACCAAGGCTGCGGATGTGCGGTACACGGATAAGTTGATGATTTTCTCGTCGTCGCGTGGCGGCGATGTTCGCGATGGAGGTTTCTGGGGTTGGGGCGCGAGCAAGCCCGACAGCGGGGTGAAGCGTCCTGGGTACTGGCTGGTGACGGCACCGAGGCCGCACCCGGTTGGGCGTGGTGCTGGTGCATACACCCTTGGGTGGGGCTGGTCGTCTGCGAGCAACAAGTACAGCGATTCGGCGGTGCCGAGCACATGGGGGATGCTGCACCCTCGGCACTTCCAGAAAGTCACGAGCGTGATGTTCGACGGTCACGTGGAGATGCTGACGTTGGAGCAGTTGCGTGACATGCGTCGCTGGTCGAACTATGCGGACCGGGCGGACTGGAACTTCCAGCCGCGGTAATGCCGGCGATTACTTTGGATCCAAGGGCGCCGGCTTGATGGCCGGCGCCTTTTTTCTTTCCTCGACGGCCTTGGTGTAGGCGTAGAAGACCATGGCGGCGGGCATGAAGGCCTTTTCGCCAGCGGTGCGGGCGAGGGCGTCGAGGTTGGTGATCTTGCCCTGCTCGATGTCGAGGCGGAGGTCGACGATGAGGTTGTTCACGACGGCGACCATGCTGCGGAGGATCTGGTATTCGGCGGGGGTGCGAGGGGCGTACTTCGAGATGAAGGGGAGGTGGAGCGGGAGGACGAAGTACCAGTTGCCATCGGCGGCCTGTTTCAAGGAGATGCCGATGGGCGGAAGGATGGGCTGGCTGTCCCAGCGGAGGGAGACGGTCTCGTCGTCGACGTAGGCGGTGGTGAGGCGGGTGTCGGCCTCTTCGAGCCAGCCGTAGGGATCGACGAGGATTCGCTTGAAGGAGTCGTCGAAGTCCTGTCGCTGCTCGGAGCCTTCCTTGGGGGTCGGGCCTCGGCGGGCGTTGGACTGGGAGCGGGTGATGGCGGACATGAGTTTGGCGGCGCCGCCCGACTCTGCGTCCTGGCGGATCTTGTCCTTGAGGGTGGCGACCTCGGCGGGGAACTTCTGGTCGATGGCGAGGGCGAGTTTCTGGGTATTCCTGAAGAAGACGCCGAGGTGGTTGAGAACGAGGCGCATCTCGGGGTCGTCGGTATGGATGAGGGTGGCGAGTTTGTCGGCGTGGCCATTGCGGACCATGTCGCGGGCGCTGCGGAGGGTGGCCTCGGGGGTGGTCTGGCTGTAGATCGGCTCTTTCTCGCAAGCGGGGAGGACGGCGAGGATCGAGACGAGCAGGATCTGGAGCACTCGAGACCGCATGAAGGAATGGTACCGCATGGCGGGGAATCGCCCAAGGTGAATCGGTGTGTGGGATGGGCTTGCCGTACGATTGCGGCATGCGGGTGATTGTGAATGGGCAAGAGCGGGAAGTGGCCGAGGGGATGACCGTGAAGGGGTTGATCAGGGCGAGCGGATTGGAGGGGAGGGCGTGTGCCGTGGAGGTGAACACGCGGCTGGTCCCCCACCGCGAGCATGAGACTCGGGTGTTGGCGGCGGAGGATCGTGTGGAGTTGGTTTCGCTGGTGGGCGGGGGGTGATGGCTTTGTAGAGGAAGTAGACGCAGGCGGGCCGCCTGCCCCACGAGTTTGGGTAGGGAGTTGAACGTGAGCGAATCGAAGGTGATTGTGGAGAGCAAGAGGAATGCAGCGGCGGAGCCGGGCGCACAGGCGTGGAGTCTGGCTGGGCGGACGCTGCGCAGCCGGCTTTTTGTGGGGACGGGGAAGTATGCGACGTCGGAGTTGATGCGCGAGGCGCTGTCGGCGAGTGGGTGCGAGGTGGTGACGATCGCGGTTCGGCGGGAACGGCTGTACAACGAGCAGGGGAAGAGCCTGCTGGATTCCCTTGATCTTGATCGGTTGGTTGTGCTGCCGAATACGGCTGGGTGTTTCAGCGCGGAGGATGCGGTGCGTGTGGCCCGGCTGGGGCGGGATCTTCTTGAGCAACTGGGGAATCGTGGTGCCGACTGGGTGAAACTCGAGGTGCTTGGGGACAAGAAAACGCTGCTGCCGGACCCTGTGGGGACGATCGAGGCGACGCGGGAGTTGGTGGCGGATGGGTTTCAGGTGCTGGCGTACACGAGCGACGACCCGATCGCGGCGGTGCGGATCAAGGAGGCTGGTGCGGCGTGCGTGATGCCGGCGGGAAGCCCGATCGGGAGCGGTCAGGGCGTCTTGAATCGCGCGAACATCTCGCTGTGCTTTGAACTGCTTCGGGAGGGCGATGCGTCGTTCCCGGTGGTGGTCGACGCGGGGGTCGGGGCGGCGAGTGATGTGTCGGTGGCGATGGAGTTGGGGGCGGACGCGGTGCTGCTCAATACGGCAATCGCGCACGCGAAGGATCCGGTGCTGATGGCCCATGCGATGCGGCACGCGTGCCTGGCGGGACGGCAGGGGTTCCTTGCGGGGCGAATCCCGCGGAAGCGGTATGCGACGGCGAGCAGCCCCTGGGAGGGGTCGATAGCGGCGATCCCCGGGGAATAGGCTGCGGTCCGCGGAGTTGTCGGTGGAACAACATTTTTTGAGTCGATTTTCTTCGGAGAACCGATAACCCTCTCCACGCCGGCACTACCCCTGTTTGGGGGTTTGCATTCTGGTAGGCACTGAAGATTGCTAACAAGGAGAGCACATGGGTCTCATCAAGGAGTTCAAAGAGTTCGCGATCAAGGGCAACATGATCGACATGGCGGTGGGCATCATCATGGGTGGTGCGTTCGGGACGGTGGTGTCGTCGTTGGTGAATGACATCTTCATGCCGCCGCTGGGGCTGTTGACGTCTGGCGTGGATTTCAAGGACAAGAAGGCGGTCCTTCAGGCGGCGGATACGGTGGCCGGGAAGGCAGAGATCGCGATGACGTGGGGGAAGTTCATCAACGCCGGGATCAGTTTCCTGATGGTGGCGTTGGCGGTGTTCATGCTGGTCAAGATGATCAATACGGCGAGGAAGCGGTTCGAAGAGGAGAAGCCGGCGCCGGCTCCCGCAGGTCCGACGAAGGACCAGCAGTTGCTGATGGAAATCCGCGATGCGCTTCGTTCTCGGTGATCAGATTCGACGGCACAGGTACAGATGAGTTGTCGCACGCCCCGGGGCTTCCTGGGGCGTGTATTTCTTTGGTGTGGAGTTGTTACGCGAGCGCGGCGGGTGTTTGGTACCCTGAGCGTACAGGTTGTGGAGGTTCTCGAGAGACTTGGAGCGTGATGTGCGTCACGAGCGCGGGCACGAGGATGGAGGAGCAGGGGAAGCGCCACACGGAGCGTGGTGGCTCGCGGGGAGGGTGCCCTGGTTTCGATTCGTGGGGTGTCTTGCGCTGGGACTGGCAACGACGGTGGCGGTGGCGTGGGTTGGGGCGGCGTTGATTCCGTTGGAGCGGCTCGGGGGCGTGGTGTCGCTGGATGGAGATCATCTCGAGCCGTGGTGTCTGGAGGTTCGGGGGCCTTCGGTTTCTCGGATTGTGTGGTTCGAGAAGGGGCGGGTGTACAGCAAGCCTGGCATTGGGCCGAGTGGGGCGAGTTCGGCGGCGGTGAGCAACTGGTCGTTCGCGACGAGCACGAGGTCGAATCCGAGGTTCATCACAGGGAAGGTGTCGATGCCCGTCGATCTTCGGAAGATGCTCGAGAGCGGGCGGGATTCGTGGTGGGCGGTGGCGGAGGATCGTCGTGGGTGGCCGTTGCCGGCGTTCAAGGGTCGTGTGTATGGGACGATGGATCGCGCGTCGGCATCGGTGTATGTGGTGGAGGATGCGAGTTGGTATTTGCCGAAGACGGCGTGGACGGGGACACCATCAAGTAGCGTGCTGGCGACGATGCGGTTCATTCCGCTTCGGCCGGTGTGGCCTGGATTGATTCTGGATTCGCTGGTGGCGGCGGTGGCGTGGGGGGCGGTGTTTGTGGGCGTTCGCGGGGTGTGGCGGGTGACTCTGGGGAAAAGGCGGAGCGTGCAGGGGTCATGTCCGAAATGCGGGTATGACCTCAAGGGAGATCTTGAGGCGGGGTGTCCGGAGTGTGGGTGGAATCGCGCGGGTTTGAGCGTGGAATCGCCTGAGTCCGGGCCGGCGTGAGGCGGGGGCATACAGTGGCTTTGGACGGGCATCTTGAGGTTGATGCCGAGTGATTTTTTTGAGCCACACGCAGGAATGAGGGGATTTTCGATGTCGACCGCCGCACAGAGCGCGTTCGCGAAGGGTCTTGAGGGGGTCATCGGTGGGCAGACGAGCATCTGCTCGATCGAGCAGAGCAAACTGATCTATCGCGGGTATGAGATCCATGACCTCGCGGAGCACGCGACGTTCGAACAGGTGGCGTTCCTTCTTTTGGAGGGTCACAAGCCGAGCGCGGACGAGTTGGCGCGGTTCACGAAGGAGATCGTGGCGGAGCGCGGGCTGCCGGCGTCGGTGGAGCAGTTCCTGGTGCATGCGGCGGCGCCTTTGAAGGAGGGGACGGCGGTGCCGATGGATGTGCTGCGGTCGGCGGTATCGCTGCTTGCGCATGTGGATCGGGACTGTCAGGACAACTTGTCGGCGGCGAACCTGCGAAAGTCGAAGCGGCTGCTCGCGAAGATCCCCACGGTGATCGGGCACATGCAGAACGCTTTGGATGGGAAGGCGGCGGTGGCGCCTGATGCTTCATTGGGGCATGCGGCGAACCTGTTGTGGATGATGACGGGCGTGAGGCCGACGAAGGAGCAGGCTCGGGTGATCGACGTGTCTTTGATCCTGTATGCCGAGCACGAGTTCAATGCTTCGACGTTCACGAGCCGGGTTATTGCGGGAACGTTGTCGGACCTGCACGGAGCGGTGACGGGGGGGATCGCGGCGCTGAAGGGACCATTGCACGGCGGGGCGAACGAGGCGGCGATGGAGATGCTCAAGGAGATCGTCGCGAGCGTGGGGCAGGGCGGCATCGGGACGGGGAAGGTCGATGCGTGGATGGAGCAGGCGTTCGCGAGCAAGCGGAAACTGATGGGGTTCGGGCATCGCGTGTACAAGAACGGCGATCATCGCGCGGGGATTCTTCACGCGCTTGGGAAGAAGATGGCCGCGGGCGTCGGTGGAAATCCGGGCGGGATTCCGGCTGGGAAGTGGTTCGAACTCGGCGAGCAGGTTCAGAAGATCATGCTCACGAAGAAGAACATCCATCCGAATGTGGATTTTCCGTGCGGGATGACGTATTTCGTGATGGGGATTCCGGTGCCGCAGTACACGCCGATCTTTGTGGCGTCGCGGATCACGGGGTGGTGCGCGCACATCATGGAGCAGCACTCGGACAACCGGTTGATCCGGCCGCTGTCGATCTATACCGGACCGGCGGAGAAGAAGTGGAACGGGTGAGACGGGGTTTACGGGGAATGTAGAAGAATGAGACACAGGCGGGACGCCTGTGCCACGAGAGGGTGTAGATTCGCGCACACACTCGAACTTATCGCAGAGCACCTGAAGTCAAGGGTGCATAAATCAACTGCTTGACCTCGACGCTAGGTGGTTGATCGTGGCCTAAGAGCGAGGCGTAGACGCGCTCGACGGCGGTCACGTGCTCTGTGTGCGTGGGGATGGAGAGGCTGTCGCGGATCTGGCGGGGCGAGGGGAGGGTCATGTCGCCCCGGATGATGCTGGTGATGGCGTGGGCGAGGTCGTCGGGGTCGGCGGGGTTGACGAGGAGGCCGCTGTCTGGGGACATGAGGAGATCGCGGCTCGCGCCGAGGCGAGAGGCGATGACGAATCGTCCTGCGGCGATGGACTCCAGGACGACGAAGGGGGAGTTCTCGAGGGCGCCGTTGGGGAAGATGCACACGTCGATGGCGCGGAGGGAGGCGATGAGCGTGCTGATGTCGTAGGCGCCGAGGAATCGGACGGCGGTGGCGGCGAGCGCGTGTGCGGCGAGGCGGCGCCGGAAGGGGGCGTCGTCGCCCATGGCGTGGATGTCGAGAGTGAGGCGGGAGAGGATGCGCGGGTCGAGGCGTTCGATGGCGGCGATGAGGGTGGCGAGACCCTTGTGGGGGTAGGTGCTGCCGAAGAAGGCGAGGCGGAGTGGAGAGGAAGCATCGGACGTCCAGCGGGGGAGATTGTCGTGGTCGGGGTCGAGGGTGTGCCGACGGGCGAGGTCGAAGTGTGGTTGGCCTATGGGGAGGTGGCGGGTCTTTGCGGGGTCGGCGCCGGCGGCGATGTGGACCTTGCGGAGAAAGTCGCCTGGGCAGAGGATGGCGTCGGCGGCGTTGAGGGCGTCGATGGCGGCTCGGCGGCGAGTGCCGTAGCGGTTGAGGACGCGGAGTTGGATGGTGCCGTCGAGCAGACGCTCGTGGACGTTGGAGTGCGGCGGAGTGAGGACGTGGGGAAGTGGAGGCCGTGGTTGAGAGTTGGATGTGTGTGGGGTGAAGGACTCGCCGGCGTGTTCGCGGATGGGGATGGTGTCATGGGGCCAGCCGTCGGTGGCGCGGAGGCGGCGGCGGAGAGCGGCCTTGGCGGCTTTGACGGCTTGTCCGATTGAAGGGCCGAACCAGCGGCGGGCGGTGAGTCTGGCTTTTCGGGCTCGGATCTCGCGCGAGACTGGCCTTTGGGGCATGCAGGTCTCGCAGCGCTGGCCGCCTTCGAAATCGTCACAGACCTGGCGGACCTGGTGGAGCATGTCCACCTGGGGGCAGAGGAGGAAGTAGTTGTGTGGGGTGAAGACGACGCGCGTGCCGCGGGCCTTGATGGCGGGGATGAGATCGAATGGGAAGCCCTCGAGGGCGTGGACGTGGACGACGTCGGGGCGGAAGGTGCTCAAGAAATCGAGGACGAGGGCGGTGAGGCGTGGCGAGGAGATCTGGGAGTCTGGGGAGGCGAAGTGCTCGTTGCCTGTGCTGAGGATGGGGCTGTTGAGGATGGAGAAGCAGGCGACGCCGCGCCAGATCTCGGTGGGTTGGATTCGGGTGACGGGGAGCAGGGAGTAGTCGATGCCGCTGCGGAGGAAGGCGACGAGGTGGCCCCGCTGAGCGAGTTCGCGGGCGAGTTCGGAGACATAGAGGTTGTATCCCGAGCCTTCGCGTTCCTGGAGGGCGAGGCGTGCCCACCCGAGCATGGCGATTCGGAGTGGAGAAGGGTTAGATTGTGCGGTGTTTGAGGGCGAGCGTTGTGTGGCGGCTTCGCGCTCGACTTGGGTGATGCAATCACGGACTCGGCGGCTCATGGACACGCGTGAAGGATAGGGAGATTCGGCGTGGCTACCTCGTGCGGTGGAGGTTGGTGAGTCGGAGGGCGTTCTCGATGAGTTTGGGTCCGAGGGGGGTCATGAAACTCTCGGGGTGGAACTGGACTGCCTCGATGGGGAGTTTGGCGTGGCGGATAGCCATGATCTCGTGGTCGTCGGCGCGGGCGGTGATGACGAGTTCGCGCGGGAGCGAGGATTTGTCGATGGCGAGGGAGTGGTATCGGGCGACCTCAAGTGGCGAGGGGAGTCCCGCGAAGAGGCCCTGATTGTCGTGCGTGATGGTGGAGGTCTTGCCATGCATCAGGCGGCGGGCGGGGACGATGAGGCCACCTGATTCGAGGACGATGGACTGCATGCCGAGGCAGACGCCGAGGAGTGGATGGGCGCCGGTGGCGAGGATGTGGCGGACGATGGCGGGCGTGTTGTGGGCGTCTTCGGGGCGGCCTGGGCCTGGGGAGATCACGACGAGATCGGGGGTGAGTGCGATGAGGTCGGAAGTCGTGATGGCGTCGGCGCGGCGGACGAGAACATCGGGCGCGTGGGCGCTGCCCTCGATTCGTGCGGCGGCGAGGGCGTGGGCGAGGTTGTGGGTGAAGGAGTCGAAGTTGTCGATGAGGAGGATGCGCATCGGCGGATCGTTCTCTTCAGGTTGTTCGCACACAAATCATGACGAAGGAGTAGACACAGGCGGGACGCCTGTGCCACGAGAACAAGTAGAGATACTTGAAGTTCGCGTGGAGATTGTTGGTCAAAAGCAACAGGCCCGCGCGGTGGCGCGGGCCTGTGGGTGAGACGCGATTGAGTCGCGATTAGCGAGCGTGGCCGGCTGAGGCGGCCTTGCGGGTGTAGTTGATCTCCATGATCTTGTACTCCTTGCCCTCCATGTCGGGGCCGAACATCTCGAGTTTGGAGTGATTCTCATCGATGAAGGTCTGGACTTCTCGCATGGACTTGGGGCCGCCGGTCATGGGGCAGTTGAAGGTGTTGTTGAAGGAAAGGACCTTCTTGTCGGAGGAGAGTTCGCCCTTGCCGGTCATCATGCCGGTGCCCATGTTGTCGACCCAGATGGACTGGAAGGCCTTGCTGACGTTGTCGAAGCCGTAGACGCCGAAGCCTTTGAACTCGCCCATGCCTTCCATCATGCCGGCGGTTTCGATCTTGACGAACCGGCCGTCCATCATGGGAGTCATGACGGTAGTGCAGGTGCTCTTGCTCTCGGGCATTCCGGGCATCATCCACATGGAGATTTGGCCTTCCCATGTGCCGGCGGACTTGACGAGGAACTGGTGCATCTCGCCGGGAGCGGCGGCCTGCATGCACGCTTCCATCATCTTCTCCATGCCCGGGGGCATGTCGGGCATGTCGTGCTTCGGGGGCTGGGGAACCTGGCCGACCTTGTCCTGGGCGATGGCGAGGGTGACACCGATACCGGCGACGAAGGCGAGAGACAACGCGATACCACTCTTGAAGTTCATGTCCGATCCTTTCCTTGTGTGTGTTTGGGCGCCCTTTGGCTCGCAACACTGCGGCGGGGGCCCTCTTCACGAGAATAGTAGCCTGGCTGGAGAGTGGCGGGAAAGGGGCTTGGGAACGCTAGAATCACACTTTCCTTGTCTCAACCGCACCCGGACGCGAGTATCGATCGCGTTCTTCGAGATTGTGTATATGTCTGAGCACCACCCGGCAGGATCGCCCGCGTCCGAGACGGATCGCCCGTTGCACTTCATCGAGCAGATCGTGGAGGAGGACATCGCGTCGGGAAAGTGGGGCGCGTGGGCGGACGGGCGGGCGAGGGTGCACACGCGGTTCCCGCCGGAGCCGAACGGGTACCTGCACCTTGGGCATGCGAAGTCGATCGCGTTGAACTATGGGCTGGCGAAGAAGTATGGCGGAAAGTTCAATCTTCGCTTCGACGACACGAACCCGGCGAAGGAAGAGCGTGAGTACGTCGAGTCGATCATTCGTGACGTGAAATGGCTGGGGGCGGACTTTGACGAAGGGGCGAACGCGGGTGGATTGTTCTTTGCGAGCAACTACTTCGAGCAAATGTACGCGTGGGCGGAAGAGTTGATCGAGAAGGGGCGGGCGTATGTGTGCGATCTGACCGCGGAAGAAGTGAGCGCGATGCGGGGCGACTTGAAGACCCCCGCGCGTTCGCCGCATCGTGATCGATCGCCTCAGGAGAGCCTTCGGTTGTTCCGCGAGATGAAAGCGGGCAAGTTCCCGAACGGCTCGAAGACGCTGCGCGCCAGGATCGATCTCGCCAGCCCGAACTTTGTGATGCGTGATCCGGTGATGTATCGCATTGTGCACGAGCACCACCACAACACGGGGGACGCGTGGTGCCTGTATCCGATGTACGACTGGGCGCATTGCCTCGAGGACTCGCTCGAGGGGATCACGCACTCGATCTGCACACTGGAGTTCCGGAACAATCGGCCCTTGTATGACTGGTTCATCGACTCGATCAATATCGACAGGACCAGGGACGGGAGCGGTCGATGGGGGAAGGTGATCCACCATCCGCAGCAGATCGAGTTTGCGCGTGGAAACATCACGTACACGCTGATGAGCAAGCGGTGGCTCCTGAAACTCGTGGACGAGGGGCATGTGCGCGGATGGGACGACCCGCGCATGCCGACGATCTCGGCGGCACGGCGACGGGGCGTCCCGGCGCGGGCGCTGGTGCGGTTCTGGGAAGAGGCGGGCGTCACGACGCAGGTCTCGATGATGGACCTGTCGCGCCTGGAGCACACGGTGCGCGATGAGTTGAATCGGACGGCGCCGCGGGCGATGGCGGTGCTCCGCCCGCTGAAGGTCACGATCACGAACTGGCCGAAGGACTCGGCGGGGAAGTCGGTCGTGGATCACCTGGACTTTGTGGTGAACCCGGAGGACCCGGGCGCGGGGACGCGGAAGGTGCCGTTCTCGGGGACGCTGTACATCGAGCGTGAGGACTTTGAGGAGAACCCGCCGAAGAAGTTTTTCCGGCTTGCTCCCATCGAGCATGGCGGGCAGGAGGTGCGTCTGCGCTGGGCGTACTTTGTGAAGTGCACGGGCGTCGTGAAGAACGATGCGGGCGAGGTCATTGAGATCTTGTGCACGTATGACCCGGAGACGCGTGGCGGCGATGCGCCGAAGAACGCGGACGGGACGCCGAGCCGGAAGGTGAAAGGGACGATCCACTGGGTGAGCGCCGAGCACGCGATTGCGGCGGAGGTTCGGCTGTTCGATCGGCTGTACACGGCGGAGGAGCCTGGGGCGCGAACTGGGAACTCGATGGACGACTTGAACCCGAACTCGCTGGAGGTGGTGACGGCGCGGCTGGAGCCGCATTTGGCCGGGGCGGGCGTGGGTGATGTGTTCCAGTTTGAACGGCTTGGGTATTTCCGCGTGGACGAAGACACGAAAGTGGGCGCAGCGGGCGGGCTGGTGTTCAATCGGACGGTGACGCTAAAGGACACGTGGGCGAAGGAGAAGACGTGAGTCATACATTGGCGTCTGACCCGGTGTTTTCTGTGTGGGTTTCACGAGGCCATGCCTGGCCGTAGTATTGGGGAGAGTTTGCTTCGATATTCAGTACTGCATACTCCGAGGAGGCGATATGAAGACTGTGGCGCGAGTGACCGAGATCATCGCGAGTTCGTCGAAGAGTTTCGAGGATGCGATCAAGAACGGGATCACGCGGGCGAACAAGACGCTCGACAACGTGACGGGGGCGTGGGTTCAGGACATGAAGGTGGACGTCAAGAATGGCAAGGTCGCGGGGTATCGCGTGAACATGAAGGTCACGTTCGTGCTCAAGGACTGACGCGGACCCACGTGGATCTTGCGACATTTGGAGTCGGCGATGGGCGAGTCGTCGTTTGGGTGGCTGGATGTGCGGCGGATCGCCGAGGAGTTGGCTGATCGGCACCTTGATATCGATCCTCTCACGGTAAGTTTCCCAAGGCTGCGGGAGATGGTGGTGAGTCTGCCCGGATTCGCAGCGGACCCGAAGCACAACGTGAACGAGCGGATCCTGGAAGAGATCCAGCGGCTGTGGATCGAGGAACGCGAGTAGTAAGCCAAGACCGTCGCTAGCGGCCTTTGCGGAAGGCCTCGATGGCTCGCGCCCGTGTGGTCGAGAGATCGACGATGGGGCGTGAGGGGTAGGCGCTGGTGGCGAAGAGTCCCCCACTGCTCGCTTTGCCGGACTTGTCGTTCCATGGATCGTGGATGGCGTCGGCGGAAAGGCCACGGAGTTCGGGGACCCACCGTCTGATGTAGTCGCCTTCGGGATCGAACCTGCGTGACTGCGAGACGGGGTTGAAGATCCGGAAGTATGGTGCGGCGTCGGTGCCGGTGCTGGCGGACCACTGCCAGCCGCCGTTGTTGCTGGCGAGGAAGCCGTCGACGAGGTGGCTCATGAAGTGCTGCTCGCCGAGGCGCCAGTCGAGAAAGAGGTTTTTGGCGAGGAACATGGCGGTGACCATGCGGACGCGGTTGTGCATCCAGTAAGTTGTGCGGAGTTGCCGCATGCCGGCGTCGACGATGGGGACGCCGGTTCGGCCTTGTTTCCAGGCCTCGAGGAAGGCGTGGTTGTCGTCCCACTCGATGCTCTCGGTGGCGTGGTCGAAGGCGCGGTGCATGCAGACTCTGGGGAAGAGGCTCATGACGTGGATGTAGAACTCTCGCCAGATGACCTCGGAGATCCAGGTTGAGGGACCTGACTTTGATGCGGTTGCGGATGCGAGTGTTGCGGCGGTTGCATTGCGGTTGAGACTCGCGTCGATGGCGGCGCGTATGCATGCGTGTGGCGAGATCGTGCCGAGGGCGAGATGGGGGCTGAGGCGACTGGTGGCGTCAATGGATGGGATGTCGCGCGCGTCGGCGTAGTCTCGGACTCGATTGACGACGAAGTGATCGAGTTGTGATTTCGCGGCTGGCTCGCCGGCGGGGAAGGGGTGAAACGCCGCATCGGGCGAAGCAAGTTGGAGTTTGTCGAGGGGCGTTGGGGTGAACTCGAAGCCCGTGATGGATGGGGGAACCGGATCTGGCAGCATTGGTATGGACGCTTGCTTCTTCGGCGTTGGCGTGGCTTCGAGGAGTTCGGGGGATTCGGCGAGGCGGGCGATGAGAGCCTTCTTGAAGGGGGTGAAGACTTTGTAGGCCTCGCCGGCACCTGTTCTGATGGTGCCCGGCCGGGCGAGGACGGCGTGGTGGTGGGCGCGGACCTCACGGCCCGACTTCGTGAAGAGATTCGTGACGATCTCATCACGGCGGGACTCGTTGAGTTCGTACTCGGGTGTGAAGGAGAGTCGATCGCACTCGTGCCTGGTGGCGATGTCGAGGATCAGTCGCGGGATCTCGTCGGCGGAGGCGGCTGTACGGATGAGCAGCGAGATGTTCAGGCGTTCGAGGTCGCGAGAGAGTCCCGCGAGAGTGCGGAGCATCTGGTCGATGCGGGCCGCGGCGTAGTCGAAGGACTTCCACTCGGTGGGCGAGAGGACATAGAGGGCGATGACGCCCCGCGTTGAGACTTGGGTTGCCTCGGTGAGGGCGGGGTGGTCGTGGATGCGGAGGTCGGCGCGGAACCAGACGAGTGTTCGCATGGGGCATCGTTCGCCGGCCGCGTCCTGCGGGATTCAACGTGTGTGGCGTGGACTGCTACGGTTTTGCCGTGGCGACGGGACTCACGAGGATGGAGCGGTGGTTCGCGGAGCAGGGCTGGGAGCCATGGGCGTTCCAGCGCGCGGCGTGGGTGGCGCACGCACGGGGCGAGAGCGGGATCGTGCAGGTGGGGACGGGGGCCGGGAAGACGTATGCGGCGTATGTCGGAGCGCTGGCGGAGTTGATCGATGAAGTCGAGGGAGTTGCTTCGGGGGCGAGAGCGAGGAATACGGAGCGAGTAGAAGCGAATCCGGAAAAAGGGGTAGGCACAGGCGTGACGCCTGTGCCACGAGGGCGTGTGGGCCGGGCTACGAAGAGGCCGAGGGAATCGGGGATCGGGTTGCGGATTCTGTATGTGACGCCGCTCCGGGCAGTGGCGCGGGATATCGAGCAGGCGATGCGTCGGCCTGTGGATGATCTGAGGCTTGGGATTCGGATCGAGTCGCGCACAGGGGACACGTCGGCGTCGGTGCGGGCGCGGCAGCGGGAGGTGCTGCCCGAGGTGCTGGTGACAACGCCGGAGTCGTTGACGCTCATGCTGACGCGGGCGAACGCGCGCGAGCAGTTGCGAGACGTGCGATGCGTGATCGTGGACGAGTGGCATGAGTTGATTTCCACGAAGCGCGGGACGCAGACGGAGTTGGCGCTCGCGCGGCTACGGCGATTCGCTCGTGAGTCCGGTGGTTCGTCCGGCTTGAGCGTGTGGGGATTGTCGGCGACGCTCCCGAATCTGGAGGAAGCGGCTCGGGCGCTGGTTGGCGTGGGGGCAACGCCGACGATTGTGCGGGGAGACATGCCACGGGAGGTGGTGATCGACTCGATCCTGCCCGGCGAGGGTCGGCGGTTGGCGTGGGCGGGGCATCTGGGCCTGACGATGCTGCCGGATGTCGCGGCGGCGCTCGACCCGTCGGTCTCGACGCTGGTTTTCACGAACACGCGATCGCAGGCGGAGCGGTGGTATCACGGGCTGTGCCTGCTGAGGCCTGAATGGCAGGATGTGATGGCTCTGCACCACGGATCGATCGACCGCGGGGAGCGGGAGCGCGTCGAGGCGGGGCTGAAGGCCGGGACCGTGCGGATTGTGGTCGCGACGAGTTCGCTGGACCTTGGGGTGGACTTCACGCCGGTGGAGCGTGTGCTGCAGATTGGATCGCCCAAGGGGATTGCGCGGATCGTGCAGCGGGCGGGAAGGTCGAGCCATCGGCCACGAACGCCATGCCGGATCACGTGCGTGCCGACGCATGCGCTTGAGTTGGTGGAGATTGCGGCGGTTCGGTTGGCGCTGTCGAAGGGCGATGTGGAGCCGCGCCGGTCTTTGGACAAGCCGCTCGACGTGCTCGTGCAGCACCTGGTGACGTGCGCGATGGGGGGCGGGTTCGTTGAGGGGGAGATGTTCGAGGAGGTGCGGACGGCATGGAGTTATCGAGAGTTGACTCGAGAGGAGTTCGACTGGGCGATGGCGATCGTGAGGCATGGCGGGCCGGCGCTCACGGCGTATCCGGACTTCCAGCGTGTGGTGGACGTCGATGGACGGCTGGGCGTCGAGAACTCGCGGATCGAGCGGCTGCACCGGATGAACGTCGGCACGATCACGAGCGATGGCACGCTGGAGATCCGATTCCTTGGCGGGCGGAGCCTGGGGCGTATCGAGGAGTCGTTCGTCGGCGGGCTGAAGGAGGGCGAGAAGTTCGTCTTTGCGGGGCGGGTGCTGGCGTTTGTGGGCGTGCGTGATCTGGTGGCGTTTGTCAGGCCTGCGTCGGGGCGGACGACGTACACGCCGATCTGGTCGGGGACAAAGTTGCCGATCAGCGAGTCGTTGTCGAGCGCGATCCGGGAGATGATCGAGAGTGCACGCACGCCGAGCGATGATGGTGTTGAGATGCGTGCGGCGGAGAGGCTCTTTGAGGTGCAGCGGCGAGAGTCGATCGTTCCCCTGCGGGACGAGGTCCTCATCGAGACGTGCGAGACGTCGGAGGGGCGGCATCTCATTGTCTTCCCGTTTGAGGGGCGGCTGGTGCACGCGGGGCTTGCGTCGCTTTTGACGCTTCGGCTTTCGCGGAGGACGAAGGCGAGCCTTGCCGCGGCGGTGAATGACTATGGATTCGAGATTCTGTCCGATGGCGACGAGGATCTCGGCGCGATGGTTGATGCGACTTTGTTTGATGCGACCTCGCTCGAGACGGACATCGTGGAGGCGATCAACACAAGCCAGCTGGCACGGCTGGCGTTCCGCGACGTGGCGCGGATCGCGGGGCTGGTGGTGCAGACGGTGCCGGGGATGCGGAAGTCGGCGAGCCAGATCCAGGCGAGTGCGGGATTGATGTTTGACGTGCTGAGCGAGTATGACCCGCAGAATCTGCTGCTCGCGCAGGCCCGGCGGGAGGTGACGCAGCGGCACTATGAGCAGAGCCGGCTGGGGCGGGCGCTGGCGAGGCTCGAATCGTCGAGGCTCCGTATCGTTGCGACGAAGCGGCCGACGCCGCTGAGTTTTCCGCTCCTGATCGAGCGGCAGTCGACGCGGCTGTCGAGCGCGTCGATCGTGGAGCGTGTGGAACGGATGCGGGCGGCGTGGGAGTGCACGGAGTCATGGACGGCGGAATCGAGCGAGACGAAGTCGGGAACGAAGGCGTCCACGGGTTGGGCGTCGTGGGATCTGGGACCGCCGCCGGCGCCCAAGGAGAGCACACCAGGGCGTCGCGGGCGTCGGGCGTTCGGGTCCGGCTCGGGGCGTCGCCGCGGGGTGTGATGGAGTTGCTGGCGGAGCGCGCGGTGTATTGGGAGGCGACTCGGACGCTGATCGTGGCGGATGTTCATCTTGGGAAGTGCGCGACGTTTCGGTCGATGGGCGTGGCGGTGCCGGAGTTGCTGGGCGAGGATCTCACTCGATTGTCGTCGTTGGTCGCGCGGCACCGTGCGGAGCGATTGCTCGTGCTTGGTGATCTTCTGCACACGTCACTGGGATTGACGGAACATGTGGTCGAGCGAGTTCGGCTTTGGCGCGAGGCACTCGGAGCAGCGATTGAGGTCGTGCCGGGGAATCACGACCGGGCACTCGAACGTGTGGCTGGAGTCTGGGGGATGCGTGTGTTGGACGACGTGCATGTCGAGGAGCCGTTTGTGTTTCGGCATGATCCGGCGCCGGATGATCGCGGGTATGTGCTGTGCGGGCACGTGCACCCGGCGGTAACGCTCTCGAGCGGGAGCGACCGGATGAAACTGGCGTGCTCCTGGCTCGGCGAGCGTGTGGGTGTGCTGCCCGCGTTCAGTCGGTTCACGAGCGGCGCGAGCGTGCGCCGTGGCGTGGGCGATCGTGTGTTTGCAATCGCCGAGGATCGAGTGATTGAGGTGTGAGGTTTGGACCGAAGGGCCTTGGTGTATTGCAACGATTGAAAATGGAGATCGTGTGGACGAAGAAGCCCCACGCGGAGCGTGCGGTTACCCGTGGCGACGCGGTTCAGAACGAGGCGTCTGGTGCGAGTGAACGTTCGCGGAGTTTGGCGAGGACCTCGTTTTCCATGGCCTGGGCGGTGGCGAGTTCTTCGACGATGACGTGGTCGGCGCCGAGTTGGCGGGCGTGCATGGCCTGGCTGAGGAAGCCGGTGCGGACGGCGATGAAGATGTGTGGCGCAATCGAGCGGACGACCTGGCAGGCGCGCATGGTGACTTCCTGATCGGGGATCGTGATGATGATGGCGTCGGCGTGGTGGACGCCAGCGGACTCAAGGACTTCGGGGTTGGTGACGTCGCCATAGATGGTGCGACGGCCGATGTGGGTTTGTCTCTGGACGGTCTTGGGGTTGAGTTCGATGACGGTGAGGGGGATTTTGAGGCGTTCGAGTCGTTCGGCGAGGGCGCGGCCGACAGGGCCGAAGCCGGCGACGATGATGTGTCGCGGCTTGGGCTGGGAGTCGTCGTGATCGGTTGCAGGAGTCACTAGCTCGGGTGTGTGGTCGGCTAGGGTTGAGCCCGCGGTCCATGGGGCGGAGCGGACGCGGGTGAGTCGTCGGCCCTGGACGTGAGCCGGGGCGGCGAGGAGGGGGCTGATGATGAGCGAGAGGATGACGATGGCAACGCCGACGCCGGCCTGGGTGTTGGTGAGGACGTGGGCGTCTTCGAAAGCGCCGAGGGCGATGAGGGAGAACTCGCCGGTGTTGGCGAGGTAGACGGCGGTCAGGAGTGCGGCGGGGGCGTGCATGCCGGCAGCCCAGGCGGAGGCGCCGATGGAGAGCGTCTTGATGGCGACGACGGCGACGACACCGAGGATGATGATCCACCAGTGGGTGACGAAGACGGCGGGATCGATGGCGAGACCAACGGTGGTGAAGAAGACGGCCATGAGGAGGTCGCGGAGGGGGGCGATCTGGCCTGAGAGTTGGTAGCGGAAGGGGGTGGCGGCGAGGAGAAATCCGGCGAGGAAGGCGCCCATCTCGGCGCTGAGGCCGACGGCTTTGGTTGCGAGCCCGGCGCCGAGGGCGATCGCGCCGGAGACAACGAGGAGGAGTTCACCCGAGCCGAGTTTTGTGACGAGTGCGAGGAGGCGTGGGAGGATGAACCTGCCGACGAGGATGATGATGGCGCCGCCGCCGAGCGCGATGAGGCCGCGTCGAAGGAGGTCAAAGACGGGCGAGAGTTCGGCGTTGGATTGGGCGATGGCGAGCGAGGCCTGGGCTTCGGCGCCGGCCCATGTGGCAAGGGGCGGTACGATGGCGAGGATGACGACGGAGTAGAGGTCCTGGACGATGTTGATGCCCAAGCCGACGCGGGCGTGCATGGTGCGGAGTTCTTTGCGCGCGGCGACGATGCGGACGAAGACGGCGGTGGATGAGAGGGCGAGGGCCATCGCGAGGGCGAGGGCGCTGGGGGGCTTGACGCCGATGGCGAGCAGGATCGCCCAGAAGGCGAGGGTGGAGAAGGCGCACGAGGCGACGCCGGCGAGGACGATGTTGGTGAAGCCTCGCTTGAGCGAGGTGAGGTCCATGTGGAGGCCGATGCCGAACATCAGGAGGGTGACGGCGAGATCGGAAATCTGGTCGACGGAGTCGGCGTTCTTGACGAGGCCTGTGAGATTGGGGCTGGCGATGACGCCGGCGATGAGGAAGCCGGGAATGGTCTCGAGGCGGAGGGCGCGGAAGATAGTGGCGACGGCGGCGGCGAGACCGAGAATGACGGCAAGATCGCGCGCGATGTCAGACGCGTTGGCGAGGGTCGGGATGAGGAAGGTGATGTGCATGACGTCGGCGAACGATCGTGGGGTGGCTGGTGGATACGGGGGGAGTAGAAATACGTAGAAGTGGAAGCTCCACGCGGAGCGTGGGGGTACCCGGAAGTGATGCGAGTGTATCGGCGCGCGAACCTGTCAGATGGGCGCGAGGGGCGGGCGGCGCGAGCAGAGGACGGCGAGGAGCGTCAGATCGGCGGGGGTGATGCCCTCGAGGCGAGAGGCCTGGCCAAAGGTGCGCGGGCGGAAGCGGGCGAGTGATTGGCGGGCTTCTGTGCGGAGGTTGGGGAGCGACTCGAAATCGATGTGGTCGGGGATGCGGCGGTGCTCGAGTTCGGCCTGGCGGCGGATCTCGACTTCCTGGCGTCGGATGTATGGCTCGTAGCGGCGATTGGCGTAGACGGCGAGCCGTGCGGAGCGCGGGGTTGTGGCGAGTGCGTCGGTGGATTCGATGATGGCGTCGAAGTCCTCGAACTCGAAGCGGTCGGTGCGAAGGAGATACTCGACCTTGCCGGCGGGCGTCGAGAGCGTGGGGATGGCGGCGTCGAGTGTGGCGATGTCGCGTGTGCGATTCTCGAACATCTCGCGGCGGAGTGTGCCGAGGTCGTGGTTCTTGAGCAGGCCGAGTGATCGGGCGATGGGTGACAGTCGGTCGGCGGCGTTGTCGGCGCGGAGGAGGAGGCGGTGCTCGGCACGGCTGGTGAACATGCGATACGGCTCGACGGGCGTCTTGGTGACGAGGTCGTCCATGAGGACGCCGATGTACGCCTGGTCTCGGGAGAGCGTGAACTCGGGCTCGTTGCGGACGAGACGTGCGGCGTTGATGCCGGCGATGAGTCCCTGGGCGGCGGCCTCTTCGTAGCCGCTGGTGCCGTTGATCTGGCCGGCGAGGAAGAGGCCGTGGACGCGGCGGGTCATCCCTGTGGGGAGGATCTGGTGGGGGCGGACCATGTCGTATTCGACGGCATAGCCATGGCGGAGGATCTCGGCGTTCTCGCAGCCGGGCATGGAGCGGACGATGGCGTCCTGAACATCGCGGGGGAGACTGGTGGAGATGCCGTTGCAGTAGATCCAGTCGTCGTCGTGGGATTCTGGTTCCAGGAAAACGCCGTGGGATTCGCGCTGGGCGAAGCGTACGACTTTGTCTTCGATGCTGGGGCAGTATCGTGGGCCGGTGGATTCGATCTGGCCTGTGAACATGGGCGCGCGGTGGAGGTTGGCGCGGATGAGGTCGTGGGCTTTTGATGTTGTGGATGTCTGGCGGCACTCGAGTTGGGGGAGGACCGGGAAGGTATGGAGAGAGGGGAAAGAGTGGGCATTCGTGATTGGTGAGTCGTGATTCGTGGTGGAGGTTTGGTGTTGAGATTGAAGAAGGCATCGAGGCATTGGGGCATCGGGGCATCGAGTAGTGGAGAGGTCGCTGAAGGGAGTTGGTGTGGTGTCGCCGTGCTGAGCGGGGAGGTCAGTCCAGCGGATGGTGGACCTGTTGAGGCGGGGTGGCGTGCCGGTTTTGAGTCTGCCGAGTTCGAAGCCGAGGTTGGTGAGGGAGGCGGAGATGGAGTTCGCGGCGGACTCGCCGTGTCGGCCGCCGGGCGTTTTGGACTCGCCGGTGTGCATCAGCCCGCGCATGAAGGTGCCTGTGGTGAGAACGACAGTCTCTGCATGCAGCGTGCGATCGCTGGCGGGCGTGTGGATGCGGACGCCCTGGATGCGGTCGCGGCCGACGAGGAGTGATTCGACACTTCCCTCGATGATGTCGATCTCGGGGCGCGTGGCGAGCATCGCCTGGACGGCGCGGGCGTAGGCGTGCTTGTCGCACTGGGCGCGCGGGCCATGGACGGCGGGGCCTTTGCTGGTGTTGAGGACGCGGAACTGGATGCCCGTGGCATCGGTGGCGAGGCCCATGAGACCGGCGAGAGCGTCGATCTCGCGGACGAGTTGGCCCTTGGCAAGCCCGCCGATCGCGGGGTTGCAGGACATGACGCCGACTTTGGTGGGGTCGAGGGTGACGAGAGCGACGGTGCGATCGCCCTGCAGAAGATTCGCGGCGGCCCAGGCGGCCTCGACGCCGGCGTGACCACCGCCGATGACGATGACTTGGTAGGTGGATGTGGTGCTTGAGCCGCTCACCGAGAATCGTACGCGGCGGGCGGTGTGTTCTTGCCTTGTAGTAGAGAGTAGAAACAAGCGGGACGCCTGTTCCACGAGCTTGGGCAGGGCACGCGCGTTGTTCAGTGGGCGTTTCGGTGGAGGAAGCCGCGGAAGAGGGTGAGCCAGAGGATTTTGAGGTCGAAGCCGAGGCTCCAGTGGCGGATGTAGAAGAGGTCGAGTTGGAGGCGCTTGCGGAGGCTTGTGTCGCCGCGCATGCCGTTGACCTGAGCCCAGCCGGTGATGCCGGCTTTGACGTGCTGGCGGAGGATGTAGCCGCGCCAGTTGTCCTTGAAGGAGGCGACGAGTTCGGGGCGTTCGGGGCGTGGGCCGACGAGGCTCATGTCGCCGAGGATGACGTTGAAGAGTTGTGGGAGTTCGTCGAGGCTGGTGCGTCGGAGCCATCGTCCAACGCGGGTAATGCGCGGGTCCTCGCGGCTGGTCCACGCGGCGGGGGTGCGCTCGTCGTCGGCGTGGGTCATGGTTCGGAACTTGTAGATGTCGAAGACTTCGCCGCCGAGGCTGACGCGAGGTTGGGTGAAGATGGCAGGGCCGTCGCTGGTGGCGCGAATGATGGCGGCGATGGCGAGCATGAGCGGGGAGAAGAGGACCAGCATCACGACGGCACCAGTGAAGTCAAGGACGCGCTTGGTCGCGCCTCCGAGGCCATGGTGCGGGTTGTCGCGGTAACTGAGGATGGGCATGCCATCGAGTTCGCTGACGACCATGCCCAGGGGGAGATAGCGGGGCTGGACATCGGGGATGATGCGGACATCGACGGCGAAGTGCTCGAGTCGGCGGAGGAGGTCGGGGACGCGCGCGGCACCGGCGGTGGGAATCGCGAGATAGACCGCATCGGGCTTGTGCTCCTCGAGTGTCTCTTCGAGGTCGGCGAGGCCTGAGTGCACGGGGCGACCCATGCAGGACTCGCGGCGGGCGCGATCGCGATGGGAGATGAAGTAGGCGACGTGGATCCCGGTCCAGGAGTTTCGTTCGAGCGTGCGGCAGGCGATGCGACCGAGTCGGCCTGTGCCGATGACCGCGACGTGGCGGAGGTTTCGGCCTCGACGCCGGACCGCTCGAAGGACCACGCGGAAGACGATTCGGTGGATCGCGAGGAGCGTGAGTTCGAAGGCGGTCAAGAGGGCGAGTTGGAGGCGAGGCGCGTCGGTCTGGATTCCGGCGACGACGGCCTGCTTGGTGGAGCCGAAAAGTGTTGCGGGATCGCCGGCGATCGCCCAGACGGTGGCGACGAGGACGAGTTTGGCGGCGATGGATGCCTTGGCGACCTGCTTGACGTCGGCGAGGACGGAGCGATCTCGGCGCGGGCGATAGACGCGGGCGAGCCACATGAGCAGGAGCGTGAGCGGAACAGAGACGAGGACGAGCGTCTCTTTGGCGATGGTTCGTGCGTCGTTGGGCCAGGGCTCACCCATGAGTGTGCGTCGTGCGGCCCAGGAGGCGACGCACGCGACCGCGGCAATGGCGGCATCGCTCCCGGCGAGGATGGCCACGAAGAGTTGATGCTGCTGCTTGAGCACGCGGCTGTGTTCCTGCGTTGGGGCGAGCGGCTCCGCCGCGGAAGCAATCCCATCTTGCGCCCGGGCACGGAAGGTGTGTCGGTGCCGGCTCGAGGGTTTTGAACTTTCGGCCTGGGGCGACTGGTTGTCAACAGGCCGGGCGTTTATTGCCCAGCATCAACGGGGCGGGGCCAGTAGGGTCCTGTGCGTGGGGAGCCCGGGATGGCTCGCATGGATTCGATGGCTTCGCGTTGGCGTGGGTCGAGGTCCTGGGGCTGGGGAACGACAATTTTGACAATCGCGTAGAGGTCGCCCTTGGAGCCGACCTCGTCGGAAAGGCCGTGGGCCTTGATGCGGAGCATCTTGCCGCTGCTGGTGGAGGGCGGGAGACGGAGTTCGACGGCGGCGTCGAGCGTGGGCACGAGGACGGGGCCGCCGAAGAGGGCCTCGGGGATGGTGACGGGCAGATCGAGATAGAGATCGAGGCCCTTGCCGCTCTCGATGAGTTCTCCCCGGCGGAAGAGCGGATGCGGATCAACGCGGACGGTGAGGATGACGTCGCTGCCATCGGCGACGCCTCGCATGCGGAGTTGGGCGCCGTCGGAAGCGCCCTTGGGGATGCGGACTTCGATGGACTTGCTGGAGCCGTCCTGGACGAGACGGACCTGCTCGGTGCCGCCGCGGGCGATGGTGGTGAAGGGGACGCGGACTTCGGCGCGGAGCGGCTCTCGTTCGGGTTCCTGTCGATGGGCGCGGTGGCCGCGGCGTGGGCCTCCACCACCCCCACCGCTTCCACCCGGGCCTCGCTTGTTGCCGTTGAAGATGGCCTCGAAGATGGAGCCGAGGTCTTCGTCGAAGGGAGCGCCGCCTGGGGGCGTGCCTTGCCATGTGTATGAGCGGCCTGAGGGTTGGTGGCCTTTGGCCTGCTCGCGGTAGGTCCCATACTCGTCGTACATCTTCCGCTTCTGCTCGTCGGAGAGGACGTCGTAGGCCTCCTGGAGTTTCTTGAAACTCTCCTGGGCTTCGGCGGAGGGGTTCACGTCTGGATGGTACTTCCGCGCGAGTTTTCGATAGGCGTTGCGGATCTCGTCCGCGGTGGCCTTCTTCGTGATGCCGAGAATGTCGTAGTAGTCCCCCTTTGGCATGATGGAGTTTATGGAGCATTCGCGAAAAGAAAAACGGCCCATCGCGCGGACGGGCCGAGTGTGATTTCACTTGATGATTGGTTACTTGGGGTTCTTGGGGACGAAGGGCGGCGGGCCATCCATCGGTTCGATCTTGATGCCGGGGTCCTTGCCGACGGGTGTGGGCGGCGTGGGCTGGGGCGGCGGGGTCGACCCCGGCGCCTCGACCGCGAGGACGTCGAGGTCGTAGGTCAGCGTGGCGTTCGGCGGGATCTTGTTGCGGGGACGGCCCGCGGCTCCGTAGCCCATCTCCGGCGGGATGAAGACGCGGACGTGGTCGCCCTTGTGGAGGCCGATCGCGGCCTTGCTGAAGCCCTCGATGACGCCCTGGCCGAGGGTGAAGGTGAACGGGGCGCGCCCGATCGAGGTGTCGAAGACCGTGCCATCGGTGACGGCGCCGGTGTAGTTAACGGACATGCGTCCGCCCATCTCGCCGGCCTCGCCGTCGCGGTTGGTGTAGTTGATGACCACGAGGCCGTTCTCGTTGCGGATGGCGATCTCAGGCTTGAACTTGGTGAAGGTGTAGCTCTGTCCTTCGGCGGGGCCCCAGACCTGTGAGCCGTCGGCGCCGAAGCCGCGATCGGCGGTGGTCATGACATCGCCCGAGACGGTCATCTGGCTGGTCATCTCGACGGCGTTCGCGAGCCCGGTGGGGTATGGATAGGGCGTGCTCGCGGAGAAGCCCATGCCGCTGGAACTCACGGCGAGGTCGAGCGTGCCGATGAGGTTGCGGTGCGGGAAGTCCTTGGGGAAGACCTCGGGCGCGGCCCAGGCGCCGATGGCGCCCTGCTGCACGCCGTTGGGGAGGCGGAACTCGAACGTGCGGAGGCGGATCTGGCCCTTGTGGCGGTAGAGCTGCCAGATGGTCTGGCGGCTGGGGGACCACATCGCGTCGAGACGGCCCGACTCGGCGTAGAGCGCGTTGGGGAGGCCATCGATCACGACCGGGGCGACGGCGACAAACATGTCGGTGCTCTTGGTCGCGTCGTCGCCCTGGGTGACGGGGAGCTGGGTGCGCCAGGTGCCGACGAGGGCCTGGCCGATCCTGGCGAGTTCATCATCGGTCCAGGCAAAGACCGGAGCCGGGGCCTTGGCGGCGACGGCCTCGACGGCCTTCGCGGTCATGGTGTCCTGCGCATGGGCCGCGATGGGCATCAGCGTGACGGCGAACGTCGCCGCGAGCGAGAGAAGCATCCGTTTCGTGGGATTCATGGTTCTTCGTTCCTTGGTGAGTGCGGGTGCGATATCGGTGAATCAGGCGAGATCGGGGTACAACTTGCCGACGACGCCGACCAGGTCCTTCACGTGGCTGATGGACTCGTTCATGAACTTCTGCTCCTCGGCGTCGAGTGTGAAGGTGATGACCTTCTCGACTCCGCCCGTGCCCAGGACGCAGGGGACTCCGACGAAGTATCCCTTGCCCTTGGCCCCGGGCGCGACGCCGAACTGGTCCTCGCAGTACGCGGCGCACGCGATCACGCGCTTCTTGTCGCGGACGATCGCCTCGACCATCTCGACGGTCCCGGCGCTGGGCGCGTACCACGCGCTGGTGCCCATGAGCTTGACGACCTCGCCCCCGCCGACCTTGGCTCGGTCCACGCAGGCTTGAATCTTTTCCATGGGGAGCAGGTCGGTGACCGGGATGCCGTTGACGCTGGTCCGGCGCGGGAGCGGGACCATGTCGTCGCCGTGCCCGCCGAGCAGGAGTCCTTGAATGTCCTCGGCGCTCACGCCGAGTTCCCAGGCGAGGAAGGTCTTGTAGCGGGCGACGTCGAGCGCCCCGGCCTGGCCGATGACGCGGCTGGGCGGGAAGCCCGTGACCTTCCACATGACATACACCATCGCGTCGAGGGGGTTGCTCACCACGATCACGACGGCGTTGGGCGCGTGCGTCTTGATGTTCTCGGCGACGCCCTTCACGATCCCCGCGTTGATCTGCACGAGATCATCGCGGCTCTGTCCGGGCTTGCGGGGGACGCCCGCGGTGACGATGACCACGTCGGAGCCTTCGATGTCTCTGGGCTCAAAGGTCCCGGTGATCGTCGCGTCAAACCCCTCCACCGGCCCGCAGCACGCGAGGTCCAGGGCCTTGCCCCTGGGCATGTGCAGGTCGGGCTTGTCCTTGATGGGGATGTCGACGAGCACGACATCGCCCAGTTCCTTCATGGCCAGGGCGCGAGCGCACTCGCCCCCGATGTTCCCGGCCCCGATGACGCTGATCTTGGCTCGACGCATGGACTCTCCGTTGATGTTCGACGCGTGGATACCCGTCAAAGACTGGGCGAAAGGCCCCCAGCAGGTCTTTGGTCGGGGGTCAATGGTAGCGCGGGGGGCAAGAAGAAGGCACCGGGAGCGAGGCCCCTGGCACTTGGCACCAGGCACCACGCAAGGGCACACGAATGACGGCTTCATGCCCGCGATCTCGACCTTCCCTTATGGGACCGGCGAGACGCTTGGGCCACGAGATGGGGTAGGGATCGCGGGCGCGACGCCGGGGATGGAGTGCCTTGCCCCAGTGCCTGGTGCCTCGTGCCAGGTGCCTCTTCCCCATAGCCTTCCCCTGTGCCGAACTCAGGCCGTAGCATCGACCATGGACATCGATCCCGCGTCGCTCTCGCAGGCCGATCGGTACAAGTTGCTCATCGGCGGGATCGTCCCCAGGCCGATCGCGTGGGTCTCCACCGTCGCCCCCCCCCACCCCGCTCCGCTCCCCCCCCACGCTGACGCGAGCACGCCCGCGAACCCCCTCGCGGAGCGCACCAACCTCGCGCCCTTCTCCTTCTTTTCCGGTGTGGGGAGCAATCCCCTCTCGCTCCTGTTCTGCCCCGCCCTGAACGAGCGCGGCGAGGAGAAGGACACGCTGCGGAACGCGAAGCCCGTGGGCGAGGGCGGCGTCGGCGAGTTCGTCGTCAGCGTCGCGACGCACGCGCTCGCGAGGAAGGTCGCCGCGACCGCCGAGGCGTTGCCCCATGGCGAGAGCGAGTTCGAGGCCTTCGGCCTGACGCCGGCGACGAGCCGGGTGGTGCGCCCGCCGCGCGTGATGGAAAGCCCCCTGTCGTACGAGTGCGTGACAGAAAAGGTGATCCGATTGAGCCCCGGTGCTCCCGCCGGGGGAGTCATCGTGATCGGCAGGATCGTGAGCGTGCACGCGGCGGAGGGCATCGTGAGCGAGCGGCACCACATCGACCCGGCGGTCCTCGACGCCATCGGACGCATGGGCGGGTTCGACTATTGCACGACCCGGGACCGGTTCCAGATGGCCCCGGGAAGGAAGGCGTTGGACGCGTCCACGCCGATGGGCGGGTGATGTGGAGCGGCGGCGCGGGCGAGCGCGGGTGAGGGACGCGCGAGGCGCAGCGTCGGGCGCTCGCGCGGTGGAGACTGGTGGACGCGCGGAGTGGACTGGTCCTCGCGCGGAGCGACGTGGGCACATCGCGCTTGCATTGCGGCCGATGTTCCTGTAGATTCTGTCGTGAACGGCAAGGATCGCGGCGAGTGCCGCGTGCCGAGACACTCTTTCGGAGTCAAGGACATGGCCAAGAAGGCAAAGAAGAAGGCGAAGAAGAAGGCCGCGAAGAAGGCGGGAAAGAAGAAGGGCGCGAAAAAGACCAAGAAGAAGGCGACCAGGAAGGCGGCGAAGAAGTCCGGGAAGAAGAAGTCCGCCAAGAAGGCCTCCGGTCGGAAGAAGGCGAAGAAGAAGGCCCGGCGCACGGTGCTCTACAGCAGCAAGGGAAAGAAGTTGTACGCGGTCCGCTCGGCGGGCGGGCAGTTCAAGGACATCCAGTCCTATCAGAAGGCCCACTCGATGGACATGGCGCGCAACGCCGCCGACGAGCAATAGATCGAGTCAGGAACTCGCGGGCTTTGGCTCGCGGAGAACGCTAAGAAGCGGGCCTGGCCGAGTGGTCGGGCCCGTTGTGTCTTTGAAGTGGGCATGGGCGACACGGATGCGAAGCGGGGAGGGGGGGGAGCGGGTCAGGGTGCCGTGGATACGGCGGGGGTCGTTGTCGTGGCGTCGGCGTGCGGCGCTGTGCGGTAGAGGATCAACTGGCTCTGTGTCGTGTGCGTCGGGGCGTGGGTCGTGCCCCGGGCGGTGTTGACGTAGTCGTCGAGGATGTACTCGAGGTTCAGCGTGGGCCCGGCGGCGAGGGCTTCGGTCACGTCGACGATCCAGGGGCGCACGACGTCGCCCGGGGCCCACCCGGCCCGGTCGTACTTCCACGTGCCTCCCTGCGGGCGGCAGGGGTTCAGGTAGTTGTCCGTCTTCCACAGGATGTTCGTGAACGCGTGCCCGTTGGCGCGCAGGGTGCGGCCGATGGACATGAACTCGGCGGCATTGCCCGTGTTCGGCGACATGCCATGGCCGGAGACGACGAGGCGGACTCTCGCGGCGGCTGTGTCCTTGGGGATCGCGATCTCCTTCGGCGTGTAGAACTCGCTGGGCGGGTGATCGGGGTCCCCGATGGTCGGATGGCCGCACCAGAGGTTGATGACGCTGGACGCGATGAGATTCTTTGGGGCCGGGCCGGGATACAAGTTGAGGCTGAGCGAGACGATCCACCCCTCGCCATAGGTCGTGCACTCCTGGACGAAGCGCGTGCGGCCCATGAGCAGCGGTCGCAGGTCCGAGACATCGACGGACCACTCATAGCCGCGGTGGTACGGGGTGATGTAGCGGATCATCTCGGTGCGGTTCGTGCCGTCCTCGTTCTCGATGGAGATGTGGGCGATCCGGTCCCAGGGATCGAAGCGAGACTCGGGCTTGTCGAGGCGCAGGGTGGCGATGATCCGGCCGACGCCGTCGAGCGACTGGGGGAGATCGACGACGCTGGTGTTCGTGGTGTGCTCCTTGTCGTTGAGGACGCGGTCGAACGCGACGATGCTCGTCGGCGGCGTGGGGGGAGCGACGAGATTCGACTCGACGATGGAGATGTCATCGAGCAGGACATCGCCCGCGGTCTCGGCGTTTCTCGCGCCGAAGTAGCCGCGGCCGTTGAACGCGGTCATGCCGGGGATGAAGGAGCGATCGAAGACGGTCTCGTCGTCGAGGGTGAGGGTGACGTCGGCCCCGCCAGTCACGAACTCGATCGTCGCCTTGATGGCGTGGGGCTTCTCGTCGCGGAACTCGGTCGTGGTCGTCTTCTTGATGATCTCCAGGCCGTCATAGTGCAGCGAGATCTCGTGCTGCGGTCGGTCCATCACGTTGCCCGATCCTTTGAAGGGGTCGCGATTGACGGGGTTGCTCGCGTCGAGGCCAATGCCGAAGGCGTGGCGGAGGTTTGGCGCCTCCCACCCCCACACGGGCCGCTCGAGCATGGTGTTGCCCCAGGGGTCCTTGCTCTCGTCGGGCTTCATCGGGACCGGGAGGAAGGGAGACGCTGCGGCGTCGGCGGTATCGCTCGCGTCCTTCGTGGTGGACGGTGGAGGGATGTGGTCGGCGTCGATCCACGCGAAGCCCATCCCCTCCGTGCCGGTGTTCATGACGAACGACCAGCGGATCACGACGGTTGAAGGGACGAGCCTGGCGTCGGCATTCACTCCTTCGAGCGGCTTGTCACAGGGAATCGCGATCACGGCGGACGAGTTCGCCCAACTCTCGAGGAGGTAGAGTTTCCCGTCCTCGATCCGAGGGGCACCCATCCGCTTCTTCGCGTCGCCGGTGAGTTCGCTGGGCCAGATCTTCAGGTCGATGGGCGTGGCGTCGGCGCCGTCGAAGTGCCAGATCTGCGTGTGGGCGTGCACAGGGGCGAATGGCGGCGGCTGGACCACCGGCGCGGGAGACTCTGGAGAATCGACGTGGGGCGTTTGGGCGAGGAGGCCGGCGGCGAGGAGGAGGATCTCATGCATGCCGCATCCTATTGAGAGTCGGCGGGCGGCACCGCCGATGGGGATCACGAGAACCCGCGAGCCGGGACCACGAGAATGCCTGATGACCGGAGCGGAAGCAGAGCAACGCGAAGTGGAGGCGGCCCTCGTCGGGCTGGGCGATGGCGACTACAGTTGGCCCCGCTCCGCACCGTTGTGCGTGCGACCCTGGAGAGGTGGCCGAGCGGCTGAAGGCGACGGTTTGCTAAACCGTTATACGGGTTCAGGCCTGTATCGAGGGTTCGAATCCCTCCCTCTCCGCTTTCCGTGGTGGCTGTGATCCCGTGGTGGCCCGCCTGGCCGACGCGGGCGCTCGAACGGGCATCTCCGCAATCCCAACGCTCCACGCCCCACACGCTTCGCCTGTTCCCGGACGCGCCAACGGCGCCATGTTCGGGTCCGCCGGCGTTATGTCACTCGAGCGAAGACCCGACCCGACCGTCGGAAGGTCCGATTCGAAAACGGGAGCTCTTCCGGCGGGCTCGGCAGGTCTTCCCGCGGGCTCCGGAAGAGTTCCGGCGGGCTGGGCAGGAGTTCCCGTGGACGGAAAAACTCTTCCCGTGGACACCGGAAGACCTGCCGCGGGCTCCGGAGGAGTTCCCGTGGACGGGAAAACTCTTCCCGTGGACACCGCAAGACCTCCGGCGGGCCGGGGAGGAGTTCCCGCGGACGCCGGGGGACCAACTCCGTCGCCACGCCGCGGCGTGGACGCTCAATGCGCCCGGCACATGTCCACGACCTTCAGGGCCGACTCCGGTGTGTCGCCCGGCGTGAGGACCGTGACGTGGTCCCCCGCCATCACCCGCGTGGAGCCGATCGCCACGATCTCCTTGCCCCTTCGCTCGATGTGGACCACGTGGCAGCCCACAGGGAACTTCGCGTCGCGGAGGAGCGTCCCGTCGAGCAGCGAACCGTGCTGGACACCCATCACCACCGGCACGGGCTCGGCGTGGGTCTGACCCAGTCCACGGCGGCGCAGGTCCTCATCGAGGAGCGCCTCATAGATCGGCTCGTCCTTGAGCCTCTCGGCGGTCATGTACGACGCCAGGCAGGCGATCGCGATCGGGAGGAGTTGGTTGTAGTTCCCCGTCATCTCGAGGATCAGGACAATCCCCGTGAGCGGGGCGCGGACCGAGCCCGTGAACCATGCGGCCATCCCGAGCATCGCCATCACGCGCGGGTCGAGATCGACGCCGGGGAAGAGCGCCTGGAAGGCCTTGCCATAGAGGAACCCCGCGAGCGCGCCCATGAGGAGCATCGGCGCGAAGATCCCGCCCGGCGCACCCGAGGCATACGACACCCAGGTGAGGAGCAGTTTCGCGGCGAGCAGCACCGCGATCCACCAGATGGCGTGCGAGACGAAACTGTTGTTGAGCAGGTCGTTCGCGACCGAATGCCCGCCTCCGAGCGCCTCGGGAATCCACCACCCGGCCAGCCCGACGATGAGGCCGACGAGGCCCGTGAGCGACCACGAGGGGAGCCTGGGAAACCGCGACATCGTTGAACGCGCCACGCGGCTCGATCGCATCAGCCCCTTGTTGAACAGCACACCCGCCGCACCGCCCACGATGCCGAGCACCGCCACCGCCGGGATCGCCACCAGCGGCGTCATGGACTCCTGTAGAGCACGGTCCACGATGTGGAAGGACGGCAGCGATCCTGTCAGAAATCGTGCGACGATATCGGCACAGACCGCCGCGAGCAATGCCCCCGCGTAGGTGATCGGCGACATCTCGCGGCGGAGTTCCTCGATCACAAAGATGAACCCCGCGAGGGGCGCGTTGAAGGCCGCGGCCAGCCCCGCTCCTGCGCCGCAGGAGACGAGTTGGCCCGTGACGCGGGGCTTGAGCTTCAGGAGGTCGCCCATGGCGCGCCCGCACGCCGCCCCCAACTGGACGGTCGGGCCCTCGCGCCCCAGCGAGAGGCCCATGCCCACGCCGAGCACCCCGCCTATGAACTTGACGGGGAGGAGCCGCTTCCAGCGGATCTCACGGAGTTCGAGCAAAGATCCCTTGATGTGCGGGATTCCCGAGCCCGAGGAATCCGGCTCGAACTTGCGGACCATCGCGCCGACGATCGACCCGACCACCAGTCCCACAGCGGGCAGGATCATCCAACCCCATGCGGCACGCCCGTCGGCATGGAGCCACGCGAGAAGTTCCATGCGCCAGTTCTCGGATTCGTGAAGGCACCACTGAAAGGCCACGGCGATCAAACCCGCGATCACACCCAGCACGCCGACGCGGATGAAGTGCGCCGAGCGCCCGGGTCCATCGCGCCCGACCCGTAACTCTTCCATGGGCTCACGGCTCGTGTTCGTTGAGGGGCTCGTCTCGACGACGGTGACGGTTTGGGTACTCTCGTCGATGTCCCGGGCCGGTTCGGTCTCGCTCACCTCGGTCTTCCTTTGCGTGTGCTCGAATGACTGACTTCATTGACTCAACGATGGAGTTTGTCACTGGAAGGTCAAGAGGCATCGATCGATCCTCGCCAGCGTGCGGTCACGCCCGAGGACGCCGAGCGTCTCGCCGAGGCCCGGACTGACACCCGTCCCCGTCACGGCGACCCGGAGTGGCTGGGCGACCTGCCCCATGCCCAGGCCCTTCTCGCTCGCGTACCCCTCGAGGACGGCATGGATGCTCTCTGGAGTGAAAGTCCCGATGTCGTGAAGTCGCTCGCGCAGATCCTTGAGAACGCCCAAGCCCTGCTTCTCGTTGGTGAGCAGGTTCTTCTTCACGGCCGCGTCGTCGAAGGGATACGCGTCGTCCTTCACAACCGCCCACCAGGCGTTCTTCACCGCGTCGGCGAAGGTCTTGGCCCGCGCCTGTATCCCGCGCGCGAGGATCCCCCAGCGATCCGCGTCGATCGCGGCGGCGAACTCCGGCTCGTACTCCTGGGCCCACGCCCGCCAGCGATCGGCGAAGTCCTCCGCCGGGAGCGACTGGATCGCCGAGGCGTTGAATGCCATGAGTTTCACGCGGTCGAACTTGGAACTGGTCTTGCCGATGCGCTCGACAGAGAAGTGACTCGCGAGGAAGGCGGCGTCGAACTTCTCGAGGTCCTTCCCGTCGTCGGTCTTCATCCCCGGGTTCCAGCCCAGGAGTGAGAGGAAGTTGACGATCGCCTCGGGGAGATAGCCGCTGCGCCGGAAGTCATCGACCTCGATCTCGGGAAGTACGACGCCCAGCGTGCCCGCGATCCTTGACGCCGTCGCGACCGAATCGTTCTCCGCGTCCATGAACGCCTGGAGTTCGCCAGCCTCGACGCCGATGCGAGCGGCGAGCGTCGCGAGCCCTCCCGGCGAGGTGGCCTTCTTCACCTCGGCCTTGAGTGCCGCGCGAGCGACCTTGGCCTTGTCGCGCTTGCTCATCTTGCTCGCGTCCATGTTGCTGATGATCGGCATGTGCGCGTAGATCGGTGTGCGAAACCCAAGTGCCCGCTGGAGCGCCACATGCCGCGGCGTGTTGTTCAGGTGCTCCTGCGCCCGCATCACGTGCGTCACGCCCATCGCTTCGTCATCAACGACGACCGCGAAGTGGTACGTGGGCATGCCGTCGGCCTTGCGGATCACGAAGTCGTCGAGTTCGCCCGCCGCATACTTGACCTCGCCCAGGACCTCATCGACGACGACGATCTCCTCGGCGGGAGCCACGAGTCGGATCACGCACGCCTCGCCCGAACGCCGCCGCTGCTCACGCTCGTCCCTGGGGATCGCCATCGCCCGCGATCGGTCGTATCGAAAAGTCTGTTTCTTCGCGGTCGCCTCGCGCCGCATCGCGTCGAGTTCTTCGGTCGTGTCGAAGGCGGCATACGCCTTGTCCTGCTCGATGAGTCGCTCGAGGTGGGAGTTGTAGAGGTGCAGCCGCTGGGCCTGGAAGAACGGCCCCACGCCGCGCGGATCGCCGCCGACGGGCTTGGTTCGACCGTCGCCGGCCTCGAGCACCGGCCCCTCGTCCCAGTCGATCCCCAGCCAGGCGAGATCCTCCATGATGCCACGGGCCGACTCGACAGACGATCTTGCGAGGTCGGTGTCCTCGATGCGCAGGATGAATTGTCCACCGTTCCGGCGTGCGAAGGCCCAGCAGAAGAGCGCGGTCCGCGCGCCGCCGACGTGCAGATGTCCTGTTGGCGATGGAGCAAAGCGCGTGATCGGCGCGGTCGACGACTCGGTGGAAACCATGGGCCAAAGCCTAGGTTCGCCGGATCGCCGAGGCCTGCTCTTCCGCCGCTGGTGCTACGGCTGGGCGTCGTGCATGTCGAGCGCCCGCACGAGGAACGTCCAGCGATCCGCCGAGTCCTCGATGATCTTCGCCGTGGGCTTGCCCGCGCCGTGCCCGGCCTTGCTCTCGATGCGGATCAGCACCGGACTCGAGCACGAGGACGACTGGGCCCACTGGAGCGCGGCCGCAAACTTGAAACTGTGCGCGGGCACGACGCGATCGTCGTGGTCCGCCGTCATCACCATCGTCGGCGGATAGCACGTCCCCTTCTTCACGTTGTGCAGCGGCGAATAGGCATAGAGCGCCTTGAACTGGGAATCCGTGCTCCCCTCGCCGTCGGCCGCGCCGTAATCGCTCCGCCACGCGTGCCCGATCGTGAACTTGTGGAACCGCAGCATGTCGAGCACGCCGACGATGGGCAGGCACGCGCCGAACAGGTCCGGGCGTTGCGTCATGCACGCCCCGACGAGCAGGCCGCCGTTGCTCCCGCCCATGATCGCGAGTTTCTTGGGCGTCGTGTACTTCCGCGAGATCAGATATTCACTTGCTCCGATGAAGTCGTCGAAGACGTTTTGCTTTTGCTCCTTCGTGCCGGCCTGGTGCCACTCCTCGCCGTACTCGCCCCCGCCGCGGATGTTGGCCACGACGTACACCCCGCCCATCTCCATCCACACGAGATTCGACACAGAAAAGCTCGGCGTGATCGAGATGTTGAACCCGCCGTAGCCATAGAGCAGCGTCGGATTCGTCCCATCGAGTGTCACGCCCTTCTTGTGAACGATGAACATGGGAACTCGCGTGCCGTCCTTGCTGGCGAAGAACTCCTGCTTTGTCTCGAAGTCGTTGGGATTGAAATCGACCTTGGCCTGCTTGTAGATCGTGCTCTCGCCGGTCGTCGTGTCATAGCGATAGATGGTCGGCGGCGCGGTGAACGACGTGAACGTGTAGAACGTCTCGGTGTCGGTTGACTTGCCACCAAAGCCGCCGGCTGTGCCCACGCCAGGCAGATCCACATTCCGCACGAACGCCCCATCGACGCCAAAGACCTTGATCTCCGATCGTGCGTCACGCAGGTAGTTGGCGTGGAGTTTCCCGCCGACATATCCCACGCCCGTGAGCGTCGCGTCGCTCTGGGGCACAATCTCCTTCCAATCCGCCCGTGCCGGGTGATTCAGATTGATCGAGATGACGCGGCCGCGGGGTGCATCAAGATCCGTTTTGAAGTAGAACGTCGGCCCGTCGTTTCCGATGAAGTCATAACTCGCATCGAACGCGTCGAGGAGTTTGTTCACTTTCAGATCGCCCAAGGCGGCCTTCGCGCCGTCGCCCGAGCCGAGCTCCTTGACGTAGATCCGGTTCTTCGGGTCGGTCCCGATGGAGACGTGGATGACAAGGTACTTCCCGTCGTCGGTCACGCCGCCATAGAACCCCCAGTCCTTCTTCGCCTCGCTCGGCTCGTGATACACGAGCACGTCCTCGGACTGGTCCGTCCCCATCGCGTGGAAGTACATTTTCTGGTAGAAGTTGCTCGACCTCAGTGCCTCACCCTCTTTGGGCTCATCGAAACGCGAGTAGAAAAACCCGCGGCCGTCCTTCGTCCACGACGCGCCGGAGAACTTCACCCAATGGACCTCGTCGCTCGTGTCCTTCCCCGTGGCGATATCTCGAATGCGCCACGTGTTCCAGTCCGAGCCGGCCTCGGCCACGCCATACGCCATGAACTTCGCGTCATCGCTCACGGCCGTCCCCGCGAGGGCGACCGTGCCGTCGGCGCTCAGCGTGTTGGGATCGAGCAGCACACGCCCCTTCTCGCCCAGCGAATCGGCGACATACAGCACCGATTGGTTCTGCAACCCCGTGTTGTACGAGTAGAAGTACTTGCCGCCCTCCTTGGAGGGGCTGCCGAACTTCTCGAAGTCCCACAGCGTCGTCAGTCGCTCCACAATCTTCGACCGCTGCGGCACGCCCGCGAGATACTCCTGCGTCACGGCGTTCTCCGCCGTGATCCATGCCTGCGACTCCGCCGAATCGGGATCTTCCAGCCAGCGGTACGGATCGGCGACCTTCACGCCGTGGTACTCGTCCATCTGCTCGCCGCGCGGCGCGGGCGGATACGTCCACGCCGTCTGCGCTCCCGCGCAGCCGACCAGTCCAACGACACCGAGCGAGGCGACGAGCGATCCGAGCAACCGGCAATTCATGCGAGCGTCTCCGTGGGCCGGCGTCACGCGTCGAACACGCGCACTCGCGGCCACGAAGGATAGTGCGTGCCTCGCGCCCGCGCCTCTCCACCCGAGAACCGCGGCGCAACAGTCGTGTCACGCCAAATCTACTGCACCAACCCCTTGGTCAGACGCATGAACGCCGTCTCGAGGTTCACCGGTTCCTCCGTGAACTTGGTGATCCGGAATCCCTGGTTCACGAGCACGCTGGGAATATCCGACACGGCCGCCCCGGGGCTTTCCTCGTAACTCACATGGATCAGCCGCGCCGGCGGCGCTTTGCCCACCAGCCGCGAGTTCGTCGCCGACGGGTTCTCGTCGACGGCGATCGCGACCTTCTTCACCCCCGCCATCTTTCCGAGCATCTCCGCCGCCTGCTCGACACGATCGGAGACCCCGATGTGGAGCACGTGCCCCATCCGCGCACGCTTCACGATCTCTTCCACCGTCCCCGAGAAGAGCAGCGTGCCACGCTCGATGATCCCGACCACGTTGCACAACTCGGCAAGTTCCGGCAGAATGTGGCTGGAGATCAGGATCGTCTTCCCCATCCGGCGCAGTTCCTTCAGGAGCTCTCGCATCTCGATGCGTGCACGCGGGTCCAGCCCGCTCGCCGGCTCGTCCATCAGGAGCACCTTGGGATCGTGCAGAAGCACGCGCGCCACGCTGAGCCGCTGCTGCATCCCGCGCGAAAGGCTGTTGACCTCCGCCGTCGCCTTGTACGTCAGGTCCGTCAACTCCAGCACGTCACGCACGACCTTGCGACGCTGCTGTCCGTGGATGTTGTACGCGGCGGCAAAGAACTCCAGATACTCCGTCACCACCATGTCCTCATACGCCCCCATGAAGTCGGGGACATACCCGATGAGCGGGCGAATGAGCCGGTTCTGGTAGCCGATCGTGTACCCGGCGATGTTCGCCTGCCCCGAACTGGGGCGCAAGAGCGTCGCGAGGATCTTGATCGTCGTCGTCTTTCCCGCGCCGTTGGGACCGATGAACCCAAAGCAGTCCCCATCCTGGATCGTGAGATTCAGGTTGTTGAGGGCGACCAGTTCGCCATAGTTCTTGGTCAGGTTGATCGTCTCGATCATCGCCACGCGTCGGTCTCCTTCACGAGTCACAGAACACTCACGCGATCCATCACGGCGCGGTCGTCTCGCCCGGCTGCGACGACGTGCCCATGTCGCGGAACTCGGGGAGCGTCCCGGGCATCGGATACATCCATCGCACCAGCGTCACTCCCGCGCTCCGCACCGCCTCGCCATCCACACGAACAGGCGTCGGGAGCACGGCCTTGTCCGCCGGAGTCAAGTCGCGATCCTCGAGCAGCCCGATCACGATCACGCAGGGCTGCGTGAACCAACGCGATATGTCATAGCCGTGGGTCGCGCGACGCACCAACGCCGCGGATGGTTGCGAGGTCGTCGATCGCAGATCCGGCGGATCCAGCATCGGCTCAACCGAGAGGCCTAGCAGGCGGTCCCACTCCTCGCCCCCCGCCGTGCTCGAGATCACCATCCCGCCGGACGCGCCCAGTCTTCCTGACAGAGTGTCGAGCCATGCGGTGAGGTCGTTGTTCGTGTTACCCCCACCCACTTTGACCATCAACTCCAGATCAACCACGTCGTCAGCTGGCCACTCCGAAACGGAGTACGCTGTACCATTCGCCCACATCTCCACGCTTGTCGAATAGTCCCGCTGCCCGCGAACCACGATCACCATTGCAGGCCGCAACAACCCTGGCAGTTTGTGCACCAGCTTCCCCGTCACGATCGTCCGCCCGCGATCGTCCTTCCCCCACGCGAGCGACCCCACCGACCCGTCGACGTTCACTGGCTGGAACATGCTCCACACCGGCGGGCCCGACCAGTCCGCGACGAACTCCTTCATCGTCCCACGCGTCGGAACGCTCATCGCCCGGGGCCGTAGTGCATCCACGCCATACACCGCCGAGTCGGTGAAGGTCATCCCCATCGAGGTGCTCGGCGCCTCCCACGGCGCGAGGATGTCGCTGCTCAATCCCCCATCGCCACCGGGCCTCTCGTCACCGAGCGAAACCCGCGTGCGCCCATACCCCGGCAGCATCACGCCGAACCACGTCCGAGCGCGATCGACGGGCTGCCCATAGACGTGATCGAGGAACGTCGCGTGCCGGATCAACGGCGTCTTCGGGCGCAGTGCCGTCGCCCCCGTCCACGCGAGTAGCGTGAACACCCCGGCCAAACCGAAAAACGCCAGCCACGCGTGCTGGTGCAGCGAGCGGCGTTTCAGCATGATGTACGCCATCGGTCCCGCCAGCAGCCAGTAGACGCCAAAGAGCACGATCGCGAGGAGAAGACCGGACCCCGTGCGCCCGGACGCCGACACACGTCGGCCTAGATCCTCATCGAGTACCAGTTGTGAGCGCCCGAACACGCCGGGCGTTTGTCCTTCGACCGGCTGGCCACGCTTGCCGAGGATCCGGTTCCAGAATCGCTCGATCTGAATGGCTCGCCCGCTGACGAACGCCGGGGCGTTGAGGTCGAACCCCACCACCGTCACCGCTCCAAGCCCCACCAGCCGACGCACGATCACCGGCTCGCCGTCGGGCGTCTCCGCGACCGGCCAGGCCTCCGCCATCGGCGCACCCTGGATCGGCGTCAGCGTCTGCACCACCGACTTGCTGGGCAGTGTGATCTTCGTGTCCTTGCTCGTGTCGCGATCGGTCCGCCCGCGAGCGTCGGGACGCTCGCGATAGAAGATGTCGCGCATCGATTCCAGGTCCACGTCCTCGCGTCGCCCGATAGTCACCGCCGGCATCAGGTTGTACAACTCGTTCGTGGACGGATTCGACCACGTCTGCCCCACGCTCGGAAGCACGATCACCAGGTGCCCGCCGCGCGTGATCCACTCACGCAATGCCCGTGCGCGCTCTCCCCGCAGCGCCCCAGGCTCGCCGCGTCCCCACACGATGACGTCATAGGCGGACAGACCCTGCCACCGATCGGGGAGGTCGTCCACGCTCATGCCAGAGACCACGTCGTTGACTTCCTGGGCAAACGTGGAGACCGCCGGCCCGCCGCCTTGCATCTGATCTCGATAGTCCGCCAGCCCGAAGTGCCCGGGTCCCAAGACGCCGATCAACCCGACGACCGAGGCGATCGGCGAACCCGCCGCGCCTTGTGTGCCTGTCGTCGAGAACAGATTGGCCCGCCCGAGCAGCCGCCCGCCACGAAAACCGATCCCCGACGCGCGATCTTCCTCGGCCTCCAGCACCGAGACCGTCCAATCGTTCGACGACGCGAACGGCAGACGCCCATACAGCCACACCGGGATGTCCGCATTGGGATTCAGCGCGGCGACACGCTCGTACTCCGGGCGATCGCCATCAGCATCAGGACCCGAAAGCCGCACCACCACGTCCCGGGGCCTCACCGCGCTGTCGCGCACCCGGACCCGAACGCCGCACCAATCCCCGATCCTGGCCCGCTTGCCGACGCCGATCTGGTCGATGGTGACCGTGACCTCCTGCGCTGACATCATGGGCGCGAGCACCGCCAGCGCGAATGCCGCGACGAGGCCGACGAGTGTCCGAGAACGCGTGGTCTTCGAATCCGGCATTCGCACTCCGACGGATCCCCTCATGGGCAAGTGAGCACACTGTTCGTACCAACATTCTACAGACGAACGCCCCGGAGGTTCGTCAAGTCCGCCCGGATTCCGTTCGATTCATGGTATCATGGACCCCGGCACGCTTACTTGGATTCTGGTCGGCTGCATCTCCGCCATGAGCGTGCTGGCCTTCCTGTTCCCGCTCGCCATGCATCTCCGCAACGAGTCGTATTCTCGCGACCTCAAGGCCCGGATCGCCGAGTTGCAGGAGGCCCGCAACAAGCGGCTGCGGGAACTCGCCAAGATGAGCACGCGCGCTCCACTCGGGCTCAGCCTCAAGAAGGCGGCGTAAGGGCTTTCAGGCTCCGGTGATCTCGGCGACAAAGAGGGCGTGCGCGCGCGTCCCCTTGCGAAGGCACTCCAACTCGAACTTCTCATTGGGCGAGTGGACCCGGTCGTCGTCCAGTCCAAAGCCCATGAAAATCGTGTCGATACCGAGTTGGCTCTTGAGCATCCCGGCAACCGGGATGCTCCCGCCGGACTTGATGAGGGCGGGATCGTTCCCGAACGCGCGCGCAACGGCACGGCTGGCGGCCTTCAACTCGGCTGAGTCGACCGGGACCGTGACGCCGAAGCCGCCGTGCATGTCCGTCAGTTCCCAGCGGCAACCTGGAGGAGTTCTGCCCTTGAGCCATGAGAAAAACCCCTGGGCAATCTCGGCGGGATTCTGATCGGCGACCAACCGGAAGGAGACTTTGGCGCTGGCATGGGAGGGAATCACTGTTTTCGCGCCGGGGCCTGTGTAACCGCCCCAGATGCCGTTGATCTCGGCGGTGGGCCTCCCCCACTCTCGCTCGAGAGCGGTGAAACCCTTTTCGCCGACGTCGGCCTCTTTGGGGAGGCCGATTTTCTTGAGGGCGTCGATCTGGCTGAAGGGGATCTTCGCCCAGGCGGCCCGTTCTTCCGGCGCGATGGCGCGCACGTCGTCATAGAACCCGGGGATGGTGACGCGGCGGTCGGCGTCCCACAAGCCGGCGAGGACCTTGCAGAGTTCGGTGATCGGATTAGGACAGCGTCCGCCCCACATGCCGGAGTGGAGGTCCTGATTGCTGGCGTGCAGTGTGACCTCGGTGTAGGCGAGACCACGGACGCCGTAGGTGATCGCGGGGACCTCGCGCGAGACCATGCCGGTGTCGGAGATGAGGCAGACATCGGCCTTCTCGAGACGTGCCTTGTGGGCCTGGACGAAGGCCTCGAGATTCTCGGAGCCGGATTCTTCTTCGCCCTCAAGGAGGACGGTGAAGCGTGCGCCGTTGGTGGCGTGGCCGGCCGTTGCATGCCAGGCTCGGCAGGACTCGAGGAACGTCATCACCTGGCCTTTGTCGTCCACGGCACCGCGTGCGACGACACGTTCGCCGACGCCGTCGCTGGTCGCGGGCTTGATGACGGGGTCGAAGGGCGGGCTTTCCCAGAGGCTGAGCGGGTCGGCGGGCTGGACGTCGTAGTGCCCATAGAAGAGAACGTGCGGGCCTTTGTAGCCGGGCTTCGCGTCGATCTCGGCGAGGACGACGGGTCGGCCCGGGTCTTCCCTGGTGCCCGTGGGGAGAATCTCGACTTTGAAGCCGCTCTCTTTCAGGCGATCGCCGGCCCATCGGGCGGCCTTCTCGCAATCGGGTGCATGCTTGGGATCGGTGCTGACGCTGGGAATGCGGAGCCACTCGACAAGGCGAACGACGGCCGCCTTTCGCTCATTCTCGATTGCCTTGAGCACGCTCTCGACCACGGCAGAGTCCTTGGGCACGCGTCGTCCTCCTGTAGTGTGGAAAACGCAGCGTAGGCCCGAGGAGAGATGCGTTTAGCCGCCGATCTTGACCTTTTCCGGGTGCTGCTTGGCAAGCCAGTCGTCGATCACCTTGACGATGTCTTCCTGGACGTCCTTGCTCACACGATTCTCGATGTCGGTGTTGGCGTCGTTGATGAGGATGCTGAAGGCGACGGCGTGGTCGTTCTCGCGGTTGTAGACGTATCCCGAGAGCGTGCGGACTCCCGTGATGTACCCGCTCTTGGCGTGGACCTCGTTGCGAAGGTCGGCGTTGCGGAATCGTTTTTCGAGAGTGCCCTCGCCCCCGGGTTCGGCGAGGGACTGGCGGTAGGTGGCGGCGCTGGTCCCGGAGGCCATGGCCTTGAGCCAGCGGGCGAAGACGGACGGGGCGACGCGGTTGTCGTGGCTGAGTCCCGAGCCATCGACGACCGTGGTCATCGCGGAGGCCTCTGGCCCGAGGACCTCGGAGAGGACCATGCGCATGACGGCGGCGCCGTTGGTCCAACTTCCCGGCTCGCCCGTGACCTCGTGGCCCATGCGCTTCAAGAGGCTCTCGGCGTAGAGGTTCTCCGAGTCGCGATTGCAACGGCGCAGGACCACGTCGATGGGCGTTGAGACGATGCCGATGACGGTGCCGCCGGAGAGATCCTCGGCAAGATCGGCGAGACGTGCATTCTTTGCAACGGTTACGCCACGTGTGGAGAGGCGGTCGGCCACGAGAAGCCCGAAGACTTCTCCCGGCGCATGAACGCTGACGCCGTCTTCGAACGAGGATCCGAGTTCGCCGACAAAGGAGAGACGGCGGCCATCGTTGGAACGGGCGATGCGGAGAGTGTTCTTGCCCATCGGGCCGCTGCGGGCGCGGTTGTCGAGGTCGATGAAAGGCATCGCCGGGTCGAGGGTGATGGTGGGTGGGGCCCCATCGAAACTTCCTCGGCGTGGCGCGAGGAGGACGCGGACAAAGTTGGCGTGGAAACTGACGCCCGAGACCTCGGCGCTGTAGGGCCTGGTGAGATTGGCCACCGGCCAAGAGGGATGAACGTACTCGCGATCGAAGACGCGATCATCGACGACGACCTCGTCCACGCCGGTGATGTTGGCTTTCCTGACGATCTCGACGATGACGCCCAAGAGATCCTCGGCGTTCATGGGGGGTTGCATTCCCTTGAGGACCTCTGGGTCACCCAGGGCCGGGTCGCCGCCGCCGCGAATGACGAGACGATCGCCGATGGAAACGATCTCGGTCTTGAAGGAGAACGAGTCCCCGAGCACGCGGAGGGCCGCGCCGGAGGTCAGGAGTTTCATGTTGGAGGCGGGCTTGAAGGGCTCGTCCTCGTTGAATGCGGCGAGGGATCGGCCGTCGGCGCAGTCGATGATCTGGACGCCGATCCGCGTGCCCGAGAGGCGTGGGTCGGCGACGAGGCGGCGGACCGAAGAGGTGAGGGCCTGGCCCCACGAGGCGGCGGCGAGTGTCAGGGCGAGGACGCAGGCCATGGTTCGAGGCGTCGCCGATATCCTCATGGCGTCGAGATTCTTCTTATGGCGTGCTCGCCTGATCTGTGGCTTTATCAACTCAACCTCCGTGATTGGCCTCCGCGTGATTCATGCCCCCGATTCTGCGCCCATGACATCGGCCGGATGGGGACTCGCGCTCCATGTTGGCGAGTCTGAGGAATGAATGTGTGCCCGCTGAGAGCGCCTCTGGTCAACTATGGGACATACAAGCCCGGATGGCGGCGACAATCTCGTCCACTTCGCCTGGGCTCGTGGGCGTCCATTGGCACCATCGGTTGGGGCCGACCGGCGTGGAACTGGCGATGGCCTCACGGATGTGTCGCGGGGACTTCTTCGTGTTGGCCTTCTCGAGGAGGGCCTCGTCGAGTTCCACCACGATAAGAACCGCGGCAGGATCGGGGACGACCCATGCTCGTCCGGCGTGCCTTTCCGTGAGCGTGAAGCACCAGCACCAGCGCCAGGCGGGACCGGTCCAATCGAGGCATTCCTTCGTGCCCGCAATCTCGCCGATCGATTCTCTGGCCCGCGAAGCAACACCTCGGGCATCCGTCGGCAGGGCGGCCAGGAGCGCCTCACTGGAGGGCCTCTGGAATCGATCGTTCCAGGAAGGGGAGACCCGGGATTCGGAAGGCGTGGACATGATGAGTCGATGGACGCGTGGCGGGAGGCGGATCGCCGGACTGGGGCTATGCACGCCACCCCACCGAACCGCATAGTCTTAGTCGGTGTCCGTTGCCCGGTCCATCGGGTGAGGCGCGTCGAGTTTCTCTCTTCGAACGGCGTTGCAGAAGAGAGAGGCATTGGCGGGACGCCTGTGCCATGAGCGTTTGAAGAAGAGAACCGAGGGAGTCCGAGAACGACCATGCCCGATCCAAGCGCACCAACCGACGCCATGGCGCTGAGCGACGAGGACTACTCATCGTGCTCGGTGCTGCTGGTGGATGATAACGAGCAGAACCTGGAGTTGCTGCTGGCGTATCTCGATGACCTCAAGTGCGAGTTGCGTACGGCGAAGGATGGGCTGGAGGCGTTGGACGCCGTCAAAGCAAAGCTGCCCGACCTGGTGCTGATGGACGTGATGATGCCGCGTATGTCGGGATTCCAGGCTTGCGCGCGGATCAAGAAGGACGCGGCGACGCGGCACATCCCGGTGCTGATGGTGACGGCGCTCAACGAGGTCGGCGATGTCGAACGGGCCGTGGACTCGGGGGCGGACGACTTCCTCACCAAGCCGGTGAATCGGCTGGAGTTGCTTACGCGGGTGCGGTCGATGCTGCGCGTGGGGTTGCTGCAGCGGCAACTGCGAGACACGCTGGCGAAGTTGCGGGAGTCGGGGAGCGATTCCGCGGCCGGTCGAGCCTGAACACCGCGTACCTGGTGTGACTTGTTGGCGTCCATGCCGAGGCATGGCACGTCGCCTGTGTCCAAAGCGGCTTAGCAGCCGAGTCCGAAGCGGAAGAGGAAGTAGAGCAGATCGTCGATGGTCACGCCGCCGTCGGGGATACCCAGGCCGCTGCCGTCGTCGACGTCGGCGGTGAGGCTGCCTGAGTTGAAGTTCTCGATGTAGAAGAGAAGGTCGTCGATGGTGACGCCGCCGTCGGGGACGCCGGAGCCGGAGCCGTTGTCCACGTCGGCGACGCAGGCGACGGCACCGGTCGTGTTCGCGAGGAGGAGGGCGACGTTGTAGGCCTGATCGACGCTCAGGACGTTGCCGCCGGGAAGAGTGGGATCCTCGAACTGTCCGTTGGCGTCGGTGTCGTAGACGATTCGAGCGGAGAGGACGAGGCCGCCGAGGGTTTGCGGATCCTTGGGCTCGAGGCCGCCCAGAGGAATCGCGTTCCAGGCACCGGCCGAGATGCTGTTGGCCCACGGGGCGTTGGAGGCGATGGAATCGCCATCGGCAAGGCCCAGGGCGGCGACGCGATACGACGTGGAGGAGTTGGCACCGACAACGGTCGTGCCCTCGCGGAGTACGAGTTCGAGGGAGTAGCAGAACGTCGCGGGGTCATACACGGCGCGGAAGAGGCCGATGCCGAAGTCGTCCTGAACGACCGACGGTCCCGAGAGCCGCTTCTGCACGAACGAGGCGATGAAGTAGACATTGCCCACCGAATCGAGCATGGGCGTGGAGAGCGAGGGACCGGTCTTGCCGAGGGGGAGTTCGGACATGGAGGCGAGTCGCCCGATGGGGGCGTCGAGAGCGGTGATGAGTCCATCGCCCTCGCCGGCGTCTGCGGTGCCGAAGACGCCGTCGGCACCCGCGTCGCCTCGGATGGACTTTCCGTCGTTGAGGTCGCTGCGAACCCATGCGGCGAGGGACCAGTCGGGTGTCGTCTGCATTCCGGGGACGTCGAGGCGGCCGACGGCAATAGCGTCGAAGGGGTTGGCGGGTGTGCCGCCGCCGGCTCCTGTGTACGAGCCTCGATAGACGGTGGCGGCGACGAGCCACTGGGCGAACTGATCCTTGCCGACGGCGACCTGGGACGAGCCGCCGCGGAAGGCGACCTGGCTGTCGTAGCCGCGGAAACGCCCGCCGAGGAGGGGCCAGGAGAGGCTGTCGCAGGCGTCGGTGAGGACTGATGGGAGCGTGAAGACGGTGGGTGTGCCGGGCGTGCCGCCCGAGGTGATGCCGAAGACGTGGATCGCGTTGACCGGTCCATTGGAAGCGGTCTGCGCGAGGGCCGCGCCGGTGCCGATGGTTCCCATGAAGAGCGTGGTGGGAGTGAAGGTGATCCCACCTCGATGGTCTGCGGCGGTGGCGAGGTGGGCCGAGGAGTTTGAGAGAAGGCCCGGGGTCGATTCAAAGACGTAATGGCGAGCAAAGTCGGCGCCGAGGAGAATCGAGCGGCCCTCGATCTCGCTGGGGATCAGATTTGGCGTGACGTGGGTCACGCCGCTGTTGTTGAGGAGTCGCGTCGAGGCTCCAGCATCGGTGGCGCCGGCGGTGTCGATGGAGTTCGTGCTTGTGGTACGGCTGGCAAGGGCGATACGGAAGAGGTTGTCGCCTTGGATGACGTTGGTCGTGCCCATAGCGGTGGTGCCATCGGCGCGGAAGACGATGTTGCCGTCGGCATCGACGCCGCCGTAGCCGAACTGGCTGCGGTCGAGTTGGGAGGCGGCGGGCGAGTTGTTCGCGGCGAGGACGCGCGTCACATAGAAGCGTGTGGGGTTCGCGGGGTCGAAAGCAACCTGCGCGCCGACGACCTGGTTGATGAAACCGAGATTCGTGAGGATTTGCACGTCGCAGAAATCGAGGAAGCCGATCGAGAAGACCGACGCCGTACCCGTGGGCGTGACGGTGGAGACGAGGCCTGTGTTGTTGCGCGAGGTGTTGACGCCGCCGCCGGCCTGGGTCCACAAGCTGTACGACGCGCTGGGGAAGGGGCGACCGCGGCGGATGGTCTGGCTGATGGACGACGCGCCGTTGAGCATCGTGAAACGCGTGGTGTTGCCGGCGCCGGGGAGACTCGACTTGGCGATCGGCGCGAGGCCGAAGGTTGTGCCCCATGAGGTCGTGATGGGCGCGGTGTCCACGATGTACGACGCGCGCTGCGGAATGCCAGATGACCAGGGATAGAGCGCGTCGCCGGGGAGACCGTTGCCGCCCTCGCCATTGGTCGAAACGCTGTCCTGAGCGCACACGATCGGCGCGGCAACCACCAAGGCGACAGCCGATATCCGCAGCCCGCCGAACGCTGTCCACGCTCCGTCTCGCATCCGTCGCTCCTTCACGCCGAACGTCATCGGCGTGTGGTCATCATGAGTCTATCAGACCCGCGTGCAACACAACCCGAACATTACCCGATTCGGGAGAGTCGGCTCGCGAGTCGCGCGGCGAGTCGTGCGTTCGACTTCACGAGGGCGATATTGGCGGCCAGGGTCTTGCCGCCGGAGAGGCGATGGAGATGTCCGAGAATCCCCGGGGTAGCGTCGCGCCCCGTGGCGGTGTCGCCGGCCGCCTCGACAGCCTGGGCCAACCAGCGGGACCACTGGGCCTCGGGAATCGCATCCTGCTCGGCGATCGGATTCGCGATGACGAGGCCGCGCCCGGTTCGCTTGAGTTCGAAGGCGATGAATCGGGCGAGTTCGTCGAGGTCGTCGAATCGGGCGTCGACGCTCGTGCCGCCGTCGCGAACGTAGAACGCGGGGAAGCGGTCGGTCTGGAAGCCGACAACGGGGATGCCAAGGGTCTCGAGGGCCTCGCGCGTCGCGTGGACATCAAGGAGTCCCTTCACGCCCGCCGAGACGACGGCGACGGGGAACCGCGCGAGCGCCTGCAGATCGCCCGAGATATCGAGACGCTGGGCGAAGTTTCGGTGGACGCCGCCAAGCGCGCCGGTGGCGAAGATTCGCACGTCGGCCTGGGCGGCGAGTTCCATGGTCGTGGCAACCGTCGTGGCGGCATGAGACGTTCGGAAGAGGCACACGCCGAGATTGGCCGTGTTGGCCTTGGGGACGCTCGTCGCTTCGAGGAGATCGCGGACCTGATCATCGGTCATGCCGACGATCGGGCGACCGGCGTGGACCCCCACCACCGCCGGCACGGCGCCCTCCTCGCGGACGATCGCCGAGAGTTCCGCGGCCAGTGTCGGTGCGGACTCTTTGGGGACGCCGTGGACGAGGAGCGTCGTCTCCAAGGCGACGGCACGAATGCGGGCGGCAGGATCGAGGGGGCAGTGGACGGGCATGAATCAGTGTAACACTTCGTCTGAAATCGAGGAGACATCTTGACACACTGAAGTCTGCCTGAAACCCATATCATTCTCAGATGCCCACCCACCACGACCCCATCTCCGCGTCCGTCATCGACTTCCTCGCCTCGCACGACCCGCAGGTCGGGTCATTGATCGCGCAGGAGCGTGCCCGCCAGCACTCGACGCTGGAACTGATCGCGAGCGAGAACCACGTCTCGCCGGCCGTCATGCACGCGATGGGAACGTGCCTCACGAACAAGTACGCCGAGGGGTATCCTGGCGCACGCTACTACGGCGGGTGCGAGTTCCACGACGCGGTCGAGTTGCTCGCGATCGAGAGGGCGAAGCAGATGTTCGGGTGCCGGTTCGCGAACGTGCAGCCGCACTCGGGGGCGCAGGCGAACGCCGCGGCATTCATGGCGTTGATGCAGCCCGGCGACACGTTCGCGAGCCTGGTCCTCAAGGACGGCGGGCACCTCTCGCATGGCATGAAGATCAACTTCTCGGGTGTCTACTTCAAGCCCGTGCACTACCCGCTGCACTACGACGCGTCGCACAAGGACTTTGAGCGGATCGACTATGACGCCGTGCGCAGCGTGTGCCTGGAGCACAAGCCCAAGGTGCTGCTCTGTGGCTATTCGGCGTATCCGCGGACGATCGACTTCGCGAGGTTCCGGGCGATCGCCGACGAGTGCGGAGCGTTGCTCCTGGCGGATGTCGCGCACATCGCCGGGCTGATCGTGGGCGGGTCTCACCCGAGCCCCTTCCCGCACGCGCACGTCGTCACGACCACAACGCACAAGACGCTCCGCGGGCCTCGCGGCGGGCTGATCCTCACCAACGACGAGGAACTCGCGAAGAAGATCGATAAGTCTGTCTTTCCGGGGATGCAGGGCGGCCCGTTGATGCACGTGATCGCGGCCAAGGCGATCGCGTTCGGCGAGTGCCTGAAGCCCGAGTTCAAGTCGTATTCGGCGCAGGTCGTGTCGAACGCCAGGACGCTCACGGCGGCGCTCACCAAGCGTGGCTTCCGCATCACGACGGGGGGCACCGACAATCACCTCATGCTCGTCGACCTTCGGCCCAAGGGCGAGGCGCTCACCGGGAGCGACGCGGAGAAGTGGCTCGAGATGGCGGGACTGGTGTGCAACAAGAACGGCATCCCCAACGACCCGCGCCCGCCCCGCGTGACGAGCGGTGTGCGCCTGGGCACGCCCGCGACAACAACGCGTGGCCTGCGCGAGGCGGAGATGGAGTCGATCGCCGAGATGATCGACACGGTCCTAAGCGCTGGGCTGAATGGTGAGGAGGCGCTGAAGACCGCGGTGGAGGCGACGCGGGCACGTGTGGCGAGTATTGCAGAGAAGTACCCGCTCAAGTAGATCGCGTGGATCACTCAGATCTCGCCAGGCAGATCAGGTCTTCAGTTGTGCCGCGGTGAATGTCCGGCCTGTGGTCTCTCTCGCCCACGTCCACGCCGGGCCTCGTTTGGCCTCGTAGAACTCCCACAACTCGAACCAGTAACTGCGGAAGGCGTGTGTGCCGAAGGGCGTGTAGTGGTTGTGGAGACGTTTGAGGATCGAGCGGTCGGGGCCCTTCATGCCCAGGACCGTCTTTGCGTGGCGGATAGACTCGGTGTCGAGGGGAAGCGTCGAGTAGCGGCCCATCAACTGCATGATGTTGGCGGCGGCGTAGGGACCGATGCCGGGGAGTTCGATGAGACGTTCGCGGACGACATCGTCGGGCGTGGCGGAGTCTTCGAGGGCGTCCACGTCGAGATCACGCTTCGACGTGAAGAGGCGGGCGAGTTCGACGATCCTCGCGTCGCGATACCCGGTTCGGCATCGTGCCCGCAAGGTTTGCACTCGCGTCTTGGCGAGTTGGGCCGGAGTGGGGAACGTGTGCTCGGGGTCGCAGGCCTTGCCCACGACCTCGCAGAGGCGCAGGTTCATGACGACGGTGCTGGGCCATTGCACGTTGCAACTCGTCACGGTCTTGATGACGTCCTCAAAGAGCGAGGGGGAGCGGAAGAGTCGCCCCCGGCCGGATTTCTTCCAGCGTGGATCGACGCGGTGGAACGCGCGCATCGTCGCGTGGTCCTCGTCGAGTCGGAGCATGCGCGAGATCTGGTGCTCGGCGTCGGCGCGCTCGCGGGAGGTGAGCGTTCGGGACGCGCGGACGACGAGCGGCTCGCCACGCCTGGGCTTGGGCTGCGTGATCGAGACGCGGGCCGGCGTGCTCGAGAGAGTCAGCGTGCGGTGGAAGGTCTGGCTCTCCGGCTCCCAGTAGTTGGGCGCGAGGAGAAAGTAGCCATACGAGCACGCGTCGCGCTTGAGGAGGAAATCCGACGGAACCTTGAGTGTGAGGCGCGAGCCCATCGCTACGCCCGCATCCGGCGCTGGAGCGGGAAGCAGGTCTGGGCGATGTTGAGGCAGAGGCGATCGCTAAGGCGGGCAAAGCCGGGGTAGGACTGGTCCACCTGCGAGGCGAGATCGGCGGGACTGAGGCCCATCTTGTTCGCGAGGCCGGCGCTGGAGTTGAGGATCGCGTCCACGCCCGGGCGGTCGCATTCGAAGTGGTAGATAAAGCCAAAGGTGCGCAGGCCGAACTTGTACGCGGCGTTCTTCGTGCCCTTGGAACTCGCGAGGAGAGTCGCGCCGGGGGGCAGCGCGGTGATCTCCTGCTCGCAGGCGTAGAACTGCTGCGAGTTCCAGGTGATGCCCGCGAGGATGGTCTCGGTCTGGCCTGGGATCGTGATCGAGGTGGCACGGAAGCCGACCTCGGGCGTCGACTTGGGCGCAACAGTCCCGCCGAGCGAGTGCGCGATGAGTTGGGCCCCGAGGCAGATGCCGATGACGGGCAACTGGGCCTCGTGGCATCGTTTGATGAACTCCGACTCGGCCTGCATCCACGCGAGCGAGGCGATGTCGGTGACGTTCATCGGGCCGCCGAGAATGATCAGGCCATCGACATCGTCGAGATCCTTGGGGACCGCTCCCGACACTTTGTCGAGTCGGCGGATATCGAGGGCAAGGCCGTGGTCACGGAGCGTGAGCCCGAGGCGGCCCGGGGTCGAGATGTCCGAGTGCTGGAAGACGATGATGGGCATGGGCCGATCGTATGTGTGTTGGATTGAGTGTGTTCAAGGCGTCGAGCGATGCCACACGGCGATCTCGCTCAGCGGCTTCCGGTGGATGTCGGGCACGCGGCATCCATCGGCGGCATATCCCACGGGGATCAGGAGATACGCCCGCTCGTTCGAGGGGCGTTTGAGGATCGAGGCGAGGAACCCCATGGGGCTGGGCGTGTGCGTGAGTGTGCTGAGGCCCGCGAAGTGGCACGCCGCGAGGAAGAACCCGACGGCGATGCCGACGGACTCGTTCACGTAATAGACCTGGCCTTGCGTGCCATGCTCATCGGGATCATCCTTGGCGAGTTTGAAGACGGCGACGAGCCAGGGAGCGGTCTCGAGGAAGGGCTTGCGCCAGTCGGTGCCCAGGGGGGCGAGATCCTGGAGCCAGTCCTGCGGGGCGCGACGGGAGTAGAACTCTCGTTCCTCGGCTTCGGCGGCCTCGCGGATGCGAGACTTCATCGCGGGATCGGCGATCGCGACGAAGCGCCAGGGCTGCTTGTTGGCGCCGCTGGGGGCGCTCCCGGCGGCCTCGATGCAGGCGGCGATGGTGGCGTCGGAGACGGGACGATCCGAGAACTCACGGATGGAACGGCGCTGGCGGATCACGTCGCGGAATCGGCGGGCGCTCGCGTCGGCAGATGTGCCTGGTTCATAGGGCGTGAATGGAGTTGATCTCGGCGGCGTGGAGGGCTGGTCCATGAGCAAGCCTATCGCTCGTCCCATAAACGGGTGGTGGGATTGTGCTGGTTGGGGTGGCATGCTGATCGTTCGCGACATGAAGGGCCACGCGAATCTCGACGATATCGAGGGCACTATGAGCGCTGGATCCACTCCATCGAACGGCCCAGAGAAGACCCCACCCCAGTCGGCGGAGGCGCCCGCTTCCAGCCCGCCTGTGGTGCGCGTCACCATCAAGGCCACGGGCATCACGAGCACGAGCGGGAACGACAAGTACTCGAACCTGATCAATCAGCGCCGGCACGGGCGCGTCCGTTGCCAGAACGTGCACTGCAATCTTGGCGACGTCCAGGACATCTCGGCGAGTGGGATGCGGATCATCACACGGTGGAAGCCGCCGGGCCCGAACCACGTCTTTCCGATCGAGATCGACAGCATCGACGGACTGATCGTTCTCGAGGCTCGGGCGATGTGGTCCAAGCGCGTCGGTTGGTTCAAGCGCGAGATCGGGCTTCGCTTCGAGAGCGTGCCCCGTGACGCGTCGGAGGCGCTGGCGCGGCTCGCGCGGGCGGCCGCGTACAACGAGACGATCCGACCGGACATCGACAAGTTCCGGCACGCGTCCTGATCTCGGACATCCATCGATGAAAACAACAAACCCGCGGGCCTTCCCGCGGGCTTGTGTCATGGTGCGTAGTTCGGCTCTCAGATCTGTCCGAGAACGCGATCGAGGAGGGAGACCGAGTCCTCGCGACCGAGGTAGAAACTGGTGTTGGTGACGGTGTCGAAACGTCCCGATAGGTCGCGGGCATTCGTGGGCACGGTGTAGGCTTGGCCGGCGCCGGGGCGGTTGGCGACCGAGTCGGCGGCGAAGGGATCGAAGGTCCCGCCGAACCCGTTGTCGGCGGTGATCCGCAGCCCCAGGAGTTCGCCCGCGCGACGGGCCGTCGCCGCGGTGAGGGCCTGGACGAAGTTGTCGAGGTCGGCGCGGCTGGGGGTAAGGCCGAGCGAGCCGAACGACGGGGCGAAGATGACGGCCTCGTCCTCGGGGTCGGCGTTGAAGGGGTCGGAGTGCTCGGAGAAGCCGAAGGGCTGGGTGAGCGACGGGCCCTCGAAGATGAGCGTCATCGGATCCGACGACGAGGTCACGAAGATCGTGGAGAAGGGCTGGAACTCGAAGTCGGCGGCGTTGGTGGAGAAGTGGGCGTCGAAGCCGGCGTTCTGGCCCAGGGCGCCCTGGAAGAGGGCGTTGAGCGAGGCGACGAGTTGCTGGCGGATGTAGTCGTCGGCGGACTGCGTGCCCACGACGACGCCATTGAACCCGAGGGTCGAGGCGGCGAAGGGGATGAGCGAGGTGCTCAGCCCCGCAGGCTCGAGCCAGCTAATGGTGCCGCCGTTGGTCTCGATGAGGAAGTTCTGGGTTCCTCGCGTGATCTGGCCCTGGCCCTGGGTGACGATCTCGAGGGTGTAGTCGGTGTTGTTGACGCCCTGGATATAGAGGGCGAAGGTGCCGGCCTGGCCGGGCGTGTCGAATCGCTCGGGGACGACGAAGTCGATGAAGAAATCACCCGAGGCGTCGTAGCCATAGGTCGTCGAGGAACTGGAGGCGATCGTGCGCGGACCATCGGCGGCGATGGGAGAGAAGTCGCTCGGCGAGAAGACCATCACCGCGTCGTCGATGGACGATGACGCGGAGGTATCGAAGAGGCCGAACTGGACCTCGCCCGCGGTGAGGAAGCCGAGATCGGCGCCGGTGCGCGCCAGGCGGACGGTGATCCGCATGCGTGTCCCCGGGACGATCGGGTCGCGGTTGTTGAGGTGGTAGACATCGACATCGGCGACCGGGAGGTTCGGGACGCCCGCGCGACCGGCCGGGCCGATCGACGAGTTGATGACCGTCGTCTGCGACCCGGCGGAACTCGTGGTGGTGATGCCGTGCCCGTTGGTCCCGGTGACGACATCGTCGGCGGTTCCCAGGATTGCATCGGTGCCTGCGGCCACGGTGAAGGTGGTATCGCCGACCACGATGGTGCCGAGGTCGTCGGCGGTGCCGAAGTTACCATCGGGCCCGGCAAAGACCGACGCGGTCGGCGCGGACGCGACCGACTGACCGTCGGCGGAGTCCGAGTCGCTGGTGAAGCCGGTATTCTGATCGTCGAAGACATCGATCGTGAACGAGTAATCGCCGACGCCGCCTGGAACCGGCGGGAGCGTCTGGAGATCGCCCGGGCCGGGAAGCCCGTCGAGGTTTGTGATGACGATGGTGTAGAGGCCGGTGCGCTTGACGAGGAGCGCGCGGGTCTCTTCGCCCACGGGAAGGTCGACCGCATCGGCTGGCGTCACCTCGACTCCGTCGGGATCGAGGATGATGAGATTCGCCTGCGAGGCCGAGCCGGTGAGGGGCGAGAGACGGAGGATCTGGCCCTCGAGGAGCGTGATCGTGTAGGCGTCGGTGTCGGCCGCGGTCGAGAACTCGGCGTTGTGATCGGGGTTGTCACCGATGAAGCCGCGGATCGTGAGCGGGCGGTTGGTCTCGGGGAGGCCGTCCGGCTCGTTCGGATTGTCGAGGACGAGATCGAGAGAGACGGGGGCATAGAGATCGACGCGGCCCGCGGCGGGGTTGAGGACCTCGCCCTGGGCACGGTCGCCCGCGTCGCCGACGATGCCCTGTCCGCGGAAGTTGTCGCCGGGGAGGGAGACGCCGTCGCCGTTGCCATCGACGCGAGCGGCGAGGGAGCGACCTCGGAGGACCTCGCGGTCGAACTCGAAGCGGTAGACGCCGGGGCCGGGGATGCCCGGCACGGCCGGAAGATTGGCGGAGGTGACATCACGGCTGAAGGTGATGACCGCGGCGTTGGCCGCGTTGTTGTATGTGACGTTGTAGTCCACCGACTCGATGAGTCGGATGGTCTGATCGCCGTTGCCGCGGACCTCGAGCACCGAGAGGGCATTGGAGATCGTGCTGGCGTTGACGGGCTGGTTGAACTGGAGCGTGGCAGTGAAGGTGGTGCCGCTGGTGCCCCAGACGATGTCGGTGACCTGGAGATCGGCCGGGGCGAGTTTGCCCTTCTGGGCGTCGGTCGCGAAGTTGCCGATGGGGTTGGTGACGTTCTGGCCGGCGAGGCGTACGGTGCCCAGCGTGCCGCTGGAGGCGATGCGGTAGGACTCGCCCAGACGCGTGGAGCCGACCTGGTTGCCTGAGATATTGACGCTGCCGATCGTGGAGAGGCCGCCGGCAACGGAGTCGTCGGGAGTCCCGAAGAAGCCGTCGGGCCCGCGGAGGAAGCCGGCGATGATGTCGGACTCCTGGAAGTTGCCGTTGATCGTGACGTTGCCGATGGAGCCGGCGCCGGCGCGATCGGCGGCCTGGCCTGTGCCGCCATAGAACCCGTCGGCCCCGAGATCGACGCCGCCGAGCAGCGCCGAGTCGAAGAACGAGCCGTTGACGGTGACACTCGTGAGCGACTTGCCGACGGAGACGACGGTCGTGCGGACCTCGCCCGAGGTGAAGGAGCCGAGCGAGCCGCCGACGCGGAACGTCGAGCGTTCGGTCGTGCCCGTGACGTTGATGGCCGCAGCGTCGCGATCGATGGAGATCGCGCCGCGAGCACCGTTGCGAAGGGCGATGGTCCCCGCAGAGAGCGCGAAGACGTTGACATCGTTGACGACAGCCGGGTTCACGTTGCCGAAGGCGCCGTTGACGGTGAGCCCCTGGATATTCCTCGCGGAGACCTGGGCCGCCGTGAGATCGTCGAAGGTGAGCGAGGTCACGTTGCCGCCGAAGGAGATCCTGCCGGTCGTGGCGACCGAGGTGAAGCGGGCGTTGTTGACGTTGCCGTCGATCACGACGTCGGACCCGCTGCCCAGGCCGGGGTTGACGGTGAGCGTGCCGAGCGAAGCGTCGTCATTGGAGACGATGTCGAAGTTGGTGAGCGAGGCGATCGTCGAAGAGACCGCGAGCGACGAGGCCGTCGTGGTGTTGCGGAGTGTGACCTTGAGGATGTTGGAATCGAAGAAGGCCTGTCCCGGACCGGAGAAGGTGAGCGTGACCGTGCCGCCGCCGATGTTGAAGGTCTGCGTCCCGCTGAACTGGGTGCCGGGAATGCCGATACCCGAGTCGATGTCGGAATCGCTGGTGGCGATGCCCGCTGCGGCGGCGCTGAGTTTCGCGTTGTTCGCAACGGCTGAAGAGATCGTGTCGCCGTACGCCGAGACATTGGTCGCCGTGCCGGCGATGTTGATCGCGTTGATGAAGGAGAGGCCCGGGGCGACGCGGTCGTCGACGGTGTTGTACACGCCGTCGGCGCCGGTAAGGATGCCCGCGGAGAAGGAGGTGTTGGAGGCCGAGCCGGAGATGGAGACGGTCGCGATGTCGCCGGACTTGATGAGGTCTGCCGCGCTCCCGACGCCGCCCAGGCGGTTGTCTGACCCGAAGTTCACGACGCCGGCGACGAACGCGGCGTTGGCAACCGAGCCGGTGATCGAGACGTTTGTGATGGTGTCGCCCGCGGCGAAGACCGTGCCCACGCCAGGGGTCGCGAAATCGTTCGCCACGCTGCCGTTGATGGCGATTGCGTCGATGGATCGGCCGGCGAAGAACGTGGCCTCGTAGACGTTGCCACCAGTGACACTGAGGTTGACAATCCGCTCGCCCGCGGAAATTGTCGGGCCTTGCACGTCCGACGAGATCGCGATTCCCGGCGGGAGTTGGTTGCGTAGCGCGTCGTAGGCGGCGAACTGGCTCAGGTTGGGGTTGATGCCGATATCGCCGAAGACGCCATCGGCGCCCGCCGCAACTCGGAGGAGCGTGATGTTCACGTCGGCGTGGACGTTGCCGTAGAGGTTGCCGTTGGTGATGACGAGGCTGGCGATGGAGGCGGAGTAGGCCGCGATGGTCCGGCCCTGGAGGAAGGAGCCGTCGGTGATTGTGACGGAGTTGATCCCGCCTGAATAGCTGATGATGTCGCCGCCAAAGTCGCCGCGAATCGTGACGCTGTTGATCGAACCAAAGGCGATGATGGAGCCTTCGCCGGCCTCGGCCTTGCCGACCTTGTTCGACGACGAGTTCATCGAGACCGTGCCGATCGATCCGCCGACGCGAAGATCGGCGTACAGCCGCCCGGTCGAGGCCGTGGCCGAGGTGAGATCGCCGCGGACGACGATCGCGGAACGATTCTCCAGGTCGCCGATATGGCGGCCTGCGGTGAGTTCGGAGACGTTGCCCGAGATCGTGCCCGAGATCTTGAGATCCCGGCCCGCGGTGAGGCGGGTGACGTTGCCGAAGGTTCCGGTCGTGTCGATCGCCGCTTCGAGGTCGCCTTGCGTGACGCGGATCGAGGTGATCGGGCCGGAGACGGCGACAGAGCCCGAGAAGAGGTCGCGTGTGGTGATGGAATCGATGCGCCCGTCAGGACCGGAGACCTCGATGCGGGTGTTGGCGATGCGCTCGCCGGTGGTGAAGTTCTGGATGGGGCCGGAGACGATGAACTCCGAGCTCTCGACGCTGATCCCCGCGTTGAGCGTGGGGAGGCGGCCGAGGACGAACGAGCTGGACTTGATCCGCTCGGCGACCTGCACGTTCTGCAGCGTGTTGGCGACGCCGACGATCGAGCGCGAGATGTTGCGGGCCTGGATGCGCCCGATGACCGAGCCGACGACGTTGATCGTCAGGTCGTTCATGTTCTGGGCGATGGTGAGATTCTCGAGATTCTCCGGCGTGGAAATGAGATTGTCCCGCACCTTGAGGATCGGGCCCTCGAGTGTGCTGTTCCGTGTGCCCAGGAAGCTGATATTGCGGATTCGCCCGAAGATCCGCGTCGTCGAGGCGTCGTAGTAGCCGTTGTTGAGTGAGAAGTTGTTGAGCGTTCTCCCTCGCATGTTGGACCGGTAGAAGTTGGTGTTGGTCCCGATGACCTCGTTGATGTCGCCCGTCGGAAGGGCCGGCTGGGTGAAGAGGTACGACTGCCACCACGTGTCGATGCCCGCGGCGTTGATGTCGGCGTCGATGATTGAGCCGTTGCTGATCTCGATCCGGCCGATGCCCTGGGTCTCGCCGTCGACCTGCGGGTCGTTCGCGTTGGAGGCGACGATCGGGCCCGAGAGGATGACGCCACTCACACGCGAGGAGTAGATGCGACCGATGTCATCGATGGCGAAGATTCCGGCGCTGGCGAAGGGCGAATCGACCGTGTTGCGCAGGCCATCGCCGATGTTGATCTGGCTGATATCGCCCGCGTAGATGGAGCCAACGACGCCGTCGAACGCGCCGTTGGGCGTGACGCCGTCGGAGTTCGCGTTGATGGACGCGATCTCGCCGTCGCGCGCGGTGGTTCCGGGCACATCGGAGGGCGCGGTCTGGAGGATCACGTCGCCGACCGAGCGAGCAACGTTGATCGCGGCGATCCCGCCGTTACGAACGACCAGCCCATTGAGGAACTCGTCGAAGGGAACGCCGAGGTCCTCGAGGTAGGCATTGCCCGTGGCGATGGAGTCGTCGTCGAGCGGGCGATAGATGTTCCCGTTGTAGTTCGTGACGATGGAGTCGGTGTTGACGCCCAGCGGTCCGCCCACGCCGCCTTGCAGGCCGTCCACCACGCCGAGTTCCACGCCGATGCGGCGCGGGCCCCAGGCGGGCATCTGGGTTGAGCCGAGGCTGCCGTGCGTGATGTCGAGCGCGTTGAGCGTGTCGGCATCGATGGTCACCATGTCGCCGCCGGGCGTGGAGTTCCCGATGTGCGCAAACGTCGCCCCTCCGGCGTCGATCTCGGTGCGATACACGTCGATCTCAACATTCCCGGAGATCTCGATCGCCGAGTTGAAGTCGTGGTTGGCGATGATGATCCGCCCGATCCCGACCGAGCCGGGCGATGCGCCCCCACCCGCCGAGACGCCGGTCACGCGAAGGATCGCGCCGCCGGTCAGATCCGCGATGATCGACGCGATGGTCACACCCTGCGACCCGTCGATAGGGAGCACCGTGATGACCGCGGCCGGGTTCTGCTGCAGTCCCCCCTCGATCGTGATCTGCACACGCGCGCCCGCGTCGTCCACGAACTCGATCGACTGGTTCGGCTGGAGGAGGAACGACGTCTGAGGTCCGGCGTCGAGGTCCACCTTGGGCGTGTCGAAGAAACGGACATCAGACCCGAAGCCCGAGGTGATCGGGAGGCCCACCGTTCCTCCATAGATACCCCACCGATCCTGGTCGGTCGTCGGCCCGTACGAGTCCTGGCTGACCAGGAACGCGCCGATGGTGGAGCCTGGCGAGGTCTGGATATTCCAGGTGTCACCGGCAACGTGGAAGCCGGTGCGGATGTATCCGATATCGCCCCGCCCGCCGCTGGTACCGGTGACGAAGGTGATGGTGTCGGGGTCGGCGGGCGCGAGCGGATCCTGGGCGTCTTGATTCATACCGACGCCGCCGGAGATGTTGACGTATCCGATCGAGCCGCCGACGCGGAGGTTGAACGAGTTGAGATCGCCCTCGGCGGGTCCGCCGCCGACGCCGGGATGCAGGCCCGTGTACATCTGCCCGACATTGCCGCCGACGTTGACCGTAATCGCCGACGTGAGTTGGACCGCCCCGCCGATATCCGATCCGGCGATGAGGCTGTAGAGCGTGCCGCCGAGCGTGTACGTCCCGCCGTGCCACGACATGAGTTCATCGATCGCAAGCCCGTCGTAGTTGTTGACGTAGCTCTCAATCGTGGCGTCGGCGGCGCTGTCGAACCAGCCCGTGCCGATGCGCATCGCGCCGATGCTCCCGGTGGGGACGTTCACCACATTCGACGCCGCACCTCGGCCCATCGACCCGCCCGTGCGGATGAGGCCGGCCGCGACCGGGGAGAGCCCCGTGATCGCGATCGAATAAACGGCATTGCCGAAGTTCGTGTCGGGCTCGCCGAAGTTGCCATCGGTCACGACGAGGTAGTACACGCCGGGTCCGTCGGGACGGAAGCGGAACTGCCCGGCGAAAGGCGTGCCGGCGCCCGTGACATCCTCCGGCGCGGCAAGGCGGTGCCCCTGCGCGTCCATGATGCGGATGTAGCCGACGCCGTCGCCGATCGCCTCGATCACGATGTCCTGAGTTCCATCAACCGCGAAGCTGTAGACGTCGGACTTGTCCTCGGCGTCGAACGGGCTCTGCCCCGAGATGTCGCCGATGATTCGAACGCCCGACGAGACCGAGCCGACGAACTCGGCGGTGATGAGCGAGTCGTTGCGGAAGAAGCCGTCGCCGAAGGGGATCGGCTGATCGACCGCGCGGAAGAGCTGCGACGGCTGGCGCGCCACGAAGTTCGTGTTGTTCACCAGTTGGCGCATGACATTGATCGGATCCGTGTTGGGGTTGATGCCCAGCACGAACTCGCTCTCGTAGTACGTGAACGTGTCACGCGCGGGGATCGTCAGCGGCGAGTTGAGATCGCCCGTCACCGTCACGTCCATGTCCGAACGACCAGCGACGACGAACTGCCCCAGCGTGCGTCCGACGACGAGTTGCCCGTTGGTCTTCAAGACGCCATCGCGTCCGCCCTGAGTCCCCTCGTCCGGCGAGATCGTGCCCGCCTCGCCGCCGACGATCAGCGATCCGAGGTCGCCGTTGACGCGGATGCTGCCGTACTGGTTGACGACCGCGATCCGATCAACCGCGCCCGTGAAGACGGATGATCCGAAGACCGTGCCGTGGATGAGCACCGAGCCCATGGGCATTCCGCCATCGACAAAGATGCCCTGGCTTGGGTTGGTGAAATCGCCGCCGCCCTCGCCGTTCGCGCCTGGAGCAATCGCCCGCGGGTTCGAACCATTTGTATTGACAAAGGGCGAGCCAACCAACACCGAACCTGCGACCGGCGGCAACCCATGCACCACGAAGTTGCCCTGGCCCTGCGGGTCTCGGTAGAACCCAAAGCCCGCGTCCTCAAAGCCGTCCGCGAACCCTGCCAGGTCGTCCGTGATCGTAAAGAACGATGTGCCCTCGGACTGATCCGCGTCCGCGACGGGGGTGTCGGACTCCTCGATGACACCGCCCACGAGCGAGAACGCCGTGCGCGAGTCGGTCCCCGTGAAGCGGATGGCGCCGATGCCGTTGAATCCGGCGTCGGGAATGCCGTCGTCGTTGAGATCTGCAATCGCCAGCGTGCCGTTCGGGCGAATGTGTCCGGCGAGGCTCGCCGCAACATCGGCTCCGAGGAGATCGGTGATCGTCACCGTTGCGCCGACCGGTCCGGATAGCACCGCGAGCGCGCCGAAGACGCGACCGTCGATGAACCCCGCGAACTGTGGCGTGGGGATGGTGAACGCGAGATCGTCCACCCGGAACGCGGGGTTGATGCCAAGCCCCGGAGCCGTGAGTGTCTCGATGCGGACCTCGTCAAAGGACGGATCGCCGGCAGGCCCGTCGATCACGAAGTTGCCCACGCCATTGGCGACCGGGCCCTGCGCATTCTGGATCAGCGCGTCGATCTGCGGCCCGGTAAACGTGGCGATCACAACGTTCGCCCTGCGGAGCGTGATGCGCATCCGCGCGGTATCGAACCCCGTGTTGTCGAGCCCGCCATCGCCCGTCACCGTGAACTGCACGCGTGTCGCCCCGGCCGGACCTGTTGGATTGTCTGGGTCGTCGAACACCTTGAACGAGATGAAGTCCCCGGCATTGGCGAGCGATCCGCGGAGGTACCGCTCGGTGTTGTCCGCGCCCGGCGGCTCGATGCGGATGCTCCCCGCCGGCACCACGTTGTGGATGACCTGGATCCCGGAATCCGTAAAGAACGTCCCGCTCCCTGCGGCCCCGGGGTTGTCGTCGTTGAAATCCTCGGTCCGGTCCTCGGTCTGCTGCTGCTGCTGCTCGATCGCGGCCGGCGGAATGAGCGACGGCAGCACATACGCAAAGGCCTGGCGAACCGTGCCGATCCCCGTGGCCGGGTCGATGTCAGCGGGCGTGATCGTCAGCGAGAAGAGCAGTTGCCGCTTCTCGAGCTGGTCCACGCTCGGGCGATCCAGCCCGCCGGCCAGGGAGGCCAGCCGAGCCGTCCCGTTCAACGCCGGCGATCCTGCCGCGCGAGAACGAACATACGGACGACGCGCACGACGAGAGTTCACGCCCGGGTTCTTGAAGCCCATCATCGACTCCTCATTGGTCGCCCGCTATGTGGCGACGCGTGCTGGTCCAAGCTCCGCCTGGATCCAAGGTGACCCATTATCGCGGCCTTGGGCGCCCGCGTCTCATGGAATCCGCCGGTGCAAGACCGACCAGTTCCCACGCGCGCCGCACGATCCGCGAACTCCACGAGCCATTTCGCTCCGTGATTCACGAGCCTTCGCCACACCGCTTCGTGCGTTTCCGCCGTCGCCGCATGACCTTCGGGCTGGCTCACCTTCGCCGCCGATCCCACGAATCTCGCGGGTCGCGTCGATCGAGCCGCCGTGCCGGCACGCCTTGGCGCACCAGCCGGCTCGCGCGTCTCCAGGCGTCGATCTCCAGAACTTCCGTCCCGAAGTCGGCCCGGTGACTCTAGTAGCGTACCGCAAACCGAACCGCCGCACAACCGAGGTTCACCCGATGTGTGCGGCCCACGGTCGGGCCGCCAAGGAGCATGTGGAGCGAATCGGCGTCCGCGTCCCTGCCCCTCAAGCGAATCCATACGCCTTGTGACACAAGACGGATGCGACTTAAACACCCGTACTTGAGCCAAACGAAACGCCCGCCAAACCCGACCCAATCGCGCAAACTTCGCCATTCCCCAGAAACCCGACTCCGATCAGGCCGAAGAAACCCAAAGCGCGACCGTTTCGATCTCCCCCGGATTTGACCCCCGGGTCCGCTCGACCGCGTCGCCCCGGAGGCAGACGATCACCCAGATGGGCACGCAGGACGCGACATTCACCGCCCTTGCGATCGTGCAGTCCGCGGATAGCGGATTCGATCAAGTCATGGTCGCGCGCGCGGCCGCACTCCTCGCCATCATCGTCGGGCTGATCCTCTGGTCCGTCGGCTCGAAGATCCTCAAGCCCGCGACCGTCACCATCGGTGCCATTCTCGGCGGCCTCCTCGGCTGGACCGTCGCCGGGCCCATGCTCCCGGCACAAGTTGGTCCTTTCACCGGAGGCCACATCGGCGCGGGCGTCGGCGGGCTCGTGGGCTTGGCCCTCGCGCTCGCCACGTTCCGGCTCGCGCTCTCGGTCGTCACGGCCGCAACGTTTGCCTCGATCGGCGCCCTCGGCGCCGCGGTCTACATCGCCTCAACGCCGCCGGACAATACGAGCACCCCCACCGCTGCCGTCGCACCACAGGAGCCACGAACCCCTTCGATCTCGCTCGCGGGGTTTGGACTCTCGAGCAGCAGCGACGACACGCTCACAATCGGGGCATCGATCGCGTCCAAAAAGGCCTTGGCCGAGGTCGCCGATCGCGTGCCCCAGGAAGTCTCGGAACTCGCGAGCAGCGTCGTCGCGGATGCGTCGAACGCGTGGTCGGCCTTGCCCGCCGCATCGCGTGCGATCTTCGCGGGGACGATCCTCACGACCGCGATCCTCGGGCTTGTCATCGGCGGCGTGTCACCTCGGCGGGCATCTGTCCTCGTGACAGCAGCGGCCGGATCCGCGCTCTGGCTCTGGGGACTGATCTCGCTCGCTGGAGATTTCCAACTCCCAGGCGTCCAACCGCTCCGCGAGTCGCACGCGCTGGCGCTCGCCATCTGGGCCGCGCTGGCCGCACTCGGTTTGATCATCCAGCGCACACGCCGCCATCCCGAGCCAGCGGAAGACTGAGCCGAGACACCGCACACGCGCCTGATTCTCTCACGCGGCGCGAACTTCACACCTCGATCGACTTCCCATGCGCCACCATCTCGTCGTACCGATCCTTCAGGAGGTACTTCCGCGCCCGACTGTGCGTGTCGCGTGGCGGAATCGTCGAGCCGTCCGACCGGAAGCGGATCAGGTGTCCCGCCCGGCAGAGTTTCGCGATCGCCTGGTTCACCGAGGACCGCAGCGACGTTGGCGCCGCGCTCGTCACATACCCCACGCTCGACAACCCGTCGGCAATCTCCTCACTGGTCAGCGTCCCACGCTCAATCTCCCAGATTGCCAGAATTGCCTCGGAAATGTTCTTGTGCCGGGTGTTCGCGGGGCTGTCCGTAGTTTCCTCCGGTTCGACGTTTCGCAGGATCCCGTCGAACGACGATACCTTGCGCCGCTGCGCGCTCATCAGTTCTTGGGCCCGCTCGCGTATCAGGGCGATCCGCGACTCTATCTTGGAGGCCACTGACTCGTATTGCTTGCGTGCCTCACGCTCCACGGCCCGTTCGGACTCGATCTCGGCCGTGACCCGCTCCAGACGCTCAGCAATCTCGACAAGGCTCAACTCGGATACCGGCTTCCCGATAGTTCCGACTGTCGTTCGTGAAGTCGGCGAAGGAGTTGGACTCAGCATACTCACGGGCTTCTCCATACAGTTCTGCACAGAAACCAAACGGTAAGTCCATTACGTTGCAACTCAAAGTGCTCTTGGTTGAATCATCACTTGTGAGGCGCGAATCTTGTACCAAGTTCCCATATATGGCGTCAATAGGGATAAACCCTACATGAAAACATTTTCAGTAATTTTCAGGTATGACCCAAGTAATTTCTCTTGGGTAAATTTCGAACCAGTGCCCCGATTAGGGGATTCCCGAACCACTTCCTCGAAAATTCGCTGGCATCCCGACCACAGGCCGTGTCGAATAACCTGTATATGGATCGATCGAACGCGAACGAGGACCTCGCCATGCTGACCCACGCCCGACGGATCGCACGACCCGCCTTCTCGGTTGTCGAGTTGCTCGTGGTCGTTTTCATCATGGGGATTCTGATCGCCCTCTCCTTTGCCGTGGGCACGCGCGTGCTCGAGGCCGGAAAGGCGAGCACCACAAAGGACATCCTCTCGTCGCTGGACCAGGCCCTCGGGGCCTACACCGCCGAGCACGACGGCAAGTTCCCGCCGGCAACGATCTCGTTGCAGCAGACCGGCTCGAACGAGTTCAACCTCTGGCCGGTGGCCGACGCGATGGGCGATGGGACGATGTTGAACTCCGCCGGCATGGCGCTCAAGCAACTCAAGTCCGTCCCCGCCGCCGAGGAGATCGTCAAGAAGATCCCGGCGAAGTTCCTCTCGAACACCATCGGAAACCCGGCGTTGCAGACCGTTGTTGATGCCTGGGGGAACCCGATCCGCTACGTCCACCCGACGTACGAGGGGCTGATCGTGGACAACCAGAACTCGGCCGTGGGCAACCCCACGGCGTATCGCGACCTCGCCCAGATCCTGGGCCCTGCGCCGGCGGACAAGCCGTACAAGATTCGTCAGATCCGTCGTAACGGCGGCGAGTCCGACGCGGGACTCTGTCCCAACTCCAGGCCGTATTTCTACTCGTCAGGCCCCGATGGGAACGCCTCGACGACCGAGGACAACGTCTACGTGACACGCCCAGAGAAGGTGGCGACAAAGAACTAGTGAGCAGCGGCGCTCGCGTGAGGCCTCGAGGCCGAGAACAAATGCCTGGGGCGCGGAAGCGATCGACATGGACTTTGGTGGCGGCCGATCGAGGCCGCCTACACTGGTCACCTGCGGGGTGTAGCGCAGCTTGGTAGCGCGTCTCGTTCGGGACGAGAAGGTCGTAGGTTCAAATCCTATCACCCCGATTCAGAAGACCAGATGGCCTCGGCAAGTGCCGGGGCCATCGGTGTTTACGCTTGAGTTCAACCCGTGTCCTGCGACCGCCAGACCACGAATCGCATTTGAACTGCCAACCGCCTCGGTGTGCTTTGAGGCGAGCGTGAGCGCAGTTGAATTTGACTCCCCCATCCAGTACGATGCCCGACGAGAGACAAGCCACGGAGTTTATGGTGGCTGTTCATCCCCCATTCCAACCATTTGCCGCGCTTGCTCTCTTCATGGCGAGCATTTCGGTGTCGCATGGTCAACCGGTAACGCTCCCCGCCGCCCCTGCAGGGGTGCAGACGTTCAGTCGAGATGGCACGCAGTTCTCTCGCATCCAAGCGCCAAACGTCGTCGCGTTCAATGCCGTGGGCGGGCTTGGCAATGTGAACCGTCCGGTCGGAGGGGGCTCGTGGGACTTTGGGATTGCACGTACCGAACTCACCCTGGGCGATTTTGTGGAGTTCATCAATGCCTTTGGCAGTGTGCCGCTTCCTGCCGGACAGTCCTGGGGCAGCGAGGCCGAAGTCCTGCTTGAAGGGGCCGCCTGGGGCAGTGGATCGGTGTACACGGCGGGGCTGAGTTCCCAAGGGCGACCGATTCATGCGATCGTCGCTGGCGGCGAACTTCGGCCGATTCGGGGTATGGGTTGGTTCGGAGCAGCCGCCTATTGCAACTGGCTTCACAACGGCAGGCAGGCGACATTTGAGGCGATGACCACGGGCGCGTATGACTTGCGCTCGTGGGACATGAACGTGAGCACTACCTGGTCGGCGGTTCAGCGCTCGCCCGACGCTCAGTATTTCATTCCAAGCTACGACCAATGGGCCCTCGCTACCTATTACGATCCAAGTAGAAACGGCCCAGGTGCGCCGGGATGGTGGCCGTACGCCAATGGTCTTTCTCAATCGCCTGTCGCGGGCGCTCCGGGAGTGGGTGAATCCTCTGCACAATGGGCAGGCGACGGCACGCCCGGCTCGTACGAACTGATCCCGGTCGCGGCGTATTCCGGCTTCCAAAGCCCGTGGGGTCTGTTTGACACCAGCGGTTCCGCGTCGGAATGGCTAGAAGACCCGTACGTCTTTACCGACGACCGCCTCTATGCCGGGTCGCGCGCCGGTCTCTTCCCCGGCAACGAGTTTCTTGAGCCCCTCGGCTGGGCTGGTGCCGACTCGGGACATCCATTCATTGGCTTTAGGCTCGGCACCACGACGGTGCCCAATCCCGGAACCGCAATAGTGATGGCATCGATCGGAACCTTGGCGTTCCAAAGAAGGAGAAAGAGATGATGAAGTCGGCTGTGGCAGCCTTCGTGATTGCGGCTATTCCGGGTGTTGCGATGGCGCAGCTGACCGGAATCTACGTGGAGCAGTACATCGGACCTGCGGGCAACCCTTGCGGTACGAATCCGCCGTCACCGGGCGACGGTTGGTTTGCGATGCCCGGCTTTCCAAATCGCGGCGCAACCTGTCCCGGCGCTTCTCCGCAGCCGGGTCGCGCCTACGGGTCAAACATCTCCTTTTCGGGCTCAAGCGGTGCAATCTATCGCGTGTTTGCGGTCGATTTCAATCAGTCGATCGGCACGATCACCGTGACCGGTACAGGCTACACGCTCTTGGTGGGGACGGCCGGTGCAGTTTCGTCTCCTCCGTTTCACAATCCGACCGCTGCGTTGGCTGTTGCGGGCGGCGGACAAATCGGTGCGGTCAGCGCTACCGGCGGTACTGTCCAAGTTCGATCGACCGATAGCGTGGCGTCGGTCAACGCCGCAACGGTGGTTCGAATCGATGCCAAGAACTCCTGCGGAAATGTCAGCTGCACCAACGTCACCGGTGCGGTTCGTGCGCCTCAACTGGCCAACGTCAGCGCCACCGCCGACGTGGCCGAGGTGCGGGTGAATAACTGGAACTCGGGCAACTCCGCCCAGAACTACACAGGAACGGTCCAATCCAGTGGCGGCAACATCGCCACTGTGCTATCGACGGCGCCCGCATGAACGGCAGCGTGGTTGCCACACTAGGAAACATCGGCTCGGTCACTTCGACTGTCGGTATCGGCCCAGCTACCGGCACGCCCGCCGCGATCGTTCGGGCCCAGGACGGCATTACCCGCGTGGATGCACCGTCTATCAATGCCGAAATCAACGCCATGTTCAACAGCGGCACCGGTCTCATTCAAACCCTCCGCACCACCTCTGGCGATTTCCTGGGGTCGTTGGAAGCCGCTGGCTTGAACACCGGCGGCGATGGCGTGACGGTTGCGCGCAGCCTTCTCGCGACCATCACGCTCCCGGCCAATGGGCTCACTCGCCAGATCATTCTCAACGCAGGCGGAGCCACCGGCACGTGGGGCTCCTCAACTGTTCCCGCTACCGTCACTATCGGGTCGAACACGCTTTCCTTCGGCACGAACGGGGTGCCTGCCTACACCATCGCCTCCTCGTCTTTGGGCGGTGCGGCGATTGGTCTGGCGCCGTTCAACCTCTATCGCGAGGATTCGCTGCCCAATGCCGGGACCATTTCCACTCCGGCAGTGCGGCTCGCCAGCAGGTTCTCGCAGATGCGAGGTGCGCCCAACGGTCACAACTTCACCTCAGCGGATGACGAGCCTGTCCGTCTCCGTTTCTACGGCCCCATCCTGGCGGCCAATGGCGCACCGAACGGCGCTCCTTTGATCGAGGTGCAGGACCCCTCGAACCCCACGCAGTGGCTCACCGTCCCCTCCGACAAATTCACCTTCTCCGTCGGCTCCTCCGGCATCGCGGCTCGCGAAGTGCAGATCTTCGCCAAGTCCACGCCTTATCCGGAAGCTCGCTACGGCCTTCGCATTCCTTCGGGACTCTACCGAGTCAGCCGTGGAACGCTCAAGTGTGCCAGCGTTTCCGGCACTCCGGCCATCGCCGACTTCGGCTACTACTACTTCGAGCTGCAGCCGGACTGCAACCTCGACAACTCAAGCAGTAGCGCCGCGCCGCTGACATGGCGAAGACCGCATGAGATCGAACGTCGTGCACGTTCGACAGTTCCACGCTCGGAGATTCGTTCATGGCCAAGACGACGCCCGATCACGATGCCCGGATCGCGACGATGACGTTCTCATCGGTTTATCCGCACTATGTGACGAAGATCGAGAAGAAGGGTCGGATCAAGGATGAACTGCATCAGGTGATCCGCTGGCTCACCGGGTACGACGCCAAGCAGTTGAAGAAGCACATCGACGACAAGTCGACCTTTGAAGAGTTCTTTCGACGCGCCACCCTCCATCCAAACGCACACCTGATCACTGGTGTCATCTGCGGCTATCGGGTTGAAGACATCGAAAACCCACTCACGCGACAGGCCCGCTACCTGGACAAACTCGTGGACGAACTCGCGAAGGGCAAGAGTCTGGAGAAGATCCTGCGCTAGAAAGAGAACAGGGGCCGGTGCGGCACCAGCCCCTGTCTCCGGATCCCATAGGGAGTCTGTGTCTGTGCTCCGCGATCGATGAGGGGGCGGTGTGGGCCGCCCCCCACCGCTTACCCCCATGTGGATCGATCACGGGTGTGTTCGTTTAGCAGCCGAGGTTGAAACGGGAGAGGTAGTAGAGGAGGTCGTCGATGGTGGTGCCGCCGTCGGGGGTGCCGGTGCCTGTGCCGTTGTCCACGTCGCTGACGCACTGGGGCGGGCTGGCGAGGGGGATGTCATCGACGAAGAGGGAGCCGCCGTAGTCGCTGGTCATGTCGATGCGGCGGACGCGTGGCTCGGGGACACCCGCCGCGAGAACGGGTCGAAGGGAGATAGCATTTCCGCTGAGGATCTCGCCGCTGGGGAGGAGGAAGTCCATGTATCCCTCACAGCGGTAGACGTAGCACTTCCACCACGGGCCGACGCAGCCGGGGATCTTGACCCAGCTTCCTCGCGGGCAGGGGTTGAGGATGCCGACATCGACTGTCAGCCCGGCAAAGACTCGAGAGGCCGTCGCAGTGAAATCGAAGTTGGGGTCGTAGATACTGGAGCCGCCACCTCCCCCACCGCCGCCCGCGGACGAGTACACGACGACTTCCATTTCGACGGCTCCCGGCATGCTCGTGGCGTCGCATGAAAGTTGGTCGGTCCAGGTGGTGCCGCCGTTGACCGAATAGCAGAGCACTCGCATGCTTTCTGTGCTGGCGTCATCGTAGAGCTTCATGATGATGACGTGCCCGCGACAGCAGTTTCCGGCGCGCCCCATCTGGATGCCTGAGCCGTCGCCCGTGGGGCCGAAGTCGATGGAGACGCCGTCCTGCCCGCTGCTGCCGAGGTTGTCCACGTGAACGACGCGGTCGTCGATGGGGCTGTCGCAGTCGTCATCCTTGTTGTCGGAGCACATCTCGCGAATCACGGCGCTTCCCAGGCCCGAGATCGCGTGGTCGTCGAACGTGGAGAAGCAGTCCCAGGGCGGACACGGGACGTTGAGGGACGCGACACGCGGCTTGCTGAGGACAAGTTCGGCCAGGCCGTCGCTATCGATGTCGATCGAGTGGGTCCGGCCATCGTCGGTGGAGCCGATGGACTCGAGTTCGATGGTGTGGACGCCGGAGACGGGTGTGGTGCCAAGTCCCGAGACGGTGCACTGGAGATTCACTGTGCCGGGGCCGCCGGTGAATCGGAGCGCGGACCGATGCTGCCCGGGGGGGCCTTTTCGATCGATGGCCATGGCGGTGGAGGTGACGCCCGGCAGGCCGGAGTCCGGGGTGCACTCGAAGGCCGCGAGCGATGATGGGATCGTGCCCGTGGAAATGACGCTGCCGGAGGAGTCGTAGCAGCGGTAGATCATACTGGAAGTGCCGGAGGAACTCTCGTCGCACTCGACGACGCACTGACCCGGAGCCGACCCCGCGGCGACTCTCAGGGTCCCCTTGATCGTGCCATCCCAGCCCTTGGGCTTGATGCGGATCTGGGTGGACAGGCCGGAGCCGCCATGCGAGAGCAACTCGTCGAGATCGACGCTGACGCCACCGCCCCAGACGCTGCGGAGTTTGATCTCGACGCCGTCCTGACCGCTGCTGCCGAGGTTGTGCACCGAGACGCGCTGATCGCTGAGCAGTTCGAGCGTGGCGGCTCCGGTGGCGACGTGGTGGAACCCGCTCGCAACCACGTCGGTCGCGGGGCAGACAGTTACCTGTGCCGCTAGTTCACGTTCGAATCCGATGCCAAGTCCCAAACCAGCACAAGCCACCAGGACGAGGGCTTGACCGCGCGTTTCCCAGATCTTCATGAGGACTCTCCCACGTGGAGCGGCCGCATAGGACGGGGCGGGAAGGGTGATTGGCACGACAGGCCGCCGCAGGCCCGACGCGCCCGCCTCCGCCAGCGGCACGACGCTCCTGGGAGACTGCGGGCGTCGACTCGAAACCTTGCAGGACAATCTCGCCGATTCCCGGAAGACCACTACCATCACCCGATCGGCGTCCAAACCCCAATCACCCAACCACTAGTCGTCTACAGCCCGCCCCAATGTCGCCGCACGAGTCACCCATGCAAATCTTCAAACAACTCCGACAGCATCTCCTCACAGGCGTGTCGTACTCGATCCCCTTCATCGCGTGTGGCGGAATCTTGATCGCTTTGTCCCTGGCATTCGCCCCCATGGGCGAGCACGGCCCGGACATGGCCGCGATCCAGCCCGAGTCGTGGCAGCACGTGCTTCGGCTCACGCTGAAAGTCGGCGAGACGTCGTTCGCGCTGATGCTCCCGATCCTGGCGGGGTACATCGCGTACTCGATCGCGGGACGACCCGGCCTGGTCGCGGGGATGATCGGCGGACTTCTCTGTGCCGATCTCCGTCTGCCCTGGTCGATCGTCGAAGATGAAAAGGCGCTGAGCGCCGGGTTCCTCGGAGCGCTCGTGGCCGGATTGGCCGCGGGGTATCTGGTTCAACTCATCAAGAAGATCCCGACACCGAAGTTGATCAAGCCGCTCATGCCGATCCTGGTGATCCCGGTGGTGTCGTCGGTGGCAATCGCGGCGTTGATGATGCTCGTGGTCGGGCCGCCGATCGCGCACGCGTTTGCGTGGATGGGCGAGGCCCTGCGGGACATGCAGACGGGGAACGCCGTGGCGCTGGCGATGCTCCTTGGCGCGATGATCGCGTTCGACATGGGCGGACCGGTGAACAAGGCGGCGTTCTTCTTCGCATCGGGCCTGATCACACAGGGGAACTACACGATGATGGGGGCAGTCGCCGCCGCGATCTGCACGCCGCCCTTGGGCATGGGGCTCGCCACCCTGCTCGGGCGGAAGATGTGGAGCGAGGAGCAGCGCGAGTCGGGCTTTGCCGCGCTTGGCATGGGAATGATCGGGATCACCGAGGGGGCGATCCCCTTCGCGGCGGCCGATCCGTTCCGCGTGATTCCCTGCATCATGCTCGGCTCGATGGTCGCGAGCACGATCGCGATGCTCGCGGATGTGGGCGATCACGCGCCGCACGGTGGGCCGATCGTAATCTTTGTCGTCGACAACAAACTGATGTATGTCGTCGCGATCGCCACGGGCATGCTGGTCACCGCGCTCGCGATCAACACGGTCAAGCGGATCTGGCCTTCGGCACTCGATGCCAAGGAGTCGGCGTGACCATTTCGGACGCGTGGCCGCAATGAGGAGCCCACACCGATGAGAATCGTTGCCGTCACCGCGTGTCCCACAGGGATCGCGCACACCTACATGGCCGCCGAGCAACTGGAGAAGGCCGCGAAGGCCGCGGGCCACACGATCCGCGTCGAGACGCAGGGATCGATGGGGATCGAGAACGAGTTGTCGTCACGCGATATCACCGAGGCGGAAGTCGCCATCTTCGCGGTGGACATCGAGGTCGAGAACAAGGATCGATTCGAGGGAAAGCGCATCGTCAAGGTGGGCGTGGCCGAGGCGATCAAGAACCCCGCGGCGGTGCTCGCCCGGGCGGTGAGCGGCACGTGAGCGGAGCCATCCCACGCGCCGAGTTCCGATTCGTGTGCCCGCTTCCCAACGGCATGCACGCGAGGCCGGCGAGTCTGCTCGCCGAGGTGGCGCGGGGGTTTCGGTCCATGATTTCGATCTCGGTTGAGGGCGCCCCGTCCGCGGATATGGCAAGCGTGCTCTCGGTCGTGGCGTTGGACATTCGATACGGGCAGGAGTGCGTCGTCAAGGCCGAGGGCGTCGACGCGGACGAGGCAACCAAGACGCTGCGGCAGTATGTGCTTGACACGCTTCCCGGCGTCGACACGCCCGTGCTCACCCGAGAGACCCCGGCCAACGCCATCGTCGCCGCGTTGCCCCCGGCACTGCGCGCGGCCGGACCAGCGCACTCCTCCGGTCGGGCCGTCGGCGGCGGGATCGGGTTTGGACAGGCCGTGCACGTGGCGGGATTCTCGCTAAGCGAGAAGGCCCGACTCGCCACTTCGGGGCCCCAAGACGATGAACTCATCACGCTGCGAGCGGCGCTCCACGCGACGAGCAAGGCCCTCGCGAAGCAGGCATCGACCACATCGGGTATGGCCGCCGACCTCCTGCGTGCCCACGCCGCTATCGCCTCCGATCCCGCCCTCCACATCGAGATGGAGATGCGGGTCCGTGGAAACGCCACGTCGGCCCAGGCGGTCGTCGGCGCTGGCGAGGCATTCTCGGCACGACTCCGCCAGGCCGACAGCGCCTACATCCGCGATCGCGCGATCGACGTCATCGATGTCTGCACCCAGATCCTCGCGCATCTCCCCGGCGGGCATGAGCACGCCAACTCCTGTGCCCCGCTCCTCACACCCAGCGTCGTCTTCGCCGACTCGCTCACGGCACACCAACTCCTCGGGCTGAATCGCGCCCACCTGCGCGGGCTCGTCCTCGGGGCCGTCGGGTCCACGTCCCACGTCGTCATCCTGGCCCGGTCGTTCGAGATCCCCACCATCATCGATGTCCGCCAGCCGCTCTTAGTCGCGAGGTCTGGCGAAGAGGTGATCGTCGATGGCGAGGCTGGCATGGTCCTCCCGTCACCGTCGCCACCCACAACGAGGTACTACGAGCGCGAGCGGGTCGCCATCGAGCACGCCCACGAGTCGGCACGCCATGCGGCCCAGGGTCCCACACGCACCCTCGACGGACACACCATTGAGGTCGGCGCCAACGCCTCGTCACCCGAGGAAGTCCAGGCCGCACGGCGAGAGGGCGCCGATGGCATCGGCCTGGTCCGCACCGAGTTCGTCTTCCTCGACCGCAACATACCACCCAGCGAGCAGGAGCAGCTCGAGGTGTACTCGGCGATCGTGCGCGAGGCCGGCGGCAAGCCCGTCATCTTCCGGACGTTCGACATCGGCGGCGACAAATCCGTGCCCTACCTCGCCCTGCCCCACGAGGACAATCCCTTCCTCGGCGTCCGGGGCCTGCGCCTCTATCCGGCTCATGCCATGCTCCTGCGCTCGCAACTCCGCGCCATCCTGCGAACTAGCGCCCTCGGCCCCGTCAAGATCATGGCGCCGATGGTGACGATGCCCGGCGAGGCGTCGAGCTTCCGAATCCAGGTCCACGACGCCCGCGATTCGCTCGAGGCCGAGGGCGTCCCCGTCGGTGACGTCCCCATCGGCATGATGATCGAGGTGCCCGCGGCGGCGATGGTGATCGACCAGTTCTGCCCCTTCATGGACTTCTTCAGCATCGGAACCAACGACCTCTGCCAGTACTGGACCGCGTCGGATCGCGGGAACACAGGTGTGGCGTCACTTAACGACCCGCTTCTGCCGTCGTTCCTGCGTCTGCTCCGCACGATCGTGCGCGACGCCCGCGTGGGAGGACGCTGGATCGGCCTGTGCGGCGAGATGGGCGGGAGACCGGAGAACCTGCCCCTCATGCTCGGCCTCGGGCTTAGCGAGATCAGCGTCTCGCCGGGGAGCGTCGCGGAGATCAAGTCGATGGTCCGTGGGGCCTCGGTCGAGCGATGCCGGACGCTCCTCGATCTCGCGTGCAACGCCACGTCGGTGGCCGACGTCCTGGAGGTACTCACTTCTCAACCCTGGCGCGGCGAGACACACCGACCCATCATCGAGGCCGAGAGTATCACGTTGGGTTCGATCGCGTCGAGCAAGGAGGAGGCGCTCCACGAGGCGATCTGCCTGCTGCGCGCGCAAGGCCGAATCTCGAGCACGCGCCCCGTCGAGGAGGCCGCCTGGGCGCGAGAAGCAACATACTCCACTGGTCTCGGCCACGGCTTTGCGATCCCGCATTGCAAATCGGAGGCGGTCACGCACCCGTCACTCGCGGTGGTGCGGCTCGCCACGCCAATCGAGTGGGGCTCGATCGATGAGCAGCCCGTGTCGATCGTGATGCTGCTCGTCGTGCCGAGCAGCGACGCCGCGGGGAGCCACATGAAGATCTTCGCCAGGCTCGCCCGCAGGCTGATGCACGAGTCCTTCCGCGATCGTTTGCGAGCCGCGGAGAGTGCCGAGGGTCTGGTCGGCGTGCTTCGAGAGGAGTTGGAGTTGTCGTAATCTGTCAGATTCGGAGCGGCCACCCGCTCCGTCTACGATCGATTCGAGCGGGCGCAATACGTCTCTGACGCGGCGTGCACGATGAAGGCATCGACCTCGTCGAGAATCGACGAGAACACGGTTCTGGGAGTTTCGATATGACGAATCAAGACAAGCGACGAGTGTGGGCCGCTCTGGCGATGACAACCCTCTGTGGTAGCGCCCTGGCCGCCGAGCCGCCACGCGAAGCACCCCAGTCGACAGCACTCCCCAGCGACATCCCCAACCTCGGCACAACGCCCACGCTCTTCGTCGTTGGCTACGCGCACCTCGACACGCAATGGCGATGGACGTACGTAGACACCATCCGCGATTTCCTCCCCTCCACCCTCCACGACAACTTCAAACTCTTCGAGAAGTACCCCGGCTACGTCTTCAACTTCAGCGGCTCGCGTCGGTACCGCATGATGGAGGAGTACTACCCCGAGTCGTTCGCGAAACTCCACGATTACGTGGCCGCGGGACGCTGGTTCCCCTGCGGCTCCTCCGTGGACGAGAACGACGCGAACGTCCCCTCGGGCGAATCGCTCATCCGCCACGTGCTCTACGGCAACAACTACTTCCGCAAAGAGTTCGGCGTCGCGAGCGAGGAGTACATGCTCCCAGACTGTTTCGGCTTTCCCGCGGCCCTCCCCAGCGTGCTCGCCCACTGCGGCATCAAGGGCTTTTCCACGCAGAAACTCACGTGGGGCGGCGTCGTCCCGATTCCGTTCAAAGTCGGCACGTGGCAAGGACCCGATGGACACGGCGTCATCGCCGCACTCGACCCAGGCGCCTACGTCGGTGAAGTGAAGGAGAACCTCGCGAAGAGCAATGGCTGGCTCACGCGTATTAACACCAGCGCGAAGTCATCCGGATTCTTCGGCGATTACCACTACTTCGGCACCGGCGACCAGGGTGGCGCCCCCAGAGAAACCTCGGTCCGCATGGTCGAGGAGAGCGTGACGACGCAAGGGCCGATCAAGGTCATCTCCGGTCCCGCCGACTGGCTCTTCCGATCGGTCACGAGCGAGCAGCGTGCGAAACTCCCGACATACCAGGGCGAGTTGATGCTCACCGAGCACTCGGCCGGCTCGATCTCGTCGCAAGCGTACATGAAGCGATGGAACCGCAAGAACGAGATCCTCGCGGATGCCGCCGAGCGAGCCTCGATCGCCGCGTGGTGGATGGGCGGGCGGCCGTATCCGTCTTCGAAACTGGAGGACGCGTGGTACCTCGTGCTCGGGTCACAGATGCACGACATCCTGCCGGGGACGAGCACGCCCAAGGCCTACGAGTTCTCATGGAACGACGAGGTGCTCGCGGCCAATCAGTTCTCGTCGATCATCACCGATGCGTCCGATGCTGTCATCTCGGCGATGGACACGACGGGGCACGGACAGGCCGTTGTGGTCTACAACCCGCTGTCGTTCGCACGCGAGGACGTGGTCGAGGCGAGCGTGCCGGCCGTGCACGGCGCGAAACACGTGCGTGTGATCGCTCCCGATGGGCACACTGTTTCCGCCCAGATCCTCACGACCAACGACACGTCCACCCGTGTCGCATTCGTCGCACCGATGGAATCGGTGTCATTCGGCGTCTTCACCGTACAACTCGGCGACGATCCGGCCCCTGCAAAGCCAACCCTCTCGGTCACCGACCACACGCTCGAGAACGAACACCTACGGGTCACGATCAACGCCGGCGGCGACATCGCTTCAATCATCGACAAGGCCTCAGGACGCGAGGTGCTCTCCGCGCCGGCGACACTCTCCACGCACTATGAGAACCCCAAGGCCTGGCCGGCATGGAACCAGGATTGGACGGACCGGCAGAAGCCCGCGGCGGCGATGGCCAGTGCGCCCACGAGCATTCGCGTCGTCGAACGTGGGCCCGCACGCGTGGCTATTGAAGTTGTGCGCGAGATCGAAGGTTCGGCCATCACCCAGGTCATCTCGCTTGCCGCCGGTGACGCGGGGCGTCGCGTGGAGTGCGACGCGACCATCAACTGGCGAGGCAAGGAGCGAAGCCTCCGGGCGGCCTTCCCGCTCGCCGCGAGCAACCCGATCGCCACATTCGACATCCAATCCGGCATCGTCGAGAGGCCCAACTCGCACCCCAAGCAGTATGAGTACTCCTTCCATCGCTGGCTCGATCTCACCGACACCGACGGCACGCACGGTGCCTCGATCCTCTGCGACAGCAAGTACGCCTCGGACAAGCCCGACGACCACACGCTCCGACTCACGCTCCTCTACACACCCGGCACGCAGGGTGGCTATCCCGACCAGGGCACGCAGGACATCGGGCAACACCGCGTGAAGTACGCTCTCTATCCGCATGCCCAGAACTGGCGCGCGGCACGCTCATACCAGCACGCGGACCAGTTAAACGTCCCGCCCATCGCGTTCCTCGCAAGCCCGCACGACGGCCCACTCGGGCGGACATTCGGGCTGGCGTCGTGTGGCAACGCTTCGGTCACGATCTCCGCGATCAAGAAGGCGGAGGCCTCGGACGAGATCATCGTGCGCCTTCGAGAGCAAGACGGCACAACCGCGAGTGACGTGCCCATCTCGTTCGCACGCCCCATCGTCTCCGCTCGCGAGGTCGATGGCCAGGAGCGAGAGATCGGCCCCGCGACGACTGTCAACGGCGTGCTCCATGCCAATCTGAGCAGTTTCGAACTTCGCGCCTACGCCATTCGGCTCGGCGAACAACCCGCGGCGATCACGCCCGTGGTCTCCGCGCCGGTGCCCTTGCCCTGCAACGCGGATGTCGTGAGCACCAACGCGAATCGCGCAGATGGATCGATGGATGCCGACCACGGGGCGTATCCGGCGGAGCAGTTTCCCTCCTCGATCACTGACGGCGGCGTGACATATGCCTTCCGTGCCACGACCGATGGGTCGGTGAACGCCGTCGCGTGCCAGGGTCAGACCATCGAGTTGCCCACGCGCGATGCGGATCGTGTCTACATCCTCGCCGCCGCGAACGAGGATGTCCGATCGACGATCCGTGTGGGCGATGTCGAGCACGCGTGGAACGTGCCCTCGTGGACAGGGTACATCGGCCAATGGGACAACCGCATCTGGCCTGGGAACACCGACGACCCGTCCTATCGCTGGAATGACGCCCCAATCGGTCTGGTGCCGGGTTACATCAAGAACGACGCGGACGTCGCGTGGTTCGCCTCGCATCGGCACACCGCGACCGCCGACGCGTACTATCAGTACTCATACATCTTCCGCACGTCCTTCGAGTTGCCCGAGGGCGCATCCCACGTGGCCCTGCCCAATGATCCAAGGATCAAAGTCTTCGCCATGAGCCTCGCGAAGCATGGCAAGTGGAGCATCGCCCTTGCTCACCCGCTCTTCGACACGCTCGAAGGTCATGAGCAGGACGCCCCCGTGATCGTGGGCGATCGCCACGCCACCGACACCACGCCAGTCACCATCGAGCCGGGGCTGTATTGGAGCCGTGGCTCGATCCGTTACACGACCGATGGCTCAGCACCATCGGCCACATCGCCAGTCTTCGACTCCCCTCTGGAAATCGACGCGCCCACGTCCATCTCGGCGGCCGTCTTCGACGACGCCGGGCGTGCAGGGCCCATGGCCAAGGCGACGTTCGACGTCCACGATTCCACACCACCCAGCGTGACGCGAGTTCTCTCGTCGTACCAGTCCAAAGTGGTGACAATCCTCTTCTCCGAACGCGTGGGCACGGTGACGAAGGATCACTTCAGCATTGAGCCGCATATCGATGTGACAAGCGTCGAGCCTTCGTCCAAACGTCGCGCTATCCGACTTGTTCTGGCCTCGCCGCCAACGGAGGGCACCCCATACACGCTCTCCATCCGCGACATCCCGGACGCGTCGGCCGGCGCCAATCGGCTCGCCTCGACGACCGCGATCATTCAGGTCACCGGCCCAGTCTTCACGCTCGAACAGATCACTCCCAAAGATCAGGGACGAGTCCTGTCCAACATCCCAGGCCTGCCTGTCGGCGCCAAAGACCCATGGACAATCAACGTGTTCGTGAAGATGGCCAGGCAGCCCGACAACCGCACGATCATCGCGGGATTCGGGCGCTGCGCCGACGATGTCGATGGCGGCGCCCGCTACCTCGCCAAGTTTGCCGGAGGAATCCACTTCTGGAGCCGCCTGCGTGACGTGCCCACCCGGAAACCCTACGTACTCAACACATGGCAGATGGTGACCGCGACGTACGACGGCGAGACACTCCGCGTCTATCGCGATGCGACGCTCGTCGGCGAGCGACGCCTGACGCTCTCGGACGATCAGAACACCATCGAACTCCTCCCCAAGGATCCGTGGGAGCACACACGCGTCTTCGAAGGCGAGATCTCCGGATTCACAATCTGGAACTCGGCCCTCTCCGTGGAGTCGCTCCAATCGATCATGGCCAACAAGCCAGGGACATGAGCACGACATCACCATGTCGTGTGAGTCAATGGCGTGCCTTGTGGTCGCATGCCATCTCGCTCGTCGCCTGTCTCACGCTCGTCACACCGACGGCCTTCGCTCACCCGCCGCTCGCGACTGTCGCCGCGCTGCACATCAATACCGATGGACACGTCGAGCTCACGGTCCACTATGACGCCCTCGCCTTCGCCCTCAACGATGTCTCGGCCAATATCCCCGACGATCCGATGTTCGAGTTGCTCCACGCGAGCGACGACGCGCTCGCACAATCCCTGGCGGCGTGCGGCTCTCGCTTCGAGCGGCTCTGCATTCTCGAGGCCAACACCAACCGGATTCCACTCACGGTGGCGACCCTGCCGACCGTGGCCGACGTGCGCGCCGAAGAGGCGCGCCATCCCACATATCCGCTGCCCATCAAGTCCACACTCGAGGCCCATGCCCAACTCTCCACAAGCACATCGAGCATCACGATCTGCTTTCCAGAAATCCTCGGCATCGTGGTCGTCACCATCGATCGACCAGGCTTCGAGCCGGTGGCCATCCCGCTCGGCGTGAACGAGCGATCGCCCGCATTCAAGATCATTCCTGTTGGCAAATCTGGCTCGACATCCAAACCAGAACATCCAGCAGCCCGCGACTCTGACTCCTCACGCTGGCACGCGTTCCTTCGCTTCATCTCCCTCGGCTTTCGTCACATCGTGCCCGAGGGCCAGGACCACATGCTCTTCGTGCTCGGCCTATTCCTCCTCACGCCAAAGGCCAGGCCCGTGCTCCTCCAGATCTCCGCGTTCACGCTCGCCCACACCGTGACCCTCGCGCTCACGTCATTCCGAATCATCGGCCTACCCACAACGTTCGTCGAACCCGCCATCGCCGCATCGATCGCCTTCGTCGGCATCGAAAACCTGGTCATCACCCGGGTCACGCCATGGCGAACCCTGGCAGCGTTCGTCTTTGGCCTGGTCCACGGCATGGGCGTCGCCACATCGTTCAACGAAGCGGGATTTTCCGAAGGAACTCTCGTCTCCAGCCTCGTCGCGTTCACCCTGGGCGTCGAGGGCGGGCACCTCGCCGTGCTCCTTTCGGCGTTTATGCTGCTCGGCTGGACTCGAAACCGAGCGTGGTACCGACCACGCGTCGCCATTCCACTCTCGCTGGTGATCTCGGCCATCGCGATCGTGTGGTTCGTTCAACGCCTTCGTTGAATCCCACGCGTCCGCGCCCGAACGACTACTCCCACCCGCCGATCGTGGTCCGTCCGCTGCTCCCGAACGAGGCCGACCCACGTGCGCCATACGGCTGAAAGAGGATGCCGAAACTGGTATCCCCCGAGACCTCGTCATACCCGATGTTCGCCCCAAGCACCATCGACTCGAACCGCCGCACGAGTTGGATCGAGGCCCCCTGGAACCCCGTGTTCGAGGCGTCGTAACTCCCCGAGAGCGAGAGCGAGTACTTCGACGCGAACTCATAGCGTGAGCCCGCCGTCACCACCGTCGCGTCCTGGGAGTTGATGAACCGCACGTCGGCGTACGTCGAGAAACTCGGATTATGCCGGAGCAGCACGCCCGCCGTCGAGACGGCCATCTGATCAATGTCAAAGTCGAACACGCCGCCACCCGTGATCGCGAGTGTGTCCGAGGCCTGCCACACGGCATCGGCGATGAACGCATCTCCCGCCGTGCTGAGTTCGGGGCGCGGCTCATAGAACCGCGTGATCGGCCCATCCGTCACGCGCCCCTCACGCTTCGCGTCGGAGGTGGACATGACCACGTCGGTGCTCAGCGTGAAGAGATCCACCGAGTGCCACCGCCCCGGCCCGCCGCGCTGGGTCTGGAAGCGCTGCGTCACGCCGGCACGCACGATCCCGCCCGTCAGGAGCGACTCCACCGAGTCGTCGAAGACGGGAAGGCTCGTCGAGGGCACGTTCGTTCCGGAGTACATCGCGGTGACGCTCGGCTCCACGATGTGCCGAAGGCGATGCACGTCCAAGAACCGCGAATCGATGTCGTCGTGGACCCGCTGGATGGTGGTGCCGATGCGAACGCCATACGCGCCCCACGTCCGTGTCTCGTCGTTCTCTCGGCCCGTGCCGAAGCCGGAGTCTTGGTTGTACTCGGTGAAGCCGCTGTCATAGAACGATGCACGTCCGATGACGAACGGCTGGATATTCACAGGCCCCTCGCGAAACTGCGAGGAGATCTCGTGGCGGGTGTCCAGCCGGGTCACGCCATCATCGTCCAGACCGATCGACCGGAGTTGATCCGCAATCCTCTGATCGGCATCAAGCCCGAAAAGCCGTTGCGCCCCGGTATTGTTGAGCCCACGCGTCGAGAGTGCTTCCTCGTCGAACGACAGGCTCACCCGCCCCGCCCGATACTCGCTCCAATACGTCACGGCCCCCGGCGCAAAGTCATCGAACACATCATCCGCAAGCCGCGTGTACGTCGCCTCGGGGAGTTTCTGAACGCTGTACCCCTGCGACTCGAGCAGGTAGTCGTTCGCCACGAAGTCGTTCACATTCCCAGAGACCTCGAGCGAGAAGAGCGACTGGTCGCTCCGCCGTTGGACACGGGCCCGGCTGATGAACTCACGCCGCTCGGCCGCGAGATCCGGAAAGAACGCCCCCACAAACGACGCGTCGCTCGCGTACGCCCCCTCGACCATCGCCGACCAGTGCTCGTCCAGGCGCCAGCGATGCTCGCCGAGCGCCAGCAATCGCCCGTTGTCGTCGGGCGCTCGCTCGAGCCCGGTCCTGAATGCATCGGTTCCCGAATCGCCTGGGAGTCCGTAGACATAGAGCCCGCCCGCGCTCGTCTCTCGCGTCCACCCCAGTCGCGCGCCCAGACCGACGCCACGCTCGTCGTAGTAATCCACCAGCGCGTCGGCGGTGAACCAGTCCGGCTGGTCCATGCCCAGAAGGCCAAAGACATTCAGCCGCGTCTTCGCTGCAAACCCGCTGTTCCGCGAGTTCTCGAAGCGAAGATCCTTGAGCGGCACCGCCGCCGGATCGCCCGTGAATCGAGGCCAATAAAAAACCGGAAACCCCGCAGCCCGCAGAGTGATGTTCCTCGCGTCGATCGTCGTCCGAACGCGGCCGTCATCCGATGCCACCCCACCATTCTCGGCGCCCGCATCGCCACCAGACGACGAGGCTGGCGTCGCCCGCCGCGAGATCGTCACACTCGTCGCGCCGATCGAGAACTCCGGCTCAAAGAACGCGCTGTTCGCAAACGTCGCCCCCGTCGCCTTGAACTCGTCGGCCGCCTCCTGCCGGATCGTCTTTGCTCGCACATACAGCGGCAGCTCGCGTCGCTCGTCATACGTCCAGAAGACGCCATCGAGCACCACCGCCTTGTTCCTCGCCACGTCGTACATCATCTGTGGCCCGCGCAGCGTGTACTTTCCGTCGCTCGCGACCACGTCCCCCTCGAGATAGATCGCCTCGACGTCCCCCTGCCTCATCCGCGTCGCGTCGAACGCCCCGACGCGCCCGCCCTTGAGGAACACCACCGCACGCTGCGCCGTCATCTCCAGACGACGGTCCACACGCACATCCGTGTACTGCACCGTCACCCCGCCCGTCGCCACCACCGTGCGCTCGTCCTCTCCAGTTCCGCCCGGCACAAGCGACAGACTCCCGAATCCCAAACTGATGATCCCGCTCTTCGCAAAGATCGGCTCGCTGATCTCACCGATCGCGGTGTCGGCGAGAATACTCCGAGCGCTCTCTTCCGCGGCCGTCCGACGCGACGGCTCAAACGGCCGGCCCGTGCCGGGGATCCCAGGCTCACGATCGCCCTCACTCACGCTCGTCGCCACGCCCGCCTCGACGCCCTCACGCACATACGCGGGCGGCGTCGGCACAAGATCCGGTCCCCTGGGCAACCCCGCGAGCGGATCAGGTATCTCCTCGACGAAACCAGGCACCAGCCGCCGCAATGACCGCGCGAGTTCCCCCTCCGACTCGGTCACCAACGCACCATCAGAACCCGACGGCCGCTCGCGAACGACCAGATCCGCCTTGAGTTTCACGCCCTCACCCTGTGGCGGCCGGAGCACGCCGCGGACCAGCAATCGATCACCCGCGATGCGGATTGCACTCCCCTCGGTCACACGAGTCCCCACCGCGTCCGACGCTGTCCCCACGCGATCAAAGTTGATCGCCACCTGGAAGACGCCCTCCTCCAAAGGCTCGATCCACACACACGCTCTCGCCGCCTGAAGATCAAACGGCCCCACGCGAACGCGAACATCGCCCACAAGCAGCAACCGCCGTGTCGCCCCGGGGATCGAGTCGCCAAAGACGTACACCTTCCGGGCCGCAAGGTCTATCGGTCCGTCCTGCGTCGCCAGCGGCAGTCGCATCCCCGCGAAATCTCGACCATTGATCCGCGCCACGTCGATCGTCGCGACAGGCCCACCCGAAGAATCAGGCGGCCTCACCACAGGCTGAGCCACGGTCGTCCACGCGAGCCCCGCCACGGTCGCGAGCATCGCGGCGCGTGCGGAACCACCGACCTGAAATGGTGTCGAGAGTCGGGCGGCGATCCGTGCGCTCCGGCAGTTCATGGGTCCATGCTAGGGTGCGTCCCCGCGTCGTAGAATGCCCGTTCGTTCCTCATCCAGGAATCCGCAACCATGAGCACACTCACCTCCCAATCTCTCCTCGCCGGCAAGGTCGGCCTCATCGTCGGCATCGCTAACGAGCGCTCCTACGCCTGGCATATCGCCAAGGCCCTCCTCGAACACGGCGCCACTTGCGCCTTCACCCACCTCCCCGGCGAGCGCAACGAGCATCGCACACGACGCTCCATCGACGCCCTCCCCAACGCCGGCGCCGCCCTATCCGGCCCATCGGCCGGCAAGAAACCCTGGGTCGCCGCCATGGACGCCTCGAACGATGCTGAACTCGACGCCACCTTCGCGAAGTTTGCGGAAGGTCACGACCGCCTCGACTTTCTCATCCACTCCATCGCCTTCGCCGAGCGCGACATCCTCCAGCCCGGCAAGTTCGTCACGACCACGCGCCAGCAATACCTCCAGGCGATCGACATCTCCGCGTACACCCTCCTCGCCATGGCGACCCGCGCTCGCCCACTCATGGCCAGGCCCAAGCCCGGCTCACCCGGCGGCAAGGGCGGTGGCAGCATCCTCGGCATGTCCTACTACGGCGCCGAGAAAGTCCTCCCGGGCTACAACGTCATGGGCGTCGCCAAGGCAGCCCTCGAGTGCACAGGCCGATACCTCGCCAGCGAACTCGGCGAGGATGGCATCCGCGTCAACCTCATCTCCGGCGGCTACCTCAAGACCCTCGCCAGCAGCGCCGTCGGCGGCACCGACGCCATGAGCGATGCCGTCGAGAAGCACGCCCCGCTCCGCCGAAACGTCGAGGGCGCCGACGTCGGCGGCACCGCCGTCTGGCTCTGCTCCGACCTCTCCGCGGGCGTCACCGGCGAGACCATCTATGTCGATTGCGGCGTGAACATCGTGGCCGGGTGAGTAGACGCCACGTACGAGACGGCACGCTACTTCGCCATCTCCTTCAAGAACGCATCCGCCTCCGCGATCGACTTCTCCATCTCCGCGATGAGTGCCCGGATGTCGCTCTGGACCTCCTCGGCCGTCCCCTGCATCGCGGCGATGGCGTCGGCGTTGAGGGCGTGCTTGAGGCTCAGGACCTGGTCTCGGAAGGCGACGAGCACCGGGTCCATGCTCGACGACGCCCTCTTCATCGCGGCCAGCATCGTGTCGAACTTCGCCCGCGTCGCCTCCATCTGCTTGCGGCTGTTCTCGCGCAGCGCCTCGCTCGAATACTGCTTGAGTTCCGCCTTCCACTCCGTGAAGAGGTCGTTCCCCACGCTCTCGACCGACGAGATCCGCGAGCGCACGGCATCGGCCCGATCCTCACACGATTCCATGGACGACTTGGCCTTGTCGTACGCCGCCTTGAGGTCGCCCGATTTGTAGTTGACGAGCGCTGAGAAGCGATCGAGCGCACTCTGAAACTCCTGCTTGGCTTCGTTCTGGTCCTCGCGGGCCGTCTTCACCCGCGAGACGAGGATGTCGCGCTTCTCTTTCCCGAACACCTCCATCGTGGAGTAGTACGCCTTCGAGCACCCGCCAAGACCACTGGCGAGACCGCCCAGCACCAGGGCGAGAACGAGCATGAACCCAACCCGATTCGAACCACTCATCGGCAACTCCTCTATCTACTCATCCTCGTGGCTCAGGGAGGAGGGCGTCCCGCCTGAGTCTCCTTGAGATATCCCATATCAGAAAACCGTACAGCCTCCGCTCGAATCGATCGTACCGGCATCGAATCGACGAATCCCGCACGGCATCGGTGTTTCCATGCCGCTCTCGATTTCTCCCCAACACCCCCACCACGCCCCCACCCACTACAATCGCGCATGAGCACGGAGGCGCTCGCCGACCAACGCATTCTCATCCTGCCCACGCTCGTCGCGAACCAGATCGCCGCGGGCGAGGTGGTCGAGCGCCCCGCGAGCGTCGTCAAGGAGACTGTCGAGAACGCCATCGACGCCGGGGCCACCCGGATCACCGTCGAGATCGAGCAGGGCGGCATCGAACTCATCCGCGTCACTGACGACGGCGGCGGCATCCTCCCCGACGATCTCCCCCTCGCCCTTGCCCCGCACGCCACCAGCAAGATCAGAACGGCCGAGGACCTGGAGCACGTCGATACGCTCGGCTTCCGGGGCGAGGCACTCGCGTCGATCTCCAGCGTCGCTCGCGTCTCGATCCGATCTCGCCACACGAGCGAATCCGCCGCCAGCGTGATCGACGCCGCGGGTGATGAGATCTCCGCGGTCAGGCCCGACGCCGGCAGCATTGGCACGGTCCTCACCGTCCGAAATCTCTTCTTCAACACCCCGGCCCGGCGCAAGTTCCTCCGCACACCCACGACCGAGCAGGGGCGCTGCGCCGAGATCGTCGAGGATCTCGCGATGGCCCACCCCGCCATCGGCTTCGCCTTCATCACCGATGGTCGAATGACGATCGACCTCCCGCCCGGCCAAACACTCCGCCGACGTGTCATCGATGTCCTCGGCAAGGAACTCGAGCCCGAACTCTTGGAGGCCCAGGCCGACACGTTCGATGATTCCCGAGGCATCGCCCTCTGGGGCCTCGTCGGCACGCCCGCCATCGCCCGCGCGAACCGCAACAAGCAGCGCGTCTTCGTCCGTGGCCGCAGCGTCCGCGACAAGACCATCCAGCACGCCCTCTCCGAGGCGTACCGCGGCCTGATCGAGCCATCCCGCCACCCCACCGCCGTCCTCGTCCTCGACATGGCGGCGAGTGCCGTCGACGTCAATGTCCACCCCGCCAAGAGCGAGGTGCGATTCCGCGATTCGTCGCTCGTGCACTCGGTGGTCCTGCGGGCGGTGCGCGAGGCGCTACGACGGGCGGACCTCACGCCGAGCGTCTTCTCCATCCGCCCGCAACTCGGCGGCGTGGGCCGGACTGGAGTGAACGGAGGCGCGAATGGCGGCCCGATCGGTCTCCCCGGCTCCTCAGCCAGCCACGGCGGGTACGACTCAACCTCGGCATACACACCACCCTCGCCCCGCGCCTTCGCCGACTTCGTCCAGCGTTGGACGCCAAGACCCTCGAACAATGACGGATTCGCGAGCCGTGGCTCCACGCCGAGCGTTGACTCCATCCGCGAAGCAATCCGCGGCACAGACGCGCCCGACATCACAACGACATCCGATTCATCGCGCGCGCCGCTCACCACCGATACGACACATGTTGCACCGGCCGAAACTTACGCAATTCCCCAGCCCACCCCCGCCGAGCGCGTGCTGCAGGTGCACAAGAGTTACCTCGTCACCGAGGACGAACAGGGCGTCGTCATCATCGACCAGCACGCCCTCCATGAGCGCGTCATGTTCGAGTACCTGTGCGCTCGCGTGCTGGGGGACGGGGCAGGTGCAGAGAACGACACCGACGCTCCAACTCCTCTCGAATCACAACGCCTCCTCCTGCCCGAGGTCGTCGAGGTCCCACGCTCCATCGCCTCCGGCGGCCTCGACCAACTCACGCCCATTCTCACCCGGCTGGGCATCGAGGCCAGCGTCCTCGGCCCCACCACCCTCGGCGTCAGCGCCTTCCCAACTTTTCTCTTCGATCGCAACGTGGACGCCCAGGACTTCCTCAAGGAGTTCTTCGACAAGGCCGAGCAGTTGGGCCTCTCCGACTCGGGCAAGAACGCCGGCGAAGAGGCCCTGCGCGAGGTCCTCGACATGATGGCCTGCAAGGCCGCGGTCAAGGCCGGCGACCGCCTCACGCCGACAGAACTCATCGAACTCGTCAAACTCCGCGGGGCCGTCGAACGCAGCAGCAACTGCCCGCATGGCCGCCCCACGAGCATCCGCCTCACCATCCGCGATCTCGAGAAACTCTTCGGACGGAGTTAGCGGGAATCGGCATTCGAGTTTCGTGATTCGGCATTCGTGCACAGCAGCGTGTGCCTCTTTCTGCCATTGCCTATTCGCTATTCCCTATTCACCATTTCCAGTTCCCTCCTCCTTCGACGCCAACTTCAGCCCCACGATCGCCACCACGAGCAACCCGAGAAAGACCAGCCTCGCGGGCGTCACGCCTTCCTTGAAGTGCGCAATCCCCACGATCGCCGTCCCAAGCGCCCCGATGCCGACCCACACGGCATACCCCGTCCCGATCGGGATCGTCCGCACCGCCATCGCGAGCAGCACCATGCTCGTGACCAAGGCCGCGATCGTCAACACCGTCGGCCAAGGCCGCGTCAGCCCGTTCGACTGCTTGAGCCCCACGGCCCACGCGACCTCGAACAGCCCGGCCACCACGAGTAGCACCCACGCCATCACGAACGCTCCGAAGGCCCCGCCACACGTGGCAGCGCCAGCCCCACCAACCCCGGCACGAGCAGCACGATCGCCGAGCCATACATGAGCGAATCGGGGTGCTTGAGGATGAACCCGTCGAAGTAGAAGTACCCCGCCGCTGCGCTCGTGAACAGCGCAAGACCGACTCGGTGCGACGCGTGCGATCGAGGGCTCACCAGCGACGCGATCACAAACGCCGGCACAAAGACCGCAAAGAACGACAGAAACCCCATGTACATCCGCTCGGAGCTCAGCCCCAGCGGCGTGCGGATCGCCACGAGCATCGTGCAGAAATACAGCACCACGCCCAGCAGCATCGCCCCGGTCCCCGCGCCCGAGATCGGTGGATCGTCCATCCGAAGCGGATCACGCGATGATCCCACGCTCACGCCATGCGACACCGTCCCGCCCGTCGGCCACGAACGCTCGTGCAGCGTAATCGTGATCGCCAACTGGATCGCGACGTGAAAGACAAGAAACGTGGGCAACGACGATGGCCCGGGGAGTCCCGTCCCCGCATCCTTCAGGATGAGCGGCGCGTAGAGCAGCGTGATCCCCAGCATCATCGAGAAGAGAATCCCAAAGCCGCCGATGAACGCCATCGTCCCTGTCGCGCCCGGCAGATCCTGGCGCACGCGATGGAACGTCGGATCCAGCAGGGGCGAGCACAGAAAACCCAGCACGCACGCCGGCACCAACGACATCGCGTCCGACATCCCGAACGTCGAGGGCCCAAGATACTCGATGCGGTTCTTGAGTTCCAGCACGCTCGAGTCGTGCCCCACCCACGCGAGCGCAAGCAGGATCGAGATGAGCGTCACCGTGCTCGCGACCGCGTACACACCGCTGATCCCCGCGACACGCTTCGTATTGGTCCACGACGCGAGCGGTATCAGCACCAGGATCGCCACAAGCGCGAATCCACCCACGCCAAGGATCGCCGACCCGCCCATGATCCCGCTGCTGTACGCGAGCCACACGACAAAGAACCATTGGAACGCCAGCGTCACGAACGAGAACAGCCGCATCGCCGGGGCACACCGCGACACAAACCGCCGGCTCGACTCCGGCGTCGGGAAGAAGAACGCGAACGCCATCGCCCCGATCACGTTCGGAATGCCAAACGCCAGAATCCCGGGCACGCCATAGTCCCGCAGCAGATACACAGGCAGGAACATCCCGATGCACCACGTCCAACTCGCCGACAGGAACCCGCCGCCGAGCACCGCGCGTGCGAGAGAGAACCCCTCGCCGCCGGATTCCGATACGCCCGTCATGACGGACCCGGAACCCGACGTGGACTGTGTTGTCGATGTCGCCATCTCGGTCATACGGCAATGATCGGCCGCCGCCGGGCATCGACGGCAAAAACTCAGTGTTTTCCGCGACCCCTCGCCACGTGGGCCCCGTGACGCACGCCCCCGACCCTCTATCATCCACCCTTTGCGAGCCAGGGAGGGCTGCCATGGAAGCCGTGCTCGAGAGGACAACAACCAAGAAGGATGGATCGATGGCGAAGCGCGCGGCGGGTCGTGGCACAACGTTGAAATCTCGGGATCTGGACACAGACTCGCCATCCCCGGACGCGGGCCAGCGGAAACCCTCCCGCGGCTCCACCGCCGAACAGATGGCGCTCAAGCAGCGCGACATCTCCGTCAGCGAGTTCTTCGCCAAGAACCGCCACCTCCTCGGCTTCGACAACCCGCGAAAGGCCCTCCTCACCACCGTCAAGGAAGCCGTCGATAACTCCCTCGACGCCTGCGAAGAGGCCGGGATCCTCCCCCACATCACCGTCGTCATCGAGGATCTCGAAGACGCCCCTGCCGCATCCAACGACGCCGCTTCCAAGAAGAAAGCCGGCCCCACCAAGAGCGGGCGTTACCGAGTCACCATCGTGGACAACGGGCCCGGCATCGTCCGAAAGCAAGTCGAAAATATCTTCGGGCGTCTCCTCTACGGCTCAAAGTTCCACCGCCTCAAGATGAGCCGCGGACAGCAGGGCATCGGCATCTCCGCCGCGGGGATGTACGGCCTGATCACCACCGGCAAACCGATGGTCATCCACACCAAGCCCAAGAAGTCTGCCGCCGCCCACCACATCGAACTCGCGATGAACACCAAGACCAATCGCGCCGAGGTCACGGTGGACATCGAGACCGACGACTTCCCGCCCAGACGCCTCCGCTCGCTCACCAAGGGGACCAAGGAACTCGCCGCCCTCGGCGAGATGCTCGGCGACGACGACCACGAGACCGGCACCAGCGTCAGCCTCGAACTCGAAGGAAAGTACCAGAAAGGCCGAGGCAGCGTCGACGAGTTCCTCGAACTCACCGCCATCGCCAACCCCCACGCCCGCATCGTCTTCGTCCCGCCCAGCAAGGAATCGGCCCCAGACGACGAGGACGTGCTCATCACGCGCGCGTCATCGAAGTCGTCCGCTGGAACCACCACCGAGAGTGAATCCGAGGCCGACCCGTCAGCCACCGGTGCCTCGATCCCCACCACCATCGAGACCACCGAGACCGGCGGCGTCACCGTTTTCCCCCGCGCTATCCACGAACTCCCACCCGAGACCAAGGAGATCCAGCCCCACCCCAAGGGCGTCGAACTCGGCATCCTCATCCAGATGCTCCGCGAGGCCGAGATCGAGAAGCCTGGCACGACGCTCTACATCGTCCTGCAGGACAAGTTCAGCCGCATCAGTCCCGCCGCCGCCGGCTCGCTCTGCAAGGCCATCGGCGTCACCAGCCGCACCAAAGTCACCGACATCGACTCAGCCCTCGCCGAGAAACTCTACCGCGAGTTCCAGGAGGCCAAGTTCCCGCCGCCGCCCACCGACTGCCTTGCGCCGATCGGCGTGCGACAACTCCTCGCCGGCCTCCTCAAGGGCGTCAAGGCCGAGTTCTACGCCGCCTCTTCACGCGAGCCCGCCATCTATCGCGGTCGCCCCTTCCTCATCGAGGCCGCCATCGGCTTCGGTGGCGATCTCCCCGCCGACGACTCCGCCCGCGTCATCCGCTTCGCCAACCGTGTGCCGCTGCTCTACCAGCAGTCCGCCTGCTCATCCTTCAAGGCCGTTGTCGAGACCAACTGGAAGAACTACGACCTCCAACAGCCCCGCACCGCCGCCCCCGTCGGTCCTCTCGTCGTCATGGTCCACATGGCCAGCGTCTGGGTCCCCTTCACCAGTGAGTCCAAAGAGGCCATCGCCGACTACGACGAGATCCGAAAGGAGATGAAACTCGCCCTCATGGAGTGCGGGCGAAAACTCGGCACGTATCTCAAGAAGCGCGCGAAAATGAAACGCGAGTCCATGCGACGCGATGTCTTCGAGCGATACATCGGCGAGATCGCCCAGGCCGTCGAGGCGATCAACGGCACCGACGCCAAGGCCCTCTACGACGCCCTCCTCACCCAGGCCAAGAAGCACACCGCCATCGCCGATCAGGAACTCGACGACGAGGGCAAGGTCATCAAGAACCAAAAGGACGACGACACCCCCGACGACGACGGCGTCATCATCGTCGATCGTGGCGGAAGCATTGACGAGTTGACGTCGAATCGAACTCCGGAATCGTCGACCGATCCATTGTCATCCTCCAGCGCCGAGCGTGCCCGCCTCAAGGTTGCCTCGCTCGCGAAGGCCGACGACGACGAACTCTTCGAGACCAAGCCGGATCGCTCCGCATCCAGTCCCGCACGCGCCCCTCGTCGCGCCCCACAGAACGGACAATCACCGAAGCCAGCCAAGACGCCAGTCACATCCAAGGCCTCCACGAAGTCCAAGCCCGCCGCCGCGTCATCCGCACCAAAGCCCAAGGCGTCCTCGACATCAACCAAGCCCGTACCCAGGCCCGAAGCCAAGCCGGCACCCGCCACCGGAAACAAACTCCGCATGCGCCTCGTCAACGGCAAACTTGTCCGAGTCGACGACGACGGCCCGGCCTTGTTCTAACTCACATGGACGCCGATCGGCGAGGCATGCCGATGCGCATCACGAACGAACGTCGGGCATCGCCTTCTCGCTCGCGAGTTCGAAGGCCTTGAGTACGAAGTGGCCCGAGACCGTGAGACACACGATCGCCCCCAGGCCCAGCACGCCGCACGCCCCCACGCTCGCCCAACCCGGCCAGGTCTCCATCGCCGAGGTGATCGAAGTGCCCGCGAGTTTCCACACGACACCGCCGATTACCAGCGGACCGCCCCACGCCGCCGCACGTGCCAGAAGCCCGAACGACGATGCCAGCCGCGACAACGTGATCCACCCCGACGCGAGCAGAAAGAACCCGCCAATCGCGAATCGAGCGAGCACATAGGCCCGGAGCGAGATCCCCCGATCCCGCCCCGCGACCTCGATTTGACCGAGCGCACCAAGATTCGCGAAGAACGCCCCAGCCACAATCGTCGCCCCCAGGCACACCAGCGTCATCGCCGGCCCCGTACGCAACCGCCCGAAACCCCACAACGCCCCGATGACTCCAGCCAGCAACGAAACGGCCTCAAACCCAAGCAACTGCCACGCGGGCGTCGTGCTGAGCGAGAACGCCGCCACCCACGCCGCAAGCGCCGACAGCGCCACACCAATGCTCAGCACCCCCACAATGACGTGGAATCCCCGGAGTGCGGTGCCGACTTCAGAATGTGTTGGGACCTTCGACATAGCCAAGTCTGCGCTTATCGGCACGACAATCGGGCATTCTTCGCCTCACACCAGCGCAAAGTTCGTTTGAACAGTACGGATTTTGTTCGTTTCCCAAACGAACCCGATCATCTCCCGGATCTCCCTCCAGCCACCCCCCCAATCCTGCCGATCCATTCGAGGCGAATGGCTCCGCCGTTGCGGAGTGTCCATGTCTGGCGGAGGATCGAGCGCACGATGGATCCGGGGCGTCAGATCGAGCACGAGGCCAAGCGGCTTTTCGACCGCGTGCTGTCGCAGTGGGCGATGGACGTCTTGCGGCTACGCGGCAACGGCCTCGATCAACCCTGCACACGCACCGCCGACGAATCGGCATATCCCTTCCCACCCGGGGGCGCACAAACCGCAAACGACCGTCGCCGGTGGATGCTCGCGGCGCGGCCCACCTACATCCCGCAGAAGAACATCCCCCAACGGCGAGCGGCCTGATCGAATGTCGGACACGGAGGTTCTATGAGCGGTATCACCACAGGCGTCGGACTCTTCAGCGGCATCAACTCCGCCGACCTTATCAGCCAACTCCTTGCCGTGGACGGAAGGCCCAAAGTCCTTGCCCAGCGCCGCATCGCCCAACTCCAGCAGACATCCGCGGCCTACCTCGACCTCAACTCACGCCTCTCGGCGATGCAAACCGCCATCTCCTCCTTCCGTACCGACAAGATCTTCCAGTCCAAGAGCGTCAGCACGTCCAATCCCGACGCCCTGAGCGCGACCGCCGACGCCACCGCCGCCGCAGGCAGCTACCCGCTCCTGGTCGATCGCCTCGTTTCGACCCAGCAGCGTCTTTCACGCGGGTTTGTGACCTCAAACTCCACCGCCGTCGGCGCCTCGTCGATCACCTTCGAGTCCGCTCGCGCCCGCCTCGATCGCGACATCGCCCTCGCCGACCTCAACGGCAGCGCCGGCATCGCCCGCGGCAAGATCAACATCACTGACTCGGCCAATCGTGCCGCCACCGTCGATCTCTCGCGGGCCGTCACCGTCAACGACGTCCTCGAGGCCATCAACGCCAACGGCACGGCCCAGGTCACCGCGAGCGTCGAAGGCGGACGCTTCGTCATCCGCGACAATGCCAACGGCTCTCTCACCATCGCCAATGGCCTGAACTCCACCACCGCCGCCAGCCTCGGCATCGCCGGCACCGCCACAGGCACCATCACCGGATCCGAGGTCTACTCCCTCAGCGCCAACACAGCCCTCACCCAGATCAACGACGGCAACGGCGTCCGCATCCGGAACACCGTCGGCGTCGGCGCGGGGTCGGTCTACGACTTCAAGATCAATCTCAACGACGGCGGGTCCACCACCAGCGTCCTCATCAACCTCGGCGACGTCTACGAGACCATCGACAATGTCCTGACCAAGACACAGGGTCAGGTCTCCACCATCGGCGGCGTCGTCGATCGAATCAACGAAGCCCTCCAGGCCGCCGCCGTCGAAAACGGCTTCGGTGACCAGGTCGTCGCCTCCATCAACGCCACCACCGGTGGCATCGACATCACCGACTCCAGCGGCACCCTCACCCTCGCCTTCGAGGACTATGTCGGACAAAATACCACCGAGGACCTGGGTCTTGTCTCGCCCACAACCCCCTCCACCACCGTCTCAGGCCGACGCATTCTCGCGGGGCTCAACTCCACCCTCACCCGAAACCTCGGCGGCGGCTCCGGCGTCGGCGGCGACGGCACCCTCAACATCACCGCACGAGACGGCTTTGCCTTCAGCGTCAATCTCGATGACGAAGGCTCCGTCTCCGACGTCATCGCCGCCATCCAGAGCGCCTCGGGAGGACGACTCCGTGTCGCCCTCGATACCAACGGCACCGGCCTCATCGTCAACGACCTCACCGGCTCCACCGCGAGCAACCTCATCATCGAGGGCACGCCCGGCGACGACACCGCCGAATCCCTGGGCCTTTCCACCGGCGCTACCGGCGTCGCAGCAAGCACGCTCAACTCCACCAATCTCCAACACCGCTACATCACGCGATCGTCCTCGCTCCTCTTCACACCCACAGGCCAGGCCATCGGCACCGGCGCTATCCGCATCACCGACTCCCAGGGCGCCAACGCCGAGTTCACCATCGACAACGCCACCTCCACCTACGGGCAACTCATCGACAAGATCAACGCCGCCAACCTCACCGTCTCCGCCCGCATCAACGCACGAGGCGACGGGCTGGAACTCTTCGAGAACGTCGCTCCGGGCTCTGAGGGCACCGTCAAGATCAAGGTCGAGGACGTCACGGGCACCGTCGCCCGCCGACTCAACATCCTCGGCGAGGCCACGGGCACCAACGCCGACAACCACATCGACGGCTCCTTCGAGCAGACCGTCGCCCTCAGCGCCGCCGACAACCTCGAAACCGTCGCCCAGAAGATCAACGCCGCCAACCCCGGCGTTCGCGCCGCGGTCATTCGCGACGGCTCCTCCTCAGCCCCCTTCCGCCTCTCGCTCGCGAGCACCCAGGAAGGCCGCTCAGGACGCATGATCATCTCTTCCGCTTTCGATTTCGGGTTCCAGACGCTCGACGAGGGCGAAGACGCCCGCGTCTTCTTCGGCGCGAGCGACCCCGCGCGGGGCATCGCCGTCACCAGTTCTTCCAACCGCATCGACTCGCTCCTCCCCGGCGTGAAGATCGATCTCCGCGCCCCCACGTCCCAGGCCGAGACCGTCAACGTCGTCAGCGATTCCGACGCCGTCCGCGAGGGCGTCCAGTCCTTCGTCAATGCCTTCAACGACGTCGTCTCCAGAATCACCGAACTCACCAAGTATGACCAGGAGACCGAGCAGAAGGGCGCGCTCCTCGGCGACGGCACCACGCTCAATCTCCGAAACGATCTCTACCGCACCGTCCAGTCCGCGATCGTCGGCGCCTCGGGCACCTTCCGCCGACTCGAAGACATCGGCATCCGCATCGGCACCGGCGGCAAACTCGAGATCAACCAGGATCGCTTCGATGCCGCCATGGCCCAGGACGCCCAGGGTGTCGAGTCACTCTTCACCGCCCGCGAACTCGCCAGCGACCAGACTATCGAAATCTCCCCGGGGATCACGGCCCGCAATCCCAACTTCGGGTCCACCCTGACCACCCAGGGCGTCGCCGTCCAACTCGAGGAACTCGCCAAAAAGTACGTCGATTCCACCTCGGGCACGCTCACCCTCCGAGTCCAGGGCGTGGACGCCCAGATCAAGATCCAGAACGAGCAGATCGCCAGGATCGACGCGAAACTCGTCACCCGCCGACAGGTCCTGGAGGCCAAGTTCCTCGCCATGGAGAAGACCCTGGGCCAACTCCGCAATCAGCAGTCCGCACTCGGCTCGCTCGGAGGCTGAGCCACTCGATCGTGACGCCGAATCCCCTGTTCGTGGACCATCCAGCCCCTGAACTTCTGCCCATTCTCGCCCGATAGCAACAAGGTCATGAGCAACACCACTCCAAAGACCGCCGCACACTCCGACCAGTTCGCCGCCGTCGCCACGCCCGCTCGGAACGCCAACGCCTATCTGCGCACTCGCGTGCTGACGGCCTCGCCCGAGGAACTCCGCCTCATGCTCCTCGACGGCGCCATCAAGTTCGCCCGCCAGGGTCGCGAGGGCATGGCCGCCCAGAACCACGAGGCGACCTACCTCGGCATCTCCCAGTGCCGCAACATCGTCTTCGAGCTACTCACCACCATCCGTGAGGATGTCGCCCCGGAACTCGCCCAGAACGTCAAGGCCCTCTACACCTTCCTCTACTCGCAACTCATCGACGCCCACCACGACCGCAACCTCGAGAAACTCGACAAGGTCATCGAACTCCTCGAGTACGAGCGCGAGACCTGGGTCCTTCTTATGCAGAAACTCGCCGAGGAGCGCGGCGCCGCCCCCGCGAACCACCAGCACGCCGCGAGCACCCTCGACGCCACCACCGCCTGACCAGTCCACGCTCCCCTCGGCTACCATGCGTTCCGCACGATCCGTTGGTGAGTGATTCCCCAAGGATCCGTGAGCCACGAGCCACTCGCCGAGGAGACTCAAGAATCGCGACTCGACGCTACGACCTCTGCGTGATCGGCTCCGGACCCGCGGGCCAGCGATGCGCCATCCAGGCCGCCAAACTCGGCAAACGCGTCTGCATCGTCGAGCAACGCGAGGTCGTCGGCGGCGTCGCCGTCAACACCGGCACCATCCCCTCCAAGGCCCTCCGCGAGGCCATCCTCCGCGCCCTGGGCCGGGGCAGCGTCGCCGTCCGCACCGACGACTTCACCAACGGCAAGGGCGTCACCTTCGCCAAACTCCTCGACTCCTCCAACGAGGTCGTCAAGAGCGAGATCGACCTCTGCCGGCGACACCTCGACAGCAACGGCATCGAGATCATCACCGGCGTCGCTCAGTTCCGCGACGCCAACACCGTCGATGCCGTCGGCGTTCACGCCACCACCACCATCGCCGCCGATCACTTCCTCATCGCCGTCGGCACCACGCCCTCGCGCCCCAAGTCCATTCCCTTCGACAACGTCAACGTCGTCACCTCCGACGAGGTCCTCCACATGCCCCACCTCCCGCGATCCATGATCGTGGTCGGCGGCGGCGTCATCGGTACCGAATACGCCAGCATGCTCCAGGCCCTCGGCGTGCGCGTCACCCTCGTCGAAGGCCGCCCCAGGCTCCTCGACTTTGTCGATGCCGAGATCACCGAGGCCCTCCAGTACCACCTCCGCCAGTCCGGCATGACTCTTCGTATGGGCGAAAAAGTCGTCTCCATTCGCTACGAGAAAGGCGACAGAAACCCGCTGACCCGAGGCGACGAGTTCGCCGAGGCCTTCCTCGAATCCGGAAAGACCCTTCGCGCCGACAGCCTGCTCTACGCTGTCGGTCGCCAGGGCGCCACCGCCGAACTCAACCTCGGCGCCGCAGGACTCTCCGCCGACGATCGCGGGCGTGTGCGCGTCGATGAGTGCTTCCGCACGACCGTCAAGCACATCTTCGCCGCGGGCGATGTCATCGGCTTCCCCGCCCTCGCCTCCACCAGCATGGAGCAGGGCCGCCTCGCCGCCTGCGCCATGTTCGGTGAACGCTGCGACACCAACCCCGCCCCGCTCCCCTACGGAATCTACTCCATTCCTGAGATCTCCATGGTCGGCTGGACCGAAGAACGACTGACCGCCGAGGGCATCCCCTACGAGGCCGGCATCGCCCAGTACAAGGAGATCGCCCGAGGTCAACTCGTCGGCGACGAGATCGGCATCCTCAAACTCCTCGTCCACCAGGAGACACGGACCATCCTCGGCGTCCACGCCCTGGGCACCGGCGCCACCGAACTCATCCACATCGGCCAGACCGCCATGGCCTTCAACGCCACCGTCGACTACTTCGTCAACACCGTCTTCAACTACCCCACCCTCGCCGAGTGCTACAAGGTCGCGGCCTTCAACGCGGTCAACAAACTCCGAAACATGTAGCCGGGCAAGCTCCGGTGCGTCGCGCCGGGCAACGCGTAGAATCACGCAATGCCTCGTGAAATGGAAGGCTATCTCCTCGGACTCGTCGCATTCGGCATCTTTTCCGCCACGGTGCTCGTTGCCTACTACCGCGAGAAGGCCAAACTCCGTGCGCAAGTGGCAAGGGAGATGAGCATGGAATCCTCCAATCCCCCACCCGTCCCTAACGACCGCGACGCCAAGGCCTTCGAACAGCACCTCCAACTCAACGAACTCGCCGCCCAGAAGATGCGCCAGGAGATCGAGATGCTGGGCCTGCAACTCCAACTCGCCAAGCAGGAGGTCAACGCCCGCCTCGAACGCCACGACTACCACGACGCCGTCATGGAAAAAACCCGCCTCGAGATCGAGAGTCTGAAACTCCACATCAAGGAGCAGAAGAAGCGCCTCGACGAGTTCGGCGAGTTCCGCGAAGAGTTCTAACCCCTCGCCCCCCCACGCTTCCCCACCGCGAACGACGGAGCACGCCGCGATGGCCAAACGCCCCACCACCAAGGCCTCGCCAAAGTCCGCGTCCAAAGCCACGGGCCGAAAGTCCTCGACCGCGTCACTCGACGCACCCACTCCCGTAGAGGTCAACTCGCTCGGCACGCAGCGCGTCGCCGCCATCACGTTCGCTCAAATCCTCGGCCAGGATCGCGCCCTCGACACTCTCCGAGCCTCCATCCGCTCCAAACGCATCCACCACGCCTGGATCTTCCACGGGCCCACAGGCGTCGGAAAACTCACCGCCGCTCTCGCCTTCGCCGCCGCCATCCTCGACCCGACCACCGGCGCCTCGCTCACCGGCGACATCGAGCCGGACCCGGACAGCCCTGTCCAGTCGCTTCTCCGCGCCGGCACCCACCCCGACCTCCACGTCATCACCAAGGAACTTGCCCGCTTCTCCGCCGATCGCAAGACCCGCGACGCCAAACTCATCACCATCCCCAAGGACGTGATCGAGACCCACCTCATCACTCCAGCCTACCTCGCGCCCTCGGTCCGAAACGACGCCCCCATCGGCAAGGTCTTCATCGTGGACGAGGCCGAACTCCTCGATCGCTCCCCCACGAACGCTCCGACCCAGAACGCTCTCCTCAAAACCATCGAGGAGCCCCCCGAGCGCACGGCGTTCATCCTCGTCACCAGCGCCGAGGACCTGCTCCTCCCCACGATCCGCAGCCGCTGTCAGCGCGTCGCCTTCCGACCGCTCGATGCCGAGGCCATGCGCGCGTGGCTGAAGACCCACGCCGACATCGCCGAGCGACTCTCGCCCAAGGACCAGCAATGGGCCTTCGCCTTTGCCGACGGCTCGCCAGGCGTCCTCGACCTCGCCCTCAAAACGGGCATCCTCGGCTCCAGCGGCAGTCCAGGCTGGGTCGCCACCCTCGATCCTTCGCTCTCCGCCCTCGAGCGAGGCACCTTCGACCCCGCGCTCGGCCCGGTGATGGCCAAACTCGCCGACGAGTGGGCCGACGCCTGGATCAAGTCCCACGACAACGCGAGCAAGGAGGCCGCCAACCGTGCCGCCGCCGATTGGATGCTCCGCCTACTCGCCACACGATTCCGCACGCTCTTGCGAGGCTCGGTGCGTGATCCCATCATCGTCGAGCGGGCCGCCGGTGCGATCGAACTCCTCCGCACCGCCGAGCGTCGCCTCGACGCCAATCTCCAGGGCGTCTTCGTCTTTGATGCCCTGGCCGCCGATCTCGCGGCCCACTTCGCCGGGTCGCTTGTCTCTTCCTGATCTACGTTTCAGTTCTCGTCCCGGACGCCTTCAGACCGAAGCGGCGACTCCGTCGAGGCACGCCCAAGACCAGCATGAAAAAGGCCCCGAGCGCCACGCCCGGGGCCGAGTGCGAGTCTGTTCCGCGGTCGGATCGCGCCGATCAGCAGCCAGCGTTGAATCGGACAATGAAGTACAGCAGGTCGTCGATCGTGACGGCCCCGTCGGTCACGCCCGTACCACTCCCATCGTCAATATCCGCCGCGACGACGCCGCCTTGGAAGATGCCGACGTAGTAGAGCAGGTCGTCGATGGTCACGGCCTGGTCGGGCGTTCCCGTTCCCGTCCCATCGTCAAAGTCAGCAACGCAGGGCCCCGAGGCGCACACGTCGGGCACCATGGCCGCGATCGTGACGTTGTCCGGTGTCCCCGGCTTGAACAGGCCCAGAGTGATTTCGCCGTCGATCGGAGCATGGTCCGAGACGAAGCGGAAGTTGTAGAGCGTCCCCCAGCGGATCGCGTTCGCATTCGCGTTGGTGGCGAATGACTCCGTCGCCCACCTCAGTTCGGTCGAGGTCTTGGTGTCGTCCCAGTCGGTCGTGGAGTACGCCTCCCCGCTGTGATGGAACGTGTCATGGAACCCGATCGAGGTTGCCAGCGCACACTCGCCCATCGGCACGCTGAACGACCCGATCGAACGATCCGACGTCATATTCTGCAGGGCGTACTCATACTGCCACTGCCCGCCTCCCAGGTCCGTGACCTTGTAGGCCAGCGCGACGTACCCGTCGCCGGGGATCTTCGTGTACCCATCGGTCGCGTTCGCCGGGGCGCTGTTCATGTCGCCCGCGGTCGCGAAGGGCGAGCCGACGACCGTCACCGCCGAGTCCAACTGACGCCACGCCTCCACCGCGGGCATGCGCCGTCGCGTCGAACTCGCCAACGCAAAGGTGAAGTTATCCGTCGTTCCCGAGATCGAGTGTCCCACGTTCACCTGGCGATACGAGTTGTTATTCCACGAGTTGAGCGACGCCGTGTCATCGGCCGCAATGTACTGCCCTTCCACAAAGTACGTCGAGCCCGGATTCGACGCCGGGAACAGATCCGACTTGCGAACCTGGAGGCGCCGGTTGAGGCTCCCCGACGTCGGCCATTGCGCCGCAGGAAGATTCGTCGCGCTGTTCCAGTTGATCGGGAAGAACCCCGTCGCCGCATTCACCTGGCTCCGAGGCCCAAGGCCCGATTGTGATCCGTTCAGTGAGGATGTGTACGGATCCGAGCAGCCAACGCCCAGCGCCGTCCCGTCCGTGGGATCGTTGCAGGTGAGGCACAACGACTGCGAGAGCGCGAAGAAGCCGTGCTTCACGAAACTCAGTCCGATCTGCTCGAACCGACCCGCGCCGCCCACCACCGAGTACCGAAACATGTTCTGCCCGATCGTCGGGTGCCGGTTGTCGGGATCCTCAAGCCAACTGAGGCGCGCCGTGCCGATGTTGCACGAGGTCGTACCGACCGCCAACGCCGTCAGCGGTTCCGAAGTCGCCGTGTTGTACCGAGAGATGTTCGGAAGGTCACCGACGATCACGTCCGGGCCATCCGTCGCCAACACCACGCCACTGAGTGCCGTGCCGGACAAGAGACCGACGAGCCACACCTTTTTCATCGAATATCTCCTTCGTGGGCGAACGCCCGAATAGACCATCACGGCACAACCCATGTCGGCACCTACAGCACCTCGGTTTGCCGTTCTCCTCTCGATTCGAGTCCCCCGTCCCGCCGGATCCGAGAGCATGCAAATTTACGCCCGTACATAACCCTATCGAGTTGCCTGTATGAAATACCGATTGATGCGCTCCTGTCGCGACTGCTGCGCCCTTTGCAAGGCCTCGGCCTTGTCCGCCCACGACTGGGCCTCGCCGATCTTGCCTTGGGCCTGCAAAATCTGCGAAGCCTGAAACGCGAAGTACGGGTTCCGCCCATCCAGCCGAGCCGCCTCCAGCGTCTCCGCCAACCCCTCATCCAGTTTGCCTAGGTTCGCAAGAACCATCCCGTAGTTCGCCCGCAACGCCGCTACCTTGGGCTGGGCCTCCACCGCCGCCTTAGCCGCCGCGAGAGCCTCATCGCCTTTCCCGAGCGCGAGCAGCAAGGGCGAAGCCCGGGTGGCCGTCAGCCCCGCGCCACCGTTCGGCCCCGTGTCCGTCTCCAATCCCTTGTCGATCGCGATAATCGCCGCCGCCGCGTCCTGCCGCTGCATCGCGCTCTGCGCAAGATCCATCCACAGCGTCCCCATCCCCGGCTCACGCTCGGCCCACGACCGCACGAACTCCTCGATCTGCGTCGGCGTGTGCCCCTGCATCACTCGCAACTTCACCGCGTCATAGATGAGCGACGCCAGCAACTGACGCTGCTCCCGCCGCGGCCCCAGCGATGACGCGTCACGCACGCCATCGAGTCTCAACTCGATCGCGCGGTCGATCGCCGCCTCGGCCTCCTGGGGGCGACCCGCCACCGCGTGCAGCCACGCGACCCGCTGCTCCGTCGCGACATCGAGCGTCCATCCATACCCGCCACGCGCAAACGACGCCGACCGCAGGTAGTGCTTCAAAGACCGATCGGCCAACGCCACCTGTTCCGGGTCGGGCTTGTATGACGCCGAGAAAACCTGGACCTCGGTGGGCTTGATGTCCCACTCAAGGTACCCGGCAAGGTACCGCTCCCAACGGACCCACGCTCCCCAGAACCCAAGCATCGCCAGCCCAATCGCGCATGGCACAAACACCATCCCCGTCGGCGTCAACCTCCCACGAAGCCGCAACTGTCTCGTCGACAACCGGACATTCGGCGTCGTTGCGACCCGCCACAACTTCCACACGCCCAACGTCGCGATCGACCCAAGCCCCGCCGACATAAGCAGTGGCACCTGCGCCCAAAGCCCGCGAAACCCGAAGAACGTGAAGACCACAAAAACGACCGCGAGCACGGCCTCCTCGCCCAGGGTCGCATCGTACAACCCCGACCGATCCGCACGCCGACGCTCCTTTGCCGCCCCCGTTCGCGGCTTCGTGAACACACTCGGCCTTCCAAACTTGAACGACAACGCCTCGTTCGGGCACACACTCACGCAGTCCATGCACTTCATGCACCCGGGATCGACAACCTGCCCGAAATCCCGAACCTCCTCGTGAACTCGAACATTCGACGTGCAGACCGCCGTGCAATGCCCGCACCCCTCGCACCGCTCGTTCACCACGATCTTCCCGACCGACACCAGATCCGCCGGCCCGAACAACCCGCCATACGGACAGCCGTACGTGCAGAACCCCTTGTTCCCCAGGAAATACACCACGGCAAAGCCGCAGATCGCGAGGAATGGAATCCCGATGTACCACGGCGCGAACGTCGCCCAGAAATCCTCAACAATGAAATGCGGGATGAACTCGGGCCGCGGAACGGGATAGCCAAGGTACCGCACGGCGTCGGTCACGAGTTTCGCGCCGCCGATCGCATGCAGCAGAGGCCACACCGCCTCGCGCTTCAGCGTCGGCCACACGAACATGTACAGCCCCATCGCGAGCGGCATGAACAAAAGCAGCCGAGTGCGGAACGGCTTGGGATGGATCCCGATCTTCTTCAGGAACGCCCCAAAGAAGTCCTGCAGCGCGATGATGTGGCACCCCCAGCCACAGAAGAACCGCCCGAAGAGCAGCGTCGAGAGGATCGCCAACGCAAAGAGCACGAACCCCGCGTTGATGAGACCAGACTCGAGCGTGAACATCGACTCCGAAGGCTCGATCGGGCTGAGCGTCTCGCGGACATCATCGCCCATCCCCGACATCCACCATTGCACCAGGTGCACCACAAAGACCACGTGCACCAGCACGAGCACGAGGAACCGCCATCGCGTCATCTTCGAACGAGCAACGCGCGGGCGATGCCCGTCTGTCTGGACCGGAAGCGAGACCGTGCGGCCACCCGTGGCCTCCTTCGAATCCTTCGTGCACGCGGCTCGACCCATCGCCTGTGACCACTCCTCGCACGACCGCGGACCGCACCATCGCGATCTCTACAGCCCGCAAGAGCCTAGGCCAATTCCGATGAGAAACTCGTTGCGTGCCAACGGCCGCGGCTGACACACGGTCTCAACCCGGGTTCGTCGGCCTCGCCGCGATCACCACGCGCCGCTTCATGTCAGAGACCCACGTGCCGCCCTTCTTCTCGATCGTGATCGCAAACGCCGCCGCCTTATTGACCTTGAGCCCTGGCTCGATCGGCACAACCTGCGACTTCGACCCATCCCCCGAGAAGATCGCCCCGCTGATCCGCTGCTCCATCCCCCGCTCCGCGTCGATGATCCACAACTGGTACTGCTCATCGGCGTTGGACCGGGGAAGCCCGCCAAACTCGAGATATCCGCTCTGACGAAGATCCGACCACACCAGGTCGCCCGTCACCCCGGCCACCTCGGGCGGCTGCCCATCCACTGCCCAGTCGCCCCACGACAGGATCGTAGCGTCGGGCTGCGACTCCTCGAACCGCTCCTTCAACACCATCAGGGATGGCCCGGGCTTGGGAGGCAGCAACATGTACACGCCCACGCCCACGATGAGCGCTACCACCGCCGCCATCGACAGCCGCTTCAATCGCTCCAGGTTTGACGTCGTATCCGCGGGCCGTACACCCCTCGCGATCGGAATGGGCGAGTCCGCGACAGCACCATGCCCCTCAGCCCCCGCCCGACCGGCACAAAACGACGCCCCAGCACGGTCGAGTCGCGCGACCAGCGACGCCGAGGGACCATCAGCCGCGCCCCCCATCGTGCCGCTCGTCGCCTCGTCCTTCAGCATCGCCAAGTACGCCTCCGCGGCGGCGAGTTCCATCGCCTCCCCCGCTGCTTCGGCCTCGTCACGCGATCCGGATTCACGAAGCAGCCGCTCGAGGTCCTGCGCGTCCTCGCGAGAGAGATCCCCGGCCGCACGCCCCGCGAGTAGTTCCAGGAGCCGCTCGTCCAGCCCGGAATAGCCTCCATCACGACGATTCGGAGGTTGCACGCTCATGTCGCGACCTCCTTTCGCTCAGAAAGTAAATCACGAAGTCGAATGAGCCCACGCCGGGCATGTGTCTTCACCGTGCCCAGGGGCATGTCCAACGACCGCGCGATCAACTCGTGCGAAAGACCGCGGAAGAGCGACAGCCGCAGCACCCGCTGCTGATCCGGGCTGAGCCGATCCAGCGCCTCGACCGCACGCTCCGTCGTCGCGGGAAACTCGACCTGAGAACCCCCGCCGCCGCCCGCCGAGCCGCGCCAGCCCCCCACCCGAGCCTCCGCCTCGACCGCCTCAGAGAGCGCCACGCCGTCCGCCTGCCTCGACACCCGCCGGATCCGATCGATCGCCCGACGCCTCGCGATCATGGCGACAAATGCTGGCTCCGACGCGATCGACGCGTCGAACCGATCCGCCGACCGCCACAACTCCACGAAAATGTCCTGCACCGCATCCTCGGCTTCCACGCGCGGCACCCCGAGTCGCCGCACGATCGACCACACAAGCCCCGCGTATCTCGCATTGAACTCGCGCACGCCGGCCTCGTCGCCACGCGCCACCGCCGGAAGAAGCGGCTCCTGGAGTTGATTCGGTTCGGGGACCACGTTCGAGCCAACGCCCTCCATCACTCGTGACCATCGTACCCGTCGCAGAGGGACCGATCCCAACGCAAACCGGAACACGTCCACGACTCCAACTCGCGCCAACGCCAACACCGCATGCCCTCCCCCTCTCGAGCCTTCGCTCCCACGCTTCGACACACGCATCATTCCAGATTCACAGACCCTGCCCCGGAAATGGCGAGAGCCCGGGATTTCGCCCGGGCCCCGCCGCACAACACAAGGCTCGGCCTTGAACCTACTTCTTCTCGGGCATGATCACCGTTTCGATCACATGAATCACCCCGTTCTTCGCGTCGATGTCCGCCGCGACAACCTTCGCCTTCCCGACCATCACACTCCCGCCCTGGCTCTTGGTCGTCACCGTGGAGCCTTCGAGCGTCTTGACCGTCGCCCCCTTCGCCGCCGCATCGCTAAAGACACGACCCGGCACAACGTGGTACTTCAGGATCCCGGCCAGCATCTCCCGATTCTCGGGCTTCAGCAGGCTCTCCAGCGTCTCCTTCGGGATCTTCGCAAAGGCCTCATCGGTCGGCGCAAAGACCGTGAAAGGCCCCTCGCCCTCGAGCGCGCCCACCAGGCTCGCCTTCTCCAAGAGCATCGCGAGCGTCTTGAACTGCCCCGCGTCGAGCGCCGTCTGCACGATCGACTTGGACGACGGCATCACCACCGAATCGATCACATGGATCACGCCGTTGCTCGCCATCACGTCCGTTGCGATGACCTTCGCCCCGTCCACCATGACGCTCCCCGACGCAGCCTTCACATCCAGCCGTTGACCGTTCAATGTCGCAACTCCACCAGAGGCGACGTCCTTCGCCAGCACGCGTCCGGGCACGACGTGATACGTCAGGATGCTCGCGAGCATCGCCTTGTTCTCGGGCTTGAGGAGGTTCTCCACGGTCCCCTTGGGGAGTTTGGCGAACGCCTCGTCATTTGGGGCAAAGACCGTCAACGGTCCATCACCCTGCAGCGCCTCCACCAGCCCCGCCGCCTTCGCCGCCGCCAAGAGCGTCGAGAACGTCCCGGCCTTCGAAGCCACTTCGACGATATTCCCCGTCGCGTGGGGCGATTCGACCTTTGTCATCGCTTTGTGATCGCCCGATCCTCCGCTGCATCCGCCGGCCAGCGTCGTTCCCGCGAGCATGAGCGCACCAAGAGCCGTACCCAAAAGGGTTGTCTGTTTCATTTCCATCTCCATGTCCAGGTGTCGTGTGTCCACTGGCCTTCGCACCGCACGCCGCGGTGGGGCCTCGCTAGAGCCTTCGCTACTCCGCCGCTCGTGGATTCACTCTCGCCACGACAAAAACAAAGCGGCCCGGATCGCTCCGGGCCGCCTGAAACACAGTTCCCAGACCGAATCGCTCGCGGTCATGCCCCGGCGATCACGATCTCCACGCGACGGCTCGCCGCCTTTGAACCCTTGGGCTGCGTCGAGCCAAACCCGATCGCCGACATGCGATTGTTCGACAACTTCTGCGAGAGATACGTCCGCACCGCCTCGGCCCGCGCCTGGCTTAGCGCGTCGTTCGACGCCCACTTGCTCTTGCGGATCGGGTCCGAATCCGTGTGACCCTCGATGCGGATCGTCGAGCCGTTGTACTGCGAACGGATCTGCCCCGCGATCCGATCGAGCGTGCGCTTCGCCGTGGTCTTGAGCGTCGCCGAGCCGGAGTCGAAGAGCACCTCGCCGGCGATCTCCGCGACCATCTCGCCCTTGGTGTTACGGTGGAAGTCGCCGCCGTTGTCACTCGCGTACCCGCCGTTGTTCCACCCGCCCGAGTTCCCCTGAGGCTGCTGCTGGATCACCACCGGCGCCTGCGCGACCGGCTGAGCACGCAACTGATTCTCAAGGTCCGCCAGACGAATGTCACGCTCGCGATTCTCGCTCTCGAGCTTCGCGTTGCGCTCACGCAACTCCGCCGCCTCCTGCAGCGCCAAGTCATATTGCTGCTTCTTGCTCTTGGAGCACCCCGTGAGCGTTGCCGCGACCATGAGCGCCGCCAGGAAAAGCCCTCCGACTCGAGTAATGCGACCGCGATCCATCGTCAGCCCCTATCCAAAGGTTGTTCACAAACACGCCGATAGGCGACCCATGCCGCTGCGGCGCACACGCATGATATCGGCTCGCACGCCATTTGTGCCGCAAAACGCAGACCTTGCGCACAATCGCGCAACCAACAGACAATCAACACAAACCGACAATCACCCCATCCCCGCCACCCCCCGCACGATCAGGGAATCGAGTACACCTCCCACGCCCCAAGATGCGGCACCAACCACCGGCTTAGCAATGGTTTACAGATCACCGCCAGCACCGTCGCCACCGCAAGGAACGGCCCGAGCGGCATCGACCGCTTGAGCCGGCCCCCAAGCACCAGCCCGAAAATCGCCCACAAGATTCCCACAAACGCCGACCCGAGGAATCCCAGCGTCGCGTCGATCCACCCCAGGCACGCCCCCACCGCCGCCATCATGTGGACATCGCCCAGCCCCATCGCTTCCTTCCCGAACGCCAGGGATCCCGCGATCCGCACGAACCACACCGCCCCACCCCCAATCAGCATCCCTAGGAGTGCCCCAGACAACGCGTCAAGCCACAGCGGGGCCGTGTGCTCGCAGACAAGCCCAAACCCACTCGGCGACGGCCCACAACCCGCCACCTTCAGCGCCACCCATCCGCCCAGCAGCCCAAGCCCAATCACAGGCGAGAGGAAAATCACCTCACGCAAAACCTCACGCCGGGCATGCGGATATCCGCGCCAGACCTCGGGGTTGAACACAAACGCCTCTTCATCCGCCGAGAGTTCGTCCTCCACCGCATCTTCAACCGACGAACCCACGACCACATGCGCGGCTACGGCCGGCTCGACCGATCCCGCGTCGCCTGGCGTCACCGTTGTTCCCTCGACCTGCTTCTCCCGATGCAGCGCACGCAATCGCGACACCTCGCCCCGCTCCCATTCCTCGGCATCGAGAAAACTCCGCCGAATCAGCCCCGTCGCCATCAGCACATTCGCCAATACCAGCCCCGCCGCCCCGCCCAGCGCCAGCCCGATCCACCACACGCCCCACCCCTGCCCACCCGGCGAAGGAATCACCCACGTCCACCCGGCAGAAGGCACGAACTTCAGTCCATCCCATGACGAGACCCACACCGCATACGCCGGATGCGCCACCAAGCCCAAAATCAACGGCACGGTCGTCAACGGCGCCGGAATCGTGAACGTCTTCGCGTCCACGATCGTCATCGCCACCAGGCACCCCAGCAGGATCAGCCACATCACAAAGATCGGCCACGTCCACTTCACGCCGATCCCCGCCCACGCCGGAGCCATCGCGTGCGGCGCGCCCATATGTCCCACGGCATCGGGCAACCCATAACACAGCAGGTACGTCGCGACGAAGAGCATTCCCACGATCGCCTCAACGATCGGATACTCCGCCGAGACCCTCGCCGAGCAGAATCGGCATCGCCCGCGGAGCATGATCCACCCGATCACCGGGATGTTCTCACGCCATGTCAACCGCGTCCCGCACGACGGACACGCCGACGGCGGCGTCACCACGCCAAGCCCCCTCGGCAGCCGCCACACCAGCACATTGATCAGCGAACCCACGCACGCCCCAAAGGCGAACATGAACCCGAGCATCACCACCCGGTGCATGAACTGAAGAAACTCCAGATCTCCCATGCGTTCCCGCCTCCATGCGGGGAGCCGACGCCGACTCGCGGCCCTTAGTCCGCCTCGGCCTCGTCGTGCTTCGACAGTTCGGCGTTCAACTCCTCAACCCGCTGTTCCACACGTTTCAAGATGTCCTTGCACCGCTTGAGCAGCCGCACCCCGCGCTCATACTCGCTCAACGATTCCTCAAGCCCGATCTCGCCCGACTCGATTCTGTCAATGATCGACTCGACCCCCTCCAAAGCCGTCTCAAACGGCATGGATTCGCCCTCATCCCCACCCTTGCCCTGACGTGATCGCGGTGCTGCCACGAGGGAAGTTAGGTCCATTTTCGCCCAAGGTCCAACGAAGGTTGCCGCCAGCCCAGAGCAGCGCAGCCGATTTCCTACCCCAACTCGTGGCACAGGCGTCTCGCCTGTGTCTACTCCATTGAGTAGAACCGCTTCCCTACGTGAACAATCCAGACTCCTCGTCCACCGTTCGCTCCGGCTTCTTCGTCGAGGCTCGTCTTGGGGTCGTCCCCTTCGCCGACACGTCAACCACCGACTCCACCCGCCCATCCGCAACCACCGTCGTCAAGCGATCGCCCGGCGTGACCGCGCCAACGCTCCGGATCGCCCGCCCATCCGCCCCCAGCGTCACGCTGAACCCTCGCCGGAGCACCTCCGCCGGCCCCACCGCTTCAAGCGTCCGCTCGGCACTCTCGGCATCTTTCCGCTGCCCCACGACCCGCGACTGCACGACCTGCCGCAGGCGATCCATCGCGGCCTCCAGTCGCGCGCGCGTCGGTACACCATCCCACGCTCCCTCCAATCTGAGCCGCGATCGCTCGACCGACGACGCCAGCATCGCCAGCCTCGCGCTCGGGCGATTCACCCGAAGCCGAGTCGCCATTCCCTCCGCGTTCCGCACCGCCTCGGCCATGGCCTCCTGGACCGCATCGCCCAGCGAATCCACAGCCGTCAGCATCCGCTCGCGAGCCATCGCCAGAGACGTCTCCGGGCGCGCGATCCCCGGACGCCGCTCCAGGCCGCGCAATCGCTCGGCATAGATCCGCGTCGCGCGCGCACACGCGCCATGCAGCCGTCGACGCATCGAATCGGCCTGTCGCGCCAGATCCTCCCGATCGGGCGTCAATCGCATCGCGGCCTGCGTCGGCGTCGCCGCACGCACGTCCGCCACCAGTTCCGCGATCGTCGTGTCGGTCTCGTGACCGATCGCCGCGATCACTGGAATGGGCGACCTCACGATCGCCTCAGCCACAACCTTCTCGTTGAAGGCCCAAAGGTCCTCCATCGACCCGCCGCCCCGTGTGACGAGGATCGCGTCCACGCCGAGCGCCTGGTATCGCGCGCCCAGCGTCGCGATCGCGCGTGCGACCTCACCCGCCGACCCATCGCCCTGGACGCGCACATCCGCCAGCACCACGCCAACAGCCGGGCACCGCCGTCGCATCGTGTCGAGCACGTCCTGGAGCGCCGCCCCCGTCCGGCTCGTCACGACGCCGATCTTCCTCGGAAACGCCGGAAGAGCCCGCTTGCGTTCGTCGGCAAACCACCCGAGCGCCCGGATGTCATCGCACAACTTCCGAAACGCCAGTTCGAGCGCCCCCACGCCCACCGGCTCGATCGAATCGACGATGAACGACACACGCCCGCTCTTGGCGTAGAACTCGACCCGCCCTTTCGCAACGACCGACTGCCCGTCCTGAGGCCTCACCTTCGCCCGGCGTGCCGCCGACTGGAACATCACGCACGACACGAGCGCGTCGGCATCCTTGAGCCCGAAATACCAGTGCGTGCGATCCGTGAAGTTCGAGACCTCGCCCACGACGCTGATCGTTCCGGGGATGCCTGTTGATAAAGCCGCATCGATCCGTGCCGCGAGTTGCGAGACACTCAGCGGCGAGCCCTTGCCCTCGCGCGACGGAGCACTGCCCACATCCCCCGGTGGCGGCGCACCCGCACCAACGCCTCCCACTCCCGCGGCGGCGTCCCGACCCCGCATCCGTACGGGCATCGACCTGGCATCAAAGAGTGATCGCTCCACATCCCAGCATACGCCAATCCCGAACTCCCGCTGAACCGGCGTGTGAACAATCCCATAAAGCAACGACGCCGGCCCAAAGGACCGACGTCGTTGCCGCGCCCGCACGAGAGAGTTGCGGGCAGCCACCCACGAAGTTTGTCGCGCGTCTCACACACCCCGTCGACGCGCGCCCGAGTCCCACTCTACCGAGCGTCCGCCACCTTCGTGCCCTCGGTCAATGGTCCGTGGAACACGATCACGCTCGACGCCTTCATCGGCGTGGCGCGGACCTGCATCTTCGACCGATACCCCGTGACCTCCGGATTGAGGCGGAAGATCGCCCGAGGCTGGATCGGCCCCTTCTTCTGCACGATCATGTCCCGCTCGACGATCGGCGCCGCGCTCGACTGACGCGACGGCGCGTATGCCGGGTTGCGGAACGTCCGCACGCGGTTCACGTAGCCCTGCTCCTCGAGCCAGCGGTTGCGAGCCGTCTCGAGGTGGCGATCGTCCTGCCGACCCCACGCCGGAATGGAGACAACAACCTGGCCCACGCGGACGTGCACCGCCTGATGCCTGTGCGACGCCCCATACGCACCAGGCCCCTCGCACCCGCACGACGTGTTGTCGCGACGCGAGTGCCACTCGTTCCCCGACCGATTCGTCACGGTGTAGACGCTCGGCTCACAGTGCCGAGTCGCGATCGCACGCCCGAAGTTGTTGTACCCCGCGAGATGCCCTGGATCCTCGCCCCCACACCCGCCGAGCGCCGACATCGCCAGCGCCGCCATCCCTGCCAGTATCATGCTCCGCCTCTCTTTCGATGTTCACACCACGACCACGCCCGCACTCCGGCGAGCGTCACCATTCAATGTGCAACAATTCCGCCGAGTTTGCAACCTTTTCCGACGGCAACGCCCGCACAATCGTGCGATTCGCCCGATCGGGCGGTGCTATCGGACGCTGCGGGACCCTTTACGCCCGAGATCTCGCCGGGAACGGAATGGGGTCGGCCGCCCGAATCGCGTCGTAGGCATCAAGGACCGCGCGAAGATAGTCGCTCGCGCGTCTCGAGGACGCCGCGAAGGACCGGGCCGAGTCCGCCTGCTTTCTCGCGACGCCCGGCTCGCGAACAACACGTGTGATCGCGGCGGACCACGCCTCCACGGTCGCCGATTCCACGATCGATGCCGTCTGCCCGTCGATGAGCACCGAGTTCATCGGGTCCTTTGAGGCGATCACCGGGATCCCGGTCGCGAAGGCATCAAGAACCACCGTCCGCTGCTCGCCGTTGGCCTCGGGCAGAAGGATCAGATCGCCCTCGAGAACCAGATCCCGTCGGTTCTCCAGTTCCGCGACCATCGAGAGGTTCGCGATCAGGCCCGCACGCCTCGCCGTCGCCTGCACGCCCGCGCGCTGCCCCGTGTCGGCGTCACAGAAGACCATGAACTCCACGCCCGACGCGCGAAGCGCGCCGAGCGCCGCGACCGCCGCCGTGTATCCCTTCGGGTCCCTTCCCGCGCCCACGATCATGATCGACGCCAAACGCCCCGGCTCAAAGATCGGCGTGGCAATCGTCGGCGTGATCACTCCCCACAACGCCTCACGCAACTGGATCGGACGCGACGACGCCCCGGCCCTGGAGAACGGATTCACCGACGTCGAGGTCAGCTCGCCCAGCACCTTCGTGATGCACGAGTCGGGCGACAGAAACGTCGTCGAGACACCCGTCCGCGTCGCGAACGTCCGGACGCGCGGCGCCAGCCCCGATCGCCAAACCTCGATCAGGAGCGTCGAGCCTATTTCTCTCGCGATCGCCTCGCCCAACTGCCACGCATTCCCACCGAAGACGTGCACCGCATCGATCAACGGACCCGAAGGGCCCCCGGACGGAAGATCCAGAATCTCATCGATCTCGCGCGCCACACGACGCGCGGCGGCCTCCAGCCCCGCCTGCCACAACCCGACGTGATAGGGAATCGTCCGTGCGACGATCGGCGACGGGGCGTACGACATCGCCGTCTCGGGCATCGCGCGAAAGACCCGTACCCCTTCCGCGACCAGACCGACCTCCAGCCGCGCAAGGAAACTCTGCTCCCGCACCGCGAAGATCTCATCCGTGAGCGTCAGCACCCGCATCAGACGATGATAGTGCGACAATGTCTCTCACGGGAACACTGGACCGACTCACGCCGTCGCCATCTCGCGACGGAAGGCCAGATCGGGCACGTGATCCATGTGACCTGCCGCCCCTTCGGTCCGCCACACCCCGACCCAGTGCGTCTCGGAGACCTGACGCAGGACATACTCGCCCCCAGGTCCCGACAGCGGCACGAGGTCCTTCGGCGGCTCGTGCCAGGGCCACCACGGCCTCACGCCCTCACTCGCCCCGGGCAACTTCGTGAACTCTTCGGGGTTGTCCACGATCTCACGGATGGTGACGAGTCGATCTCGCCGCGCGCCCAACCGCGGGATCGAGTTCAGAAGCCCCCGCGTGTACGGGTGCATCGGACGATCAAAGAGCTCCGTCACCGGCGCATACTCCACCACACGCCCCGCGTACATCACGCACACGACGTCCGCGTTCTCCGCTACCACGCCAAGGTCGTGCGTGATCAGCATCACCGCCATGTCGCGCGTCCGCTTCAGTTCCGTCAGGAGATCCAGGATCTGCGCCTGGATCGTCACGTCGAGCGCCGTCGTCGGCTCATCCGCCAGCAGCAGCCGCGGGCGGCACGCCAGCGCCATCGCGATCATCACGCGCTGACGCATCCCACCCGAGAACTGGTGTGGATACTGCCCGATGCGACGCTCGGCCTCGGGAATCCCCACGGCCTTCATCGACTCCAACGCGATCGAGTACGCCTCATCACCCCCCACCGCCTGATGCAGCAGCACGGCCTCGGCGATCTGGTCGCCCACCGTATACACCGGGTTCAGGCTCGTCATCGGCTCCTGGAAGATCATCGCGATCTCGTTCCCGCGGATCGCGCGGATCTCTCGCTGATCCAGCCGAAGGAGATCGATCATCCCATCCTGTCCCGCGACGCCCAGCGACGCCAACTGGCGCGACCGGAACCAGATGCTCCCGCGATCAAACCTGCCCGGCGGCATGGGGATCAGTTGCAGCATGCTCATCGCCGAGACGCTCTTGCCGCACCCCGACTCACCGACGACCGCAACCGTCTGGCGCGGATAGATCGTCAGCGAGTTGCCATCCACGGCCTGGATTCGCGGGCCGCCCCGGTTGTCGAATGACACGCCCAGGTCACGGATCTTGACGAGCGGCTGCTCGGCACGACGCTTGGGCGCGGGCGACCCGGGGCCCATGTTAAATGTCTCAATGATGGTGGGATCGTCCTGCATGGCGCGTCACACCCTCGCCTTCTTGAGTTTCGGGTCGATCGCGTCGCGGAGCGCCTCCCCCATCAGGTTGTACGAGAGCACCGTGAGGAAGATCGCCGCCCCAGGAAAGACGCCCAGCCACCACATGAACGCCCCGACGTTGTTCGTGGTGTCCGTCAGGAGGCGGCCCCAACTCGACTGTTCCTCGGGACCCAGCCCCAGGAAACTCAGCGTCACCTCCGCCGAGATCGCCACCGCGATCCCGAACGACGCATCGACCAGCACCGGCGTCACGCCGTTGGGAAGCATGTGCTTGAACAGGATCGACCGCAGCGGCAGCCCCAGCGCCTGCGCCGCCTGCACGAAGTCCTGATGACGAAGCCGCATGAACTCCGCTCGTATGAACCTCGCCGCCCCCGTCCACGTCACACATCCGATGAGCGCCATGGTCACATACAGATTCCGCGGCAAGACCGCCGCCGCGATGATGAGCAGGAAGAGCACCGGAAGCGCCATGAACGCCTCGACGACGCGCAGGAGGACCATGTCCACCCACCCGCCGAAGTACCCCATGAGCGCGCCGATCGTCACGCCGATCGCGACGGCAATGCCCGTGCTCACCAGCCCCAGCGAGATCGCCACGCGACACGCGTGCATCAACTGCGACGAGACGTCCTGCCCATACGAGTCCGTCCCCAACCAGTGCACAGGCGTCCCCGGCGTGCGCGACGCTCGCCCGCCATGCTCATCGTCCAGTTTCTCACGCGTCATGTCGTTCGAACACCCCGGCGGCAAAAGATCCGCCGAGATCGATCGCTGGTTCGGCGAGAACGGCACGATGGTGAAGAACGCCTCCGCCCGCTGCGCGGCAACCGCGCCCTGATACGGAAACGTCTGCAACGGCTTGCGCCACCACAATGACCCGAGCAGCACGATCACCACCGCCGCGAGCACCGCACCAACGAACTTGCCTTTCCCACGGAACGGCAGAGCAAACCCAAGCACAACCGCAGGAACAAGAGCCACTGCAAGCATCACCACCGGACGCGCGGCGTTCAACGACAACCGCCCCCACTCCACCGGTCGCGCATCGATCATCTCCCGCTTCGTCCCGCCCATGTCCGCGATGGACTGCAAGATGTACGAGCCGGCAATGAGTCCTGCCCCGCACGCGATCAGATAGCCGATGAGCACGCCCAGGCGTTCCGATCGAGTGAACCGCTTCGCCAGCAGCATCCACACCCCGCCCACCACGCCGACGAGCAACAGCAGCACGTCCACCGAACTCATGTTCTCCAGGATCGGCGACGTCCACCCGCCCCACTCTCCCGTCGGCAACTCCACGCGATACAGGATCGGGTGCCCGTTCGCGAGTATCGGCGAGAAGATCGCAAAGAACAGCACGATCCCCAGCCACACGATGGCGAACCGCGCCCCGACGCGCTTGGCGACGTGGTCCCACGCGTCGGCCCAGAAGCCCTTCGCCGCCTGCACGCCCAGGCCCTGCATCAACTGCACGCCCGTCACCGTGGCCATCGGCCCCGGAGCCTGCATCGCCTTGATCTGTGGACCCTCGCTCGACATCGCCTCTGGCTCACCCTTCCTTGAACAGTCGCCCCGCGCCACCGCGGGCTCGCATCACTTGTAACTGATCCTCGGGTCCGCGATCGCGTACAGCACGTCGGCGATCAGCAGGCCCACCATGCTCACGATCGCGATCATCATCGCGTTCCCCAGGAGCAACTCCCGATCCCGCAACTCGATCGCCTGGATCACCAGCGTCCCCATCCCGGGAATCCCGAAGATCCGCTCGACAACCACGCTCCCCGCGAGCATCGCGGGAAACACATTCGCGAACATGGTGATGAGCGGGAGCAGGCTGTTGCGGAAGACGTGGGCGTACACGATCGTCCGATTCTCGACCCCCTTCGCCTTCGCCGTTCGAACATAGTCCGCGTTGAAGTTGTCCAGCATCGCCGCCCGCGTCTGCTTGCTCAGCACGGCAAAGCCCGTGTACACCAGGCACGCCACCGGCAGGCCCAGGTGCCACAGCATGTCCACGAGATACCCGATCGACCACCCGCCACCCTCGTTCCTCGAAGGCCAGAACGTCATCGCGTCCGACGCCCGGTCGTGCAAGCCCGTCGAGGGGAAGAGCATCCAGTTGTTCTGTGACGCAAGATACCCGCGAAGCAGAATCCCGCCGAGGACCACGGGAATCGACCAGAGCGCGATGAACTTCAATCCCAGCACGACGTCGATGAACCGTCCGCGATGGTTCGCCGCCACAATTCCGCTCGGGATCGCGATCGCATAAATCAGCGGAATCGCCAGCAGATTCAGCCCCAGCGTCACCGGCAACGCCTTGGCGATCTCCGTCGAGACCGTCTGCCCGCGCGAGAAGACCGTCCCGAGATCCGGACTCCCGATCGACACCGAACCCGGCACGATCGAGTACCCCGCCGCACGAAACACCGGCACGTCGAACATCCCGATCAGCGCCGCCCGAGCCGTCACCGCCTCGCGGTACACCTCAAGGATCCGATCTCCCGCGTGCTGCACCGGTGTCCACGCCTCGCTCGACCGATCCGGCGTCACGCGACCCAGCACACTCGCCGACAGATCTTCCCCCGCATCGGTCGTCACCTCGATATCCTGGCTTCGCACGTACGCCGCAATCGCGACGTTCAACTCCGCCCGAGCGCGAATGAAGTCCGACCGCCCCTTCGCATACGCCTCCTTCGCGCGCGTGAACGCCAGGGCCTTGCTCTCGTCCGATGCCAGCACGCCCGCATCGGGAACGATCGGCGCCGGCTCCTTTGGGAGTTCATCCACGAACCACTCCCACGCCGGCGGCACGGGAATCGCCCGCGGCCGCGCCTCGATCTCGCCAGACTCGCGCACCATGTCGCGTGCGCCGAACTTGAGCGGGCTGATCCGCCGCAGCCATCGCAGATACTGCGAGTGCACCGGATCCTTCAATCCATACCGATCGTCGAGGTACGCCTGCTGCACCCACGACGCTTCCTGCCCGCCGCCGCCGCCCTGCTGGCGCAACGCCGCACCCACGCCGCCCGGCGCGAGCGCCACCAGCATGAAGAGCAGGTACGAGACGCACAGCAGCGTCGGCACCATCAGCAGCACGCGTCGTGTCAGATAACTCAGCACGCTCGCGATTCCTCAGGGGACGCGTTCGACATCAACTCAACAGAGAGCACGCTCACGGCTCGACCGCCGATGCCGCGCTCCCGCTCCCCACGAACAACTCCTCATACTGGAACCCGTTGCGATACTCCGTGAAGTTCCCGATCCGCGTGCTCACAAACCGGTTCCACGGACGCTCCACAAGGAATGAGTACGGCTGCTCCTCGTGCAGTATCGTGTGCAACTGGTGCCAGATCTTCAGCCGCTTCTCCTGGTCGAGTTCCTGACGCCCCGCCTCGATCAGACGGTCCGCCTCGGCGTTGCTCCACTGCACGAAGTTGTCGCCCTGGTTCTGGATGTACCGGCTGTGCCAGATCTGCTGCGGATCGCTCTCGGCTCGCGACGGCGACCAGCCCATCGTGATCGCGTCAAAGTTCCGACGATCCATCTCCTGCATCAGCACAGACCAGTCCATCGTGCGAAGCGTGCACTCGATCCCCATGATCGCGCACTGGTCCTTCAAATATCTCGCGAGTTTGTCCGTCAACTCGCTCCCCTTCGCGTACGAGAACTCGAAGCGGAACGCATCGCCCGACTCATTGCGGAGCACACCCGAGCCGTCACGATCCACCCACCCCGCCTCCGCGAGAAGTCGCCGCGACGCCTCGAGGTCATACGGCCAGGCCTTGATCTCCGGATTCGCCTGGGGAGTCGTGCTCGGGAACGAACCCGTCGCTGTCCGGGCCAAACCCTCGTACAGATCGTGCACCACAACCTGGTCGCGGTCCAGCATCATCGTCATCGCGCGACGCACACGCCGATCCGCGAACGGTGTCAACGTCCCATCCCGCTTGTCGCAGTTCCACCCGATGAAACTGTACCCCGAGCGGATGTTGTACCACGAGTGCGCCGCGTTTCGCTCCAACCACTCTTTGTCCTTGATCTTCGTCACATACTGCAACGAACTCGGCTGCGTGATGTCACCGCTCGCGTTGTCGAACGCGATCATCCGCCCCTGGTCGTCGCTGATCACCACGTATCGAAGCCGCTCATACGCCGGCTTGGGGCCCCAGTAGGCCTCATTCCGCTCGAGCACGATCGGCTGGGGTGGTGCCCACTGGGTGTCCTTCGTCACCGACCGGAACCGGAACGGGCCCGATCCCACCACGCGCCCCGTCGCTCGATTAAACTCTTCCGCCGTGAAGTTCTCGTACACGTGCTTGGGCAGGATCGGAAACGTGTTCATCGCCGCGTCCAGGTTCGTGAAGATCACTTCCTTGAACGCGAACTCCACCGTCTTGTCGTCGATCCGCGTGACCGACTCGATCACGTCCGTGATCGACCGGGGGCGCTCCGCCTCGACCTGCGGATTCCGCATCCACTGAAACGTCCACAGCACGTCGTCCGACTTCACGGGCTCGCCATCACTGAACCGCGCCCGCGGATTGATGTGCACACGCAACCACGTTCCGTCCGGCGAGTACTGCCACGCGTCCGCCAGCACACCCTCCAGGACGAGCGTCTGCGGGTTCAACTTCGCGAGATACTCCACCACACGCTCAAAGACCCACGCCCCGTATACATCCTTATAAACCAGCGGCATCACTGTGCTCGGCTGCGCATTGATCAGTTCCGTCACCTCGCCCCCGCGCGTGAATCCCGGCTGCTCCGTAGGGTCGGTCACGTGCTTGTTCGCGGGCTGCCACGAGATCTCCACACCCGGCCTCGCCCACGCCGGTTGGCCCCGCGTCGCCGGATCAGAACTCGCGGCGCTCGCATTCGTCCCGCTCGTGCCGGCCTTCGGGGCATCCGAACTCGACGCCACGGTCGCGCCAGGAGCCGTCGAAACACCCACCGGCTTCCACGCCGCCAGCTTCTCGTCGATGGATCGCTCCAGGTCGCGGATCTCCCGCCCCAACTGCTCGACCTTCACGCTCTGGTCCTCGTTCGCCGTCTGCAAGCGCCCGAGTTTCGCGTCCATCCCCGAGAGAGTCGACTTCGTCTGCTCCATCTCCTTCCACTTCCGGTCGTCCTGCATCATCCCCAGGAAGACCAGCACGCCCACCCCCAGGACGAGCAGCAACAGCACCAGATCCTTGAGTCCAAACTTGCTCTGCATGACTCTCCTATCCGTTCCCTCGCCTTGGTTCGAGCGAATGCCGGGGACCAGGCCCACGGCCGATGCAGACCTTAGCGCCCACGCCGCTTCGGATCGAACACCTCCCGCAACGCCTCGCCCACAAAGTTCAACGACAACAGCGTCACGCCCAGCAATACACACGGCGAAACCAGCAGCCACCAGTGAGAACGGTACGGATTCAACTCGTCCCGACCCTCCGCCGCCAGGTTCCCCCAACTCGGGAGTGGCGGCTTGATCCCAATCCCCAGAAAACTCAAGAACGACTCCTGCAAGATCGCCTGAGGCACCGTCAGCGTTGCATACACCACAATCGGCCCGATCAGGTTCGGGAGCAGATGCCGAACGAACACACGCGACCGCGACATCCCGATCGCCCGAGCACTCTCCACGAATGGCAGCGCCTTGAGCGACAGCACCTGCCCCCGCACCACCCGCGCCAGCGTCAACCAACTCATCGACCCGATCGCCACCAGCAAGATCCCCACATCCAGCATCGATCGCGTGGACCCCGACATCACCCGAGGCGGAAACTTCGCCGCGGCCTCACTCCGCATCGCCTCCGCCCGCTCAGGATTCGCCAGCAGCCACCCTCGCACCGCGCGATCCGTATTGCTCGCCGAATCCGACTCGCGCATCACCTCGCGCACTTCCGACGACACATACGCCTCCTGCGCCCGCGATCGCGACTGGTACTCATCCACAACCGCATCCCCCGCGACCGCCAGCAGCACCACCAGCAGCACATACGGCAATCCATACAACACATCCACCGTGCGCATCAGAACCCCATCCACCACGCCACCGGCATACCCCGCGATCGCCCCCACCATCGTCCCGATCGACACCGACACCAGCGCCGCCAAGAGCCCAACCGCCAGAGAGATCCCGCCCCCCGCCAGACACCGGATGAGGACACTCCGCCCCAGCGCATCGCTCCCGAGCCAGAATCGAGTCACTCGCTTCGCCGATTTCCCGCCCGAATCCCCAGTCGTCGCTTCCGCACCCACCGGATCATGTTCGCTCGCGCCACCAGCCCACCACGGCGCCAGCCTCGCCTCCGACGTCTCCCCCGCGCTGTACCGTGCGACGCCATCGCCCGCACGCCCAAACGTGTACGGCAAGGTCGCCACGCACGCCAGCACCATCACCACCAGCGCCACCGCGCCGATCCACCCGCCCACACCCAATCGCAGACGCGGCCTCACCCGAGGCCGATCCAATGTCACCTCACCACCACCCGACGAACCGACACCATCTCGTGGCACAGGCGTCCCGCCTGTGCCTACTTCTCCTCCCACACCCTTCGGCGTGGAACTGCCAGTTGATCCACCAGCATTCTTCGACTCATCGAGCATCAACCCACAGCGTAGCGTCGCGAGAACACATCCCGCCTCACACAACCATCCAATACAATCGCCGCCATGACCCAACCGCCAGAGCCATCACACCCCACCGGCCCGCGCACCGTCCTCCCCTGGACAATCGAGGCCGAGCGCCGCCTCGTCACCTCGCGCGTCTTCGACATCAACGAGCGCACCATGCGCTCCCGCCAGGACCCCAGTCGCGTCGGCGACTTCGTCGTCATCGAATCCCGCGACTGGGCCAACGTCATCGCCATCACCGACGATCACCACATCGTCATGATCGAGCAGTTCCGCCACGCCCTCAATGACATCACCCTCGAACTCCCCGGCGGCATCGTCGACCACGCCGAGGACCCCGCCGAGACCTGCCGCCGCGAACTCCTCGAAGAAACCGGCTACGCCCCTCCTTCAGACGAGCCGATCAAAATCATCTCCAAAGTCTCAGCCAACCCCGCCATCCTCACCAACCACGTCCACACAGGCCTCGTCCGCGGCGTCACCAAGGCCCACGCGCAATCCCTCGACGAGCACGAAGAAATCGCCATCCACCTCGTCCCCCTCTCGAAGATCCCCGATCTCATCAACACAGGCCGAATCCACCACAGCCTCATCGTCGCCGGCCTCGGCGCGCTGGCGTTCCGACTCGGGGCCAAACTCGATGTGTAGCAACTGGCGGCGAATCCGGTGTGCGAACGACGCCTAGAACGGCGACTCATCCGCGCTCGGCCCGTAACTCGAGGGCACCTTCACACCAAGGAGCCGAAGGTACACGCCCAACTGCCCACGATGGTGGTACAGGTGGTTGAACATGATGCTCCGAAGGAATCCGACGCGGGGCACGTCCATGACCACCTGCTCGCCACGCAGGAACTTGACCGGGCGCATCATTCTGGCGTCGTCGATGGTGGGCAATGTCGCCCGGACATACGCCGCGGCCTTCTCCAACGCCGTGGTCATGTCCGCGATCGAGGTCGCCTCCTCGCGTGGCCTGCTCATGTCGGGCACCGATCCGACATCCTCCATCGCCATGTTCAGCACGCCCATCGGCACCTGCGCGATGTGCAGGCCCAGTTGCCCCGCCGACATCGACTTCTCATGGGGCCTCCACGCGAGTTTCTCCTTGGGGATCGCCTCAAGGAACCGGCGCGTGGTCTTCAACTCGATCTCAAACTCCGCCAGCAACGACTGCGCGATCGACATGCTCATGCTCCTCCTTCAGTGACCAAACCACCAATCCACACCCGACCAATACCCCGCGAACCCTCAGACGTGCCCGTGTGATGTCCCTCGCCCGCACCCGGTTACCGCGTCGCCAAACGCCCGGCGATCTCGCGGATCCGGTTCAGCCCATACTCCCACCCCTGCTGCACGCCCTTCATGTGGTCCTCGGGGATAAGCCCGATCGCCCGGTGCGTGAACGCGAGTTTCGTGCGCTTCCCCTGCGCCGTCAGCCGATACTGCACGAAGTTCGTCGCCGGGTACGACATGAACATCGGCCCGCACAACTCCAACAGCGTCGGCGGCTTGATCACCTGCACGTGCCCCCACATGTGTCCACTCTTCTTCCCGAGATCCCGAAACCACCGCCCGCCCGGCCACGCCTCCAGCACGAACGGCATCGCCGTCCCGTCGGGCATTTGGCTCTCCGGCCCAGCCTCCGCCAGAATCGCCTCGAACGCGACCTCAACCGGCGCGTCGATCTCGATCTCCTTGCGGATGTCCAACGTCTGAATCCCCTCGCTCGTCAACGCCGTGCTCATGAGGTCTTCTCCTTGTTCTGAATGTCCCTGTTTCGCGAGGCCGCCGACTCGGCACGCCTCTTGATCCGGTCGAGTTGGTGCGTCCACATCCGCTCATACGCCGCCGCCCAGTCGTGCACCGGCTTGAGTTTCTCCGCGTTCACGCGATACACCCTCCGCCGCCCGATCGCTTCGACCGTCACGAGTTCCACGCTCCGCAGAACCCCAAGGTGCTTCGACACGACCGCCTGAGGCCAGCCCAGCCGCTCGACCATCTCGCTCACGTCGTGCTCGCCCTCCCTTAGAAAATCAAGGAGCACCCGCCGCCGCGGCTCGGCGATGGCGTTAAAGGCATCCGAAGTGGTCGAGGCCCGGGGCATGGACTAAATATATCACCGTATGGGAATATGTCAAGGCCTGGCACGACTTTCTTGATTTCTCATCTCATTGAGTTGGATTTGGAAACTGGAAGGATCAGTGTCGATTTCATCTGTTCACGAACACAGGTGAAGTTCGACGGCCTTGAAATCAGGGTGACAGTACGCCAATAGAACTTTTCTTGACGGGCGTTAGGGTCTGGGAGCCCGGCATACGCCGTTTGCTGAGCGCCAAAGCGGTTTCAGAAGTTTGATGGATTTCCGCAAGGCCGACAGGCACCGACGCCGTGCGTCACGGTGATTGACCCGTCTATCGGCGTTGCCGTGGCTGAAACCTGCTCGTTGGGGTAGAGGGTGAGGTTTGGAGCGGGAGAGGGGGCTCGTCTCCCGCTCCACCAAGCGGACTCCGATTCCGTTAGCTGGACTACATCTTGAGGTCATAGCTGCCGACGGTTGTACCGCCCTTGTCGTCCTCAATCTCGACCCAGAGCTTGCTGCCGGTGGGCATGGGATTCGGGATCTCGGCGTGGACGTGCCAGCGGTTGGGGTCCTTGGGGTCTTCAATTTCGGCCTTGGCCTTGACCGAACCCTTGGCGTCCTGCGTGCCGATCCAGAAGCGGACGGCGACGGCCTTGGTCGTAGCTCCGGCGGCAGGCGTGATGGTCACGTCGATAGGAGCGTCCTTGCCAGCAACGATCTGGCCTTCGTCACGGGTGGCCTTCGCAGTAAACGTGCCAATGGTCTGCTCACCGAGCGCGATGACCGGGCCGCCGTGACCAGCCTTGGGAGCGGCATGCTCGCCACTGGGACCATGATCGTGGCCGTGATCGTCGGCCTTCGGCGCTGTGGACGATCCCGCGGCGGGCTTCTTCTCCTCGCAGCCCGTGAGCGTGCTCACGGCAGCGAGCGGGGCGAACGAAAGTGCGGCAATCAAGATCAGGTTCGGACGCATAGAGACTCCTTTTCAAAGTGTAAGCGGTTTGCGATGAATACGGCGGTTCCAGTGGTCGCACGCCACCGATCAGGACTTGCGATGTTTGAACGCCCGGGACACGCGCCCGAGCAGAGAGAGACCTGGGGAATCGTTGTTGTCCGCGGAGGTAGCCGACGCCCCGACACGGTGCACGAGCGCATAGCCCGCGGGCACAACGATGAGGTTCAGGAACGTGGACGTGAGCAGTCCGCCCAACACGACGACTGCGAGCGGCGCGAGCAGTTCGCTGCCGGGCTTGCCCGACGCGAGCGCGAGCGGGAGCAACCCCAACGCGGCCGATAGGGCGGTCATGAGGATCGGCACGAGCCGTTCCATCGAGCCCTGAACGATCGCCTCGCCGATGGGCTTCTTGTCGATCTCAATGAGATGGCGGTAGTGGTTCACCAGCAGAATGCCGTTGCGTACGGCGATGCCAAAGAGCGTGATGAACCCCACGAGACTCGCGATCGAGAGCACGGGCGCGAGATACGTCGACGAGCCAAGCCCGAACAATGCGAGCGTGTTGCGGAAAAGCCCAGCGTGCAGGATTGAGTCAGTGATGAACACCGCCGCGATCCCGCCGATGGTTGCGAGCGGCAGATTGATCATCACAAGCATCGCGACCTTGAATGAGCCGGTGGAGAGCTGGAGCAGGAGCAGCATGACGACCGTGATGCCCGCGCCGGCAACGAGCAATGTCCGGCTGGCGGACTGTTGGGCCTCGAACTGTCCACCGAACTCGACGAGATAGCCTTCGCGGTGGACGATCGGCTCGACACGGGCCTTGACCTGCGCGACCAGGTCTCCCAGGTTGTATCCGTCGGCCACGTTGCAGGAGATCACAGCTTTTCGCTGCGCGTTCTCGCGGGCGATAATGTTGGGCGTCTTCTCCGGGCCGATGTCGGCCACATCGCGCAGGCGCACCGTGGATCCGGGCTTGCCGTCTTCCGCGGTCCCCCGAAGCATCAGTTCCTGCACCTGATCGATGCGTTCGCGTTCCGAGTCATCGAGTCGGACGACCATCGAGTACCGCCGCACGCCTTGATTGACCTCCGCGACTTCCTCGCCGTAGAGGGCCATTTGGACCTGCTCGGCAGCATCGGCGGGCGTCAGCCCCGCCGCCGCAAGTTCTTGATGCCTGTACCGGAACGGCACGCTCGTGATGAGCACTTCCCGGTTGGCGGTAACGTCCCGAGCACCCGGGAGCCCCTTGAGTTCGCTTTCGATCTGTTTGGCCAGTTGGCGGAGCGTTGCCAGGTCTTCGCCATAGACGTTGATCGCAATCGCCGCGGGCGTGCCCGAGAGGATGTGCGAGAGGCGGTGCTCGATGGGCTGGCCGATCTGCACGGTCACGCCCGGAACCGCCGTGGCGATCGCCGCGATGTCCTTGCGGATCGCGGTCTTGTCGCCGCCCGGCGCAACCAGAATGTCCAGTTCGCTGTTGCTGACCGGCTCGGCGTGCTCATCACGCTCGGCCCGGCCCGTTCGGCGTGTCACGCTCTTGACGCCCTCGATCTTGATGAGCCGCGCCTCGATGGCCTCGGCGGCGCGGTTGCTCTCGCCCAGCGACGTGCCGGGCGGTGACGACACGAAGACCGTGAACGATCCCTCGTTGAACTCCGGGAGGAACGAAGTGCCAAAGGTGCGGGCAAGCAGCAAAGACAAGCACGTCGTCGCCAGCGCCGACCCGACAACCAGCTTGCGATGGTTCAGTGACCAACGCAGCGACGGTTCGTAGCGGCGCTTCAGCCAGCGGACGAGGAATCCGTCGCTCTCGGAATGCCCATGCGTGTTCCTCGCCGCTGGATCGCCGCCAGCCTTGGGTGCCTTGGGCTTGAGGAGCAGCTTGCACATGGCGGGCGTGACCGTGAGCGCGACCACGAGCGAGGCCATGATCGACGCGATGTACGTCGCGGCTAAGGGCTTGAAGAACCGCCCTTCGAGGCCGTCGAGGAACATGAGGGGAAGGAAGACGATGCAGATCAGCACCGTCGCGTACACCACAGACGAGCGGATCTCGTTGCTGGCGTCGTAGATCACCTGGACGAAGCCCCTCTGCTCTGCCTGGGGCAAGAGCGCATTCTCTTCGAGTCGTCGGTGCACGTTCTCGACGTCGATGATGGCGTCATCAACCAGCTCGCCGATGGCGACGGCCAGCCCGCCGAGGGTCATCACGTTGAGCGTCAGCCCGAACGTGTCGAGCGCGAGCAAGGCCGCTGCGAGCGACAGAGGCAGGGCCGTAAGCGTGATGATGGTCGTCCGCACGTTGAGCAGGAATAGGATCAGGATCACGCCCACGATGACCGTCGCCTCCAGCAAGACCTTGAAGACGTTGTCCACCGAGCGCTGGATGAAGTGGCTCTGGCGAAAGACCTCCTTGTTGATGAAGATGCCCTTGGGGGCGGACTTCTCGATCTGCGCCAGCGCCGTGTCGATCGCCTGGGTCAGTTGCAGCGTGTTCGTGCCCGGAGACTTCTGGATCGTCAGCACCACGGCGGGCACGCCCTGGTTGGCCGCCGTGCCACGCTTAGGCGCTCCGCCCAGCGTGACATCGGCGACTTCGCCGATGGTGATGGGTAGTCCGTTCTTCATCGTCACTTTGGTAGACGCGATGTCGCGCACGCTGGTCACGCGGGCCGCCTGCCGCATGGGCAACTCCGAGCGGTCCACATCCTTCAGGTATCCCGCGCTCGCCGTGCTGTGCGACTTGCGGGCGGCCTCGACCACGTCCTGCACCGTCAGGCCGTAGAGGGCGAGGCGGTCCTGCTTCACGTTGATCTGGTACTCGGGCAACTCACCGCCGATGGCCGAGACCTGCGAGACCCCGGGGATCGCCAGCAGCTTGTTCCGCAGGTCAAACTCCGCGTAGGCACGCAGGTCCAGATCGGAGACCGTCTTGTCGGGCGACGAGACCGCCAGCAGCATGATCTCGCCCGTGATCGACGAGATCGGCGTCATGACCGGCTCGACGCCCGGCGGCAGCGAGCCCTTGGCCCCGGCCATCTTCTCGCCCACCAGTTGCCGGGCGCGGTAGATGTCCGTCCCCCAGTCGAACTCGACCCACACCAGCGAGAGCGAGATCGCCGACGCGGAGCGCACGCGCCGCACGCCCGGCAGCCCGTTCACCGCCGACTCCAGCGGGAAGGTGACGTACTGCTCGACCTCATCGGCGGCCAATCCACCCGCCTCGGTCAAAATAACCACGGTGGGCGCGTTGAGTTCAGGGAAGACATCCACCGACATCTTCGGCAGCCGCGCGACGGTGTATACGAGCAACGCCACGGCGATGAGGATCACCAGTGTGGACTGCTTCAATGAAAATGCGATCACGTGCTTGAGCATGTTGGGTCCTGCGGCCTTGGTTTATTCGTTGCCTTCGTGGAACGTGCCGTCGGGATGGAAGTGGCCGCCCTTGGTGATGCTGCCGCTGGTGGCGACCATGAGTTGGTACACGCCGTCGAGCACGATCTCGTTGCCCTCGGCCACGCCACTCTTGATGACCACCCAGCGCCCATCGTCGAGGCCGAGGTCAGCCTCCATGCGGATCGCCTTGTTCGGGTCGGCGGGGTCGCGGCGGAAGATGATCGCGGCAGTACCGTCGCGGGCGACGCACTTGAGCGGGACGGCGAGTTGCTCGCCACCGTTGCCGCTGGTGACAACTTCAAGGAACGCCGACACGCCAGCTTTGGCCCACGCGGGTGCGGTCGTGCCGGCGGCGGGAGACAGAACGAGTTCGAGCGTGCGGCGCTCGGCGTCGGCGGTGGGCGCAAGCGTGAGCGTGCCGGTGAATCGGGGAGCGGCTTCGCCCGAGTCGGTCCCCTTCATGGCCTGTGCTGCCACTACGCTGGCGGGCTGTCCATCGGCCAGACGCGGGAGGTCGCTCTGGAGCCCCACGGCCCGGAACCGCACCTGGTCCGGCTGCACGGTCGAGAGGACGTGAGCGTGCTGGTCGATCACGCCCCCGGAAACGACGCTGACCGTCTCAACAACTCCGGGTGTCAAGGCGCGAACCTCGATTCCGTTGATGGTGCGCCATCGCGGGGTCTTCGCATCGCTTGGTGAAGGCGAGCGGAGGTCGGTTGCATTCACGCCCACCAGCGTCGCGGCCGCCTCGTAGAGGAACGCCAGACGCGAGGTGGCCGCGTCGAGTTGCGCTGCCGTCTCGGCCTTGCGAGCGAGCAGTTCGGCTTCCTTCTCCAGAGTCTCGGCGAGTTCGGACCGCGATGATGCCATCGCGGCCTTGGCCTGAGCAACCTCATCGCCCCGAGCTCCACCGGCGGTTTGGAGTTGTTCGAGCGTGGTCACACGCGCTGTCCAGAGATCGACGGCCTTCTGGATCTCGGTGTGATGATTCTCGTGGGCCGCCAGCAGCGGCGCGATGCTGTCCACGCCCGCCTGGGCCAGCTTCACCGACGCCTCGGCATCGGCGAGCTCCTTCTGCATCTCGCGCCAGCGCGGCGAGTCGAGGCGGTAGAGGGGCATGCCCGCCGTGACCGGCTGATACTGCTGCACGAGCAGTTCCACCGTTCCCGACGCGGCGGCTCTGTACTCGCGCTTCGCCGTCGGGAGCAACTCAAAGCGCCCGGGAACGCGGAGCGTTCGAGCGACATTCCTGCTCTCGACCTTGGCGAACGTGATGCCCAAGTTCTGGCGCACCGATGCATTGATGTCCACGCGGTTGGTGGGAGCGGGAGCGGCGTCGCCAGCCTTCGACGCCGGCGCGTCGTCGCCCTTCTTCTCGCATCCGAGCGGCGCGAGCGCGAGCAGAACAGGCAGGATCAATCGGGCGATGCGGTATCGCGGTTTGGGAGTTCTCATGGTCGGTGTCCTTCAGCGTTCGGTCGCAGAGTGATTGGGCGTGGTTGTCGGGACTTCCGGCGCGGTCGCCGAGGTGGCAGATGGCGGGAGCTTGGGAATCGGCGGTCCGATGAGCTCATCGAGGCGCACCGCCCCGATCGACTCGCTCGCCTTCGCTTCAACAAGCCGGACCTTCGCCGCGTACTGGGTTTTGAGGGATTCGAGCAGCAACAACGGGTCGACTCGCCCGAGCGCCGCAACACGGCGGACATCCGCTTCCTGCTCGTCGGCCAGAGGCACGACGCTGGATTCGACCAACGAACGCTGAGCCCTGCCCGACTCGAATCGCGTCAGTGCGATCGCGAGCTTGGAGGAGAGGTGTTCATAGGTCGTCTCGAATCGTCCGCGTGCGACCTCGCGCTGTGCGGATGCCTGGGCGACGCCCTGCTGATTGCGGTTCCAGAGCGGGATCGGAAGCGACAGCCCGAGCAGCACACGGTTGTCGCCCTGATCGGTGCCGTAGCCCGGGCCGATGGTCAGATCGGGGTACTGCTTGCGGACCTCGGTGCGGAGCGACTGTTCAGCGACTTCGTACTCTGCGCGAACGGCGGCGAGCTCCGGGTTCGAGGAGTCGAGCAGCGGGCGGAGTTCGTCAGCGCTCGTTGTGCGTGCCGCAAATGTCACACTCGGCACAAGCGTGAGCGGGGTCTCTGGCGCAAGGCCGAGCATCGCCCTCAGTTGCAGTTCCAGTTCCTTCACTCGGGCGGTCGTCGCGATCAGGTCGGCTTCACGTCCGGCAAGTTCAACGCGGAACAGGCGTGCATCGACCCGAGTCATCGAGCCCGCCTTCTCTTGCCGGTCGGCTAGCGAGGCGACGTCACGAAGCCTTGCGATGAGCTCTTCGGCGACCTCGGTTCGAACCCGCGCGGCCGACCACTCGACCCACAACTCTCGCAGTGCTGATCGAGTTGCCCATTCCTTGGCCGCCACGCGATCGAGTTCGGCGGCGAGGTCAGCCCCGGCACGGGCTTTCTCGGCCTCAAGCCTGCCGGAGATCGGGATCGTGATGCCGATTGTCGAACCGGCCACCCACGGGTTCGCACCGCCCGCGCCCGAGACAATGCGTTCGAGGTCCACCCCAAGCACCGGATCTTGCCAGAGGCCCGCATGCGCCGCGGTGGCCCGCGTCACGTTGGCTTCCAAACGTGCCTGCCGCAGGTCGGAATTGAACACCAGCGTGACGGCCTCGGCTTCGGCGAGCGTCAGCCCATCCAAAGGCTCAAAGCCGCCCATGCCGGAACCAAGCTCGGCCCGATGAAGCGCGGCTGCGAACTCGCGTACGGACGGGTCCGCCGGTGAACGGGTGAGCCACGCGGCACGGCTCGCGTCCGAGTCCAGCGGCTTTCGCTCGTAAGACTGGCAGCCGGCAAGGCCGACAAGCGTTCCAGCGAGCCCGACCAAGGCGGCGATTCCACGCCTGAGTTGGGCAGCGGACAAGGTAGAGCGATGTGTGTCACCGCCGAAGAACGGTGCCGCGGAGGAGATGAGTTTCAAGGGGGCGTCCTGCTGAAGAACACGCCCAAACCGGGACGGTCAGGGCAAAGGTTGACAACCAACACACAGAGGCGGGACAACCCGAAGGGCCATCCACGCACGACTATGGACGTTGGCGCGAACCTAGATCAGCAGGGCTTGGCTGGTGCGAACGAGTCGATCGTTCGCGCTCAGCGCAAAGAGATTGAGCGGACCGTTGCGCCAAGAGCCGCCGGGAGAGCCGATGTGGCGGTCCACATCTGGCGACGTCGGCAGGGCAAACACTGCGGCCATGAAAACCGCGATCGGAGCGAGCGATTTGCTCAGATCGATCCCGCGTGTCGGCAACTGCTTGTGATCGTCAAAAGCGACGACCACACCGTCCGGAACCTCGGTGAAGTCGTCACATGCGTCAGTCTCGGAAAGCGCGTCATCGGACGGCACGGCCGCGTGATCGTGCCCGTGATGGTCAGCGTGATCCGCGGCGGTCAGCGTAACGCGGTCGAGTGCCTTCACCGGATGTAGGTGTATCCCGTGCTCGTCGTGCCCGTGAGCAAGCATCACAGAGCCACCCATTGCCCCAAGGGACAAAATGGGCATCAGCAGAACCAGTGCTAGCCAGCGCATCGCATCCGACCGCGCAATGCGGAATAGCCAGAACGAGGGGATGGCGCGGCTTTGCCTATTCACAGGAGCACGAGTCTATCGGGCTGAAAGCCGGTCGTCCATGAGTGCGGCAGGGCCAATCCCGATCCTGTGACGCGTCAAGACTCGGGGCCGCAACAATCACGCTCGGCGTTTCGGCGAAGGCTGAGGAGATACTCCCCGATGTCAATACTGTCGCCGGCCTCGTCTTGGCTCAGTTGGGACATATCCCTGCGGAAGGAGAAAAAGCAGAGTGGCAAGGCTTCACACTGGAAGTTGTGGGTCTGGACGGCACGCGTATCGACAAGATTCTGGCGACGCCGCTGCGGACGTAAAGGTCCATACGCGTGAGAGAAGGAAGTGCCATCATTGTTCGATACCGAGACGCCACAAGATGAGGAGTTCAAATCCTGTCAACAGTCACCCCGCCAAGCGATGTTTTTCGACTCCAAACATTGATCGTTTGAACTACCGGCTGGATGGCGCAAGTGCGGTGTTTACAACGAAAGAGCCCTTCGATGTGCTCGCCGAAAGGCTCGATTTCGCAGCGAATCAGGGTGACAGGATTTGAACCTGCGGCCTTCTGGACCCAAACCAGACGCTCTACCAAGCTGAGCTACACCCTGGACCGCACAGTGTATGGCCGCGTGGACGGGCGTATGCCGGGCTACGTCCGACCCCCCGCCGTCCTGTTCGTGGCGACTACAGCGGCACCTCGCGGAGCATCAGGATCCTCGGCTTGTCGCCACGCCGGACGACGTTGCTGCGATCCACGACCATGAAGTACCGCTTCTGGAGGCTGGGGACCATCGGCGCGTCGCTCCCCGACGCCGCGGGCTGGCCGGGCGTGCGGAGGCCGTCGACGTCCTCGCGGGTGTAGCCGTTGATGACGAACCACACGCCGTAGACGTCGCTTCGCGTCGAGAGCGACCCGAGCGCCCCGCCGGCGACGGCGAGTTTCTGCTCATAGTCGTCGCGGATCGCGTTGGGGATCAGATTGGAGGAGTTGTTGGGATCCTCGTAGAGGCCGAAGGAGACGCCCTTTCGGCTTGAGTCGCCCGGGAGGTACCCGAGGAAGTCGATGTTGTGCAGAGCGCGCGCCGTGTTGGTCGGGTTGCCCGGTTCGCGAACACGCGCCAGCATGATCTCGCCCGGCGTGCGGAAGCCTTGATCCTCGCGCAGGCCGGGGACTCCCGTCCACGTCGAGCGTGCCACGAGTTGGTTGTATTGATCGAGTTGCACGGCCGGATCTTCGGCGAAGGAGATCAACTCGGGCAGCATGGTGGAAGCCACTGCACCGGACGCGGTGCTTGAGCCACGGAATCGCTCGGCCGTCTTGTCGCGGAAGGCGACAAGCGTCGTGGCGAGATCGGAACTCGACGTGAGTTCGGTCGATCCGGCGCCGCCCGAAGACACCCACCACCAGCGCTTCTGCCCCTGCGTTCCACCCATGTCCGGCAGCGACGGGTCGGTCGGCGTGGCCGTGGTATCGAGATCCGGGCTGAGCATCGGCACGGCGCGCGCCACGGGCGTGGGCATCGTGTTCATGTTCACCACCCCCGAACGCGACCGCGTCAGCGAGGGCGGGCGGATCGTGAACACGTCGAGCACGTTGAGCGCGAGTGGCGTGCCGGGAGAACGCTGCACGTCCGTGCCCGCGTTGAACGCACCGTTCGCATCGACATCGAGGAACGGCACATAGTCATCGAGCACCAGCCGCCCGCGATCGAGGGGACGGATCACGTCGGTCTGGGGGACGAGGCTCGGATCCACCACTGTCGTTGCGCCAAACATGTCGCACGCCACGCCACTGGTGTCCGCGCCCAGATTCCCCAACTCACGCTCGTATCCATAACTCAGGGCGAGCGCCTCGGAGAGCGTCGTCCACTGCACGTCGGCGTCCGTGAGGCCCTCGGTCGCCCACTCCGCCGGCACCACCGCGTCGGGCTGGTGCATCGGCCCGATCGCCAGGGGCATGATCATGTCCACGACGCGCAGACGCGTGGAGTCCTCGGGCTTCCCCGGCGGTGGGTTCGACTCGCCAACACCCGGCGTGCGTGTGAATCGATCCGCTGAGAAGTAGTTGTTGTCGATCGGGATCTCGGTATAGATCGCGTTGAATGGGACACCCGCGACGGACGGTTTGCTGTTCACCGGGTTGGTGGAGTTGCTCTGATTTCGCGGGGCGTGGGCCACTTGCGGCACAAGACTGTTCCCGAGCTGACTCGTCCGCCAGTTCTCAAAGGTGGTGGCGCCCGCAACGCCCGTGAACTCGCTTCGCTGGATCGTCGCGCCCACATTGTTCACGCCGCCGCGGCTGTTCCACGAGTTCCCCGAGGCCTCGACCTGCTTGCGCTCGAGGCAGTACGCGGGAATGGCACCGAGGGGGATCGTGCCGCCGCCGGTGCCCGCGTTGGGGTCGGACGGGCGACGAACCCACTCGTTGAGCGAGATCGCGAATCCAGACTCGCTCCCCGCATCTGTGCCCTGGATCGTGACGTCGCCATCGGCAAAGCGCACGTCCATGTTCGACGCCGTGGGCGCGCGGAGACGATCCACCAGGAGGTCCGTCGATTCGAGATTCACGCCGAGCGGATCGCCGTCGATCGTCGCCTCGGCTGTGCCCGGGACGCGCATGGTGCGCCACAACTGGGCCGTCTTGTTCTCGGCCTCCACCGGGGCCGCCTGCGTGTCCTTGAAGATCAGTTGCCCGAAGGCGTTGAACCCCGTGTTGCTCGAGCCGCCTACGCCGTTCTTGAACGTGTTGGCGACCAGGCGGGGCGAGGGGCGGCCGGTGTTCTCGGCGATCCCGAGTTCGCCCGGCGCGGTCGTCGTGTCGGGCATCATTTCGGGGATCCAGTACGCGTTGCTGACACCCTCGCTGGTGCTCGCGATCATCCGGCGGATGATCGTGTTCTCGAACCACTGCGGGTCGTTGTACTGCGCCGGCGTGATGGTCGAATCCGCGGGGTGCAATCGGTCGCGGAGGATCACGCTGGGGATCTGGCTCAGGGCATAGACCACCACGGTCTCGCCCGCGGGGATCTTGATGGGGTTCATGGTGATCCCGAGGTTGCCGCCGCCAGCCGCGCTCGGTTCTTCCTTCAGCCGGACCAGCGGGAATGTGCGCCCGCCGAACTTGATGTAGTGGTAGTCCTTGAAGGTGTCGAACGTGGGGAACCGTGGATCGGCCACGTCCACGCCGTCGGGCCAACTCCCCACACCCGTGCTTTGGTCGACCGTGGTGTATCCGCCAAGATCGATGTCCACGTTGAACGGGTTCGTCAACTGGAAGGCGAGCACGCGGAAGAGGAACTCGTCGTTGGCCTTGGTCACGTCGCCACGGATTTTGACCTCGTTGCCGGGGCCGGGCGTGCCCGTGTCGTCCGTCCCCGAGTCGGCGTAGACCGTGATCATGGTCATCGCCGTCAGGAACGGCTCGGCCTCCACACCGATCAGATCCACGGCCTTGGCCCGGGTCTGATCGCTCCGGCTCCGCTGGGCCAGACGCGACTGTGTCGGATCGCGATACCGACCGGCGTTGTCAATCTCGCTCGAGACATAGTCCAGGTCCAGATCGTGCCCCGCGTGCCACCACGGATACACCATCGGATCAAGCCCGTTCTGCCGGGCCGAGCCGTCCAGGAGCAGCGTGTACACGCTCGGCTCGCCGTTCCTGTCGTAGGAATCGAAGAGATTGAGCGTCATCCACGCGGCGTGGTAGATCGCCTGCTCGGCGCCGCGACCGCCGTAACTCAGCATCGCCTCCGCCGCCCCGCTGCCCGTGGGGTCCTGCCACGAGCCGGCCTCGTTCGAATACGGAAGGAGCGCGTTGGCGTAGCCCGTGAAAATCCGGTTGAGCGAGTGGTTCTCGGCGCGGTGATCCGCCGTGCCGAAGATCGCCTGCCGCGCGGGCTGTTGGGTCACGAACGCCTGATTGGGCTGCGTGGGATTCTTCGCCTGGCTATACCGCAGCAGCGTCGCCGCATCCACGCGAAGGTCATCCGACGTGAGCACGTCGGGCGAGGCCCCGGCCGATGCGCGGATCTCGCGAGCGCCGCTCACCGTGGTGAGCAACCGACGGATGTCGCTGTACGCCAGTTGCAGCGCCTGCTCCGACGCGCCACCCGTGGGCGAGGCGGTCGTCATCGTGAACTCGGCCCGGTGCGAGCGGTTGTCACGCAGGGGCGAGTAGTCGGGAAGGGTGTCGAGCCTGCCCGAGACCGCGAGTTCAAGGTCCGATCGAACGTTGTCGTTGTTCACGCCACGCCGCGTCATGAGTTCGAGGAGATCGGTCGAGCCGAACTGCCCCAACCACAGCACGTCAACGGGATTGTTGGTGACGGCATCGCGCCGATAGACCGCGCCCTGGTTGTCGGACTCGATCGCGTTGTAATACGCCTCGCGCCGGGCCGCCTGGCTGATCGCGCTGGTGGTGCCCGCGGGCGTGAGGAAATCCCAGAACGGCCACTGGGTGATCGGGTCGTCGATCGTGTGGAAGAGTTTGAAGTCGTCGAGCGCATCGAGCGTGGTGCCGTCGCCATCGCCGCGATAGATCGGCCTGGTCTCCCAGGGCGACTCGCCGACGAGCGGCGCCGAAACACCGGCGCGCCGCGACATCGTCAGCACGCGATACGCCTCGCCGCCGATGAGCAGCGCCGCCTGCGGGTCGTAGCTCGAGTAATCGTCCGGCGTCGTGGGCAGGCCGAAGATCCCGTCATACCCGCCGCTCGCGCCGTTGATTGCCGTCTCGTCCCAGGTGCTGCCGCCCTGCAGGATGCTGCGAACGCTCACCTCGGTCGGCGAGGATCCGACCGGGTGCCCAAGGTCGGGCGGCGCGACGAAATCACCAGCCGTGTTCACGTTCACCAGGCCCGAGAGGTCCACGACCTTCGTCGCGATGAAGAGGCGATACTGCGGATCCTCGTTGATCGCGTTGAGCACGCCCAAAGGATTGCTCGCGTCGCGGAGTTCCTGCCAGATCGCGTCGAGGTACCCATCGCCATCGGCGTCGGCGTACGTGTTCAGCAGGTTCCGCGGGTCCGATGCCGGATAGCTCGCGTCCATCGCTGGGCGGAAGAGCCACCGCTGGCGCGTCGCGACGTCCCATGGCCTGGGCGCAGGCCCGAGCGACACGCGTGCCACGCCCGCGGCGTCACCGATCTTGAAAAGATTCGCGCTGATGCGGGGTAGCCCGTTCGAGCCCGTGCCAAAGCCGGACTCCGCGTCGAAGTTGCCACGCAGGTTCGCAAGGTTCACCGCGCGACCATCGGGCGAGACGAGCGAGAGCGTCGCCCAGTCGCGGTTCCTTCGGTGCGCCGGCTCGTTGTACATCGGGTCCGAATCGTCGCCCAGGAACGACGGCGCGTTCGGCGAGAGGTACGGATCAGTGTCCCGCCAGAGCGTGGGGATCACGACCGTGGCCGACGTCGGATCACGCCAGAACGAACCCGTCGCCGTGAATCGAGCCTGGTTCGCGCCCGTCACAACCGAGACGACCTGCGGATTCACGCTCGGATAGTCGAAGGCCGCGCGGGTGGTGACAACCGGCGGCGTGCCGCTCGTCGGCGAGATCTCCACGTCCAGCGCGTCGTCACCGATCACGCCCGCGATGTAGTTCGCGACGTTCTCCGGGATGTTCTCGACCCGATCGGCCTTGGCGATCGCCCCGCCCTTCTGCCGGTCCGAGAGCCCGATCCCCGCATAGATCAGCGTCAGGACGCCGATCACCGCCAGCATCCCCACGACCATGAGCAGGAACGTTCCCTTGCGACGCCCCGGCCACGCGTGCCCACCCGTCGAGCCCGAGAGCAGGCGCAGCACGCCCGCGCCCTTCGAAGCGAGGCGAACGATCACGCGAGCCGGTAAAGTCCGTGACTCGTTCGAGGTTGCGCCCGTGTTCATGTTCTGGCCCATGTCCGCTCCTTCCGATACATCGTCAACCCCACCCAACCGTCCCCACCACCCCATGCCGACTCTCGGTCCGTGTCTCGACGCGGCTCGATCTATCTCGGATCCGCCGCGGGCACCTCGAGCACGAACTGCAGCGTCTCCTCGACGTTCGGCTTCTTCACGTCGGGGACATACGACAGCGTGATGCGCACTAGTTTCGGCCAGGCCCACGCCGGCGGCGCCTTCGCCAACGGATCGCCCGGAACCTGCGTGTCCACCCAGCCGAAGTGCGATGTCAGGATCCGCGAGGCACGCGGCTCGGCCGTGTGCGAGCCGCTCGCGTCGGTGTAGTCCCGGGCCGTGAAGCCATAGATCAACCGGTCGGTCGTGATATAACCGACGCCGTTGTCGCCGCGCACAACGTGATACACCGCTTCACCCGCCGTCGTCAGCGGCGGATACGGCCTCGCGACGAACTCGTTCGCCGCCGCGACCCCGTCGCCGTTCACGTCGCCGACGCGATCCAGCCCATGCCACACGATGTTCCCGCCCTGGTCCACGTCGCCGAACGACCACTCCACGATGAACTCCGAGCAGCGGGGCACGAAGTTCGACGAGGTCAGCATCATCTGGTCCGCGCGGGCCAGCGCATCCTGCATCACGTCCCCCGTGCTCGACGCCCCCAGCAGGTCCGGCGGGAGCGGCTCGTAGCGCATCCGCGAGCCCGGCACGTCATCGCCACGAGGTGTGACCTGCGGCATCGGGTCCGACTCCGTCGGGAGCGCGTTGTCCATCCACTCGTGCGTCACGTCCAGCCTCGGCCCAAGGCCCAGCGGCGTCTGCCCGATCGGGATGTAGTTCGACCCGTTGTTGTTCGGGAGAAACGCCGACGGAGCCTCCACGATCGTCATCACCCACGGGCGGACCTCGCCCAGGTCCATCGACGCGATGTCCACCAGGCCCGAAGAGTAATAGTGCGCCAGAGGGCTGGGGAGCGGCCGGAGATACTCGTTGTTGGGCATCTCGAACGGGAAGAGATTCGAGCAGCGGAAGATCCCGCCGATCGCGGGCTGCCCGCCGACCTGCCCCGACTTGTCCCGCAGGAGGAGTCGCGACGCGGGCGTCGTCGGGTCAGCGATCGTGAGGAACGGCCTCGTCACGCGAGAAGAATCCGCCGATTCAGGAGGCACGAGCAGCAACTGGTGCCGCAGCAGCATCCAGTCGCTCGCGTAGCGATTCGGATTCCCCGCCACTCGCTCGCCCAGTTTGTACCCCGCCGTCCCGTTTCGGTCATTCAGTTTCGGCACGCGGTACGCATCGAGCGTGTTCGGATCGTTCGATCGCTCCGACTGACGCTGCCCGTGCCCGATGTAGATCCGTGCCGCGTTCGAGGTCACGACCAGTTCATCCGAGAGCGGCAGGCGCGACGAGTGGAACGTCCCGCGATCAAAGAACAGGATCTCGTCCACACGCCGCGCGCGCGGTGTCGGGTCCGTTGACGACAGTTCCACCACGTCCTGATTGGTGATTGATCCGTTGGCGTCCACGTCCAGCACCTGCTGGCGGACCAGCATGAACCCCTCGCGCGTGATATGCGAGAAATCCTCGCGCAGTCGCTGCTCGATCATCGCCGACATCCCGACCTTGACGCTCACGCGGCGACCGCCCGAAACCGTCTTCCCGATCGCGCTGAAAATCGCCGCGATCCCGACGGTGAGGAGGGCCACCGCGCCGACCGCCACGAGCACCTCGAGCAGCGTGAACGCGCCCGTTCGGCGCTCCCGGCGTGTCCTCGATTGTCCTCGATTCATCCTCATGACTTTCCCTTCGTCTCTCGCTCGACTCATGGCCGCCACGGCGACACCGTCCGGACCTCCACCGCCGCCGGAACCTGCGGCGTGAAGACCACCGTCCCGCTGTACACCACCTGCCCGTTGCGCAGTTTCGCCGGCATCGCCGGTGAAACCTGCACCAGCACCGCGTTCGTCGGTACGGCTCGCACCTGGGCCGCGATCTCGTCGTCGATCTTCTCGACCGTGTACACGAACCCGTCGTCGTCGACGAGTTTCTGCCCGATCTGGCTCACATAGCGCTGCATCTCGGGCGTCGCCGTCGCGATCGCGAGCAATCGCCGCGACGGATCGAAGCCCGTCTGCACCGCGTACGCCGCGAGATGCGGAACGGAGTAACTCGGGCGACCCGGCGGCGTCGCCTGGTCTCCCAGACCATCGAACGACGGGATCCCCGTCGCCGGATCCGCGCCGACCGGGACAGCCGCACCGGAGAAGATCGTCTGCTTAATCGTCCCCACGCGCGCCCGGATCCCCGAGTCGAGGCGGCGCACAAAGACCGCAACCTGCACGTTGTCGTCCGCGTAGCGCGGCAGGTCATTCGGATCGAGCGAGGGCGTGACCGGATTCGAGTAGCCGCTCTGCACACGCCGCGCGACAAAGTCCCACACGTACACGGGATCGATCCCGTCCGGTTTCGCCTCGCCGCTCACCGCGCCGATGTTCGCCACGCCGGGCCTCGGCCACATCCGCTCCGTGAGCGGCATCGAGAAGAAGCCCGTGTAGGTCAGGTCCGGATTCGCCGACGGCGACGAGGGCCTCCCGCCGAACATGTTCCCCGTGCGAGGCTCGATCCCCAGCCCGCCGATCCCATCGAGATCGCGGAACGAAGACACGAACTGCGGGATCGTCCACTCGCCCAGGGGCGACCACGTCGCGTCCGCCGTCAGCGTCCGCCACCCGCGACGCTGCGCGGGCTCGGCGAGATCAACGCCGTAATCGGGCGAGGTCATCGACAGATTGCCGGTCAACTGGTCCGCGGCCGACCGAGCGACCGTCACGCCCTGCACCGAGTCCGTCGCCTTCTGCTGCTGCTTGAGCACGAACGGGAAGATCGCCGCCACGCCCAGGAGGCCCAGCGACAGCACCACGACCGAGATCAAGATCTCGATCAGCGTGAACGCCCGACGCCCGACCCCAAGACGCCCAATCTGGTGTTCGCTCTTCATCAGTATCATGGCGTCACCTCCCGCGGCACCCCCGAGTACGGATCGATCGTGAAGATCCGCGCCGACGACTCGACCCGTCGACCACTCCGGACCAGCCGACCCTCCAGCCACGCGTTGATCTCACTCTGCGCCCCCGCCGGCGTGAACCCCACAAACGCGCGAGGATCCAGGTTGGGAGCCTTCGGAGCACGCTCCGGCTGACTCCCCACCGGGGGCTCCCCATACACGCACCCCGTCGCCGCACTAAGCCGCCCCGTCCCGATCGAAGACGCCATCCGGCGCTCGTTGTACAGCGCCAGCATCGGCACCGGGCGTACCAGGATCGTGTCCGTCGAAGTGTTCCCAATCAGCGCCCGCAGCAGCGTCTGATCCTGCGCGTCAATCGTCCCGCTCGCGTCGAGATCACGCGTCGCGATCAAGCGACGCACAAACTGCCGAACATCCTTCGCCTTGTCGATGCGGTACGACGCGAAGGGCGCGACCGCCGGCCGCCAATCCTCGATCCCCGCCGGAGTCGGATACGCGCTCTTCACCGGATCGATGACGATCGCCAGACGAGAATCCCCCGTCACAACCTCGCCCGTCCCCGCACGGAACCGGACCATGAAACTCTGTCGCTGATTCCCCTCCGAGGCGTACTTCGCCGCCGAGGCCGCCGCGTCGTTCTCCTTTGTGCTGTAGAACTCCGTCTCGGGGAAGACCCAGTTGGCGACGTTCGAATCGAAGACGCGCTGCGCCGTCGCCTCGTACCACCCGTTCGCGAGCGTCCCGCCACCATCTACGGTCCCCGCGAAGGCGTGCCCGCGCACCATCCACCCGACCGGCAACTGCGCCGGCTTCATCTCGCCGTTCACCACAAAGATGGGCCGGGCCTCCGCGTTGGTCGCGCCCGCCGGCCTGGCCGGATCGCGCGTGTCCTCGATCTCTCCAACCTGCACACAGGAAAGAATTGTGAGCCGCCCGTTCAACTGATATGTAAACACCGCCGCGGTGTCGCCATCGAGCGAGCGGATCGCCGCCGCCCGCGCCGACGCCAGACCCGCGTTCAACTGCGTCTCGGCCAGTGTCTCCTCCGACCCCTGGATCGCCGAGCGGAACGCCCCGATCCCGATCGCCGCGAGCAGCGCCAACAGCGCCATCACCACAACCAGTTCCAACAGTGTGAAGCCCCGCGAGGAGATGCCGCCGCGTGCATTACGTCGAGTTCGTCCGTGCCGGGTGCTCATGGACCCACCTCCACCACGTTGTCGCGTGCGGCCTTGATCCGCGCTGTCGCCTCGACACTCGCGTTGTCGCCGAGAGCTGCTCGGATAACGCCGATCGGTTCATCCCCGAAGACTCCGTCGGCCCCGGCCCCCACCATCGCGTACCGCGGCTTGCCCCCGATCCCCGAGTTCAGCCGCACATCCGCACGCGGATCCCCGACCATCGCCGGCACATTCATCTCCCCCACATTCCGCGGGTCAGCAAACTGCCGCGGATTCCCCACGACCGCGCGCCCCGGATTCCAGCGGTAGTACCGATACGCCGCCCCCTTCAAGTCGCGATACTCGGGCCACGCCACCGCATTCGCGGCGCTCCCCACACCCGGCACGACCAGCCGTGGATCCTGTCGCCCCGCGTCAAGAAACGACGCGTACGTCCTACCGCTACGCTTCCACCCCTGCCCGTCCCAATCCGCGTACGCCGGTAACGCGAAACCCGCGAGGCCGTTCAACTCATCAACCTCGGGCGCGAGATATCCACCGCCCGGCACGCCATCGAACGGCGGCACGCCAGTCCCCACAGGCCGCCCCGGCGTCACACTCTCATTCAACGCCCCACCAAGGAAGACCGCCAGCGACGCCGTGCTGAACCGATTGTCCAGATACGGATTCGTCGCTGTCGGCTGCCACCCTGCCGTTGGCGCCAGCAGATCCGACTTCGTGTACACCTTCACGCGCGAAAGCCCGTTCACGCTCACCACCTCGAGGCCCGTTGCCGGCTGAGCCTGCTCGCGAAGCAGAGGCGGTGTGAACCCGAAGTCCTGATCGAACTGCGACAGCCCTTGCATGAACGTCCCAACCGTCACACGCTGCTGCACCATCCGACCAGTCTTGCGCACCCGCGTGAAACCCACCAGCAACAGGCCCATGAGCAGCCCGAGGATGATGATCACAAAGAGCAGTTCCACGATCGAGAACCCGCGACGACACCCATGACGACTCCGTCCCCGGTACCACCGCTCTCCAGAGCGGTGTGCAGTCTGGTAGAACCGCTCTCCAGAGCGGTCTCCGGCTCGTTCGTGACTCACGTTCTTCTGGCCGGCTCGCATTTAGCCACCTCCCGCCTGCGCCGTCAGGCTCTCGATCATCGCGACCAGAGGCAGGAACATCGCCACCACAATCGTCCCGATCGTCCCGCCCAGGAACACGATCATGAGCGGCTGCAGCAACGACACCAAAGACCCGACCGCGACGTCCACCTCCTCGTCGTAGTTGTCCGCGATCTTCAGGAGCATCGCGTCCAACTCGCCCGTCTCCTCGCCGACGTCGATCATGTTCACCACGATCGAGTCGCACGTCTTGCTCTCACGCAAAGGCCCCGCGAACCCCTCGCCCTCGCGGATCGAGTCGTGCACCCGCTGCAGCGCCTTCTCGTACACATAGTTCCCGCTCGTCTCCTTCGCGATCTTCACCGCCTCGAGGATCGGAACGCCTGCCGAGATCAGCGTCCCCAACGTCCGCGTGAACCGCGCGATCACCGTCTTGCGGATGATCTTCCCGAAGATCGGCGTCCAGAGCAGCATCGTGTCCGTCACCGCACGGCCCGGCTCGAGCATCCGGATCACCTTCCAGAACACCCACGCCAGAATCGGAGCCGGGAGCACAAACAGAACGCCAGGCAGCTTCTGACCGTTCGCCGTCCCCGCGAACCATCGGCTCGTCCCGATCAGCCATCGCGTCAGCCCGGGAAGGTTCACGCCGAAGTCCGTGAAGATCTCCTCGAACTTCGGGATGATGAAGAACATGATGAAACTGAGGATCAGGATCGCGATCACGATGACCACGATCGGGTACACCAGCGCACCCTTGATCTTCCGCTTCAGTCGCTCGCTCTTCTCCATGAACTCCGCGAGACGCTGCAGGATCACGTCCAGCACGCCGCCGATCTCCCCCGCGTTGATCATCCTCGTGTACAGCAGGTCGAAGGCCTTGGGGAACTTCGCCATCGCTTCCGACAACGCCGTCCCGCCCTCGACCTCGTCGCACACGCCCAGCAGCACGTTCTTCATCTTCCCGGGCTTCTGCTGCTCCTCCAGAATCTGGAGCGATCGAAGCAGCGGCAAGCCGGCGTCTTGCAGCGTCGACAACTGCCGCGTGAACTGCGTCAGAATCTTCTGGCTCACGCGACCGATCGAGATCGTGACCGCGCCCTTCTTCTTTTTCTTGCCCGCCGCTGCCCCGGCTCCAGACCCGTCCGCGTCCTTGGGCTTTCCCTTCTGCTCACGCACCGACGTCGGGAAGTATCCCTGCGCCTTGATGCGCGAGATCGCCTCCTCGGTGCTCCCAGCCTCGATCGTCCCCCGCTGGGGCTTCCCCGCCGCGTTCAGCGCTTCATACGCAAAGGTCGCCATACGTCTTCCCTATTCCCAATGTGAAGCCCGCGCTTCGGACCCGATTCCCAGATGCCCCAATACCTGATACCTGATGCCTGATGCCTGGTACCTAGTGCCTATTCCTCATTCAACGTCTCACGCACGACCTCGTCGATCGTCGTCAATCCTTCATAAATCGCCAGGAGCCCGGACTCGCGCAGCGTGCGCATCCCGCGCCGACGCGAGTGCGCCCGAAGCACGTTCGTGCTCGCGCTCTTCATCACCAGTTCCCGCATCTCGTCGTCCATCGTCATGATCTCGAACAACGCCATCCGACCCTTGTACCCAGAGCCGTGGCACTTGTCGCACCCGCGACCGCGAGCAAACTCCCGACCCTTCACGTCCTCCGGTGTCAGAGCCAGTTCCATCAACTCCTCTTCCTTCGGCGTGTAGAACTCCTTGCACCCCGCGCACACCGTTCGCACCAGACGCTGCGCCACCACCCCCTCGATCGTCGCCGTCAGAAGGAACGGTTCCATCCCGAGGTCCACAAGTCGAATGATCGAACTCGGCGCGTCATTCGTGTGCAACGTGCTCAACACCAAGTGCCCCGTCAGCGACGCCTGCACCGCGATCTGCGCCGTTTCCAGGTCACGGATCTCGCCCACCAGGATGATGTCCGGGTCCTGACGCAAGAAACTCCGCAAGAGTTTCCCGAACGTCACCCCCGCGTCCGTGTTCACCTGGCACTGGCACAGCCCGTCGATGTCGTACTCGACCGGGTCCTCCGCCGTCAGGATCTTCGTCTCGATGTCGTTCAACTCCGACAACGCCGCATACAGCGTCGTCGTCTTCCCCGAGCCCGTCGGGCCCGTCACGATCACGATCCCGTTGGGCTTCCCCACGATCCGCCGGAACGTGTCCATATCGTCCGGCCGCAACCCCACACGATCGATCGACAACTCCACGTTCCCGCGATCCAGGATTCGCATCACGCAACTCTCGCCCCAGATCGTCGGCAGGATCGCCACGCGAAGATCCACCGGACTCCCCCCCACCGTCAACTCGATCCGACCGTCCTGCGGCAGGCGACGCTCCGCGATGTCCAGGTTCGCCATGACCTTCACGCGGCTCGTGATCGCCGGGCCCAACTGCTTCGGCGGCGGCACCATCTCGTACAGCACACCGTCGATCCGGTACCGCATCTTGAACTCGTTCTCGAACGGCTCAAAGTGGATATCGCTCGCGCGATCCTTGATCGCCTGCAGCAGCACCAGGTTCAGAAGTTTGATCACCTCGTTGCTGTTCGCCGCATCGTTCAGCGAGTCCAGGTCGATCGACTGATCGCTCCGCCCGCTCAGCCCCTCGAACTTCCGGTCCGCCGCGATCGACCCCACCACGTCCGAGATCGTCTCGGCCTTGGAGAAGTTCTTCTTGATCAGGTGGTCGATCACCTCCGGATCGGACACCACCGCCGTCACGTTGAACCCCATGAGCAAGCGAAGGTCGTCCACCGCCCGGAAGTTGTCCGGCGACTTCATCGCGATCTTCAGCCGCTTCGCCGTCGGGTTGTACTCGAGCGGCACGACCTCATACTGTTTCACGTTCTCCGAGGGGATCGCGTTCTTCGCCTCGTCGGGAATCGAGAAATCCATCCCCAGCGTCTCGTACGACATCCCCGCCTGCCCAGCAAGCCCCTCGGCGATGTCCGTCTTCGAGCAATACCCCAACTCGATCAGCAGTTCGCCGATCCGCGACTTCGAACGCGTCTTCTGGACCTCGAGCGCCTCGTGCACCTGCTCGCGCGTGACCTTCCCCAACTTGGTGAGCACCCGCCCGAGCTTGCGCCCTTTCAGTTCCGCGGGATCGACCATCGTCTTCGCCATGTCCCAATACCTCTGTCCAAAGGCCGCAATCCAGTTGCACCGGTCCGATGTGGACATCCATTTCACACGGGTTCGAGTCTCCCAACCAGGCCGGCACGCCGCCAACCTCTGGGCAAACTCTCCCGGCACGCGTCGTCTGAAGCCGCCAAGTTCTCGGACGCGAATCCAAGAACCCCCAACTCCAATGCCCGGCCACCCAGCAACCGGTCGACGCATCCGGCCGGGCTCGAATATGTGACCAAATGGTCACACGAACCTCACCCGACCACCCTGCCCCGATCACTCCCACCGCCCCCCAGCCACCCAACATTCAACCCCCAAACGTCCAAACCCCGCCCGAAGGACCAAGGAAGCGCCCGCAACTCTCGACGCCAGCCTCACCGTCACCATACCGTGCGGCCGTGCATCCGGTGGAAAACTCTGGCACGTCAAAAGACAACCGGTCGCTCCATGCCATTCTTGTTCGGGCACGATAACCGACCGGTCGCACAATTCCAATCAGATTTTCGATCCCAGAGACGTTGCGACACATTGTCCATGTCGCATTCAACCTCAGTCCGGCTCCTCCATCTCTTCGTCCCATTCCATCCGACCCACCGTCCGCCCCAACTTGTGGATCTTGTTCGTCAACTCCTGAGGGTTCTTCGACACATCGATCATCTCATCCGCGGCAATCACGCCCTTCATGTACAGCGACCACAGATGATCGTCCAGCAACTGCATGCCGAACTTCTTGCCGGTCTGGATCATGGAGTCGATTCGGAAGGTCTTGTTGTCACGGATCAGGTTCGCGATGGCTGGCGTCATCACCAAGAACTCGTACCCGGCCACCATGCCGGTGGTGTCAATCCGGGAAAGGAGGACCTGGCTCAGAATACAGATCAGGGCCGTAGACAACTGCACTCTGATCTGGTTCTGTTGGGTGACCGGGAAGGCGTCGACGACGCGGTCGATGGTCTTGGCGGCACCCGTGGTGTGGAGCGTTCCGAAGACCAAGTGGCCGGTCTCGGCCGCCCGGATCGCCGCTTCGATCGTCTCGAGGTCTCGCATTTCGCCGACGAGGATTACGTCGGGGTCCTGGCGGAGCACGCGGCGGAGGGATTCGGAGAAACTGGGCACGTCCGCCCCCACCTCACGCTGGTTCACGATCGATTTCTTGTGCACGTGGTAGTACTCGATCGGGTCTTCCATCGTCACGATGTGGCGGTCCATGTTCATGTTGATGTAGTCGATCATCGTGGCGAGAGAGGTTGTCTTTCCCGACCCAGTCGGGCCGGTCACGAGGAACATCCCACGCGGACGACGGATCAGATCTCGCACAACCTCGGGCAGACCGATCTGCTCGAAGGTGAGCAATCGGCTGGGAATCTGGCGGCAGACGATCGCGAGATCGCCGCGCTGGCGGAAGACCGAGACGCGGAATCGGGCCGCGTCGCCGTACGCGAATCCGAAGTCGCTGCCGCCCTCCTCCTGGAGTTCCTGCTGGTTCCGCTCGGGGGTGATGGCCTTCATGAGCGAGACCATGTCCTCGGAATCGAGGACCTTGGTATCGAGATTCTTGAGGTGCCCGTGGAGGCGGATGGTCGGCTTGCGCCCCACGGTCAAGTGGAGGTCGGACGCGCCGAAGCGGACCACGGTGTCGAGGAGTCGGTCGATCTGGATGCCGGACATGCTGTGCTCACTCTTGAGTTAGAGGTCAACGGATCGTTCGTCAGAGGGACATCGAAGAGGTGTCGAGCGTTCAACCGCCCGAGCGTCGAAGACTGTATCTCGTGTCGTCGGTCGTGAATCGGCGTGCTCCGTGCCTGGTGCGGCTCATCCCGCCACCGCGATGTTGTCGAGATCGATCTGCGTGGACCGGGCGATCTCGTCGGGCGTCGTCACGCCGTTGAGGATCTTGATCTTCCCGTCGCCCACGAGGCTCCGCATGCCGTTGGCGATCGCCGCCTTGCGGATGTCGGAGATCGGTGCGAGGTTGAACGCGAGTTCGCGGATCCTCGTGTTCATCACCATCATCTCGAAGATCGCCTTGCGTCCCTTGTACCCCGTGCTGTTGCAGGCCGGGCAGCCGACGGCTTTCAACACCTTCCCGCGCGCCTCGTCGGGGGTCACGCCGACCAGCCGCATGATCTTCGGGTCGAACTCCTCGTCGCTCGCAACGGCCTTGCACTCCTTGCAGAGGATCCGGATGAGTCGCTGGGCCATGACGGCCTGGATGGAACTCGCGACGAGGAACGGCTTGACGCCGATGTCGATGAGTCGCGTGATCGCGCTCGGCGCGTCGTTGGTGTGGAGGGTGCTGAAGACCAGGTGGCCCGTCAGCGCGGCCTGGATGGCGATCTCGGCGACTTCCTTGTCACGGATTTCACCGACGAGGATGATGTTCGGCGCCTGACGCAGCATCGATCGCAGGATCGCCGTGAACGTCAGGCCGATGTGCTCGCGCACCTGGCACTGGTTGATCCCCTCGAAGTTGTACTCGACAGGGTCCTCGGCGGTGATGATCTTCTTATCCGGGCGGTTGAGGACGTCGAGTGCCGAGTAGAGCGTGGTGGTCTTGCCCGAGCCGGTCGGGCCGGTGACGAGGAAGATGCCGTTGGGGCGGCGGATAATTCGGTTGAAGATCGCGAGGTTGTCGGCCTCGAAGCCCAGATTTTCGAGGCCGATTCGAACGGAATCCGGCCTCAGAATACGGCAGACCACGCTCTCCCCGTGGTACGCCGGGCACGCCGACACGCGGTAATCGATCATCACGTTGTCGACGTCGAGTTTGATGCGGCCGTCCTGCGGCATGCGCCTCTCGGAGATGTTCACTCCCGCCATCAGTTTGAACCGAGACAGGAGCGCGTTCTGCATGCGCTTGGGCAGGTTGTCACGCTCCATGCACACGCCGTCGATGCGATAGCGGAGTCGCACCCGATCGGCCATCGGCTCGACGTGCACGTCGCTCGCCCGCATGCGCACCGCCTCGGTCAGGATGCGGTTGCACAACTTGACGATCGGCGCCTCTTCCGCCGCCACGTCGATCGAGCGGTCCACCGACCGGTCGACAGAGCGATCCACCGACCGATCGACGGACTTGTCGATCGACTCGGTCATGAGCGACTGCTCGGAGGTGAACCGACGGGCCGTCCCGGCGTTCGCCTGCTCGATGAACTTCTTGATCCCGCTCTTGGACGCGAGCCTCGTGTCGATCTCGGCGTTCAATCGGAACCGCAGCATCCCCTGCAGGTCCAGATCCATCGGATCGTGGATGATCAGTTGCAGGCGACCATTCGCCTTTGACATCGGGATGATCAGGTGTTTCTTGATCAGGTCGTCCGAGACCAGTTTCATGTCGATCTTCTCGGCGATCCCCGGAGCCGTCAGATCGACGTACTCCATCCCGAACTGATTCGCCAGGGCCTTGGTGACCTGCTCCTCGGTGGCGAAGCCGGCCTCGACGAGAGCCTCGCCGATGCGCTTTCCCGTTGATTGGGCGTTCCCCATCGCCTTCTCGACCTGGGCGGCGTTGACCACGCCCCAGCCCACCAGGATCTCGCCCAACTTCTTTCGTGATCGAGCCATCGTGCCCCTTACGTCGTCATCGCGGCGTTCGTTGCCGCGTGTGTGCCTTACCGATCGGCCTCATCCTGGGCGGGGCACGCCGATCGCCAGGTGGCCGTGTCGCCACCCAACGTCCGTGCCCCGGACACCAACGGTTCCCAACCGCCGACCCGAGCGCCGTTCCGAACAAGTCGCCGGGCGGGGATTATGCGGCACCCTCGCCCTGCTATCAATTGTTCAGCCTGGGTTTACTCCAAGGTTCATCGAACCCGCCCGCGGCACGCGCCGCGATTCCCCGGAAAGGTATCTGTTTGTCTCCGATCTCGCAACCCGCCATCCCGCCTATCGCCCCAGCCATCGCTCGCCCCCGGACGATGCTCATCACAGCCGGCCCGACGCACGAGCCGATCGATGCCGTCCGATTCCTGGGCAATCGCTCGTCGGGGCGCCTGGGCGTCCACCTCGCCGACGCCGCCGCGGCCCACGGCTGGGAGGTCACGCTGCTCCTGGGACCCGTCGCCCTGCGGGCCACCCACAAGGGCGTGCGGACCATCGCCTTCCGCACCTGCGGCGATCTCCAGTCCCTGCTCGCCGAGCACGCGAGCAAGGCCGACGTGATCGTCATGGCCGCCGCCGTCGCCGACTATCGCCCCAAGGTCGATCCCAACTTCTTCGGCGGCAAGTTCCGACGCAAGAACGAGCCGCTCACGCTCACCCTCGAACCCACGCCCGACCTGATCGCCGGCGTGAGCGCCACGCGCCGCCCGGGCCAGACCATCATCGGGTTCGCCCTCGAGCCGCGCGATGAACTCCACGCCTCTGCCAAGGCGAAACTCGAGCGCAAGGGGCTCGACATGGTCGTCGCCAACCCCCTCGAGACCATGGACAGCGACGAGATCGAGGCGTTCGTCCTCCACAAGGACGGCACGATCGTCCACTCTCCGGGGGCCGAGCAGGGCCGGCGCATGCCCAAGTCGAAGTTTGTCGATTGGCTCATCACAACGATCGAGCCGGCGATCGCGTGCATTGCCGCCGGGAAGGGGAAGTAGCGCGTGCCCAACTCCGACCGACCCCGCCGGCCCAACTCCAGACCGAACTCGAGACCCAACTCCGGAACCGGCCCGCGTGCGAAAGGCCCGCCCAACTCGCGAGGCCCGCGTACGCCATTCGGCAATCGACCCGAATCGGGCGGCCCGCCTTTCGACCGGGCACGCAAGCCCTTCGGCCCGCGCCCCAGTGGGCCTCCACCATCGCGGGCCGGACGTCCGCCGCGCCCACCTAAAGGCTCGTTCCTCGCACGCGATGTCCGCGTCATCCATGAGGACGACGACCTCATCGTGCTCGATAAGCCCTCGGGTCTCCTGACTGCCCGCCCACCCGGCGTGGGTGAACGCGCCGATGCGCTCTTCGAGATGGTCAAGGAACGCGTGAAGGCCGCCGCACGTTCCGCGTCCAAGCGAAAGGTCTGGATCGTCCATCGCCTCGACAAGGAGGTTTCGGGCCTCATCGTCTTCGCCCGAAGCGAGCGCGCCTTCGCGTGGCTCAAAGAGGACTTCCGCTCCAAGCGCGTCCGCCGTTTCTACACCGCTGTCGTTGAGGGCACGCTGGGTAAACCCGGCGAGACCAACTCCATCCAGAGTTACCTCGTCGAGAACGCCGAGGGCATCGTCAAGAGTGTGACGTCCGCATCCGAAGCACGCCGCCTCGAGGCCCACCCGCAACGCGGCGAGGACGCCAGCCCACGCCCGCCACGCATGGCCGTCACCCATTACCAGGTGATCGACCAGACGCCGACGGCCACGATCCTCCGCGTGAAACTCGACACCGGCAAGAAGAATCAGATCCGCGCGCATCTCGCCTCCATCGGGCATCCGATCGTCGGCGATCGCCGGTACGGCTCAAAGGTGGACCCCGTCGGGCGTGTCTGCCTGCATGCCGCCGAACTCGCCTTTACCCACGCCGGCACGGGAAAGACGCTGGCCTTCAAGGCTCCTGATCCTCCAGAGTTTGCCAAGGCCGCACGCGCGTCGGCGGTCTCTCCGGTCGCCCTGTCGGTGGCGCCCACGTCCGCCGAACCGACGACCGACTGGGACCACGTCGCCGATTGGTACGACGATCTGATCGACGAGCGGAAGAGCGATCACCACGAGAACGTCATCGTCCCGGGCGTGATGCGTCTGATCGCCCCGAGTGCCGGGAGGCGTGTGCTCGATGTCGCGTGCGGGCAGGGCATTCTGGGACGGGCGCTTGCGGTCGCCGGATGTGAGGTCGTGGGTGTCGATGCCTCGCCGCGATTGATCGCGAGCGCGCAACGCCACGCGACACCTCGCGAGTCGTATGTTGTCGCCGATGCACGCTCGTTAGGCACACTCGAGCAGCCGCCATTCGATGCCGCGGCGTGCGTGATGGCCCTGATGAACATCAACCCGCTGGAGCCGGTCTTTGCCGGGATCGCCAGACAACTCATGCCCGGCGGCACACTCGTCGGCGTGATCCTGCACCCGGCGTTTCGGGCGCCTGGGCAGACGTCCTGGGCGTGGGATGAATCACGCGATCGCGCGCGCGGCGTCACCCAGTACCGGCGCGTGGACGGCTATCTCTCGCCCGGCGAGCGCGAGATCGTGATGAATCCGGGTCGGGCCGCCCATGGCCAAGCCCCGGTCGCCACGGTCACCTTTCACCGCCCGATCCAGACGTATGTCCGGACGCTGGTCGACGCCGGGTTTGTGATCGAGGCAATCGAGGAATGGCCGAGCCTGCGATCGAGCCAGCCCGGACCACGTGCTGCAGAGGAAAATCGGGCCAGGCGGGAGATCCCGATGTTCCTGGCCTTCCGGGCAAGATTGACCGACCAAACGCCTTCCGAATCGAATTGACGCTGGGCAGGTGAACGGCCTATTGTCCCGACCTGTATTCGCACCATGCGCAGTGGCGTGTTGGCCATCGCGTGAGGAGTCCGCTCCATGCTCCCTCCACAGAGAGTCAGCCACGGCCGCACCCGTCGTCGGCGTTCGCACCACGCGATGACCGAGTTTGCCGTCACCCTGTGCCCGCTCACGGGCATGCCCAAGGCCCACCACCGCGCGTGCAAAGAATCCGGGTACGTTCGTCCGGGCCTGCGCATCAAGGTCCCCAAGTTGGGGATCGGCGTGGCGAAGGAACAGGCCTGAGTACACGCGCTCCGATCGGAGTGCCTGCCTGACGACGAGTGAGGCCAAGCGGCATCTCCTTGTCCACACGGCGCATGGATGCATCTCGCTCAATCTCGTTCCGACTCAGGAGACCGGCCCCCCTCGCGACCCTTGCGCGGTTGGTTCGCGTACACTCGGTGATGCCGACCAGGGACGGGACGCCGACGATTCGCGTCGCGCACTCCGTCGTGTTTGCGGCAACTCGTGAAGAGAGGATCCACTGATGCGTGTCGCGGTTGATGTCATGGGGGGCGATCACGCGCCCGACGCCGTCCTCAAGGGCTGCGTCATGGCTCTGCCGGATCTCGCGAGCGACGACACCCTCGTGCTCGTCGGCGTGCGCGCCATCATCCAGGACTTCCTCGACGAGCGCGGCGTCAACGACCCGCGTCTGGAGATCGTTCACGCGGATGAGGTCATCCACATGGACGACTCGCCCGCGAAGGCGGTCCGCTCCAAGCCCGATTCATCGATCGTGAAGATGGCGCAACTCGGCTCCAAGGGGCACGAGAACCGCTGCGACGTCGTGCTCTCGGCAGGGAACACCGGCGCGTGCGTGGCGGCGGCCATGCTCCACATGCGGCGCCTCCCCAATGTGATCCGCCCGGGGATCGCGGTGACGGTCCCGTCGTTCCACGGTCCGGTCGTCCTGACCGACGCGGGGGCGAATCCCGAGCCTAAACCTGAGCATTTGTGGCAATACGCGGTGATGGCCGACGTCATCGCCCGCCAACTGCTGAAGATCGAGAACCCGCGCCTCGCCCTGATGAACTTCGGGGCCGAGGAGGCCAAGGGGACGGACCTCATCAAGGAGACGCGCGACCTGCTCCGCGCGACGCCCGGGATCAACTACATCGGGTACGTCGAGGGACGCGACTTCTTCGATGGCGTCGCCGACGTCGTCGTCACCGATGGTCTCGTCGGCAACACGATGCTCAAGTCCGCCGAGGGGATGGCCAAGAGCCTCTTCAAGGCGATCGCGCAGGAGATCGTGGCGCAGGACCCCGAGTTGCTCCAGCGATTCGAGCCGATCGTCAAGGCGATCTACGCCAAAAACGACTACCACGAGCACGGCGGGGCGCCCCTCATGGGCGTCAATGGCGCGTGCTTCATCGCGCACGGCTCTTCGGAGGCCCGCACCATCCGGGCGGCGATCAAGAACTGCCGGGACTTCGTCCTCTCGGGCGTGAACGACACCGTCGTCCGCCGACTCGCCGAGGTCGCGCCCGTGCTCGAGATCGCGGGGGCGATCACCAACGGTAACTCCAGTGCCGGTCCGACTCCGGCCGCCGCGGTCTCTCAAACCACGTCTGTCCGAGGGTCCGCATGAGCGTGAATCGACGGCTCTCCGCCCCGCCCGCGCCTCCCAGAATCGGGGTGCGCCTGGCCGGAACAGGCTCGGCGCTCCCGCAGCAGGTCCTGTCGAACAAGGACCTCGAGAAGTTGATGGAAACCTCGGACGAGTGGATCGTGCAACGCACGGGGATCCACGAGCGACGGATCATCAGTCGCGAGCGTGGCGAGTCCACCGCGTCGCTCTCCGCCGCCGCCCTCTCCATGGCGCTCAAGCAGGCCTCGCTCGCGCCGAGCGACCTGGACCTCATCGTCATCGCCACGATGTCCCCGGAGATGGGCGCCCCGCCGACGTCGTGCCTGGTCAGCAAGTTGCTGGGAGTGCACGGAATCGGCGCGTTCGATGTCTCCGCCGCCTGCACCGGGTTCGTCGCCGCGATGAACATCGCGCACGACATGATCCGCATGGGGAACTACCGCAACGTCGGCGTCGTCGGCGCCGACACGCTCTCGCAACTCATCGAATACTCCACACGCGGGCGGAGCACGGCAATCCTCTTCGGCGACGGCGCCGGTGCCGTTATCCTCCGCGCGACCGACGACCCGACCAAGGGAATCCTCGCGCAGTCGATGCACGCCGAAGGCGACGGGTGGAAGGACATCTACATCCCCCACTGCCCCCAGGATTTCCCGGAGGGCGACGAGTTCGACTCGGCGAAACTCGGCAAGGTCCAGATGAACGGGCAGAGCGTCTTCCGCTTTGCCGTCAGCACCTTTCCACAACTCATCCAGGAGACGCTGGACAAGGCGGGCCTCAAGGCCGACGACGTGTCGCAGTACATCTGCCACCAGTCCAACGGCAGGATCCTGGAGGCCGCCCGGAAGAAGTTCGATCTCAGCCCCGAAAAACTGCTCGTCAACATCGATCGCTACGGAAACACCGTGGCGGCGTCGGTCCCGCTCTGCCTCGATGAACTCAACCGCTCGGGCAAGATCAACGAGGGCGAGAGGATCATGTTCCTCGCCTTCGGCGCGGGATTGACCTGGGCGAGCAGTCTCTGGCAAATCTGAGTTCTGGACACTTGATTCTGTCGGCTTCCAAGCCCGGATGGTGATTTCTCGATATCATCCGAGGATGTCCGCCGCCCCCACCATCATCCTTTGTCCAGGGCAAGGCGCCCAGGTCGTCGGCATGGCCCGCGCCTGGCACGATGCCTCCCCCGAGGCTCGGGCCGTCTTCGACCAGGCCGAGAAGGTCCTTCGCAATCGCCTCGGCTCCCCGCTCCGCACGCTCTGCTTCGAGGGACCGGCCGAAACTCTGAATCGCACCGACATCTCTCAGCCCGCCATCTTCGTCGCCTCCGTCGCGGCGTGGCGCGGCGTGCTGGCGAAACTCGGCATGGGCAACGGCGAACTCCCCCTCGCCGCCACCGCGGGGCTCAGCCTGGGCGAGTACACCGCCTTGCACCTCGCGGGCGCGATGACCTTTGACGCGGCTCTCGAACTCGTGACCCTGCGCGGTCGCGCCATGCAGGACGCCGCCGAGGCGCCGACGGCGACCTCGGGCGGCGGCGGCGGGATGGTCGCCATCATCGGCGCCGACGAGGGTCAGGCCCAGCGCATCTGCGACGAGGCCCGCGCGGGCGACGTGCTCGTGTGCGCGAACTTCAATGCCCCGGGGCAGATCGTCCTGAGCGGGCACCGGGCCGCGTGTGAGCGTGCGGCGGAGGTCGCCTCGGCGCAAGGGTGCAAGGCCACGGTGCTCCAGGTCGCGGGTGCGTTCCACTCGCCGCTGATGCGTCCCGCCGCGATGAGGCTGGAAGAGGCGCTCACAAGAACGGCGATCGCCGAGCCGCGCTGCCCGGTGATGTCGAACGTGACGGCCGAGCCGCACGCGCCGCAGGGCGGTCTGAGCCTCGCCGATTCCATCCGTCGTCGGCTCGTCGAGCAGTTGACAAGCCCCGTCCGCTGGGCGCAGTGCTGCCAGTGGCTCGCCGCGAGGCACGCGTCGGCCCAGTGGCGCGAGCCGTCACCCGGACGCACGCTTGCCGGGCTGATGCGGCGCATCGACAAGTCCATCAAGATCCACAGCGACGACGCCCCGCCGGATGCGGCGGCGTGACCACCAAGCCACTCCTGTGCCACCTCGTGTGCACGCTCTCTTCTTCTGTATGTTCCTGAGTTCTCGATTCACGACACACCCACAGGTCATTCACCGATGCCCACCCACCCGCGTCGCGGCCACAACCGAACTCTCCACACGATCCTGGCGTCGAGCACGTTGCGTGCGTGTGCCACGCTCGTCACATCGGCATCGCTCCTGGGCATGCTCACGCTCGGCGTGGGGCTGCCGTTGGTCATGCTGACGGGGTGCAAGAAGAAGGCCCCACCGCCGCCACCGCCGCCGCCGCCACCGCCACCCCCGATTCCGGATCCGGTGAAGATCGAGCCGCTGTCGGTCGAGATGAACTCGGATCGCCGGATCGCCTTCGAGCAGCCGCTCGCCCCGCGCGATCCCGCGCTGGCCCGAGGCATCCTGACCTTGAGCGACGCGATCGCCAAAGGCGACGCCGACAAACTCCGCGCCGTGCTCGATCCGGCGGCCAAGGACGACCTCGAGCGCCTCGTCACCGAGGGCGCGTGGGAGCCCGCCACCGCAAAGATCGAGAAGATCCGTGTGGTCTACCTCGACCAGTCACCCCCGGACACCGACTCGGCGTACACCTGCGTGCTCTACATCGCCGTCCAGGAGATCGGCACGTCGTACCTCACCGGCTGGGCCGGTGCCCGCGTCGGCGACGCGTGGTTCTTCAAGGGCGCTCCTTCGTCCCGCGAGACCAAGCGCCGCGCGGAAGAATGGGACGGCCTTGCGATCGCCGACCTCGAAGGCAAGCCCAAGGAGCGAGCCAAGGGTGCCGCGGGCATCGACTCCGGAACCACTCCCACTGATCCCAACACGCCTTCGAGCACGCCCGAGAATCAACCAAGCCCGGGTACCGGCGAGGCTCCAATCGCCCCCGCGCCGATGTCACCGGGCGGTGGTTGAATCTCGATTTTCCATTCTTGCATTCGATCTGCACATCCATGACTCAATCAAACACCAGTGTTGAGACCCGAGTCGCCTTTGTGTCTGGTGCCTCCCGAGGCATCGGCAAGGCCATCGCTCTCGAACTCGCCGCGAAAGGCCGCCATGTCGTCCTCTGCTCGCGTTCCGCGGCACCGCTGAACGACCTCAAGGCCCAGATCGAGGCCAACGGCGGGAAGGCCAGCGTCGCCGCGTGCGACGTCGCGGATTCGACGGCTCTCGCCGGCGCCATCGATGGAGCCGCCTCGGCCCACGGACGGCTCGACATCCTCGTGAACAACGCCGGCATCACGAAGGACGGCCTGGCGCTCCGCATGAGCGACGAGGACTGGGACCTCGTCCTCGACACCAACCTCAAGTCGGCCTTCGTCGCGATCCGGGCGGCGGCACGCCACATGATGAAGGGCCGGTTCGGTCGCATCATCAACATCAGTTCGACTTCCGGCGTCGTGGGGAACGCGGGCCAAGCGAACTATGCCGCGGCCAAGGCGGGGATGCTTGGACTCACCAAGACCATCGCCCGCGAACTCGGCGGGAAGAACATCACCTGCAATGCCATCGCCCCGGGGTTCATCACCACCGACATGACCGACAACCTGCCGCAGCAAGTCAAGGACCACGTCACCAGTCTGATGGCCATCAAACGCCTCGGCACCCCCGAGGACATCGCCCACGCCACCGCCTTCCTCACGAGCGACGACGCCGGATTCATCACCGGCCAGACCCTTTGCGTCGACGGCGGCATGACGATGTGCTGAGCGTTCCGTGGGTGGTGAATCAGCGGAGGTGTGACGCGATCGTGGAGTCCCTCGCATGAGCCGCAAGACACCGCCGCCGCTTCCGAATCAGGAACTGGACAACTACCAGAAAATCGCCGACAAGGTGGGCTTCGTCCCCTCGCTCCGCGTCAAGGACAACGTCATCCAGGGGATCATCGGCGTCGTCGGCGCGGGCGTCGGCGTGCTCATCGGTTATCTCATCGCCTCTCGAGCACCAACTCCGAGCGGCGATACATCCCTCGGCATGCTCCTCGGCGGCGTGCTCGGCCTGATCGTGAGCGTCATCCTCTCCGGCTTTGTCCTCATGATCCTCGGTTGGTTCCGGAAATAGTCCGGCCCCTGACCGAATCGAGAACTCACACCTCGACGACCATCGCCACGGCGTTCCCGCCTCCGAGGCACAGCGCCGCCACCCCGCGCTTTCCACCCGTGCGCTTGAGCTGGTGGATGAGCGTCGTGAGCACGCGCGCCCCGGAGCAGCCGATCGGGTGCCCCAGCGCGATCGCTCCGCCGCAGATGTTCACCTTCTCCTCGGGGATGCCGCCCTCCTTCATGTTCTGGAGGACCTGGGCCGCGAAGGCCTCATTGAGTTCGAAGAGATCGATGTCCTTGATCGTGAGGTTCGCCTTCTTGAGGACGGCCGGCACGGCGAGCGCCGGCGCACGGAAAATGTCCTTGGGCGCCAATCCCGACGTGTGGTACGCCACGATCCGCGCCAGGGGCTTGATCCCGAGTTGCTCGGCCTTGGCCATGCTCGCGACCACAACCGCCGCCCCGCCATCGGAGATCTGGCTCGCGTTGCCGGCGGTCACCGTCCCCTCCTTCGCGTCAAAGACGGGGCGGAGTTTGGCGAGGCCGTCCGCCGTCGATTCGGCGCGGATGCCCTCGTCCGCCGCCACGCCCGGCGACTTCTTGTCGAGGCACTGCTCCCCCGTCACCGCGACGATCTCGCTCTTGAACCAGCCGTTCTTGGTCGCCTCGGCCGCCAGTTGGTGCGAGCGGGCGGAGAATCGATCCTGCTCGGCGCGCGAGACCTCGAACTTCTTCGCGATGTGGTCCGCGGCGTTGCCCATCGCCCAGCACTCAACGGCGCAGCGGAGGCCGTCGTACTGCATGTGGTCCTCGAGCGTCGTGGGCCCGAACTTGGGAGCGCCCGCGCCGTCGCGGAGCGAGGCGAAGTACGGTGCGCGAGTCATGCTCTCGAATCCACCAGCCGCGACGAGTTGGTTGTCGCCCGCCTTGATCGACATGGCCGCCTGCATCACCGCCTGCAGCCCGCTCCCGCAGACCTTGTTGATCGTGACGCACGAGGTCGTGTCGGGGAGGCCGGCCTTGAGCGCCGCCTGGCGTGCCGGGTTCTGCCCCAGCCCCGCCTGCAGCACGCACCCGAACATCGCTTCATCGAAGTGCCCCGCCTCGGCCTCTTTCTTCAGTGCGGCATGCTCGGCCAAGATGCCCTGCAGCGCGTAACTCGCGAGGAGTGGGCTGGGGACGCGCGACAGACCGCCGAAGAACTTGCCGATCGGCGTCCGCTTCGCCGCCAGAATCACCGGGACATTCGCGCTCGACATGCCATGCTCCTTTGCTCGTGCATTGGTCCGGTCTCGCCGGCGGGCCACGATGGTGATGCCCGTCGCGCCGAAATGCCGAACCAGGAAGTTGTTCGGGTGTGCCCACGATCACACAGACTCGTGACCACTCGAGACCCAGAGTAGAGCATAGTTCGCGTCACGAACCGAATCCGTCTGGCCTGCGTCCAAGAACCACACGCATGAGCGAAACTCCCCTTGAAATCCCCGGCTCGGATCCTGCTACGCGGGGAGGAGGGAGGGCCGTGCCCGCGGACCCGCAATCGACTCGACCGATCTCCGAACAAGCGGGCGTGCAGGCCGCCTCACTTGCCACCGCCGATCGACCATCCCTCCGTACCCGCACCGCGGGCCTGTGGGATTCCCTGGGAATCTCCTGGCGATTCGTTGAGTATGTGCTGCTCTTCTTCGCGATTCCCGCGGCCGCCGCACTGCGATTCGAGAAGCCGCCGGTTTGGATCCTGATCTGGACGTCGTCATTGACGTGCCTGGCGCTCCTCCTGCTCGACAAGTCGTTCAATCGAGACCACCTCTTCAACTCAAAGGAGATCGCGCCCGCGGTTCCAAGAATCGTCGGCGTGTGGGTCGTGGCCGCGGCCGCACTCACGTGGCTCGTCTACGAGTTCCACCGCCAGTATCTCTTCAACTTCCCGACCAGCAAACCCTGGCTCTGGGCGCTCGTGATGGTCGCGTATCCGATCCTCAGTGTCTACCCACAGTCGATCGTCTATCGGACGTTCATCTTCCATCGATACCAGTCCGTCTTCACCTCGCGCTGGGGCATGATCTGGGCGAGCGCCATCTCGTTCTCCTTCGCCCACGTCATCTTCCACAACTGGATCGCCCTGGGGCTCACCGCGATCGGCGGCATCCTCTTCGCCAACACCTACACGCGGACACGCTCCACCCTCGCGAGTGCGATCGAGCACGCCCTCTATGGCTGCTGGGTCTTCACCGTCGGGCTCGGCAGCGCGCTCTACCACGGTACGGTCCAATAAGCACACTCGACCTCTCCTCGTGGCACAGGCGTCCCGCCTGTTTCAACTGTCTCCTACAGCATCCGTGACACTCACATGCCAGCACTTCGGCAACCCGCTCCATCTGAACATCGCACCCGATCTCGCCGATCCCACAGTCATGTGGCACCCAGACCCCACCGGCTCCACGCCCGGCGAGATGAAGAACGCCCGCACCACGTCGATCGGCGATCTCTCCCGCATCGAGTCCCTCGAGGCCCGCCTCGAACGCCTCCAACTCGCGTGCACCGCCCTCTGGGAGTTCCTCCAGGAGCATCACAAGATCTCCAACGAGGAACTCAACCTTCGCATCCGCGAGATCGACGCGCGCGATGGCGAGGAAGACGGGCGTGCCTCGCCCCGCGCCCGCGCGTGCCCATCCTGCCAACGCCCCGTCTCGGTCCGCCACCAGAAGTGCCTCTACTGCGGCACCGAAGACCTCGAGGCCTCACCCTTCGGCATGGCGGGGTGAGCACCGATCATCGAGTGGTCGTGTGATTTTTCATGGGGCCTACGCTTTCGCCCTATGCCAATCTCACCCGATACCCACGTCACCCTCCCCGCCGACACCAACCAGGCATTGGGCCTTGCCCGATACGCCATCGAGTTCATGGGCGACACGCCGAAAACGCGTGGCGAGCCTTCCAAGAGCGTCCTCGAACGCACCAACCAGTTCTTCACCGACGCCTGCCTCTGTGGACTGTCGGCCCTCGCGCTCAACACCAACGCCCCGACCATCCTTCGCGAAGAGTCGCAGCAGTATCGCGTCCCCGTCTCCGGGATCGGCACCCTCGCGGGCGTCTCGTGGGCGAAGGGATGCGTGCGTGGCGGCGTTCCCGCGTTCGGCAGCACGAACGACGTCGCCGTGGAGAAAGCGATCGTCGCCAACTGTGCCGCCGTTCGTGAGTGGGATAGCAACGGCACCAACTTCGGTTTCAACCCCGAACTCGGGCACACCGCCGGCGAGTTCGGGCACAATGACTTCTACTCGGTCGCCCTCGCTGCCGCCCAGATGCGTGGCAAGAGCGGCGCGTACGCCCTCCGCGGCATGGTGCTGCTCGACGAGATCCGCGGGCGCCTCGCCGAGGTCTTCAGTCTCAAGTCATACAAAATCGACCACGTCGTGCACGGCGCGATCGCTTCGGCCGCGACCTTCGGCGCGATGATGGGTGCCACCGACGAGCAGATCGAGAGCGCCATCGGCATGGTCGTCGCCCACTACATCCCCTTCCGAGCCATCCGCGCGGGCAAGCAACTCTCCGACAGCAAGGGCGCCAGCGCCGCGATCAGCACCGAGGCCGCGATCCTCTCCGTGAAGCGCAGCATGGCCGGGTTCATGGGCCCGCGTGATATCTTCCGCAACCCCGAGGCGATCTTCCGCCTCTTCGAAGGCCCCGGGCAACTCTTCAAGAAGACCCAGTCCGCCGGAACGGGCATCCCCGACGCCACCACCAACACCGGCTATGCCTCGCCCTTCGATCTCGTCCTCGGACGCAAGGGCGACGACTTTGCCGTCATGGGCATGCACTTCAAACTCGGCTTGTACGAGCACCAGTCCGCCGGCGCGCTCCAGGGGCTCATCAACATCATCGCCCGCCGCCCCGAACTCCTCGACGACCAGACCGGCGACTGCATCGCCGCGATCAAGGTCCGCGCGTACGAACCCGCCTTCGGCATCATCGGCGACCCCGCCAAGCGCGACCCCAAGACTCGGCAATCCGCCGATCACTCCATGCTCTACCTCGTCTGCACCATGCTCAAGAAGGCCCTCGAACTCCGCACGGCGACGAAGAAACCCCTGGGTTGGAAGGAACTCATGCTCCTCCCCCACGACTTCGACACGAAGAGCCTCAAGGACCCGCTCACGCGCGAACTCATGGGCAAGATGACCTTCGAGCACGGCGGCACGGACTACGACGCGAAGTATCCCGACGGCATCCCCACCTCCATCGTCGTCACCGATGACCAGGGCGCCACCCACGACAGCGGCCTGGTCATGTACCCCGGCGGGCACGCCCGAAACCACCTCGGCACCGACCGCGTGGACCTCAACGACGTCCTCAAGCACAAGTTCGAGATGCTGGGGCGACTCGCGAGCGAGAACCCCAAGGAACTCGTGAAGCGATTCAGCGGGCTGGATCGGGCGACCGCCATGGACGTCGCGGACATCATGGACTTCCAGATCATGCACGCCCAGGGCAAGTTCGACTGAGGCACGTCCGGCGACGCAGGTCCCCTGTGTACAGTCACGTATGACGCCACGCTCCATCGTGATCGTGCTGGGCCTCCTTGCCGCCTCAACGATCACCACCTCGTGCCATTCGTCGTCAGCGCCCCGACCTTCATCACGTTCCGACGCCACTGCCACCCTCGCCCTCGGCCCCGACGACGAGGCCCTCTCCCTCCTCGGCCAGCCCCTGAAGCGCCCCGGCGTCGACCCCGACAAACGAATCGAACTCGAGAAGTCGCTCGTCGAGGCCAGGAAAGCCCACGACGCCGCGCCCGACGATGAGCGCGCCGCGATCGAGCACGCGCGGTGCCTGTGTGCGCTCGGTCGGTATCGCGAGGCCATCGGCGTCTACTCCGCCGCCCTCGAGTCCCACCCCGACAGCCCCTGGCTCCTCCGCTATCGCGGGCATCGATACATCACGATCCGCCAACTCGACCTCGCCGAGCGTGATCTCCGAAAGGCCGAGTCACTCATCAAGGGTCAACCCGATCAACTCGATGTCGAAGACGAGCCAGCCGACGGGGCCCGGAGTTCTCTCCACACGAGCGTCTACTACCACCTCGGCATCGCTCTGTATCTCCGCGGCAAGTTCGACGACGCCGAGCGGGCCTTCGACCAGCGCAACCGTCTCAAGATCACCAACGACGACCTCCGCGTCGCGACGGCGTACTGGCGCTGGCTCTGCCTCAAACGCCTCGCCCGCGATGCCGACGCGAAGCACGTGATCGCCCCTATTACGCCGGGGCTCGATGTCCGCGAGAACAAGACCTACTACCGGCTCGGCCTTCTCATCAACGGATACATCCCCGAATCCGACCTCGTGAACGAGCAGGACACTACGACACCCCTCAACCAGGGCGCGGCGTACGGCGTGGCGATGCTCCGGACGTTCAACAGTGACGATCCAGGTTATCACCGCCTGCTCTTGCGGATCGTCGAAGAGCCCTCGTGGGTCAACTTCGGGCGGATCGCCGCCGAAGCCGAGATCGCCCGCGAGGAAGCGCTCTAACCACTCGACGATTCCCGACTTGGCATTGCACGGCACACGCGTTCGGTCCCGCTGGTACCATCCGCGGCATGAGCCAGCCCCCCACGATGCCCGCATCCCCACACCCGACCTTCCCCGGTGCGGGCCGCGCGCTCACGCTCCTGCTCGCGATCAACCTCTTCAACTACATCGATCGCTACATCCTCGCCGCCGCCGAGCCAGAGATCAGCAAGGAGTTCTTCCCGAACCCTTCCGATTCCTCGATCGCCGACGCCAAGATGGGCCTCCTCGCAACGGCGTTCATGGTCTCGTACATGGTCCTCTCCCCGGTCTTCGGCCTGCTCGCCGACAAGACCCGCCGCTGGGTCATCATCGGCGCGGGCGTCATCATCTGGAGCCTCGCCTCGGGCGCCTCAGGTCTGGCCGCAACATTCACCATCCTCTTCCTCACCCGCATCCTCGTCGGCGTGGGCGAGGCCGCCTATGGCCCCGTCGCCCCCACCATCATCGCCGATATGTACCCGATCGAGAAGCGAGGGCGAAAACTCGCGTGGTTCTACCTCGCCCTCCCTGTCGGGAGCGCCATCGGCTACGGACTGGGCGGGATCATGACCAAGCACTTCGGCTGGCGTTCCGCCTTCTACAGCGTCGTCATTCCCGGCATCCTCCTGGGCCTCCTCTCCTTCGCCATGAAGGACCCTCCCCGCGGCACTGGTGCGAAGAAGTTCAAACTCAAGGACCTCACCCAACTCCGAAAGAACCCGTCCTACATCCTCAACACCCTGGGCATGACCGCCATGACCTTCGCCGTGGGAGGGATGTCCTTCTGGATGCCCCGCTACGTCGCGCGGTTCCGCTTCGATGATCCCTCAAAGGAGAAACTCGCTGCCGTCAGCCTGACCTTTGGCGCCATCACCGCCGTCGCCGGCCTCCTCGCCACGCTCTCCGGCGGGCTCCTGGGCGATTACCTCCGCCCCAGGCTCAAGGGTGCCTACTTCATCGTCTCGGGCATCGGCATGCTCATCGCTTTCCCCCTCTTTGTCGCCACGCTTTATGTCCCCTTCCCCGCCGCCTGGTACCTGATGGGCGGCGCCATCTTCTTCATCTTCCTCAACACAGGCCCCTCCAACACCATCACCGCCAACGTCACCGCCCCGGGCATCCGCGCCTCGGCCTACGCCTTCACCATCTTCACCATCCACGCCCTGGGCGACGCCATTAGCCCGCCCATCATCGGGTTCATCACCGACCTCACCCGCACCGATGCCAGGCCCAATGGCAACATGAACACCTCGTTCATGGTCGTCGGTGTCATGATCCTGGTCTCGGGGATCCTCTGGATGCTCGGAGCCCGATACCTTGCTCGAGACGAAGCCAACGCCGAGGCCGAGGCCTCCGATTCCGCGAGATCAGATCTCCCCTCCGAAGCCCCGAATTCGTGACGCCATTGGTCTCGACGAGGATCCAAGTGTTGCGGACGGTGTAGCATGAAGTGCCAACGGGCCTCGTGCCGATACAACGTGTCCACAGCGTCGGGCGCGGCACGGTCGGATCAACGGGAGTGTGCGTGTGCGGATCGGTCGTGGCAAGATCGTGATCGTGGTGGCGACCACTCTGGGCATGTCCTGGAGCGGGATGCATATCGCGTTCGCTTCGCCCGCTCCCCAACCGCGAATCCCCAGCGAGTCCCGCCTCCCCCAGCGTGCCAAAGAGTGTCTGGCGACGATGCGCGACACGTCGGCCGATCGATCCTCGCGCCTCGCCGCCGCCTCGCAACTGCTGCTCGATGTGCGAGATGAAGGCGTCGCGAGTGCTCTGGCGAACATTCTCGCTGAGCAAGCCTCAACAGATTCCGCGGGCGCGATCCTGCTTGCCGCCTTGGCGTTCTCGTCGAATCCTCCAACGGAGTTGCTCAATCCATTGCAGCAGCGCCTCAACTCCACGGGCGAGGCCGAACTCCCCCAACTCATCGCCGCCCTGGCCTCATACAGGCTTCGCTCGGTGGCCGAATCCATTCTTCAGTTCGCGGCCCCGGCGCGATCCCACGCGGTACGAGCCGCCACGTTTGCCGCCCTTGAGCGTCTCTCGGGTCGCACCGATATGCCCCGCGACGTGCAGGCGTGGACCGAGTGGCTCGATCGCGTGAAGGCGCTCAACGAGACGCGCTGGCTCGCCGAACTCGTCGCCGCCCAGGGCGCCCGCGCCGACGCCCTGTCGAACGAGGCCGCTCAGGCCAAAGACCGCCTCATCACCGTGCTGCGCTCGAACTACCTCGATACGCCCCCCGAGGATCGCACGCCCGCGCTCGTGGCGCTGCTGAATGATCCCGAGACCAGCGTCGCGTCCCTGGGCATCGAACTCGCCGTGCGAGAACTCGCCGATGGCACCCCCCTCGACCCGGCCGTCGGCGTCGCCTCGCTTTCCCTTCTCGAAAGCAGGAGCCCCTCGCTTCGCGCCAGGGCGGCCACGCTCGCGAACCAGCTCGTCCCCGAGGGTGGCTCGGCCGTGCTGATCCGCGCCCTGGGAGCCGAAAACGATCCCCCCGCCGCCGCCGCGATGCTCGCATTGGTGGCTCGGTGGTCGAGCGCCGACACCGTCGCTCCCGCGATCCGCTGGCTCGCCAAGCCAGGCGAGGCCCGCCCCGCCGCCGCCGCCGCCCTCTGGGACCTCGAGCGCGCGGGACGACTCACAAACGCCGAGCGCGATCAGATCCTCTCCATCATCCGATCCATCCCACTCGACCAACGCGGCGAATCGATGGTCAATCTCCTCGCCTCCATTGGCAACGACGACGACCGCGCATCGCTCGTGTCCCTGCTCGACGCCCCAGTCCCGGGCCTTCGTGTCGCCGTGGCCTCCATCCTCGCGCGCGAGCCGATGCACGTGGATGCCATCCTCGATGCCACGAAACGCCACCCCTCGCTCTACCCCATCGCCGCCCGGGCGCTCGTCTGGCATCGCCCGACCGCCGAGTCCTACGCCCTGCTCCGCTCGATCGACCCCCCCTCGCCCGAGGTCGGCCGCGACGCGAGACTCCTCCTCGCCCAAGGCCTCAACGTCCCAGGCCTCTTGAGCGCCGCCAAGTCGGCCACCACCTCACGCGAACGCATCGATCTCCTCTCCATGCTCACCGCCGAGCCTCGCCTCATGTCCGAAGGCCTCATCCCCGGCAACGCCCGCCTCATCGTCGAGGGCGGCCTCCTGCTCGCCACCGAACGCCTCAGCACACGCGAGTTCGACGCCGCCCTCCGTGCCCTCGATCGCATCAGCCCCCTCGCCAACGCGGCCGATGTCGACGTGATGGACGACCTCCAGGTCCGGGCCCTTGTCGGAGCAGGACGTCTCGATCTCGCCGCCATGCTCCCCTCGACGCTCAACGCCTGGATCGAGGGCCTTCGCCTCGTCGCGGGGACGCCCCTCGCCGCCGACGTCGCCAGCGAGATCCTCGTCCGGTTTGGCTCCGAACTCAACCAGGAGCAATCCATCGAGATCGCCGCGGCCCAGAACCAGACGGTTACTCCCACCGATTGACATGTCGAATCTACGCCGCCCGTCCACCACGCCCCGCAGTCACGCCCCGAATCCCGTCGAGCCACTGGCGTAGTACGCCCTTCCGAAGGTTCGTCTCGCCAGGATCTTCCCCGACCAGAGTTCGTGGCTGGATCATGGTGGCCTCATCACCACGCTCAATCACACGCCCGCCATTCCCGCCGCGCTCGTTCGGCAAGGCCGCGAGCGCCTCTCCCGCGGATTCGAATCCCTCGCCCAGAATCCCCGCCGCAAACCACGCGTCCCACTCAGGCCGCGTCCGGTGACCTGCCGCCCCGCTCGAAAACCCGCCCCGATCAAACGCCCGGCCGGCAAGCATCGAATACGCCATCGCCACCGCGTCTCGGACCTCACGCCTCACACACTCTGAAACCCGAGACTGATCCACCCACCCCAGCGCCGCCGGCAGCCCATGCAACTCCAGCGTCACCTTTCCATACCGATCCAACAGACATCGATCCGCCCGCAACGCCCCCTCAACCAACCCCCCGGCGTGCGCCACCCCAAGCCCGCCCAGCACATGCCGCATCGCCCAGGCCACCTCTGAAGGCAGGATCCGCCCAGACTTCGCGTCGATGTGATCCCGAAGCGTCCGCAACCCCGACGAATCGCCCAGATACGGCGTGACCACAACCACTGCCCCCCCAACACCCCAACCACCACGCTCGTTCGCAAGCGTCAACGCCTCGATCGCCAGCAGATGCGACTCCTGCACGCGAGCCATGGTTTCCAGCGCGCCAAGCAGCCGCCGCGTCGAGCCTCGCGTCCCGCACCCATCGAACCGGTACAACGTGTGGCTCGTCTGCCGATCCACATGCACGCCACCGAATCGACGCGCCGCCATGAATCGTTCGCCGTGCCCCGTCCCGCCCTCAACTCCCCACCGCACCTCGCCCAGCCCGCGCGTCTGCCGGATCAGGCCCAACAGCCGCCCCTTGTGCGGATCGCCCGAGTTCAGCGAGCCTCTTGTCGCCTCCCTCCCGCCCCTCTGAGAATCAGTCGCAATCTCGTGTCGTTCGGCGTTCGTCACACGGGTTCCCTCCCGGCCCAACTTTATCGGCTCTTCCCGCCCCGCCGCGCCACTCCCCACCACGCCCCACTCCCGACGCCACCGCGTAGGATTCTCAAGCAATCTCGGCGCGACTCGCGCGCCACCCCATCGGAGGACTCACCATGACCACCGCCACCACCAAGCCCACCACCGCCGGCAGCAAACCCGCCGATCCCCTCGCCCTCATCGACGTCGATCACGTCCGCTTCTACGCCGGCAACGCCAAGCAGGCCGCCTTCTTCTACGCCATGGCCTTCGGCTTCAACATCACCGAGATCAGCGACCTCACCACCGGCAACCGAAACGCCGCCGAATACCTCCTCACCCAGGGGAACATCCGCTTCCTCATCACCACAGGCCTCACCAAGGACCATCCCGCCTCGCGCCACGTCATGCACTATGGCGACGCCGTCAAGGATGTCGCCTTCACCGTCCATGACGCCGTCGCCGCGTATGAGAAGGCCCTCAAGAACGGCGCCACCTCCGCCGCCGCGCCCACCGAGTCCACCGACGCCAACGGCAGCGTCATCTCCGCCTCCATCAAGACCTTCGGCGAGGTCATCCACACCTTCGTCGAACGCCGAGGCGTCTACGCCCTTCCCAACGTCAAACAAGGCGGCCTCTTTGCCCCCACCTTCCGGAAGTTCGACGCCAACAACATCAACGAGCACAACAAGGCCCACCCGTGCGGCCTCAAGTACGTCGACCACCTCGTCGGTAACGTCGAACTCGGGCGCATGAACCACTGGGTCGCCTTCTACGAGAACGTCCTCGAGTTCTCCATGTTCAAGCACTTCGACGACAAGGACATCTCCACCGAATACTCCGCCCTGATGTCCAAGGTCATGGCCAGCGGCAACAACCTCATCAAGATCCCCATCAACGAGCCAGCCCCCGGCAAGAAGAAATCCCAGATCCAGGAATACCTCGACTGGCACGACAACATGCCCGGCGTCCAGCACCTCGCCCTCCGCACCGACGACGAACTCCACTCCATCACCGAACTCCGCCGCCGTGGCGTCGACTTCCTCAGCATCCCCGAGGTCTACTACGAGCAGGTCTGGAAGCGCGTCGACGCGATGCTCACCAGCCATGGGCACACGCCCGTGAAGGAAGACCACACCCGCGTCAAGAACCTGGGCATCCTCGTCGATGCCGACGACGAGGGCTATCTCCTCCAACTCTTCACCAAGCCGCTCCAGGACCGCCCGACGCTCTTCTTCGAGATCATCTGCCGCCGCGGCAGCCAGTCCTTCGGCAAGGGCAACTTCAAGGCCCTCTTCGAGAGCCTGGAGATCGAGCAGGGACGCAGAGGGAATCTGTAGTCGATTCTTCTTTGGGTGATTCTGCAGCCTCGACCACGGGCGAGATGACATCTCGATGTCCAAGATCTACGACGTCAGTCCCCTCATCTCCCCCCGCCTCGCCGTCTGGCCCGGCGACACCGCGCCCTCGCGCGATGTCCTCTGCGACCTCGCCAGGGGCGACACTGTCACACTCTCCACTCTTCGCGCCACCGTCCACCTGGGCACCCACGCCGACGCCCCGAGCCACTACGCCCTCAAAGGCCGCACCATCGAGCACCAGCCCCTCGATCGATACCTCGGCCCTGCCCAACTCATCGACTGCCCCGTCGCGAACAACTCCCGCGTTACCCCCGCCGAACTGCGCGACACGCCCAACCGCCCGCGCGTCATCTTGCGCACAGGCACCTACCCCGATCCCACCAACTTCAACCAGGACTTCGCCGGCCTCAGCGTCGAACTCATCGAATTCCTCGCGAGCAGCGGCGTCATCACCATCGCCGTCGACACGCCCAGCGTCGATCTCTTCTCGTCAAAGGATCTCCCCGCGCACCACGCCTGCTTTCGCCACGACCTCGCGATCATCGAGGGCCTCGTGCTCGAGGGCGTCCCCACCGGCCACTACGAACTCATCGCCCTCCCCCTCAAACTCGAGGGCTTCGACGCCAGCCCCGTCCGGGCCATCCTCCGCCGCGAAGATTGATGTCCTTGGTGGCCCGCCTCTCCGAGGCGTGTCTCCTCCTTGGTGGCACCACTCTCCAGAGTGGTGAACTTGCCTTCGGTGGCACCGCTCTCCAGAGCAGTGTCCGAGATCAATATCTCACACCATCCGCCGCGGTGAACTCATATCACTCGGCCCCACCGTCGCGATCACCTTCACCTCAAACGCGATCGGCGTCGGCAGACAGTTGATCTCCACCGTCGTCCGCGCCGGCGGATTCTCCGAGAAGTAATCCGCCCACAGCCGATTGAAGATCGCAAAGTCGTGCTTCATGTCCGTCAGGAAGACCGTGACATCGACGATGTTCGCCCAACTGCTCCCGCACTCCTCCAGCACGATCCGCACGTTCTCGAAGCACGAGCGCACCTGCGCCTCGATGTCGTGCCCGATCACGTTCCCGCGATCATCGCACATGACGCCGGGGATCACCTTGCTCCCGCGCTTGCGCGGGCCCAGCCCCGACAGGAAGAGCAGATTTCCCACGCGCCGCGCGTGCGGATAGTTCCCCACAGGCTCCGCCGCCGAGTGCGACACGACCGACGATGGGTCCGACTTCGCCGCGGACTTGGTCATGCCCGACCCCGACCGCGAGGACGACGCCGAACTCGAACCCGCCGAAGCACTCGCCCTCGGCACGCTCGTCACCTTCGCTTCTGGACGAGTCATTCCGGATCCCATCTCCCCCGAAGAACCACGTCCCTCGCCGCCCTTGCCTTGCCCCGACGCGACCACCGTCACCGTCGCGCTTGGGCCCGCGGGCGTCGAAGGCTCGGGCTTCTTCCCTTTCCGCGCCTCGGTAATCCCACGGTGCACCGCCATCGACGTGATCCCATGCTTCGCGAGCAGCAGCCCGAACGAGCCCTGCCCCTCGTCGGCCAGCGCCAGGAGCAGGTGCTCCGTCCCCACGTGCTCGTCGCCCATGCTCTCCGCGTGCTTCGCCGCCGTCTGCAGCGTCCATTTCCCCGCGCACACGGCCTCGGCCTCCTTCATCACCGCGTCGACCTCGGCCTGCAGCGTCTCCAGATCCACCGACATCGACGACAACGCGGCCCCCGCTTCGCTGATGGGCACTCGTGAGATCGCGTAGAGCATCTGGAAGTGCGACAAATCGTCGGGCGCACGAACCCCCGACAGTGAGAACGTGTCGGTCGCGATGCTCAGCACCTGCTTCAGACTGCGAGAAAAGTTGTCCTGACCGCGCATCGTCACTCCCCTTGCCGTGGGACCCCCCGCCTCGCCTCCATCGACAACCTATATCGAACGCTCGAATCCACCAGACATCACGCGACTTTATCAGACTTCCCCACGTCACGCCCGCGGCACACGCCACACACTCCGTCCGACCCCGCGCGCACAACCCTCACACCTTCACGCACACGTTCTTCGGCTCGGTAAAGAAGCGCAGCGCCTCCTGCCCCCCCTCGCGCCCCACGCCGCTCTGCCCCATGCCCCCGAACGGTGTGCGAAGATCACGCACCATCCAGCAGTTCACCCACACGATCCCCGCCTGAATCGCCTCCGCCACGCGATGCGCGCGCGACACGTCACGCGTCCACACCGAAGCCGCCAACCCAAACGCCGTCCCGTTCGCCAGCCGAATCGCCTCCTCCTCACTCGAAAACGCCGACACGCTCACCACGGGCCCGAAGATCTCCTCTTGCTCCACGCGGCACGTCGGCTCCAGCCCCGACACCACCGTCGGCTCGTAGAAGAACCCGTCCTTGCAGCGTTCACCGATCGCCGGGTGCCGTGCGCGCGTCGCGCGTTGCCCGCCGCAGTGGACTGTGCCCCCGAGTTCGCGGGCGAGCGCGACGTACCCCTCGACCTTCTCCAGATGCGCGCGCGACACGAGCGCCCCCTGCTCGGTCTTCGCCTCCAGCGGATCGCCAATGACAAGCGACGACGCGCGCGCAACAAGCCGCGACACGAATCGCTCGTACACCGAATGTTCCACGTGAAACCTCGATGCGCACAGGCAAATTTCGCCCTGGTTCCGGAACGCCGCCTGCACGCACGCATCGGCCGCGGCGTCGACATCGGCATCGGCGAAGATCACGGCCGGGTTCTTACCGCCGAGTTCGAGCGACAATCTCTTGAACATGGGTCCGGCGGAACCCTCGATGGCGCGGCCTGTGGCGGTGCCGCCGGTGAACGAGATGGCCGGGACGTTGGGATGGATGACGAGCGGCACGCCCGCGCCGGGGCCGGATCCGTGCACGATGTTCAGGACGCCCGGCGGGAGTCCGGCCTCGATGGCGAGTTCGCTGAGGAGGAACGCGGTCATCGGCGTGAGTTCGGAGGGCTTGGCGACGGCGGTGTTGCCGGTGGCGAGGGCGGGGGCGATCTTCCAGGTGAGGAGATACAGCGGCAGGTTCCACGGCGAGATGAGGGCGGCGACGCCTCGCGGGCGGCGGAGGGTGTAGTTGAGCGTCTCGCCGGGCGTCTCGTGGAGTTGGGATTCGCTGTGCAGGATGGCCGTCGCGAAGAATCGGAAGTTGGCGGCGGCGCGCGGGATGTCGAGCGAGCGGGCGAGGGAGAGCGGCTTGCCATTGTCGATGGACTCGGCCCGCGCGAGTCGGTCGGCGTCGCGGTCGATCAGATCGGCGAGACGGAGGAGCGTGCGTGATCGCTCCTCGGGATGCGTGCGGCTCCACGTCGGGAAAGCCGCGGCGGCCGCGTCCACGGCGGCGTCGATGTCCTCGCTGCGCGAATCGGGCACGCGTGAGTAGGCGGAATCTGTCGAGGGATCGATGTTGTCGAGGTACTTCCCGGCCTTGGGCGGGACGAGTCGGCCGTGGATGAGATTGGCGATGGTCTGCACGTGAGGAGTGTACGCGAGTGTCCATCTCACCCGATCAGTCGCCGGACCGTTCCGGCTGTGGGTCCGGCGGTGGAGGCGGCAGGAGTTTCTCCAACATCGGTATCAGTTGCGGCACGTAATGGGACGCAACACGCCACACCTTCTCATCGTCGATTCGTGAGTACTCATGCACGAGACGATGTCGCATCGCCACGATCGGTCGCCACGGTATCTGCGAGTGTGCTTCTCGAAATGGCTTCGAGACCTTGGATGCCGCCTCACCGATGATCATGACGACGTGCTGCGTGGCGCGACGAACCGTGAGATCCTGGCGAAATGTCTCCAGGGTGTGCCCCTTCACAATGCCGACGGCCTCACGCGCGTGCGTGAGCATGTCCCACAGATACGCGGCATCGTGAATACTCGGCTTCATGCCGCGTAGACCACCTGGCGTGTTGTCAGGATCTCGTGACGACGGAATGGGTTGACGATCTCGCGGCGTTCGACGAGATCAACCTCTCGTCCAAAGAGTGATTGCAACTCCTCACGCATCTCCTCCCACGCGTCGAACTCCGGCGAAGCGCCGGCGCCAAAGACGACCAGCACATCGACATCGCTCTTGGGACCGAAGTCATCGCGCAGCACCGAGCCAAAGAGCGACAACTCGCGGACATTCCATCTTTCACAGAAGGCGCGTATCGATTCGGCATTGATATTGACATTGGTCGTCATCCGCGTACTCCAAACACTCACCACTCCGGCCCGCCGCTGTAGCGTCCGTAGACATCGGCCATCGCCTGGACCATCTCGCCCAGGGTGCAGTTGGCGAGAGCGCCCTCGACGAGCGTGGGCATGACGTTCTCGGCGTTCTTGGCGGCGGCGCGGATGGCGTCGAGGGCACGCTTCACGTTGTCCTTGTCGCGGCGTTTCTTGAAATCGGCGAGGCGGCTGGCCTGCTGGGTCTCGACGTCGTGGGAGATCTGGAGGATCTCGATGGGGCGTTTCTCGTCGGGGTCGGTGTAGGCGTTCACGCCGACGATGAGACGATCGCCGGCCTCGCACTCCTCGCTGAATCGGTACGACGCCTCGGCGATGCTGCGTCGGAAGTAGCCGCGGTTGATGCCATGGACGACGCTTCGACCATAGGTCTTGCGCGGGGCGTAGGCGATGTGGTTCTCGAGCGACTCGGGCGCGGGCGGCGGCGTGCTCGGCGCCTTCCAGTCTCCAAACTCGCCCATCGAGTCGATCTCGTGGATGAGGTTGAGAGCCTCGCGCTCCATGGTGTCGGTGAGTTGCTCGACGAGCCACGAGCCGCCGAGCGGGTCGGTGACGCGGGTGACGCCGGTTTCGTGGGCGAGGATCTGCTGCGTGCGGAGGGCGACGGTGACGGCTTGCTCGGTGGGCAATCCGAGCGTCTCGTCCATGCTGTCGGTGTGGAGGCTCTGGCATCCGCCCAGGACGGCAGCCATGGCCTGGTAGGCCACGCGAACGATGTTGTTCATGGGCTGCTGCTCGGTGAGTGAGCAACCCGCGGTCTGGACGTGGGTCTTCATGTACCACGACCGATCGCTCTTGGCGCCGTAGCGCTCGCGCATGACGCGGGCCCAGATGCGCCGGGCGGCGCGGAGTTTGCAGATCTCCTCGAAGAACTCGTTGTGGCTGTTGAAGAAGAAGGAGAGTCTTGGGGCGAAGGAGTCGATGTCGAGCCCGCGCTCGAGGCAGGCCTCGACGTACTCCATGCCGTCGCGGAGGGTGAAGGCGAGTTCCTGGTGGGCGCTGCTGCCGGCCTCGCGGATGTGGTATCCCGAGATGGAGACGCTGTTCCACTTGGGGACGTGCTTGCTCTGGAACTCGATGGTGTCGACGACGAGTTTGACGCTGGCCTCGGGGGGATAGATGAACTCGTTCTGGGAGTGGAACTCCTTGAGGATGTCGTTCTGGAGCGTGCCGCCGAGGGAGTCCCAGGAGATGCCTCGCTGTTTGGCCATGGCGAGGTACATGGCCCAGATGACGGCGGCGGGGCCGTTGATGGTCTGGCTGACGGTGACCTTGTCGACGGGGATGTCGGCGTAGAGGCGGTGCATGTCCTCGATGGTGTCGATGGCGACGCCGCAGCGACCGACCTCTCCGATGCTGAGTTCATCGTCGCTGTCGCGCCCCATGAGCGTGGGGAGATCGAAGGCGGTGGAGAGTCCTGTGTTGGCGTGCGTTCCCTTGGCCTGTTCGAGGAGATACTTGAATCGGCGGTTGGTATCGTCGGCCGAGCCGAAGCCGGCGAACTGGCGCATGGTCCAGAGGCGTGTGCGATAGCCCTGGGGGAAGAGTCCACGCGCGAAGGGGTACGCGCCCGGCTGCGGGATGTCGCGCTTCCAGTTCTTGAGTCCTTCGGCAATGTCGGCGCCGGCGTTGGGCGTGCCTGGGCCATACGACGGCTCGAGGACAAGGCCGGAGATGGTGACGGCGTGGGGATCGATGGAGGATGGCGCGCCATGGGGCAGGGCGGCGTGCGAAGTCGGTCGGGAGTGAGACGTGGTCATGCGAATCTCCAGGATCGATCGATGACGACGAGTGCCGCTTTGAGCACCCACGAGTTGGTGTCCAAAGCGACAGGGTTGTCGTCTGGCCGGATCACATTCTAAGCGAACTCCTACGCTGGATTGATGCAGATGGGATCGGAAAGCGGGATCGGGTCGATGTTTGCGGACCTTGCCGTCTCGGTGGGGCTCGGGCTTCTGATCGGGATCCAGAGGGAGCAGGCGGGGAGCCGGATCGCCGGTGTGCGGACGTTTCCTCTTTTGACGATGCTGGGGACGCTGTGCGCGTGGGCACCCGAGCCTGGGCGATGGTGGATGGTCGGGGCGGGGATGGTGGGCGTGTCGCTTCTGACGCTGGTGGGGAACCTGTCGTCGTCGCCTGACCGGCATGACGGGGCGACGCCTGAATCCAAGGCCGGTGGCGTCACGACCGAGGCGGCGATGGTGCTGTTGTATGTCGTCGGCGTGACGGTGGCGCTGGGGCATCGCGAGATCGCCGTGGCAGTGGGTGTGGCGGTGGCGGTGCTGCTGCACGCGCGCGAGTATCTGCACGGGCTGGTGGCGCGGCTGGGCAAGGAGGATCTCTGGGCGATGCTGCAGTTCGGGGTGGTGACGCTGATCGTGCTTCCGGTGGTGCCGGATCGCGTGATGGGTCCGTTCGGCGCGCTCAACCCGCATCAGGTGTGGCTGATGGTGACGCTGGTGGTCGGGCTGAATCTCGTGGCGTATGTGGCGCACCGACTGGTGGGGAAGCGGCACGGGGCGCTCCTGGCGGGGGCGTTGGGCGGACTGATCTCGAGCACGGCGACGACGGCGAGTTTCTCGAGGCGGGCGCGGGAGTCGGCGGGGCTGGTGCCGGTGGCCGGTGCGGCGATCATGCTGGCGACGACGATCCTGTATGCGCGGATTCTGTTCCTGATCTCGATCGCGTCGAGGCCGCTCTTTGAGTGGGCGTGGAAGCCGTTCGGCGCGATGCTAGGCGTGAGCGTGCTGGCGTCGGTGGTGCTAGCGGTGCGGGCGCGCCGGAGCGAGGCGGTGGTGCCGACGCAGAAGAACCCGGCGGAGTTGGGTTCGGCGCTCCTGTTTGCGGGGTTGTATGCGGTGGTAGTGGTGGCGGTGGGCGCGGCGATGCGATATGTCGGGCATGCGGGGGTGTATCTGGTGTCGGCGCTCTCGGGCGTCGTGGATCTCGACGCGATCACGCTGTCGAACTCGCGGCTGGTGCAGGCGGAGACGCTCGACGCTCGTCACGCGCTCGGTGGGATCATTTGGGCGTCGGCGGTGAACCTGATCTTCAAGGCCGGGCTATCGGCGGGTCTTGGCGGGTGGCGTCTGGTCCGAACGCTGATCGTGCCGTTTGGGTTGGTATTGGTCGCTACGGGTGTGGTGATGTGGTTGTGGGTGGTGTAGGCGGGCGCGGCATGCACGTGGCGAAGTGTGGGATTCTGTGTGCTTACGAGGAGATCTCGGTGCCACATTCGGGACAGCGTGAGGTCCGCCTCAGCCCGATGAGGTTGTAGCCGCAGTTCGTGCAGGGGGTGTCTTTGCTGATCGTGAACGGGTCGTTCTTGAGGGACTTGCTGGCCTCGTGGGCTCGGCGTTCTCGTTCGGCGCGCTCTCGGAGTTGGCGGTCGCGCTCGTTGCGGGCGTCCTTGTTCTGGACGGCCCATGTGGCCATTTTGGCGAACTGGAGCATGGACCAGGCAAAGACGAGACCCGCGACGAAGAAGCAGAGTGCACTCGCCGAGCCGATGAACGCGAAGATGCCTTGCGCGAAAGTCGGGACGACGTGCCCCGCAAGGACGAGCACGACGGAAAGAGTCAGCCCGCCGCCAACGATGAACGACGCGACTCTTGCCCGGAATCCGAGCGCGGTGTCTTGTGCCCAATCACAAATCTGTCCGACGAGAAGCCCGACGGCGAAGACTCCCGCGAGTCCACCGAGTTTGAGTAGACCAGCGGCGACATCGATGCCCGTGCTCGTTCCGGATTGGTCGAGCACCTGGAGGCCATACGACATGGGAAAGAGCCACTGAGACCAACGTGCGATGATGGCCACGCGATGATCGATGGGATCCTTGGCCGTTGTCGTTTCCAGAGTCCGCTTCGAACTGATGGTGAGCACACCAAACGCCCAGATGCTGGTCAAGACGACTCGGGCGACAATGACGACCATGCGTTCATCGGCAAGAAAGAATGCAAAGGTCAGGCCTGCATTCAAGATGATGGACACGGCCATGGTCACAGCACCATCTCGGATCCGACGCAGATAGGTGTCGGTGGCGCGCATGATTCCATCGCGCACCGTCCCCTCGGCACTGCTCGGTGGCGGCGCGCCGCACTCGGGGCAGGGCTTGCTGATGGGGAGTCCGAAGAGGTCGTAGCCGCAGGACGAGCAGCCGCGGTGGCTCTGGTTCGTCGCGCCGTGCTTGGCGGCATGCGATGCGGCGAGGGCGCTGGTGGCGCGGGCGTTCTCGGCCTGGCTGGAGGGCACGCGACGGGGCGCGGGCGTCGGCGGGTGATGCGCCGGAAGTGCACGGGGTGGAGGCGATGTGTCGCTGTCTTCTTCCAGACCGATGATGTCCTTGTCGGGCTGGGGATTTGGCGGTTGGCCGTTTGGGGGCGTGTGCGGTTGGTCACCCATGCTGCAGCACTGTACCGGAAACGGCTGGGATGGTTGCGGGTGAGTCCGGCGTCAACGACTGGCGGTGAGGGGGGGCGTGTGTGGTTCTTTGATCGCGTCCACGGCGTTCAGGAAGAACCGCTGGCCGGGTGTGGGGCCCGAGCGGGCGGACTCGTCGAGGCGCGTCCAGAAGGGGTGGCGGGTCCAGTCGAGGAATCGGTCGGGATGGGGCATCAGGCCGAAGACTCGACCCGTGGCGTCGCAGAGGCCGGCGATGGCGCGCTGCGAGCCGTTGAAGTTGTCGATGTATCGAACGGCGACCTGGTGGTTCTTGTCGAGGTCCTCGGTCGTTTGGTCGGTGAGGCCGACGAGGCGGCCTTCGCCGTGGCCCACCGGGAGCATGGACTCGTGCCCGTGGAGGTTCGAGAGTCCACGCGTCCAGACGCAGGGCGAATCGTCCGCGTACTCGACGCGCACCCAGCGGCAGGCGTACCGCGCGTCCTTGTTCCTGGTGAGCGCGACGCGGCGCGCGGGGGCGCGCTCGGCGGGCCAGTCGTGGTCTGGCGAGTGCGGGCCGGGGAGGAGGCCGACCTGGACGAGGACCTGGAAGCCATTGCAGATGCCGATGATGGGGCAGCCGCGTTGGGCGGCCTCGCGGAGCGCGGGGTAGAGTCGCTCGCGGACACGCATCGCGAAGATTCGTCCTGAGGCGATGTCGTCGCCATAACTGAACCCGCCGGGGAAGGCGATGAGGTCGGCGTCTTGGATCATCGCGGGGGATCGGATGACCTCGTCGAGATGGACACGTTTCGGCGCGGCGCCGGCCTGGGAAAACCCCCGGCAGACTTCCTCGTCGCAGTTCGTTCCCGCCGCTCGGAGCACCAGCGCTGTGGGCATGGTCGATGGTAGTCGCGGACTTCGAGAAGGCGGGTCGTATACTGATCGCCACTTCGCAAGGGTGTCATGGTTTTCAGGAGCATTCGCCCATGCCTCAGGTTTTTCCGTTCCGTGCCGCGCAGTTCAAGGGTGGGAAGGGTGACGTGAGCGATCTTGTGGCCCCGCCGTATGACGTGCTCGACGCGTCGGGGAAGGGCAAGTTGCTGGCGAAGGACCCGCACAACATCGTGGCGATCGATCTGCCGCACACGCCGGCGAAGGAACTGGGTCCGCCCGAGGCGTACGAGAGCGCGGCGAAGATGTATCGCAACTGGCTCGCGTCGGGAACGCTCACGCGCCGCGCGACACCCGCGATGTTCGCGTATCGTCAGACGTTCACGGCCGGGAGCAAGACTTTTCAAAGGTCGGGGATGGCGTGCGCGGTGGAGACGGTTCCCTTTGGGCCACGCGAGGGCGGCGGGATTTTGCCGCATGAGGAGACGTTCTCGGGGCCGAAGGAAGATCGCATGGCGCTCATGAAGGCGACCAAGGCCCAGTTGTCGCCGATCTTCGGGCTGCACGCGGATGAGGACGCCAAGGCGACGAAACTGCTGCAGAGCGTGATGGCGTCACGCCCGGCGGACCTCACGGCGAACATGAACTCGAGCCTGGGCGAGAACATCCCGCACGAGATCTGGACGATCGACGATGAGAAGACAATCGCGGCGTACCAGGACGCGCTCCGCGGCGAGGATGTCTTTATCGCCGATGGACACCATCGGTACACGACGGGGCTCAACTACCTGACGGGGCTGGAGCAGCAGGGGGCAGTTGCTTCGGATCATCCCTCGCGCCGCTGCATGATCGTGCTCGTGAGCATGTCGGACCCGGGGCTTGTGATCTGGCCGACGCATCGCGTGCTGGGGGGGATGAAGAACTACTCGTTCGACTCGTTCCTGGAGCATTCGCGTGAGACGATCCGCTTCGAGCCGGTGGCAGGGGACCTCCACGCGATCGACCGGGCGCTGCAGAGCCTGGGCGGGATGGGGCCGATGCGATTTGCGTTGTATGACGTCAAGACCGGTCGCGGCGGCGTGGCGGCGCCGGCGTCGGGCGATCCGCTGAACGCGCGATTCCCCGACAAGCCCAAGGCGTGGCGTGAACTCGTCGTCGCGTTCATCCAGTATGGCATCGTGGAGCAGGTCTGCACGCCGAAACTCAACGCTGGCGAGGCGGTGAAGTGGGCTTTCCCGCACACGATCGACGAGGTCCTGCAGATCACGCGCGGGCTGGAGACCGGCGCGGGCGGCGGCAAGGTCTTCGGGAGTACCGGAGCGCAACTCGCGGTGATCGTGCGCCCCACGCCGCTCGACGCGGTGAAGGATGTCAGCCGCGCGAACCAGTTGATGCCTCAGAAGTCGACGTTCTTTTATCCGAAGATCGCGACGGGCCTGTTCGTCAATCCTTTGGAGTAGCGTCGGCGGCGGGTTGACCGACGGTCCCTTCCGAGCCGCGCTGGAACTCGCGTTCGTCGGGCATGCGCCCGTGGCGATGGACGAAGTCGGCGACGGGGCCGGAGTGCTCACCGAGCCAGGCGAGCATGGCGTCCTTCTTGGCCAATCCCGAGAGTCGCGCGACCTCGCGGAACTCGCCGTCGCGTTCGCGCAGGATCACAAAGGTCGGGACGGACTGGATCTTGAGTGCCGTCGCGTCCTTGTTGGTTTTGGTGGAATCGACGAGGACCGGGTGGGTGTTCTCGCGGATCCACTGGGCGACTTCCTTGTCGGCGAGCGTGTCACGCTTCATCTGCTGGCACGGCTCGCACCAGTCGGCGGTGACGAAGGCCAGGACGGGCTTGTCGGAATCGCGGGCCTCGACGTACGCGGCAAAGAGCGTGGAGAGGCCCTTGAACTCCTCGGGTGTCTCGACCTTGGAGTTGCCCATGAGCAGGCGCGCGACGACGAGGACGGCGACGAACCCAAGGAGGACCTTGATGCCGGTGCTCTTCATCTTCATCGCTTGAGAGTCCCCCAATGGGCGATCGGTTTCGGGTGGATGGACGCTTGTCGTCCCGATCCTCCATGCACCGCGTGCAATCTTCGGTATCGGCTGATAGGAGGGGCAACTCAAGTCCGAAAATCGGCACGATTGGGGTCGTAGGCGGGGTCGAGTTGCTCGATGAGGCGCTCGATGTAGCGCCAGGCGTTGAGTTCCTTGCGGACGCCCGCGAGATCGGGTGGCGTCATCGCGAAGAACTCGGCGACTCGCACGGCGTGCTCGCGGCGTCGCGCCGTGGCCCAACTCCCCCACTTCGCGCGAGCGACGAGCGCGTCCGCGGCGAGATCGGTCTCGATCGACTCGCGTGTCTCCATCATCTCCATGAGGAATGCCGGTGGAAGGGCCTTGTCGTCTCCCTTCGCCGGGCCACCCAGGATCGTGATCAGGGCCTCGGCCCGCGATTCTGGGTCCATGAGTTGGTCCCTCGCGGCGTTGAGTTCTGCGGCGAGTTTCTCGGAATCCGCGCCGGCCACGTCGGGATGAGCGAGCGCGATGGTGCGGAGGTGGGCCCGTGCGATGTCGGCCTCGGCGAGGTCGAATCGACGCGGAAGCCCGAGGGCGGCGAAGGGATCGAGAGAGAGATGCCCAGACTCGGTCATGCCCGACTCTACACCGATCCGCCGGGGTGGGCGTAGAGGCGATAAACTGGAACGACGGCGATCGGGCGCGTGGCGTGGGCCATGGACTGGTGGCTGGGGCGCGGCTGGTCGGAGCGCACAGGAGCACGCATGAGCCGACACATCGGCATCGTGGGAGTGAGTCCCGAGGGCGCGACGCTCTTCTATCGGGAGATCGCGCGTCAGGCGAGCGACATGCTGTCGCCGACGGACCAGCCGCGGATCACGCTGCACAACGAGCCGCTGGCGCTGTACATCGATGCGATCCGCAAGAACGACTGGGTCCGCGTGGGAGACCTGCTGCGGCGGAGCGCGGAGATTGTCCAGCGCGCGGGGGCGGAGTTGTGCGTGACACCCGACAACGCCGTGCAGCACGCGATCCCGCTGGCCGAGGCGAACTCGACGATTCCGTGGATCACCATGACCGACCTCGTCGCGTCGGCGATCGCCCGCGACTCGCGGAAGCAGGTCGGCGTGATCGGGACCAAACTCGTGACGCGTTCGTCCACGTACCAGACGCCGCTGGGCCTCAAGGGCATCCAGGTCGTCCTCCCCGAGGACCGTGAGGTGGATCAACTCGAAGAGATCATCTATGGCGAACTCATCTATGGCGACTGCCGCCCCGAGTCGCGACTGGCGATTTATGGCATCATCGAAAGCCTGGCTCGACGCGGGTGCGACGGTGTGATCCTCGGGTGCAGCGAGGTGCCCATGGTGGTCACGGCGGAGACCTCGATGATTCCGATCTACGACCCGGGACAGATTCTGGCGGCGGCGGCGGTCCGGCAGGCGGCGGGTCTCCCGGCGGTCGTCTGATGAGCCATGGATACACGGTTGCGCCAGGCAGAAGGGGTCTGTTCGGTTTCGGGCTTGAAAAGTGCCACTGGACACGCCGGGCCGAACTTTGTTATGCTGTGTCGCACGGGAAGTGTTCACCCTCACAGGCGAACGCCCCAGAGCGCCTTGGACGCGAAGCGTCCGGTGGCGCTGGATGACGCAACGCGTCGCGACACGGGACCTCGACCATCGAACCCGAGTCTGCGAGAGGCCTTGCGTCGTCGCCAGTGCAGATCTCGAGTGGGTGGGACGAAGGCGGGCGCCGCAACGGCGGCGTTTGCCGGAGCACAAGCCGCGAGCAGCATGATGCTTCTCTCGCGCAGTTGAGTGATTGGAGATCGCTATGAAGTACGTCCACCGCGCCGTCCGTTTCCGCACCGAGGTCGAGGCATCGATGAGCGACCGCGTCACGCCCTGGGGGTTGATGCTTCGCGTGGGTCGAGCGCTAGGCGTGTCGCGGACGGGCGCAGGGTCACGCCGGACCCCGCGATTCATGCTCGAAGGACTCGAGCAGCGAACGTTGCTTGAGGGCTCGTTCGCGACGGCGGTCCCGGTGCTACTGACCAACGGCGAGGGGAGCCAGGGCGGCGCGATCACGCCGGCGACACCGACGACGGACAACGACTTCTTCCAGTTTGTGATGCCCGGCAATCCGGGTGACACGAACTTTGTGAGCATCCTGGCCGATACGGCGAATGAGACGCCGACGAGTTCGCTCAACACCAAGGTCTCGGTCTTCCGCGCCAGCGACCTGACCACGGCCCTCGCGACGGGCAACACCAACGGGGTCCTTTCGACGGGCACGGCCCGCGACGGTTGGGCCGGGTTTATCGGCGAGGCCGGTCAGACCTACTTCGTCGTGGTGTCGAGCGACACGACCGGGGCGCCCGCGGGCACGGGGACGTACACGCTCCGTGTGCGGACGAACTCGACGTTTGTCGAGGCGAACCCGGACACGGGATTCCTTCGTGATCCCGCGCTCTTTGTTCCCGAGAACCCGAACTTGACCGCCGCCCCGACCGCCATCATCGACATCCTCCAGGACGAGGCCGTCTTCAAGTGGACCGTGCCGAATGCCCCTGAGTTCAGCGGGATGGCGACGTTCAACCTGCAGAGCACGGTCGCGAATCTGGCACAACGGCTGGACACGCGACTGGACATCTACCGGCAGACCTCGAGCACCGGCGCGATCACGCGCGTCGCGTTCGACAGCGACGCCGGGCGATTGAACGACTCGTTCACGACGTTGGTGACGGTCCCGGGTGAGGTCCTGTGGATTCGCGTGCGCAGCGATGAGGTCAGGCCGAATCTCCCGACGTCGCCCAACGGCTTGGGGCGTCTCTTCCTCGTGGCCGACGGTTCGTCCAACGAACTCCCCGATGCCATGAGCCCGATCACGCGTCGCGGCAGCGACCAGGGCGCGGCCTTCGGTGGCTTCGATGACCCAGACCCCGCACTCGATCCGGCCGCGACGACGCCCGGTTTCCAAAGCAACGTCTATCGCTTCGTGGCGCAAGGCTCGGGCTTGACGATCATCACGGCGACGCCCGCGGGCCTGGCCCCGGTCACCGATCCCGCGCTGCGTCTCTATGACTCTGCGGGGAATCTGCTGGCGTTCAACGACAACTTCTCGGGTCTCTCGCCACAGCTCGAGGTCCAACTCGATGGCGGGAAGACCTACTTCGTCGTGGTCGATGGGTTCCAGGTCAACAACGGCGTCCAGTACAACCTCTTCATCGAGTCGAACCACACGTTCGACCCTTCGCTGGGAATCGATGACCAGATCGACACCCCCGCGGGGAACACCGAGTCGGACCTGCTCCAGGCGAGCCTGGCGACGGCGCTTCGGTTCAATACTCCTTTCCAGACATTCGACGCGAACGGGAACCTCGTGCGCGACGTCACCTGGCAGCAGACCGCGTTCGCGACCGGACGTATTCACGACGCGGGCGACGTGGACCTCTTCCAGTTCGTGCCCCCTGTAGACATGCTGGGCGATTACCAGGGCGACAACGACGACGCGGGCACATCGCTCTTTGTCGGTGGTCGATTGACGCGCGCCGGCGGCAATGCGGCGCTGCCCACGGTCTCACGCGGGCTGACGGTCTGGGATGGCGGCGACTGGTGGTTCACCGGTGACCAGCGCTTTGACCCCAACGATGGTCAACTCGGCTTCGTGGACAACCCCGCAACGCCCACGACGACCAACCCCGAGTTGTACACCCTCCTCGACTTTGATCCAACACCAGGCGAGGACACCGCGCCCGAGGGGATGACGGATCACATCCTGATTGTCGGCGGCGATTTCAATCTTGTGATTCCGACGGCTCAGGGTCCCGTGACCCTGACCAACATCGCGCTCTGGGTGCAGGACTTTAACTCCGGCGAGTTCGGCTGGGCCGGACTGAATCCGGCGATCACGGCCGGAATCACGGGGCCTGTTCGCGCACTCTCGTCGTTCACTCCGAGCGCGGAAACCATCGATCACGACTTGACCCAGCGATTGGCCATCGGCGGCGGCATCGGAAACCAGGGGTTCCTCGTCATGTTCGGCGACGGGATCGACACCTTCACCTTCAATGGCCCCGTGAACGCTTTGGCCGAGTACGACCCGTCGGATCCGGGAGCGGGCGATTCGGGCGGCACACCCGCGATTCCCGATCCAGTTGATCCGCCGAACATGTTGTTCATCGGGGGTCGGTTCAACACGGTGAGCGCCAACGGCGGCCCGGTGCAGAACACGCTCCCCTTCTTCCAGGAGTTGGACGACGAGGATGCCGTGGCTCCTTTCGGTCCCAACATCCCCTTCCAGAACATCGCGGCGTACGCCAATGAGGGTGACGAGATGCGCCCCGTGAAGTTCGGACCGACGGCAGCCGGAGGACCTGCCGCCACAGTCAACGGTGGCCCCAATCCCGAGATCTTCTCGCTCACCACATGGGACGATCCGGGCGACGGTGTGCGCCCCGCCGGAGAGGTGCTTGCGATCGGTGGACTCTTCACAACCGCGGGCACGCCCAACTTCGGTGGTACGAACACCTCTCCCAATATCGTGACATTCGGATCGGTGACCCCAGAAGGGACCGCAGCGAACGAACAATATCTCACCTGGAACCCTGTCGGCACCGGCACCAACGGAGCCGTCCGCGCACTCACCACGTGGAACCCGCCCGAGATCAATGGGGCGCCTGCTGACGCATTCAGATTCCTTGTCGCCGGTGGCGACTTCACGGACCACGACGGCTTCATCGGGATCTGGAACGGCGGCGCCTGGCAGGACGGCTTCCTTGCGGGCTTGGGAGTGCTCGACGCGCCCGTCCGCACGCTCACAACGTTCGTCGACACGCAAGAGCCGGGTGTCGAGTCCGCTCTTATCAGCGGCAACCCGCAAGAGGCCCTGTGGCTCGGCGGTGACTTTGTCAACATCACGCTTCCCGACGGCAGTGTTCTCCCCGTCAACCATGTCGCCCAAGTCTCCGCGGATACCGGGCCCTTCGGCGACTTCTTCACCTACTCGGCGATGTTCGGTGGCGTGGCGAACAGCACGGCGGAGGACTACGGCCCGACGAACCAGGCCGACGTCGGCGACCCTGCTGAGCAAGACGCGACCGTCTTCGTGCTCGCGCCCTTCGATGATGGCAACCCGTTGCGTTGGGATCGGCACGATCGTCCGGCGTCTCGCCTCGCGGTGGTCGTCAACCCGACCTTCGGCGGCTTCGAGAACGTCCGCATCCGTATCCTCGACTCGAACCTCGACGAGGTCTTTGCGTTCGATCAGACGGGATCCAACTCCATCGCGCTGCCCAACCCCGATCCCGCGGGCATGATTAATCCGCTCACCACCGCGGGCGTCCTTCCCGCGGACGGGCTCGGCGGCATCAAACTCTGGGGCGGCGAGGTCTACTACCTCGAGGTCACTGACCTCAACAACGCCGGCACCGGACGATACAACATCTCCCTCACAGTCGATGCGTTCGTCCCGGATATCTCCGTGCCGCCTGATGGCGTGCGCGACGACTCCGCGAGCACGACCCTAGTGGAAGAGCCCAACGAACTCGCCTTCGACACGTCCCTCCACATCACAACAAACCTCAACACCGGCGATGGCTCGGCCAATCAGGGAACCGACGCTCAGCCCGCCGGAAGCACGATCCGCACCCTCTTCACCAATCCGCTCGACCCGAGCAGCCACACCTACTTCAGCGATCTCGGCGGCATCCACACGATCGATGACACCGATCTCTGGAACTTCCGCGCCGAGTTTACCGGCACGGTCGAAGTCCGCATCGCGACGCGCAACTTGACGGATTTCTTCGGCGAACTCGACGTGGACCTCGCCGAGGGCACTCAGGACTACACCGTCCAGACCAAGACCTACAACAGCCCGCTCGACTCGGCTCTCCGCATCTTCGACAACGACTTCTCGCAGATTGTCTACAACAACGACAACAACGCCGTCTCCACCGCCTATGTCTCGCCCGAAACCGTCGGCGGGATCGGGCCCGTGACGTTCTCACGCCGTGACGCGCGTGCGGTCTTCCATGTCGTCGCCGGCAACACGTACTTCATCCAGGTCGAGTCGGGCCAGGCGTGGGTGGATGGCTCGCCCTCGCCCACCGACGAGAACGCCGCCCAACGCGAGCGCATCCTCGACCGCGAGATCGACTGGCGCCGCGCCATCGGGTCGTACCAGATCCTCATCCACCAGATGACGGCGATCCCGTCGGATCTGGAGAATGGGCAGACTGTCCAGGACGATCACGTCAATCGCGCCGCGAACAACGCGCTTCCCCGCGCCACCGTGATTCCCATCGACGATGTCTTCGGCTCGTCCATCATCGGCACGGGAAGCGTCAACGGCGTCATCAACAACACGCCCAACAACCTCGCCGACACCGATACCTACACCCTCATCGCCCCCGGAAACGGCACGCTCAGTATCACCGCCACCAGGACCAGCGGCACGCTCGTCCCCGATGTCACCATCCAGGACGCCAACGGGAACACCATCGCGAACGGGATCATCGTCGCGCCGGGTTCCACCAGGGCCACCGTCCCAGCGACGACCGGGCAGCGCTTCTATGTCGTTGTGGGCGGCAACGGCACCGCCGAGGGTGCGTACACCCTCTCGGTCGCCGGTGTTCCGCCGGTCGATGACCACGCCGACGAGGGCAAGTGGTGGGAGGCGACCGACCTGGACGTCCAGGACTTCCAGGGCCTCGGCTCCGGCTCGGGCACGATCGAATCCCCCGGCGATTCCGACGTCTTCCGCTTCACTTCCACCACCTTCGGCTTCCACACCGTCTCCGTGTTGGCGACCAGCCCCGGTTTCAACCCGGCGGTGCAGGTCTGGGAAGTCTCCGAGGATCCCGCGGGCAACGCGATCTTCCAGCTCATCGCCGCCAACAACGACGACATCGCGGGCGGAACGCTCAACGCCCGGGCCCGCTTCTCGGCGACTCCGGATCGCCAGATCCTTCCGCCGCAGGCCGACCCGGCGCGTATCTACCCGTACTACTACATCGTCGTCACCGACGCCGACCTGGCCGCGGGCATCGGGTCGTACACGGTGGACCTGGTCTTCACCCCCAGCGACGATCACCCCGACGCGCCGCTCAATGGCGCCGACCGCGACACCAGCCAGTTCGCCGTCGCGTCCATCGTCCCGCTGGATCCATTCACAGGCCTGGGCAATCTCGCCGGCAACGTCGAGACCGCGACCGACACCGACCTGTTCACGTTCACGGGCACGGCCACGGGCCAAGGCTCGGTCACGCTCACGCGAGCCGCGGGCAGCCTCCTCCGCGCGCGCGTCACGGTCTATTCCGATCCGACGCTGGGTCCGGTGACGGAGATCGTCTCTGCCACGATGCCCGACGACGCCGGGGCCAACACCATCACGCTGAACCTCGCGATCGATCGCGGGCGCAACTACTTCGTCGTGGTCGACCCGATCGAAGAGATCGGCGGGAACGTGAACACCGCGGTGACAGGCGCCTACACGCTCGACATCGCCACGCCGCCCATCGATGACCACGCCAACGCGACCGAGTGGAGCATCGCCACGCAGATCCCGATCAATCCGACCACCGCGGTCGGGCAGATCGGAGCGGCGGACTTCGGCGATGCGGGCAACCCGCAGATCAACTACGCGGGCGACACCGATCTCTACCGGTTCACCGCGATCCGCGATGGCACGTGGTCGATCTCGGTCACGCCTCTCTCCGACACGGCCCAGGGCCTCGCCCCCACCGTCACCATCTTCAACTCGACCTTCACCCAGGTGACCCAGTTCGTCGCCACCAGCGCACTCCAGCCCGCGTCATTCTCCTTCACGGGATTGACCCAGGGCACGACCTACTACATCCTCGTCGCGGCGACCACCGGCATCTCTGGTGGCACGACCACCGGGCAGTACAACGTCAACGTCGCCGGGCCCACCACAGGCGGCGGCGGCGGGACCGATCCGTCGGTCATCGACTTCAACCAGCCCGCGGTCCTCAACGTCAATCCGCGAAACGGATATGCCGAGGCCTCGGACAGCATCGATGTCGCCAATGACCGCGATCTCTTCCGCTTCACCACTGGGAACTACTCGGGGCTTCAGCAGGTCTTCGTCCAGGTCCTCGCCCCCAACGGGTCCCTTCTCGACGCCAACGTTCGCGTCGTCAACGCCGCGACCGAAGCACCGACGGCCACCGTCGGATTCGACGACTCGGGCCTCCCCGGCGTCCAGGCCAATCTTGCCTTCCTCTCCCCGGGGAACACAACCTACTGGATCATCGTTGATGGCGTCGGCGACTCGGTCGGGTCGTACACCATCCGCGTCAGCACCCAGCCCGCGGTCCACCGCCTCTTCTACCCCGAGGGCTACACCACCGACAGCACGCGTGAGTTCATCGGGATCTCCAATCCCAATGCCGTCGCCTCGACGTACACGATCAACATCTGGTACGAGACGGGCACGCTGCTCACCTCGATTCCTGGCGGCACGGTCGCGGCCAACTCCACGGCGCGGGTCACCCTCGCCGACGCGCTCAACGGGCGCGTCGCGGGCCTTCGCACCGACACCCCCTACGCCATCGAGATCGTCTCCGATCAGCCGCTCTCGGCCACGCTCTCCCACTATGACTTCAACGGCTCGGTCGGCGATCCCTTCACTTCCGAACTCGACACGACGTGGAACTTCGCCCGCGTCGAGCGAAGCCCCGGCGGCAACCTCGACTTCATCGTCTTCTACAACCCCGCGACCTTCCCCATCAACGTCACGCTGACGGCCTACCAGGCCGGGCAGGCGCCCGTCTCCATCTCCCAGGTCTGGGACGCCCAGCGCCGCGGTGGGTGGGCGATCAACGACATCGCCACCTTCCCCGTCGGCACCTTCAGCGTCACGCTCACGGCCACGCCGGTTGATATCGCGAACGCCGCGATCTTCGAGGGCGTCGTCGCCTCGCTCAGCCACTACTCGCTCGCCGGCAACGGCGCCGCCTTCGGCGCCCTGGGCGATCAGTCCGCGACCATCCAGGCCGTCACCAACCTCACGCAGGGCACCGACAGCCAGGCCGAAGTCGCTATCTTCAACCCGACCTCGGTCACGGCCCAGGTCCAGATCACGGGCAACTACATGCTCGCGCCGCTGACGCCACTCTCTCGACTCGTCTCGGTCCCGGCTCAGTCCCAGGTCGTGCTCACCGGCACGCAACTGGGCCTGGTCAACAACCAGCCGATCGGCCTGCGATTCGTCTCGTCCCAGCCGATCTCGGTCCTGGGAAGCGACTCGCGTCGTGGCGATGCCGATGCCGCCGCCGCCCTCATGACCGCCGGCACGCGATTCCTCTTCGCCGACGGGTTCCTGAACGCGGCGAATGCCGGAACTTCCACATTCGACACCCTCACGTTCCACAACCCCGCTGGCGTCAACGTCACCGTCAACGTCAAACTCCTCTTCTCTGACGGCGGCACGTCCCTCATCCCCATCACGGTGAACGCCCGCGGCTTTGCCCAACTCCGCCTCGACCAGCGCCCGGAGCTCGTCAGCTCGGGTCGAACCGGCGCCTTCTCCTACGGCATCGACGCCACAGCCAGCACGCAGTTCGCCATGGCCTTCTCCCACTACGACCTGCTCCTGGGTGGCGGCTGGACCACCACGGGAACCCCCTTCGGCCTCGTCAACACCCTCGCCCAGATCGGGTGATCACGCTTCATGAACTCCAACACACAGACGCCCGCGAGTCACACTCGCGGGCGTTTTTCCTTTCTTCGCACACTCACCGAATGTGGATCAGTTGGGCAGTAGACGCGTTGTCGAATCGTCGATCGTGTCCGCGAGCGGATCGGGCCCTGTCTCCAGTCGCCCGCCGTTCTTCGTCCACTCCTCGATGCCCCCCGCGAAGAGCACGGCCGTCTTCTTCCCCGCGATCAGCCGCTTCACCATGGCCCGCGCCACGGCGTCGCCCGGGTTTGTGCCATAGACCAGGATCGAGTTGTATCCGTTGAAGACCGGGTCCACGTCGCGCTCGGGAAGGGCGAGCGTCGTTCGCAGGTTGCGGGCCTTGGGCAGGTGCCCGGCCTCGTACTCGTCTTTGGTCCTGGGGTCGACGACAAGCACGTTCTGCGCCCGCTCGCGATCGGTTTGGGGATCCACGACGCTGCGAACCTGATCCACTCGGACGTACCTGATATCCGTGTCTCGAACGCCGCTCCCGCGACACCCGCCCTCGGCACTCACCACGGCACCCAAAGTCAGCACAAGGAGTCCGCGAAAAACGAAACGGCGGAGACCTGCGTGCCCGGCACCAAACAACGACGGAACAAATCGTGGGAATCCGGCAATTCTGACGGCATGGGTTCGTTGGATCATCATAAGGAGCGTAGCAATCCTCTTGTTTGGGGTCCGGTGGAATGCAGACCGGGCCGCGAGTGTGTCGGGCCGAAGTTGATTGAAACTCCACGGTCCCGTCGACATCGAAAGTAGCACGTCATGCTGCATACACACATCATCGCCCTGGCACTCGCACCGATCGCCATGATCCATTCCTCGTTCGCCCACGCCGACACCCCCGCGGAGGCTCACGTCTCGGCCCGGCTCATCTCGGAGACGACGGCCCTCCGTGCCGGCTCCGATTCCACCATTGGCGTCTCGCTCACGATTGCCAAGGACTGGCACATCTATGGCGACACCTTCAACGACACGGGCATGACGCCGCGATTCTCGTGGACCGTTCCCCAGGGCGTGAAGGTCGGCGAGCCGATCTTCCCCGCGCCGCATCGCCACGTCTCGCCGGGCGACATCCTCGACCATATATACGAGGGGACCGTCACGATCCTCTTCCCCGTGCACGTGAGCGCCTCGGCGACGATCCCCAAGGACGCGACGCTCGGCGTGAGCGTGGACCTGCTCGTCTGCTCGAACGCGTGCATTCCCGAGACGGCGACCGCGAGCATGCCACTTTCGATCACGCGCAGCACGGTCCCAAGCGAGACGTCCGAGGACCGCCCGCTCTTCGCCGCCACACGCGAGCGTCTTCCCACACGAATCTCCACGCAGAAGCCCGTGGTGAAGGCCGCCCCCACATCGCTCACGCTCAGTGTTCCGCGCGCGACATCCCTCACCTTCTATCCCGCCACCGACATTCCCACGCCGATCAACCTGATCGTCGATGGCGTCGCGTCCAAGGACGTGCTGACGATTCGTTTCGAGGCCCCTGAATCTGAAACAGAAGTCCGGCGCGTGCGAGGACTCCTCGAGTTCACGCTTCCCGACTCCAAGAAGCCGGTGTTTGTCAGCATTGATGAGGCCCTGCCGCCCGTCAAGGCCGTTCCGGTCTCGCCGACGTCTCCGTCATCATCGAATCCGCCATCGTCAAGTTCGACACCTGCCTCTTCCGGTCCTTCCCAGCCTGCCCAGACACCCAAGACCACCTCACCCTAATACCATTGGGTGATGGAGTGTGCAGTTATCCTCGCGTGGACGCGGCCCCGGCTTGTCGCCCAAGGCCCGCACGCGAGAACCTTGAAAGGATGCATCGCATGAATCGCCTGATCAACTCTCGTCGGATGTTCACCGGCCTCATCGCTGCGGCGTCGCTCGCGGTCGTCGGGGCCTCCGCCTTCGCCCTCGCAGAGCCCGGCGACAAGGCCCAGGGGAAGTCCGCTGAGAAAGCCAAAGCGAAAGGACTGAGCGTGGGAGACAAGGCCGCCGAGTTCAAACTCACCTCCACCGATGGCAAGGAAGTCACCCTCGCCGACCTCTCCAAGGACGGCAAGGTCGTTGTCATTGAGTGGTTCAACCCCGACTGCCCCTTCGTCAAGAAGCACCACGAGCACGCCAAGACGATGAAGGAGACCTTCGACAAGTACAAGGACAAGAAGATCTCGTGGGTGGCGATCAACTCCGGCGCGCCCGGCGAGCAGGGCTATGGACAGGACCGCAACGTCAAGGCCCGCAAGGACTATGGCATGGACTACCCCGTCCTCCTCGATGAGGCTGGCACTGTCGGCAAGGCCTACGGCGCCAAGCGCACGCCCGAGTTCTTCATCATCGGGACCGACGGCACCATCGCCTACCACGGCGCCATCGACGACAACAACGACGCCAAGACCGTCGGCAAGATGAACTACGTCTCCGCCGCCCTCGACGCGATCCTCGCCGGCAAGAAGGTCGAGAAGGCCGAAACCAAGGCCTATGGCTGCTCGGTGAAGTACGCCAAGTGATCGCACACCACGCCGAATGACGCGTGACAGTGCGAACGTCAACCACCTCTCCCCCGCGGCCTCCGTTGCCGCGGGTTTTTTCTTGTCCCGATCGCCAACTCCCCGTCACCAACTCCTGCGGCCGTGCCGATAATTGATCCGATGCATCACGCGCCCACACTTGCCGTCTTGAGCACACTCTCCAGCCTCGCCCAGATCGTCATCGGGTTCGGGCTGATCATCTTCATCCACGAACTGGGGCACTTCCTCGCCGCTCGCTGGGCGGGGATCCGCGTTCTGGCCTTTGCCATCGGATTCGGGCCGGCGACGCTCTCCTATCGCAAGGGCATGGGCCTGCGAAGGGGCACCTCGGAACCCGAGTACCTCGAACGCGCCCGAAAATCCGGTGGCCTCATCCCGGGCATCAGCCCGACCGAGTATCGGCTCAACTTCCTCCCCCTCGGCGGCTACGTGAAGATGCTGGGCCAGGAGGACCTCAACCCCAACGCCACCAGCAGCGCGCCGGACAGCTACCAGAACGCCCCGGTCTGGAAGCGCATGGTCGTCATCTGCGCCGGGGTCGTGATGAACCTCGTGAGTGCCGCCGCGATCTTCGTCGTGATCTTCATGATCGGGCTTCCCACAGAGCCGGCCAAGGTCGGCGAGGTGGATCCGTCGTCGCCCGCCGCCATGGCGATGCCGATCAATGCCGACGCCCTGAGCATCACGATCAACGGACTCCAGCCTGGAGACGAGATCGTCGAGATCAACGGCGTGAAGCCCAACAAGTTCGGCGACGTCATGGTCGAGACCGCGATGGCCGAGCCTGGAACGCCGATCGACCTCCTCGTGAAGCGTGACGGGTATGCCACGGATCTCCACTTCGCGATCAAGCCCGAGACGGGCCTGCTCTCGGATCTCCAGGAACTCGGGATCGCACCGCCCCATAGCACCAGGCTCGCGACAACCAACGATCGCGAGATGATGGGCCTCCTGCGCGGCGCGTACGAAACGGCGGGGATGGCCGATGTGCTCCCCGGCTCGGTGCTGGTCTCTATCGACGGCTCGCCCGCGACCTCGCCCCGCCAACTCGACGCCGCCGCGAAGGCGCACCCAACATCACCCATCGAGGTCGTCTTCGAGCATCCCACGACGCACGCCAAGCAGGCGCTGAGCGTCATGCCGCGCCCGGAACTCGAACTCGATCGCGTCGGACCGGGGCTTGATGGCTGGTCCTCGAAATCCGACGCCGAGAAACGCCTCCCCGAGGGCACGGTCGTCATCGAGCATCTCCTCGGCTTTGCCCCCGTGCTGAGCATCGAGAGCATGGACACCCCGGTGCAGGAGCGAACCGGTCTCCGCCCGGGCGACATCTTCGCCCGCATCGGACCCGTCGAGTATCCGCGCCTCGATCAGGGCATCCGCGAGATCAACGCCAACGCCGGGCGACTCCTCGACGTGGTCGTGCTGCGCCCTGCGGCAACCAACGGCGGCGCCGCCGAGTACACGACGCACGCCCTCACGGTTGAGGTCTCGAACGAAGGCCGCATCGGCTTCCGCGCGACCACCACCGCGGAGACTTCGGCACTGCTCGCGCGATCGCCCGCGAAGGCCTTGGAGCCTGGGACAAAGGACGCGACGCCTCGCACTCTCCCTGCCTTCGACCTCGTCCCCCCCGGTTCCACGATCCTCGCGGTGAACGAGACACCAGTCTCGAACTTCGCAACGCTCCGCAGCGCCCTCCGCACCGCCACGGTCTCCACGAAGAACGCAGCGCCCAACCACTCCAGCAGTGACGCTCAGATCACGAGCGTCACGCTCCACATCCGACCCGTGGCGTCCGCCCTCGAGCCTGAACCATCGCCGACCACGGTCACGCTCAAGATCCCTGCCGACGATGTCGTCCGCCTGCACGATCTTTCCTATGTTTCGCCCATCCCCATGAACCTCTTCGCGATGGAGCAAGAACTGCTCAAGGGCAAGACGCCCCTTGAGGCCATCGCCATCGGCATGAAAGAAACTCGCTCGGCGATGCGTTCCACCTACCTCACCTTCGTCCGACTCTTCCAGAACTCGGTGAAGGTGAAGCACCTCAAAGGGCCCATCGGGATCGCCCAACTCGGCACCATCGTCGCTGATCAGGGCTTCATGCACCTCCTTCGATTCCTCGCGCTGATCTCGATCAATCTCGCCGTCATCAACTTCCTCCCCATCCCCATTGTCGATGGCGGGCAGTTCCTCCTCCTCTGTGCCGAGAAGGTCCGTGGCAAGCCCGTGCCCCCGTCGGTGCAGAACGCGCTCACCATGGCCGGACTTGTCCTCATCGGCGCGGTCTTCATCGTCGTGACGTACAACGACGTGCGGAACCTCTTCGGGCTGTAGAATTCGCTCTGTTCCCTTCGATACCCGGTTTTCGCAGGCCCTTTCACACAGAATGCACCTCGACGCCCTCGACCTCGCGCTCTTCCTGCTCCTGGGCCTGGTCCTCGTCGTGGGAGGCACGATCTTCGCCACGGCCTGGCGTCTCGCGCATCCGCCGCGTCGGACGTATGCCTCAGCCCTCGCCCGCAATCGCCCCGGCGCGCCCGACGAGGTCACCCTCGCCTCGGGCCGAGCCGTGTCGTTCACCGAGCACACCTTCCGACACGATTCGCTCGACCTCCCCTACTGGGACGTGCCCGGGCACACCGCAACCACCGAAGACATCGCGCCCGTCATCATCTTCACCCACGGCTGGGGCGACTCCCGCGTCGGTGCGCTCGCGAGGCTCCCCCACCTGATCGATCACGCCTCGCGCCTCATTCTTTGGGACTCACCCGGGCATGGCGAAGCGCCGGGCGTCTGCACGCAAGGCCTCCGCGAACCCAACGCACTCCGCTCGCTCATCGAGCACCTGCAACTCCCGCCGGACACACCAATCGTGCTCTTTGGATGGTCGATGGGCGCCGGGGTCTCCATCGTCGTCGCCGCTGCGAAAGGCATTCCAAATCTGCGTGGCGTGATCGCCGAGAGTCCGTACAGGCTCGCCCTCACGCCCGCTCGGAATGTGCTCCGAGCACAGGCTCTCCCGCATGGCTCGACGCTCGCGGCCGCCCTTGCCATCACCAGCGCCCGATACGCCACCACGTTCAACGCCTCCCGCCTCACGCTCGACCCAATGTCTTTCGATCGAGCCTCATGGGCCGCACGTATGGATGTTCCAATGCTCGTGCTGCAAGGCCACGCTGACACCATCACGTCGCCCGAGGACGCCCGCGATATCGCCGCCGCGACCCCCAGAGCGACACTTGCCCTCGTCGAGCACGCCGGGCATAACGACCTGTGGACCGAACCCGCCCACGCGGAAGCCGCGGCGAGGGTCGCCACCGAGTTCCTCTCGTCACTCGCGTGTCACGCCAAGCCCCAGGAACCGACCGCAGACCCACTCTCACCCCGAATGCCTCACCCCGGGCCGCGAACGCTGACTCCCTAGCATTCTGCATGCCCCGCCACGCGATTTCCTCCCCGTCCGTTGACGCCGTCATGGTCGCCGAGCGTGCCGCCTCGTTCACCAAGCGCTCGATCAAGACGACGACGAAGCGCGAGTTGCTGCTCCGAGCGATGTCGATGATGGATCTGACGACGCTCGAGGGGAAGGACTCGCCGGAGAAGGCCCGCGCCCTCTGCCGCAAGGCCGTCACGCCGCACGTTGATCCCGCCCACTTCCCCGAGGGCTTCCCGAACGCCGCCGCCGTGTGCGTCTATCCGTCGCTCGTGAAGACGTGCAAGGATGCGCTGCGTGGCACGCGCGTCAACGTCGCCTCCGTCGCCACGGGCTTCCCCAGCGGGCAATATCCGCTCGAGGTGCGCCTCGATGATGTCCGGCGCGCCGTCGCCGACGGGGCCGACGAGATCGACATGGTGATCAACCGTGGCGCGTTCCTCGCGGGGCGATACGACGAGGTCGCCGACGAGATCGGCCAGACCAAGGCCGCCTGCCTCCGCGCCGATGGCTCGTCGGCGGGCGTCAAGGTCATCCTCGAGACGGGCGAACTCGAGACCCTCGACCATGTCCGTCGCGCGAGCGACCTCGCGATCGATGCTCTGCGCCACGCGCCCGTGCCGCCCACGGACGCCGGCGCCCACGCGGACTTCATCAAGACGAGCACGGGCAAGGTCTCGCCCGCGGCCACCATGCCCGTCACGCTCGTCATGCTCGAGGCGATCCGCGACGCGTACCTCCGCGACGGCGTGCTCATCGGCATGAAACCCGCCGGCGGCATCCGCACCGCCAAGCAGGCCGTCCACTACCTCGTCATGGTCCACGAGACCATGGGGCCCCTGCGTGTCCCCGGCTTTGACGATGCGCACGAGAATCCCTGGCTGACGCCCCACTACTTCCGCTTCGGCGCGAGCAGCCTGTGCAACGACCTTCTCCGCCAACTCACGCGCCTCGCCACCGGCCGGTACACGGCAAACTACGACTTCGCCGACGCCTGATTCACCGACCCCTGCTCGTGGCACAGGCGTCCCGCCTGTGTCTACCAAACCTAGAAGATTACTTCGCGATCACCTCGCAATCACAACATACCCAGGGTCCACCCGATGCCCACACGACCGCGACGACGCCTCGCCCTTCTCGTCGCGTTCCACCTCGCGTTCGGCATCATCACCACCATCCTCACCTGCTGGATCCTCGGCCTCACCGGCCGGTTCACGCATGGCGAACTCAACGCCGGGTACGACCAGCCGAACCACGGCATCCCCACGAGCCTCATCCCCAAGGGCTGGCAGCCGCGCACCCATCAGAACTGGACCGGGTTCGGCATCCGCCACGACCTCGTCAGCGAGGCCGAGTGGCACGGCTCCACACTCGTTATGACCACCGACGACCGCCCGCAGCGCACGATCCAGTCCGCCCGCGTCGGCTGGCCGTTCCTCAGCATGCGCTGGGAGCGATACAACAGCGAGACCGCCCTCGACACATCCTCGCCATTTCGCCGCCGATTCCTCCAAGGACTTGAGATCCCCGGCATGACCAACGTCTGGCCATCGCCGGCCAGAGGCTCGTGGGGAATCGAGCCGCGACTCCCGCTGCAACCAGTCTGGCCACAGTTCTTGTTCTCATCACTCACCTACGCGGCACTCTTCTTCGCGATTCTCAACTCGATCTCGTTCGCTCGCAGAGTACACCGACGCCGACGCAACCTGTGTGTCACCTGCGGGTACACCCTTGACACCCTCACCACCTGCCCCGAGTGCGGCACACTCGTGCCGAAGCAAAGTCCATGACCCATGCCCCGCATGCGCACTCGAATCCTCTTCGTCCTCCTCGCGTTCCTCCTCACGCTCGCGAGCGCCGTCGCCGGGGCGATCCACCATTGCTGGCGTGATCGCGTCATGACCAACCAGACGTACGCCGAGTCTTGGGATACCCAGATCCGATGGATGTGGCCGGCGCCCCACTGGCCCGAGCCGGCCGCCTCGATGACGTATCGCACCTTGGGCTACGCCCTTGAGAACCGGTACGCCGAGTCGATCGTGCAATCTCGCCTCATGCAATGGCAAACCCGCTACCGCGCCGGCTGGCCCTTCCATGCCTTCGAGCGCCGCGACTATGAAGGCCAGCCCTGGTTCAATACGCCCCGACATCTTGGCCCCTTCATCTGGAACGGCTTCCGAGGCGGGCTGCAGATCGACCTTGGCTTCACCACCCCCGGCTGGCGCGGCGTCGCGCTCATCCCCGCGCTCCCCGTCTGGCATGGACTCCTCGCCGACATCACCTTCTACTGGCTCCTGACCGGCGGCGTCTATGAACTCCGCGCCCGCGCCGTCCGACGACGCCGTCTCGCCCGCAATCAATGCCTCCACTGCGGCTACTCCCTCGACACCCTCACCACCTGCCCCGAGTGCGGCACGCCCTCTCCTCGTGGCACAGGGATGGGGGGTAGCTCGCCCGTGCCTCCATCCTCTCCGCCGGCCGCAGAACCGCCTACCCCTACCATTCCCTGATCGCCAGACTTGCCGAAAGCAGGACCACCGACCATGACCACTCACACCAACACCACCCACACCAACGGCACCACCACCGCCGCCAAGCCATCTCGATTCGCCAGCGAGCCCCTCGACCTCGCCTACGCCCCCGCGCCCGAGACGGCCAAGGTCAAGATCCACGACCGCTACGACCTCTTCATCAACAACACATGGGTTGCGCCCCGCGGATCCAAGTCCGGCTCGAAAACCTCGACGAACTCCTCTGACCATTACTTCCCCACGCTCAACCCCGCCAATGAGTCCACGCTCGCGCACATCGCCCAGGCCGGCGACGCCGACGTGGACGCCGCGGTCAAGGCCGCCCGCGCCGCTTTCCCCACATGGGCCGCCCTCGCGCCGATCGAACGGGCCAAGTACATTTTCCGCCTTGCGCGTCGCATCCAGGAACGATCGCGTGAACTCGCCGTCCTCGAATCCATGGACTCGGGCAAGCCCATCAAGGAATCGCGCGACGTCGATGTCCCCCTCGTCGCGGCCCACTTCTTCTACCACGCCGGCTGGGCCGACAAACTCGAGTACGCCTTCCACGGCTTGAAAGGGAACGCCCCCAAGCCCCTCGGCGTCTGCGCCCAGATCATCCCGTGGAACTTCCCCCTCCTCATGGCGGCGTGGAAACTCGCCCCCGCCCTCTGCTGCGGCAACACTGTCGTCCTGAAACCAGCCGAGACGACGCCCCTCACCGCGCTCATGCTCGCCGAACTCATCGAGGAGATCGACCTCCCGCCCGGCGTCGTGAACATCATCACCGGCGATGGGCGCACTGGTGCCGCGCTCGTGAACCACCCCGATGTCGACAAGATCGCCTTCACCGGCTCGACCGAGGTCGGCAAAAGAATCGCCCTCGCCGCCGCCACGCCTCGCGCGAGCGGCTCCTTCCCCAGCCTCACACTCGAACTCGGCGGGAAATCGCCGCACATCATCTTCGAGGACGCCAGCCTCGACCAGGCGATCGAGGGCATCGTCCAGGGGATCTACTTCAACCAGGGCGAGGTCTGCTGCGCCGGCTCGCGACTCTTCGTGCAAGAGCCGATCCTCGAAGAGGTCACCCGCAAACTCTCCCTGCGTCTCGCCAGCCTGCGCGTCGGCGATCCGCTCGACAAGAACACCGACGTCGGCGCCATCAACAGCAAGGCGCAACTCACGACCATCCGCAAGTACCTCGACCTCGGCCCCAAGGAGGGCGCCACGCTCGTCGAGCCCAACCGCTCGACCTTGCCGAGCAAGGGCTACTGGTGCCGCCCGTGCTTCTTCACCGGCGTGCAGCCCAGCCACACCGTCGCCCGCGAGGAAATCTTCGGGCCCGTCCTCAGCGTCCTCTCCTTCCGCACGCCCGAGGAGGCGATCACCCGCGCCAACAACACGCCCTATGGCCTCGCCGCGGGAATCTGGACCGACAAGGGGAGCAAGATGTTCGAGATCGCGCGGCAACTCAAGGCCGGCGTGATCTGGTGCAACACGTACAACAAGTTTGACCCGACGAGCCCCTTCGGCGGCTACAAGGAATCCGGCTTCGGCCGCGAGGGCGGCGTGCACGGGCTGCGGGCGTATGTGAAGGCCGAGTGATCCGACGGCGCTTGATCAATCGCAAGGCACCATGGCGATGCGCCTCGCCTGTCGCAACAAGCCCTTGGGCATGTGGCCGTGCATGTCCCCGGGTGCGTGGCATTGATCTCAACTGGCACAAGTGCCACTGAAGTCCGGTTCCTCCGGATTTCAGTGCATCGACGTCACAATCCCAAAACGGCCGCGGGCCCCGGCTTTCTTTACCGGGGCCCGCGATTCACGACGCGTGGCCGTACGCCGAGTTCTGTCCCGATCGCTGTGACACGACCGGTGGCGGCCATTTCTCTTGCCCCGGCGTTGCCGTCGGGATCAGGAGCAGCCGACCCGTTCCCCGATCTTGCGATCACGCCGGACGAGCGCCCGAAGGTGACTCTCTCGAGTGCACCCCGGAGGAAACTGCTTGGCCTTGCACGCGGTGGGGTTTGCCGTGCCTCTCGCGTCGCCGCGAGAGCGGTGGGCTCTTACTCCACCGTTTCACCCTTGCCTGATCCCGCGACGAATCACGGGCCATCGGCGGTCTCTTCTCTGTGGCACTGTCCCTCGCCCCGTCGCTCGCCGATCACCTCTCGATGACCGGTAAGGCCCAGAGCGGGTGGGCGTTACCCACCACCGTGTCCTGCCGTGCTCGGACGTTCCTCGTCGATCGATGAATCAATCGCCGCGGCCGCCTCACCACGCGGGCCGCACCATCATAGGTTCCATCGCCCGTCCACCCACTACGCTTCCCACGTGCCGACTCCCCGCGAGATCCCCGTCGCCCTCTGGCTCGACCCGAGCCAGGCGACCCTCGCCGCCGCGCTCATCGAGCACACGAGCGCCATCCTCGCCCGCGACCACGCCGCGCTCAACCTCGCACTGCGTGTGACGCACCTGGGCACACCCCCGGCCCCGCGCGCCGCCACACCCATCAGCGACTTCTTCCAATCCAGCAAGCGCTTCGACGACCTCCGCGCCGGCCTCGCCGAGTTCGCCTCCACTCTCGAACCAGCGCCATCTCTTCCTTCCTCGTCACCCGCCGGCCTCGCCCTCCTCCTCTCCACCGACTCCCTCCACACGCCCGCCACGCGTCCCGCTTTCGATCTCGCGTCGGCCCGCGACTGCCTCTGCGTCAGCACCTTCCCCACACCCGGCACGCTCATGCAGTCGATCCCGCCGAGTCCACCGCGCGTCCTCGCCATGCCGCGCGCCACCGCGGCCGCCCGCGCCCTCATCGACGCCCTCGCCGACGAGCACCTCGGGCACGTCCGCAGCCTCAGCCTCACCATCCACGCCCCGCCCACGCACACACCCGTTGGTGGTCTTCTCTTCGCCTCCCTCGATCTCCTCCGAGCCATCCTCGGCGAGCCCGAAGAAACCATCGCCTTCCACACGCCGCCATCGACGACGTCGCACGCCACCACGTCCACCAACGCCGCACGCGCCCCCCTCCACCTCGCCAGCGGCGACTCCCTCCTCACCCTCCACGGCGACGCCACGCTCCTCGCACGAACCGCCCACGCCACCACCGCCACCATCCACGCCAGCAACATGGCCCAAACCCACGACTGGCACGCCACCATCCTCACCACCACCTCCGAAGTGCATCTCACACCGCGCACTCTTCACATCAAGCCCGAAGACGACGACGCGCCACCCTCGCCTCCACACTCCATCGCGCACGCCAACTCCTCCACCACGCTCCTCGCTGAATCCCTCGCGAGAATGCTCGATACGTCGCGCCCCGCCGAATCCCCCGACCTCACCCACGTTCTCCCCATCGCCCAGGCCGCGCTGCTCAGCATGCGCACAGGCCACGCCGAAAGCCCCGAGCGCGTGCGCCGATTGCTCTCCAAACCTTGAGTAGATTCCTGCCACGAGGCGTGACAAACATGTAGCCCGACCGTCAGGAAGGACACGAGGGACTGAAGGTGCGCAGGCGAAAGCCCTCCCTCTCGGTCGGGCTGCTTGCCTCTCCATCACGCCAGTGCCTCTGGCACGCTCGGCCCATCCCGCCCCCACTCCCTACAATCCCGGCCCCAAAGCGAGAGGTATCACCATGCCCAGAAAGACCGTCTATTCCGCGGCCATCGACTATCTCCAGATCATGGACGAGCACGGCACGCTCGACGCCGCCCTTGTCGACGAGATCGGCCAGGGCAAAGGCCTCGGCCACCACGGCCTGCTCAACAACGACGAGATCCTCGAACTCTACCAGTTCATGATACGCTGCCGCGCCCTCGACGAGATCGCCTTCAAACTCCAACGCTCCGGCCGCATGGGCACCTACCCCCAGAACAAGGGCCAGGAGGCCTGCGCCATCGGCTCGGGCTACGCCGCCCAACGCGGTGACGACTGGCTCGTCCCCTGCTATCGCGAGAATGCCGCCCTCTTCATGCACGGCATGCCCATGCACTACATCCTGCTGCACTGGATGGGCGACGAACGCGGCAACCAGATCCCCGAAGGCGTCAACATCACCCCCCTCTGCATTCCCATCGGCACGCAGATGCTCCACGCCACGGGCATCGCCTGGGCCTTCAAGATGCGCAACGAGCCCAAGTGCGCCATCACCTACTTCGGCGACGGCGCCACCAGCGAGGGCGACTTCCACGAGGCCATGAACTTCGCCAGCGCCTTCCAGGTTCCGTGCATCTTCTTCTGCCAGAACAACCAGTGGGCGATCTCGGTCCCGCGCGAGCAGCAGATGAACAGCGAGACCGTCGCACAGAAGGCCATCGCCTATGGCATGCCCACCATCCAGGTCGATGGCAACGACCTCCTCGCCGTCCACAAGGCCAGCAAGGACGCCTTCGACCGCGCCCGCTCCGGCGGCGGCCCCTCCTTCATCGAGGCCGTCACCTATCGCCTCGCCGACCACACCACCGCCGACGACGCCCGCCGCTACCGCGACCAGAAAGAGGTGGACGCCTGGGTCGCCAAGGACCCGATCATCCGCCTCCGGAAGTACCTCATGGCTCAGAAACTCTGGACCGACGCCAAGCAGGCCGAACTCGAGGAGCACGCCAAGGCCATGGTCGCCGACGTCGTGAAGCAGGCCGAGGGCATCGAGAAGCCCACGACCGACGAGATGTTCGACTGCATGTACGCCGCGCTCCCCGCGGAACTCGAACTCCAGAAACGAACCCTGCGCACCCACAGCCTCGGCCAGGGGATCGGAGCCGAGCAACTCAACCACCCCGTCCACCAGCACTGACCTACTCCCTCCCGTGGCACAGGCGTCCCGCCTGTGCCTACCCCGCCTCCAACTTCTTCACACTCTCGTTTCCCCAGGACCCCACCATGCCCAAGCACACCCGAACCGAAAAGCAATCTTCCGACGGCCTCACCCTCGTGGACGCCATCAACGAGGCCCTCGCCCAAGAAATGGAACGTGACGACCGCGTCGTCGTCCTCGGCGAGGACGTCGGGCTCAACGGCGGCGTCTTCCGCGTCACCGACGGACTCCAGAAACTCTTCGGCCCCCAGCGCGTCATCGACACGCCCCTCGCCGAGTCCGGCATCATGGGCACCAGCATCGGCCTCGCGATGAACGGCATGCGCCCCGTCTGCGAGATCCAGTTCGAGGGATTCCTCGGCCCAGCCTACGACCAACTCGTCAACCATGCCGCCCGTTTCCGTACTCGAACCCGCGGCGCCATCACCATCCCCATGGTCGTCCGCGTCCCCTGGGGCGGCGGCATCCACGCCCCGGAACTCCACTCCGATTCACCCGAAGCGATCTACGCCCACAGCCCGGGCCTCAAGGTCCTCTGCCCCTCCACACCCACCGACGCCAAGGGCATGCTCACCGCCGCCATTCGCGACCCCGACCCCGTCGTCTTCTTCGAGCCTAAACACGTCTACCGCTCCTTCCGCGAGCAGGTGCCCGAGGAGCAGTACGAGATTCCCATCGGCCAGGCCAAGGTCATCAGCGAGGGCACCGACATCACCATCGTCACCTGGGGCGCCATGGTCTTCCAGTGCCTCAAGGCCATGGACACCATGCCCGAAGATGTCAGCATCGAACTCATCGACCTCCGCACCATTTCTCCCCTCGACACCGACACGATCATCGAGAGCGTGAAGAAGACCGGGCGCTGCGTCGTTGTCCACGAGGCCGCCAAGACGTGTGGCCTCGGCGCCGAGATCGCCACACGCCTCCAGGAACACTGCTTCCTCCACCTCAAGGCCCCCGTCCAGCGCGTCACCGGCTTCGACGTCATCATGCCCTACTACAAACTCGAACTCGACTACATCCCCAACGCCGACAAGGTCGCCGAGGCCGTCACCCAATGCCTCGCGTATTGAGGTCGAGCCGACACCTCCTCGTACCCAACCTGTTCCTTTGATGGCACCGCTTTCCAGAGCGGTGTCTTTCCTGCCTACCCAATCTCGTGGCACAAACGTCTCGCCTGTGTCCACTCCTCCCACCACTCCGCAAGGCACAGGAACAGGGGCCTCGCGCCGTTACCAACTCCTTTCACTACTACGGCCTCTCCCCCACATCCACAATCGCGCACGCCTGAACTACAGGCACTCCAGCCCCCTCCACCATCGCCACCAAACCCTCACTCTCTGACCCCGGATTCAACCACACCTCTCCCACGTCTCCCCGTCCGAGAACTCCGGGCATCACCTGCTCACCAACCTCCGCCGGCACATAAAACAGCACCCGGTCAAACGGCCCAACCGCATCCTCCACCCGCCGCACCACCGCCAATCCCTCTATCTCGCCGCCCCTCGGGTTCACGGGCACCACCTCGTGCCCCTGCCTTTGGTACGCCCGCACCGCCTTATTCCCAAACTTCTCACGATCCCCCGACGCCCCGACGATCATCACTCTCATGGGTTGCTCCTCGTGCCTTCCTGCCAGGCTCTGAGATGCCTCTCTAGATCTCCAGTGGCTCTATCCGTTTATCCGGATGAACGGATATAGTCACCGCACCCGGGCACCCCGGGCAACGCGATCGTTCACGTCAGGGACCGGCGATGCACCTTCGAGACATCTTCAAATCTCACCACTCGACCTTCTCCTTCGAGTTCTTTCCACCCAAGACCGCCGAGGGCGCCAACGACCTCTTCGAGTCCATCCGTGAACTCGAGTCCCTCCGCCCCACCTTCGTCTCCGCCACCTACGGCGCCGGCGGCAGCACCCGCGACCTTACCCACAACCTCGTTGTCCGACTCAAGTCCGACACCTCCCTCGATCCCGTCCCCCACCTCACCTGCGTCGGCCACGACGAGCGTGAGGTCGGAGCCATCCTCGAGCGTTACGCCGCCGCCGGCATCAGCAACATCCTCGCCCTCCGAGGCGATGTTCCCAAGTCCATCGAAGGCTCCCCCTGGAAGTCCTTCCACTATGCCGGTGACCTCGTTCGCTTCATCAAGAAGTTCGCCGACAAGGGCATCCATCCCGACTCGCGAGGCTTCGGCATCGCCGTCGCCGGGTTCCCCGAAGGCCACCCCGAGACCCCCAACCGCCTCGTGGAGATCGACCGTCTGAAGGCCAAGGTCGACGAGGGCGCCGACGCCATCATCACCCAACTCTTCTTCGACAACCGTGACTTCTACGACTTCCGCGCCCGCTGCGAGATGGCCGGCATCAAGGTCCCCATCGTTGCCGGCATCATGCCCATCACCTCAACGGCGGGGATGAAACGCATGGCCGAACTCGCCCTCGGCGCCCGGTATCCCGCCTCCCTCCTCCGCGCCCTCAACCGCGCCGCCGGCGACGAGGACGGCGTCCGCCGCGTCGGCATCCACTGGGCCACCGAGCAGTCCCGGGACCTCCTCGACCACGACGTCGCCGGCATCCACTTCTACACCCTCAATCGCTCCACCGCCACCCGCGAGATCTACGCCACGCTCGGCGTCAAAGACTCCTCGGGCCTCCGCCGATAGTCCGCTACAGTCCGCCATGCGCGCGACACGCCACGCCTTCACGCTCATCGAACTCCTTGTCGTCGTCACCATCATCGCGCTCCTCATGGGCATTCTCCTCCCCGCGATCGGCAAGGCACGCCAGGCCGCTCGCACCGTCGCCTGCGGCAGCCAACTCCACCAGATCGGCATCGGCACCACGCAATACCTTTCCGACTTCAAGGACCACCTCCCGCAAGCGCTCGGTCCGCTCCCCGGCGGCGGCGAGGCCGTCATCGGCGCCCTCTTCGCCGGCAATAAAGGCCAACTCCCGTTCTACGGCATCGACACCATCGGGCCCGAACGCCGCCCACTGAATCGATACGTCCTCGACTTCACGCCGCCACCCGACAAAAGCCCCGCCAACATCGGACTCCCTGTCTTCCACTCACCCATCGACAAGGGCGCTCAGAACACCGGCGTTCCCATCCCCGGCTTCGATCGCTCCGATTCCATGTACGAACTCCTCGGCTCGAGTTACACGCTCAACGACCACGCCCTCGAGGGCGACAGTGTTCCGACGCTCGTGCCACGCCAGGCCGACGGCAGCGGCGGCCGCATGCCACCCGTCACCAACACCAGCAAGACCTGGGTCGTCGCCACGCACACGATCTACAACTACGAGCAGGACGGCGATCGCGGCATGGACTGGCTGACGCGCAACACCAACGCCGGAACCCGGGCGAATCTCCTGTACGTCGACGCCCACGTGCGCACGGGCGTCACCGTCCCGCGCGGCATCATGAACACCACCGACGACTACACGTTCTTGCCCTGATCCACCCCGCCTGCGGCGCTCGCGGGCACGGAACTCGGCACGGCCGCGAACTCGACCTCGACGATGAGCGTGTCGTCCATCGGGCCGCCGTCTCGGTGGGCGACGACCGCTCGCATGACCAGGTCGGCGACGGAAGGCTCGCCCGCCGCCCAGCCGGCGCGGGCCAGTTTCGCGATGCCGGGCATGGAGAGTTCCTTCCCCCACGCGTCGCGTGCCTCCATGGCGCCGTCGGTGTAGGCGAGGAGCCGATCGCCGGGCGAGAACGCGAGCGACTTGGGCGACGGGTCGTACTCGCTCGCGTCGAGGATGCCGAGCATGGTGGCGGTGGAGGCGAGTTCGTGCATCTCGCCGTCCGTGGAGCGGACGAAGGCTGTGGGATGGCCGGCACTGGCCCAGGTGAGTGCGCGCGCGTCGGCGTCGAATCGGACGCACATCGCGGTGGCGAAGACCCCTTGCACACCCAGGGCGGCGAGGGCATAGGTGTTGATGTCCTTGAGCAGGGCGTCGGGTCCAACTTCGGGTTGGACGGCGACGAGCCGCTGGAGTTCGCCATGGATCCGATTGACCGCGAGGGCGGCGGGAATGCCGTGGCCGGAGACATCGATGAGTACGACGCTCAGAGTCCCGGACGGTGCCGTGTGCACGAAGAGAAAATCGCCGCCGATCTCTCGCATGGGCTCGTAGCGGTAGGCGACGCGGATGGGTCCGGCATCGAGCTGGGGCGGGAAGAGGGCCTCGTGCAGGCGTCGCGCCTGCACGAGTTCGGCGGAGAGTTCCTGGACTTCGCCCGTGAGATTCTCGAATCGTTCCTTGATGCGTGCGGCCTGGAATCTCGCGTCGAACTCGCGGTATCGCCACCAGCTCCAGGCCATGCCGGGCGCGGCGCTGGCGACGAAGCCGAGCATGAGCCATAGGGCGAGATTCGCGGGAGATTTCACGAGGAGAACGATGACGGCGACGAAGATGGTGAAGCAGGCGAGGGCGATGCGCGCGGACTCGCGGATGGTCATGGGAACGAGGACGCAGGCGAGGGTGAACATCATGGCGAAGGCCATGATGGCGATAACTCCGGCCCAGGCCTGGGCGTTTCGCACGTCTTCGGCGGTGGCGTAGGCGTTGCGATTCGCCTGGTACTTCAGGACCTCGAAGGACATGGCGATCGCGAGAGCGGTGATCGTGAGCCAGGTGAGAACCCAGACGAGGCGGCTTCGGGGCGGGCGGCGGATGAGCAGGTAGGCGAGCACGCCGGAGTAGAGGAGGACGATGGATAGATTCTCAGCGGCACCGACGACGCTGGTCACACTGTCGGTGTTGGAGGCTGAGGCGGTGTTGCGGGAGCCGAGGAGATCGGGCAGGTAGGCGGTCAAGCCGACGAGCATCAAGGTGATCGCGAGGATGCAGTACCACTGGATGCGTTTGCGCAGGACGCGGCCTCGCTCGCGATCGAAGGCCTCGACGTGGTCCATGTGGAGCGTGGATGAGGAGTCTCGTCGAGGCATGGGTCTGGCGATTGGACGAGATGGCCGTGGATGGAGTGTCTGCACGATCGAAGCAGCGAGGCAGGCGGAATCAGTATAGGAAATGCGGGGTGTCGCTTTCGTGACGGATGGTGATCAATGGGGCTATTTGTCGAGGATGCTCGTCGAAGAAGGAGACACAGGCGGGACGCCTGTGCCACGAGTTTGGATAGGAGGTTCGGTGCGAGACACTTGGGCCGCTACCCTTCCAGGACCATGGCCAAACGCATCACCACAGGCGGCTCGGGATCGGGAGATCGGGGTGGTCGGAACAAGCGGGCGCGGGTGCACACGCCGGCGAAGGGTGGCGGGAAGGGTCCATCGAAGGGTTCGCGTGGTTCGGCGCGTCGTCCCGCGCCGATCAAGGTCGCGGCCGTTCGTGGCGCGGGGCGGGCGCAACCGGTGGCGAAGCGCGGGCCGACGCCCGACTTTGCGGCGCGGATCGCGCGGCTTGTGAGCGAGACGCGGAAGCGCGGCGTGGAGCACGCGGTGATCAGCCACGCAACGGACGTGGGATATCTCACGGGATTTCTGGGCGGGGATAGCGTGCTGTGCGTGGGGCCTGAACTCGGTTCCAAGGGCGCGGTGATCGTGAGCGATGGGCGGTATGCCGAGGAACTCGAGCCGCAGCATGCGCTCGTGGATGTGGTGCTGCGGACGAAGGGGATGTGGGAGACGGTGGGCGATGTCCTGAAGCGGCAGCGGGTGGGGCGATTCGCGGTACAGGCGGAGCACCTGAGCGTCGCGGAGTATGAGACGATCCAGCGGGCGATCGCGAGCGGCGGCGGGATGGAGGCGGTGGCGATCTCTGGGCTTGTGGGCGCGCTTCGGCTTGTGAAGGACGAGGCGGAGATCGAACTGATCCAGACGGCGATCCGGATCCAGGAGGCGGCGCTGCTGGCGGTGCTGCCGACGATCCGCGCGGGGCAGACGGAACTGGAGATCGCGGCGAACCTCGAGGCGGAGATGAAGAAACGCGGGAGCAGCCGCTGCTGGTTCGATTCGATCGTGGGCGCACGGGCGAACGGGTCGCTGCCGCACTATCGGCCGGCGCGGACGAAGACGGCGGCGGGCTCGCCGCTGCTCATCGACTGGGGCGCGACGTTCGAGGGGTACTGCGGCGACATGACGAGGACGTTCTCGCTCGGGAAGTGGTCGAAGACGATGCGCGAGATCTATGAGATCGTGCGCGAGGCCCAGGAGATGTCGGCGGCGGCGCTGGCGCCGGGGCGGATGGCGCACTCAATCGACCGGATCGCGCGCGAGCACATCGAGAAGCACGGGTATGAGTTGCCGCATGGGCTGGGGCATGGGCTGGGGATGACGAAGGAGCCGCCGTATTTGAATCCGCTGATGGCGGACATGGAGTTGAGGCCCGGGCACGTGGTGACGGTGGAGCCTGGGATTTACCTGCCCGGGATCGGCGGCGTGCGAATCGAGGACTTATACGTGATCACGGAGACTGGGGCGCGGAACTTCTGCAGGTTGCCAAAGACGCTGGAGTGGTCGACGCTTCGGTGATGGTGTGGTGCGGGCGGGGTTGTGGCGTGTGTTTCCGTCCTACCCTTCGCCCCAATGGGTCCGCCAGTTCGCGCCGGGTGTGGCGTGGGTGGCGGACCGTCGGATGCCTGATCTTGAACGTTGGATACCCAGAAAGGGTGTGCGATGCTCGACAAACTGAAGGACATCGTGAAGTTGATGGTGGACAATGATTTGTCTGAGGTTGATCTGAAGATCAAGGAGGACACGATCAAGGTTCGGCGCGGGCCCGCGGCCGGAACGACCGTGAATCACCAGCCGGTGATGTATGGAGGGATGGGCGGCTCGATGCCGATGGCGTCGCCCGCGTTCGCGGCGCCTGCGACCGCGGCTCATGCACCGGTCGCGGCGGCGAGCGCGGCCCCGGCGTCGACGACTGGCGGCGGAACGCCCGCGGGGCTTGTGGCGATCGAGAGCCCGATGGTCGGGACGTTCTACTCGGCGCCGAACCCGGACACGCCCGCCTTTGTGAAGCCCGGGGCGAGCATCGGGCCCGACTCGGTCGTGTGCCTGATCGAGGCGATGAAGGTCTTCAACGAGATCAAAGCGGAGAAGAGCGGCGTGATCGAGCAGATCCTCGTGAAGAACGGGGAGGCCGTCGAGTTCGGGCAGAAGCTGTTTCTCGTCAGACCGAGTTAATTCACGGAGGTGTGTATGCCCTCGTGGTTCACGGAACTCGGTGACGGTGGGCGCCTCGCGAGTTGGCTCCTGCAAGGGGTGAAGATCGGCTTGCTGGTCCTCGCGTTTGTTCTTGCCTATCGCTCGAACAAGAAGACTCGCGCGAGGATCGGCCGAGAGCCTGAGTGGAGCGACCTGTGGCGTTCTCGAGACAGCAGGCCCTCTTTGTGATCCTGTTCCTCTATGTTGTTGCGACCCTTCTGCCTCTGATCTCCGAAGCACTCAGACCCCAAAGGGACTCTTCGAATGTTCAAACGAATCCTGATCGCCAATCGCGGTGAGATCGCTCTCCGCATCATGCGTGCATGCCAGGAGATGGGCATCGAAACGGTGTGCGTCTATTCCACCGCCGATCGCGACGCACCCTATCTGCGACTGGCCGACCGAGCCATCTGCATCGGCCCAGGCCCCGCGCGACAGTCCTACATCGACATCACGCGGATCATCGCGGCGGCGGAGATCGCGGACGTGGACGCGATCCATCCCGGGTATGGGTTCCTCTCAGAGCGGGCGGACTTCTCGCAGGCGTGCCGAGATTGCAAGATCGAGTTCATCGGACCGACGCCCGAGGCGATGGCGAAACTCGGGGACAAGGTCGCGTGCAAGAAGACGGCCAAGGACGCGAAGGTGCCGATCTTCCCCGGCTCGGACGGCGCGATCGAGGAGGAGGACGAAGCCGTCGCCGTGGCGACGAAGATCGGGTATCCGGTGATCATCAAGGCGGCGGCGGGCGGGGGCGGGCGCGGGATGCGCGTCTGCCGGAACGAGGCGACGCTGCGGTCGTCGATCAAGGCGGCACAGCAGGAGGCGCAGGCGGCGTTTGGGAACGGGGCCGTGTTTATCGAGAAGTTCCTGGAGCACGCGCGGCACGTGGAGGTGCAGGTGCTCGGCGACAAGCACGGGCACGCGGTGCACCTGTATGAGCGCGACTGCTCGCTGCAGCGTCGGCACCAGAAGGTGATCGAGGAGGCGCCGGGGCCGAACATCGATCGCAAGAAGCGCGAGGGGGTCTGCGAGGCGGCGGCGCGGCTGATCAAGGCCGCCAACTACCACGGCGCGGCGACGGTCGAGTTCCTGATGGACGACAAGCAGAACTTCTACATGCTCGAGGTGAACACGCGGGTGCAGGTGGAGCACCCGGTGACCGAGATGATCACGGGCGTGGACATCGTTAAGACGACGATCCGCGTGGCGGCGGGGGAGAAACTGGCGTTCCGCCAGGGGGACATCTCGATCCGCGGGCACGCGATGGAATGCCGCATCAACGCAGAGGATCCGGAGCACAACTTCCGCCCGAGCGCCGGGAAGATCACGACATTCGAGCCGCCGGGCGGGCTGGGCGTTCGTCTGGACAGCCACGTCGTCACCGGGTACGCGGTGCCGCCGAACTATGACAGCATGATCGGGAAACTGATCTGCTGGGCGGATGATCGCGATCAGTGCATGGACCGGATGTCGCGGGCGCTGCGCGAGTTCCGCGTGGAGGGGATCAAGACAACGATCCCGCTGCACCAGCGGCTGATGGAAGATCGCGCGTTCCGGCAGGGGGGCGTGGATATCCACTATCTGGAGCGGTTGCTCAAGTAGCAACAATCGCCACATCGCACACAGTCACATCAATGCCTGAACTGCACTTGTCCACATCTTCGCTTCGGGTGCGCTCGTGCGTGTATGCTCCTCGCGTGCCCACGCCGCATGCACACAACTCGAACGCCACGCCGCCGTCGATCGAGGTCCGGCTGGTCGAGGGTCCGGTGCCCTCGGTGACCACCCTCGACGGTACGAGCGATTCCACGACGCGCACTACGAGCTCGGAGCGCACGACCCACAACGAGACCGGCGCCATCCTCACCTTCCTCGGCACCGTCCGCGCCACCGAGGGCGACGACCGCACGCCCATCGCCGCCCTGCACTATGAGGCCTACGAGCCGATGGCCCAGCGGGAACTCGGCGCCCTCGCCGCCGCTGCGATCGAGCGGCACGGCCTCCAACGCGTCGCCATCGTCCACAGCCGGGGCCGCGTCGCGGTCGGCGAGGCGTCGATCCTCATCGAGGTCCGCTCCCGCCACCGGGCCGAGGGCTTGAGAGCCATGACCGAGATGCTCGATGGGCTGAAGGAGCGCGTTCCCATCTGGAAGACGCCGATCTCTTCATAGCCACACCCCGTCGGAGCCACCACCCGGCGGTCGCGACGGCCACAACCGGCGATCGCCACTCAAAACGACAACGCCGGGCCGATCTCGTGGTGACTCGGCCCGGCGTGAGGGAGCATGTCTTTGGAGCGCGTCGCACGCCCCAACCGAAAGACCGTTCCGAAGACCAACCCCAAGACGCGGGATCAGCAGCCCGCGTTGAAGCGGATGAGGTAGTAGAGCAGGTCGTCGATCGTCACGCCGCCGTCGGTGGTGCCCGTGCCGCTGCCGTCGTCAACATCGGCGTCGACGGACCCGGCGTTGAATATGCCCAGGTAATAGAGCAGATCGTCGATCGTCACGCCGCCGTCGGGCGTGCCCGTGCCGGTTCCGTCGTCAACATCCGCGACACACCCCGGCGTCGTGAGGGGAAGCTGCGTGTACGTGATGTTGTCCCAATAGATCGTCCCGGAGGTCAGCGTGCTGTCGCCGACGTATCGGCTGGGCGTGATCTTGATGTGGTTGGGGACGGGTGTCGGTGGCTGGCAGTTGCATCCGCAGCCCGTCTGGATCCCCACTGTGCACTCGAACTGATTCACGAATGCCTCACGCGGGATCTGGACGGTGTAGGTCAACCACTGCCCGTTGGTCGTCCCGCTGATCCCCGCGGGGTACATGTAGCCCACGGGCGCGCCGGGCATCTGCACCGGTGCACCCGTGAAGTTCTCGAACGTGGTCGTGTCCGCGTTCAACTGCTTGATGTTCACCTTGATGCACGCGAAATCACCGGTGATCGGCTGATCCGTGGGAATCATGTACCGTCCCGTGACGATCACGTCACCCGCGCTGTAGTCGAAGATCGGGTCGTAGTACCCCAGGTTCGGATCGAAGAAGTTGGTCTTGTCGGTCGAGATTCCCACGAAGCCTCCGAAGCCGTCTGTCGTGAGCGCGACCATCCAATCGCCCGTGTCCGGCGTGATCGCGTTCGGCGTGCCCACGGCCGCAACCGGCGGCAAGATCGAGTCGCCCACCTGCCGCAGTTGGACTCGGGGGCCCGATGTCCACCAGCCGACCGGCTGATTCAGGGCGAACGGATCGAAGCCCTGTTCCAAGCCCGGGTTTGTCAAGCAGTTGGCGTTCCCGAGCAACGGATTCATGTCCGGGCAGGACGTTTGCCCCGACGCCGTCATGCACGCGAATCCCGCCAACGCCGCCACACACAGTGCTCGCTTCATCATGTCCAAGTCTCCCACGCCGGAGCGCCCGGCGACGATATTCGAGTCTGGAATCGGCGATACTCCCGCCCTTCCATCATCCCACGGAAAACGTTTTCATTGTCGTCGATTCATGGGGGTTCTGTCAAGCCCTTCACACACAATTTTCACTAGAAACTCTCGGACGCGGGCCTCCTACCGAACTCCAGCAAGGCCACCCAGGTTGACACCCAGGAAGGCCGGTCGAGTGCCGTCAAACCGTCGTCCGACGGTTACTCCTTCACCGCACCCGTCGAGATTCCCTCCACAAACGCCCGCCTGGCCAGGATGAACAGCAGCATGAGCGGCGCCACCACCATCGTGCTCGCCGCCATCAAGAGGTTCCAGGGCGTGTTCCCGGCCTTGCTTTGGTACAACTGCAACCCCAGCGCCAGCGTGTACTGATCGCGATGTGTCAGGAACACGAGCGGGCCGAGGAAGTCATTCCACACATAACTGAAGTGGAAGAGCGCCACCACCGCCAACGCCGGGAGCGAGAGCGGCAGGATGATCCTCGTGAACGTCCCCCAGTGCGAGCACCCATCGATCCTCGCGGCCTCGTCCAACTCGCGCGGGATCCCCATGTAGAACTGTCGCAAGAGGAAGATATTGAACGCGTTCCCGAACCACGCCGGCACCCACAGCGGCTTGAGCGTCCCAATCCATCCCATCTTCGAGAACATGATGTACATCGGGCCCATGATGACCGGGAAGGGGATCATCATGGTCGCGAGCATCACCGCGAAGACTACGCCGCGCCCACGCCAGCGGATGCGTGCGAAGCCATACGCCGCGATCGCGCTCGAGATCACCATGCCTGTGACGCTCAGGAGCGCGATGACGATGGTGTTGCGCAGGTACAGCGGGAACGTCACGCTCGGGTCGTTCCAGACCTGGCGATAGTTCTCGACCGTCTGACCCGGCATGCTCGCGATCGGGTGAGAATCCGCCGGCGTCACCGCGGGGAGCAGGCTCGCCCCGCCCTCGGCCGCCTGCGCGGGCGTCTTCATCGACGTGACGACCATCCAGAGGATCGGCGTGAGATAGAGGAGCGCGATGACCACGAGCGACGCGAAGACGAACGCGCGCGACCACGGCCCGCCCATCGCCGCGCCCCCGCCCCCCATCCCGCTGCTCGCTCGTCGCGTTCCCGCCAAAGCCGCTCCTTGCCGCATCACGCGGCCCGATAGTGGACCATCCTCTTGCTCGCGGAGATCATGACGCCCGTGAGGACGAGGGTGAAGATCAACTGGACCCAGGCCATCGCGCTCGCGAGGCCCATCTTGTCATAGGTGAACGCGTTGTCGTACATCGACGTGGTGTAGAACTGGAACGAACTCGGGTCGCCGCCGGGCGTCGCCTTCATGAAGATGTAGGGAATCGCGAAGATCTGGAGCGCCGCGATCGAGAGCGTGATGACGTTGAAAAGGATCGCGGGGGAGATCATGGGAATCGTGATGCTCACGAATCGTCGCGTGGGCCCCATGCCGTCGATCGCCGCCGCCTCGTACAACTGCTCGGGGACCTCGCGCATCGCCGCGATATACACCACGACCATCTGCCCCACGCCCCACAAACTCACGACGACGAGGACCGCCATCGCCGTCCCCTTGCTCGCCAGCCACGTCGGCGTCAGCCACGCCGGGTGCAGGTCAGCGCCGACCTGCTTTCCCATCCAGTCCAACGACCCGCCGACGACGGCGTTCATCAGCCCGCGATCGCCGTTGAAGATCCACAACCAGATCATCCCCGACGCCGCCATCGGCACGAGCGTGGGCAGGTACACCGCCGTCTGGAAGAACCCCGCACCGCGCACCCTCGAGTTCAGCATCGCGGCGATCACCAGCGCCACGATCGTCGTCACGGGGATTGAGATGCCAGCATACACCAGCGTCCGCCCGAGCACATTCCAGAACTTCGCGTCCCCCGCCATCGCGATGTAGTTATCCAGGCCGACCCACAGGCGATTCTCAAGCAGCGGAAAGTCGCTGAACGAGTACAGAAGGCTCGCGGCAATCGGCAGAAACAGAAACGCGAGGAAGCCGATCACCCAGGGCGAGACCCACAACCACCCGGCGAGGTTCTCCTCCTTGCCGCCCTTCATGCCGTCCCGCCTCGCATGCTGTAGCCGCGGCGTCGACGCCGCTCTTCCGCACCATCCAACAGGAACTGGAGCCGAGATTGCACGCTGGGCAACGCCTCGGCGGCTACCAACTCGTGTTTCCAAATCTGCTGGAAGGTCGTGTCGAGGATGTCCTTGAGTTCCGGCCAGATCCTCGTGCGAGGCGCGAGGTACGCCCGCGAACTCTGGGCGATCGCGTTGTGCGCGCGAATGCCGCGGTTGGGATGGTTCCGCACGAACTCCTCGCTTGGAGAAGCCATGGGCGAGGTCTTCATGTGCTGCGTCGCCATGTATTCCACATTGTCCTGGCGCTGGGTGTAGGCGACGAACTCCATGCTCGCCTCGGGGTGACGCACGCCACGCGGGATCACGAGGATATCAGAATCAACCAGCCCGATCGGCTGCGAATCGTCCACAAGACCCTCGGCGACGGGAAACGTCCCCACGCCGTAATCCAGATCGGGCTTGTACGCGTTGATCACGTTCGCCAACCATGGCCCCTGCACGACCATCGCGACCTGACCCGTCAGGAACGCGTTCATCGGCGAGTCGTACGAGTTCGCAAAGCCGCTCTTGAACTTCTCCGCCGGAGCCACGCCCAGGGATCTCGAGTACGACGCGGCCCACTCATACGCCGCGATCGACTCGGGCGCGCCGATCGTCGCCGTGTCCGACGCCTGGTCATAGATCGTCTGCCCGCGGTGATACGGCCAGAACCACGACCACCACCCAGGCTCTGTCGGCAGGAACCCAACCCGCTCGATCGTGCCGTCCTTGCCGACCTTCGTCAATCTCGCGTGGAACTCGTCCATCTCGGCGAAAGTCCGCGGCGGACGATCGGGATCCAGCCCCGCTTCCTTGAACCGCGCCCGGTTGTAATACAGGCCCAGCGTGCCGCCGGTGTTGATCGTCGCCCACATCCGCACACGCCCCGTGTGGTCCGGGTGCTGCATGATGGGTTGGAACCCCTTCGCGTAGTTCCCGATCCGCACGCCGAAAGGCTCGCCGAGTTCATCGAGCGGCAGGATCCCCTCGCTCTCGGCAAAGAGCGGCACGTCGTAGTTCCACAGCCCGATCACATCCGGCGGGCGCCCGCCGGCGATCGCGACCAATGCCTTCTGGTTGATCCCTGCCGTGACCAAGTATCGAACGAAGATGCGGTTCTGCGACGCATTGAAACGGTCCACGACCGTCTGCATCGCCTTGCCCTCGTGCCCCGTCCACTTTTCCCAGTAATCAAGGACGATCCGACCGTCGTGGCGCTCTCGGACCCCTTTCGGGCCAAAGGCCACGAACCCCGCGCCCGCCGCGGCGATCGCGCCCAGCGCCGCCCGACGCGTCAACGTGACACCACGCCCCCTTGGCGACGACCCGGACGATGAATCAGAAGAGCGCTCGCTCACGCGGGATTCTCGCCGGCCCAAGGGTCTGGAGCAAGTGCCTTTTCAGCGATTGCGCCAGGCCTTACTCGGGCTTGGGTGCGGGCGGAGCCGACGGAGCGCTGCTCGGCAGCGCCGGGAGCGTCTTCCCACGGGCCGCCGCAGCGGCCTCTTTCTCGGCATTCATCCGCTTGACCGTCTCTTCCCACTCGCTCTTGCTGACGAGGAACCCCGTCGGCTGATTCGTCTTGGGGTTCATGATCCCCTTCGACGGATCGATTCGCCCGACGGTCTCTGCGAGCATCTTCTCGAAGCGGCCCCGCGGCATGCTGACCTCCTCGTTCGTGTCCGTATAGCGGATCGTCACGATCTCGGTCGTGTTCGAGGGGCTGTAGGGATCGGAGTCCTTGAAACTCCGGACAGCCAGAACCACACTGACCACGAGCAGGACACCCGCGATCGCGTATCCGATCCAGGGCTTGTTCTGTAGTGTCTCACGCAACCCCATCGACAGTTCCTCCGCGTGTGGCTGATCCTACAACCGGCAACCCGACTCTGCCCGACACTCACCCACCGTTGGGATAGAAGTGTCCCCAGTTATAGAACGATCCCGGCGCGCCGTACGGGTCTTCCTGATACCGATACTCGCGGATATCGATCAGACGGATGCTGAAATCGCCGAACGAAAAGTTGTTCTTTCCCGAGCCCGAGGGCGTGTTCGAGGCCGACCCTCGCGCCCTTCCAACATGCCGGGGGAACTCGTCGAGCGCATCAGTCACAAAGACGGTCCAATCGAGATGTCGAATCGCCGTGATCCGCTGGCCCGAGACGCCGACGGGGCGTCCCTGGTAGGTGCCCGCGAGTGAGTCGTTGAACCAGTACTCGGTGTATTTGTCGACCTGCCCTCCAGTGGTCGGCGGGAAGGGGCGAGTAAAGACACGACCGCCCGACAGCAGGTAGGCGATGTTGCTCGGATCCTTCACGCTCGTGAGCCCTTTCGCCGAAGGACAAATGAAGGGTGCCTGTCCGGCGTCACCGAGATACGGCTGCAGGATGTCCACCATGTTCACCTGCATCCGAACGTTCGTCGCGATCGGATTCCCCGCCGCGTCCACGTTGTACAACAGCGGATAGATCGCCCGGCCTTCCTTCTGCTCGTCGATGTAGTACTGCAAGCCGAGGGTGAGTTGACGCATCCCGCTCTGGCAGATCACCGTCTGCGCCGACCTTCGCGCATTCGCCAGCGACGGCAACAGCAGGCTGATCAAGAGCGCGATGATCGCGATCACCACCAGCAACTCAATAAGCGTGAACGCGCGACGCACGCCACGCATCATCACCGGAACTCGATTCGACTTCATGGCACGTTCCTTCCCGCGCCCAGCGGCGCGACGGTCCGTTTCACCTCCGCCTGCCCGTGACCGGAATCCTTCCCGGGCCACGTCACGCGGATCTCAAGATCACCCTTCAACGACGACAGATCCTTCGCCGACAGCACGCCCCCCTCGAGCACCTTCCCATTCAGTTCAACGCGCGGCTCGACCAGCGGGTTGCACTCCGCGGCCTGGAACGCCACTCGAATCGCGCGCCCACGCCACGTCCGCTGCACCCGAACCTCGCCGAACGACGCCGGCACGCATGGCCTGATCCGAAGACCCGCCCACTCCGGGCGGATGCCCAGCATCCATTCCATGCTCACGCGATTCAGCCACGCCGCTGAACCCGTGTACCACGTCCACCCGGCCCGCCCAGGCTTGTCCGAGAGAGGACCGTCGACGTTCCCGGGCGTGACATACGGCTCGGCCCAGTACGCGTCGGCATCCGCGCCACGCACCGGCGGCGAGATCGAGTCCCAGATGCTCTCGACCGCCTCGCGATCGCCTCGGGCACACGCCGCCATCAGCGCCCACGTCGCCGCGTGCATGTACACCCCGCCGTTCTCGCGGCTGCCAGGGCTGTACCTCGTCACGTACCCCAGATCGAGTTGCGGCGTGGTGTACGCGGGCGCAAGCAGCAGCGGGCCATACGCCGACAGCAACTTCTCTCGCACGCTCGCCCACGCGGCATCGGCCCGATCACTCGGCGCCACGCCCGTGAGGATGGCCCACGTCTGCGCGTTCAGGTGGATCTGTCCCTCCTTGCACGCGCTCGCCCCGACCCACTCGCCGCTGTCCTTGGTGCCATAGCGATACCACGAGCCGTCCCACGCGTGGTCGTTGATCGCCTTCACCATCGCCGCGCGACGCTCGCGATACTCAGTCGCCTTCTCGGCGTCGTCGAGCAACTCATGGATGTGCGAGAAATCCGCGAGGATCGAGGCGAGGAACATTCCCAGCCACACGCTCTCGCCCTTCTCGTCCACGCCCATCGCCGAGAGACCATCGTTCCAGTCGCACGAGCCGATGTGCGGCAATCCTCGCGGCGAGAGACGCGACAGCGCCCGCGTGATCGATCGCGTGCAGTGATCCAGGAGCGACCGCTCGCCCGCGACATCGCGGAAGGGCGCCCGCCGATTCAGAATGTCGAGATCGCCCGTTTCCTTGATGTACGACGCGGTGACGAACGCGAGCCAGAGGTAGTCGTCGCTGCACGCCGTGTGATTGCCAAAGTCGGCGAGCGCGTGCCACCAGTGGTTGACGCTCCCATCCTCGTATTGCCGCCCCGCGTGCAGCACGATCTGCTTCACGGTCTGCGCCGGTTCGAGCGGTAGCCACACCTGCGAGTCCTGCAACTGGTCGCGGAACCCGAACGCCCCCGACTGCTGGTAGTACCCCGTGCGACCCCACAAGCGACCGCTGATCGCCTGATACGGCAGCCAGTGGTTGTTCAAGAGATCAAAGTCCGCTCGCTGTGTCTGGATCGACGTCGGCGAGAGCCGACGCGTCCACCCCTGCTCGGCCTGGCGCACCGCGACATCCGCCTGACCAAACGACGCGTGCCGATCGAGCGACAAGAGCAGTTCGTCCTTCTCACGAGCGATCCCGATGAGGAACGCGCCCTTCACCGTCGCCCCCGACTCGAGCGTGAGATCGCCGCCAAGAGCGACACACGCGTCGCCGAAGCGGCCGAATCCGCCATCGGTGGGAATCTCCCCCAGCATCGCCGCGGGGCGCGCAATCGGCGTGTATCGCCCTAGGAATCGCGACTTATCCGCGATCGCCAGTTCTTTCTCGAAAGGAAACCCGCAAACACGATGCCCGGCGACATAAGGCCACGGAACATTCCAGTGCTCCCGCTCCGACTTGGGCGGAATGTCCCACATGTTCTTGGTCGCGAGGATCTCATGCCGGGACGAGTCGTGCGTCGTCGTGAAAAAGAGCCGATGGAACTCACGCTTCGCGTCGGGCGCCACGCCGCACGTCCACTCGAAGTACGACGCGACACGAAGGCGGCGCTTCCGCGACGAGACGTTCTCGATCTCGACCGCCCACACCTCGACCGCATCACTCTCGGCCACGCCCAGTGTCCACCGCACGCGGATTCCGTCGTGCTGCGTCTGGAACGTCGTTCGCCCCAGCGTGTGCGTGCACGAGTACGAGTCGTAGTGGACAAAGCACGGCGCGGGCGCCGCCGTCCACACCTTGCCCGAGTCGAGATCGCTCAGGAAGAGGAACTTCCCGTGCGTGTCGCGCACGAGGTCCATCTCCCACCGCGTGAGCACGTTGTGCTGCGCGTCATCGAACCACGAGAACCCGCCGCCGTTCTGGCTGACGATGAGCCCGTAGCGCCCGTTGCAGATCACGTTGGTCCAAGGCATCGGCGTCTTGCTGTTCGTGATGACGAACGAGCGTCCCGACGCGTCGAACTGCCCATAGGTGTTGCCGAGCATGCATCCTCTTTCCGTCACGGCGTCACGGAGCGATTGTTCGACCGCCCGCGACGCGTCCCCCCGAAACCACCGACTACAGCCCATTCAAGATAGGCTTGAAGAACCCGCGTGTAAACGCTTACACATCCTCCCACATTTTCGCCCGGGTGTCAACCGTGGTTGCACCGAGACCGGACAAGAAAAAACGCCCGCCCCGAAGCCGGGACGGGCGCAAACTTTGCACAAGTGAACCTAAATCCGCGATCAGCGGCGACGACGAGCCGCGGCCAGGCCGCCAAGCCCGATCAACGCGAGCGCCCCCGGAGCCGGGACGAGCGTGATGTTGGTGTACTGCGCGTCGGACACGTCGTTAATGACCGGGTTGCGCTGATTCTGGATCTGGAAGGCGATCTTGGTGCCGAAGTTGAAACCAACGGTGCCATCCGGCTCGGCGTTGCCCCAAAGCTTCACGCCCGAGGAACGGAAACCGTTGACGCCCTGGTAGGTGAGTTCATAGCCGCCAAGGACCGCGTCAACCTCGCCGGGGGCGTAGTAGCGGAAGGTGATCCGGGCGCTCTCGCCGGGCGAATACCAGTCGCTGCCATCGACGCCGACCGCGCCGATGCCTGCGCTGCCGGGGACTCGGCAAGAGAAGAAGGGCATCACGCCGCCGAAGATCGCGATCTCACCCTCGCTGCCGATGAGGACGTGCCCCTCGTCGGTGAAGCCGAGGCCTGGACGCGGGTTCTCGATCTGGAGGACGCCTTCCTTACGGGGCGCGACGCCGGGGGCGGCAATGCGGGCATCGAATCCGAGGGTGAAGCCCTGCCCGGGGTAGTGCTGATACGCCGAAGCGCCGCCGTCGTTAGAGAGGTACGCGAGGTGCTTGTTGGCGAAGTTGCCCACGGTGCCCGCGGGGAACTCTTCGTGCCACGAGACTTCCGCCGGGAAGTTCGCGACATTGGTCAGATTGCTGGTGGGGAAGTCGTTGAACACGCGGTTCACGACATGGACGCTGTTGACGCTATTGATATCAATCGCCATCGCCGAACCGGCGAAGGTGGCCACGGCAGCCAACGCAAAACGAGTTCCCATGATGCCTTCTCCTCCTCAAATGGTGCGCCTTCGGGCGCTCGAACAAGGTCTTGTCTCGTGTCTGTCTCTCACAGTGAGGGCAGCCGACGCCTGAACGAGCACGCGGGACCCTGCATGACAACGCTTTCATCATCCACGAACGTGCAGATCCTGTCAAGCCCAAATGAGATCGTTTTCATGAACGAATTTCGGGCAATCCGCTTCTGGTAACCCGGGGTAATTGAAGCCAGCCTAGTACCGAGAACCCATCGGGAACCCCAGCCCAAGACGGGTCATCCCCGCCTTCACAAACGGGTGAGAGTGGAACACTTTCCAAACAAACCCGGTCCGGGCGTTCTCGATCGCCAGCATCAACGGGCCCTGGTCGATCGCGAGGTAGTCCTCGCCGACCCACGCGGCCTCACCAACCTTGCCCAGATTGAACGCGTCGCGGAACCCGTAGCCGCCAGTCGCGGGATCTTTCCAGACGAGCGTTGAACCATCGGGCGCGCGCAACGAGCGGTAGTAGCGGAGTGCGGCGATTGCGGGCTGGGGGTCGAACATGATCGTCGAGCCGGCGCCGTATGGCGCGATGGTGCCGTCGCCGTAGTTGTCCTTGCCTGGCTCCTTCGGGTAATCAACATCCCGGCGCGCGCCGGGCATGTCGATTGGAGTCGGGTACAGACCCGGCACAAGATAACCCTTGCGATAGTCGGAAGCCGTCAATCCCCACGCGTGCTCGGCAAGGGTCGGAACCTGGAGCGGATTCTCAATGGCCTTGCGCCGGTGCATCGCGGCATGACGCCGGGCGTTCTCCCACCAGTCCACGCGCGATCGGCGACGAACGCCGTTCGCGAGAGGGTCGTCGGGACCCATGCCGGCATAATCCATCCAGCAGTGGGCGAAGAAGTCGGTGAAGAGCGCACCGGACCATGGGAAGTAGACCATCGGGCCTTGCCCATCGTCGCCGAGTTTTCGCCGGAGGCGGTAGTAACTGTCGATGGGCACACGATGGGCCTCGGTGGGCGCGCAGACGCCCAGGAACGTGACGAGGCGGTGCTCGTCGCCGGCGTCCACCCAGCAGTAGTTCAGGACACTCCCGGCTCCCGTAGGGTCGCTCACGTCGTTGGGCTTCCAGCCCAGGCTCACAAAGCCAAGGTCGGTGGGATTCGCCTTGGAGGTCGACACAAAGTAGGACCAGTCGGCGTCGGTGAAAAGGCGATCGCCGATCTCCTTGATCTCGCCACCGAAATACTCGGACGCGGTGAGGACACCCGCGAAGAGCAGGGCCGAGTCGATGGTGCTGACCACGTGCTCCCAGGTCTTTTCGGGCTGACCACCGGTTGTGCCATCGATGAAGTGGTAGAAAAGCCCGGCCTTCGTATTGTCCTGCGGCGTGTCGAGGGTCCTGAGGATCTTGAGCACACGCTCCTGGGCTTCGTCGCGCGTGACCCACTTCCGTTCGACGCCGATGCAGATCGCCGAGAGTTGGAAGCCGACTCCGGCGACACTCACCGTCGTGATGCTCGATCGATCGGGGACCATCCCCGAGGGATTCGGGCCCTGCGGCGTCATGGCATCCCAGAAGTACTTGAAGCAGGAATACTGGATCTCATCCAGGAACTGCTGGTCCTGTTTGGAAAAGACAAAGGGCGGGCGCGGCGCGCTCGGGTCGGCCTCGATCACGATCCTCTCCACCGAGGGCGCGGCATCGGGATCCATCGTGGTGCACGACGCCGCGAGGCAGGGCATGAGTCCCGAAGCGGCGATGACAACGGTTGATCTGAGCATGAACGTCTCTCCAACGACCGAAAACGTTTACAGTCAAGCAGTATAGTGGCAGGTTCGATTCCCGCAACACAATCTACATAGACACCACATGTCGGATTGTTGCCCCTTGTTCGCCGGTTGTTGGTACCATGGTGGCGTGATTCGGAGAGGGAGAAGCACGGCGAACGGCAGGAGCAGCGTCTCAATCGAAGACGTGGCGGCGGATGCCGGTGTCTCCATCGCGACCGTCAGCCGCGTCATCAACAACCCATCGTTGGTTGCGGCGGAGACGACCGAGAGGGTTCAGGGCGCGATCCGGCGGCTTGGCTATGTGCCCAATCCGTTCGCGCAGGGTCTCATCACCCGGGCGAGCCGAGTGCTGGGCATCGCGCTCCCGGATATCCATGGCGAGTTCTACTCGGAGTTGTTGCGTGGCGCCGACGCCGAGGCACGTCGGATGGATTACCACCTTCTTGTGAGTTCGGAGCATCTTCGCAACGCCAGCGACAGCCCACGACGGAATCTCGCGTTCGGGCTTGTGGATGGGCTGGCGCTGATGATCACCGAGCCGAACGAGACGCTGGCGCGCGAGGCCAGTTCACTCTCGATCCCGATCGTGTTGATGGACGACGCCTCGTGCGGGCCGACGACGGACTGCGTGCTGGTGGACAACACACCCGGGACGGCGGAGGCGGTGACGCATCTGCTCGATGCCGTGGCGGGGCGCCGGCTCTACTTCATCGGCGGGCCGAAGGAGAACTTCGACACGCGGCGTCGCGCGGAGGTTTTCCGCTCGCGACTGGCCTCGACCGGGATCGCCGTGCGCGACGAGCAGGTGCGATTCGGGGAGTACAGCGTCGAGTGGGGTCGCGAGTGGGCGCGAACACGCGGACGCGAAGCGCTCACGGGGTGTGGCGTGCTGGCCGGCAATGACGAGATCGCGCTGGGCGTGCTGCAGGCCGTGATGGACCTTGGGTTGAGCGTGCCGGGAGACACTCGGATCGTGGGCTTCGACGACACTCGGCTGGCGTCCCTCGTTCGCCCGACGCTCTCGACGGTGCGCGTGCCGCTCGCGGAGGTCGGTGCGGCGGCGATCCGGCTCTTGGTCTCGCGGATCGAGGACAGCAAGCGACCAGCGGAGAAAATCCTCCTGCCTTCAAGCCTGGTTGTTCGCCAGAGCAGCGGCGGGGCGTAACACGCTGGCCCATGAAAAAACCCCTCGTATCGAGGGGCTTTGGGGTCATGAATCGACCGAGTCGAATCGATGTTGGTTTCAGCGATCGTTCTGGACGATCGGCTTCAACATCGGCGCGGGTGACGCCGGGGTGTTGGGGGTGATGTCGATGATGGTGGCCTTGGGGGCGATGGCCTTGAAGCCCTCGACCTTGCCGGTCTCGTAGGTGCGTTTGGCGTCGATCTCGAACTTGGCGCGGTCCTCGTAGTTGGTGGTCGTGGTGGCCGAGGATAGCGCCTCAAGGCGGGATTCCTGGCGGGCGCGGATGTCGGCGAGGCGCGTGTTCACCTGGTCGAGGCTGTTGGCGGAGTAGCGGCTCTGGTTGGTGAGCGTCGCCTCGCGCTTCTCCATCATCGCGATCATGCGATCGTTGCGGGCGATGGAGTCCACCTGACGATCCAGTTGCCACATCTGGGTCTGGAACTCGGCGTGCTCGGCCTGGAGTTGGTCGGCAAGGGCCGAGAGCCGCGACCGCTGCTGGGTGAGGTAGCCCAAGTCTCGCTGGATGTCCTCGGCACGAGCGGCGTAGGTGTTGTGGACCTGGCGGATCTTGTTGGCCTTGGTGTACGCGCCGTTCAGATCGACCGGCTCGTTGTTGAAGACGACGCGGACGATCTGGTTGCCCGTGGAGCCGGCCCTGGCCTCTTCGGCGCGGGCGATCAGATCCTGCATCTGCTCGGCGTCGTTGCGCGAGAGTTCGACGACGCGGGCACTGACCTCGAGTTCGCGGTTGAGTTGCGCGACCTGGGCGTCGAGTTCGGCGAGGTCACCCTGGACCTCGGCGATGCGCTGCGGGTACTGGCCCTCGAGGCTCTTGAGTTGGGCGCGGAGCGCGACCGGGTCCTCGATGTGCTTGTCGATGCCGGCGTTGATGTGCTGGCGGGTCTGGGTGACCAGGGCGCCGACGCGCTCGGGCCCGGCGATGAGCAGGCCCGTCCCGCCGACGAGGCCCGCGATGATGGTGTATCGAACGAGTGTCTTTCCGAATGCCATGTGATTGCCTCCTGAATCGTGCGGCCCGAACGGTGGGCCTATGCGGATCCGATGCGGAACGTGCCGGAGCGGCCTCATGGCGTCGGTCACACGCCGGCGGGCCAGCGAAGTCGCTCGGAGTGGGTGATTGGGGAACGAGGGGCGCGGATTTCGCGCTTGGGCGATTTTCCAGGTCCGATTATCCGTGGCGGTGAGAACGTTCGCGGCGGAACATGTCGGCCCCCCGACCCGGAACGCGGCGGGGCGTGTTATGCTGTAGGCACGCATGCTCAGTTCCCTCACGACCAACTTCATCGGGCGACTCCGCGCCAACGACCAGGCGGCGTGGTTCGAGTTGTGGGAGACGTTCGGGCCAGTGGTGCGCGCCCAACTCATGAAATGGGGCAAGGGACGCATCGGGGCCGAGACCGTGCGGGACCTCTCGCAGGAGACGCTGGCCGCGCTCAGCGAGTCGATCGATCGATACGACCCGACGCGCGGCGCCCGCTTTTCCACATGGCTCCTGGCGATCGCGAAGCACGTGCTAGGTGATGAACTCGACAAGCGGAGCGCCCTCAAGCGGGGCGGCTCGCAGAAAAATGCCGAGTTCGACGAGTCGTGGATGAGTTCGTCGAAGATGGTCCCTGCGGACGAGGCTTATGAGGCGGCCGTCTTCCGGGCCAAGGTCGAGGCGGCGCTGCGGATGGTGGAGAAGGCCACGGACTTCATGGACTTCTCGATCTACCGGATGCGCGTCCTGGAGGGCCAGCCCGGGAAGGACGTGGCGAAAGGGCTGGGGATCTCCGAGCCGACGGTCTCGAGGAGGCTGGCGAAAGTGCGGACGGCGGTCCGGGAACGCCTGGTGGAGGTGATCGCGACGTACAGCTTCACGGCGGAGGAGCGCGACGAAGCGACGCGAAATGGAGTAGCCCTGAACCCCAAGAAGGCATCGAGCGCCACCGACAACGGAACGGGGGGCCTGGCCGAGCCCGACGACGTGGCGTTCGATGAGGCCATCTGCGAGATCTATCACCGGCAGATGGACCTTCGGCGTGAGGATCAGGCGCAGCGGCTTCGGTAGGCCTCGGGTCGGTTGTTCGCCGATCACCTGGTCCGAACCGGGGCGATCCGGCGAGGCCGCGAGGGCGTACGGAGGTGCAGGATGGGACCACTCGGAGGATTTCTAGGACTCGTGCTGGGCGTGCTCGCCATCGTGCTGTGCATCGTCGTGCTCGTGATGATCTTCGTGCCGCTGATCAAGGGGATCGGCTGGCTGATCGCGCACCTGTGGCGGTTCGTATCGGGGGTGGTGAGTGACTCGTTCCGCGTGGTCGGTGCCGTGCTCGCGGTGGTGGTCTTCTCGGTGCTGGTGGTCCTGAACATCGTGATCGGGCGGTGGTCGGGGGCGTCGCACTTTGGGACGAATGTGGCGCACGAGTTCAAGACGATGGGCCTGGCGCTCTACCGAATCGCGCTCGGGCACCCAGCACGCTTGCTTGGACTGTCATCCTTGACCGAGGGGATCGAGAAGCGCGTGCCCGCGGCGATCGCCCAGGCGCCAATCGCCGACGTTTCGGGCAAACGAACGGCCCAGTTCGAGGGATACACGATCATCGGGACGCTGCCCGTGGGCGGCTCGGGGGCGCGGCTGTACATCGCCGATCCGGACCCGATCAAGCGGGCGGCGTTCGAGCGTCAGGGACACGCGGGCGTTGATCGAGTAGTGATCAAGTCGTTCTCGCTGAGCGACGGGAGCCAGTTGCCACAGATCGTGCGCGAGAGCCGCTCGCTCGACGCGGCCAAGCGGCTGGGACTGATCCTGGACCATGACCTGTCCACAACGAAGTACTACTACGTCATGCGGTACGTGCCCGGCGAATCTCTGACGGCGGTGACGCGGCAGTTGCACGCCGAGTCCGGGCCCGAGGGGCTGAACGCGAGAAGCCTGAAGCGGGCGCTGGGGTATTCTCGCGATCTCGTGCGGACGCTCGACGAGTACCACCGCGGCGGGTTGTGGCACAAGGACGTCAAGCCCGACAACATCATCATCGAGCGCGAGGTCGCGCAACTCGTGGACTTCGGGCTCGTCACCTCGCTCCACTCGGCGATGACGCTGACGACGCATGGGACGGAGTATTTCCGAGACCCGGATCTCGTGCGGATGGCGCTCAAGGGCGTGAAGGTCTCGGAGGTGGACGGGACGCGGTTTGACGTCTTTGCCGCGGGTGCCGTGCTGTACTCGATGCTGGAGGATTCCTTCCCAGCGCACGGCGTGATGTCCACGTTCTCGAAGCGTTCGCCCGAGGCGGTGCGGTGGATCGTGCGGCGGGCGATGACGGACTACGACAAGCGGTACGCGAACGCGCGGATGATGCTGGAGGATTTGGAGGTTGTGCTCCGTGCGGCAGATCCGCTGGCGGTTCGACCGGTGGATCTGCCCTCCATGCGCGGGGGTTTGGACGCCGAGTACTTGCACGCGCCGGCGGGGGTTCCGATCGGGAGTCCCGTAGATGGGCCCGGCGTGGCGGCGGCGGCGATTGGAGCGGGCGTGGGATCGTCCGTAGAAACACCTGCGAAGATGGCCCCAAAGGTTCGGCTCAAGAACTGGTGGACCGGGGCGTCGGAGTTGGTTGTGGGCGAGGCTCCGGCCGGGCCGCGTCGGGCGAATGGTGTGGCGACCGTGGTGCCGCCGCCGATTCCTGTTGGCGCGTCATCTCCATCGCCCGCGTCTTCCCCCCCACCGCCGCTGCCACTCCACGGTGTGGGCGATCGGCATGGACGTCGGTTGACGCCGGTGGGCGAGCGGGCTCCGGCGAGCGAGCAACTCCGGCGGGCGCGGGAGCGCGCTGGGGCGGCCCAAGCGCGGATCGCCGGGCGTCGAATGCCCGCTGGAAAAGCGAGTGGCGGATCGAGCGCGGTTGGCGTGGCCGCTGGTATCGGCGTCGGATTGGGTGTGATCGGATTGTTCGGAGCAGGTGTGTACTCGCTTGTGGCGACGCACGAGGGGCGAGCGATCCCTGTGCCCACCGTTGTGACGTCTCGGGAGATCATTCCCACACCGGCGGCGATTGCGGGCTCTGCCGGACGGGCGTTGGTCGTGAGCGATCTGATGCCGCCGCACTCGGCAAAGGTGGAGCAGCGGATCATCGCGGCCGAGACGGGCCTGCTCGACGCGGGGTTTGAACTCGTGGGGAACACGGTCTCGCCGGCGCGTGGGCCTGTGTCTGTGGATGAGCAACTGTCGCTCGAACTCCTCGCGCAGGCGCGGACCGAGCGCGGAACGACGCCACTCGACGATCAAACACTTGCCGACCAGTTCTCGGCATGGCTCCAAGCACATCCGGACCTGCGCCTGGTCGTCTGGATCCAGCGCGACGCGGAGACGCCTGAGGGGATGCAGTTCCATGTCTTTTCGGGCGTGGGCGACGAGGCCCAGACGGCGTCCTCGCTGGCCCACGACGCGATCGTGCACGCCACACGCGAGGCCGGGCAATGAGACCAGGCGGAGCGACCGACTCTGGATCGTGACGAACTGCGGCGGGTGGCGCATCCGTACGATACAAGGACTATGGACCGGCGCGTGATGCAACTCGTGCCCGCGACGTGGCGTGTGGCGATGGCCGCACGTCGGCGGTTGTTTGTCGGTGAACTTCTGCGGCAGTCGGCACCGCTGCTCGTGATGGCGATGGGCGTGGTCGTGCTGGCGGTGGGCATCCTCAAGGTGTGGCCTTGGCTTGTGCCCGAAGGATCATCTGGGCTTGCATGGATGGGCAGCACGGCCGGGGTCCTGGCGTGCGGAGCGATCGGCGTGGCGTGGGTTCGTGCGTCGCGCCGTTGGCACTCTGATCTGGCGCTCGTGAACGCGGCGGCCCGCGTGGATGGCGAGTTGGGCCTGCGAGACACGCTGAGTGCCGCGTTTCATGTGGCGACGCGTGCCGAGGCAGATGTGGATTCGCGTGATGCACAGGGGTCAGGGCCTCGCGGGCTCGGTGCCTTCGATGCGTTGACTCTGGAGCGTGCCGAGGCGTTGTCGCCACGCGTGTCGGCGAAGGTGGCCACGCCGTTGCGGTTGCCGAGACTGCTGGTGGTGAGTCCGGCGCTGCTCGCGCTGGCCATTGGCGTCTGGCTTCTTGTCCCGGCCCGGGCGCGGGCTGTGGATCCGCTCATGGTGGCCAAGGAGCAGGCCAAGGCCGAGACGCAGCAGGCGGCGACCCAGATCGCAAAGGCCGCCGAGTCGCTCGCCGATTCAATGGCGACACCCGAGGCGAAGCAGATCTTCGATCGCGAGTCGCAGCGTGCGGCCGAGATCGAGCGGGAACTGCTTGAAGGCTCCCACGACGCCACCGAGGCTCGAGCGCAAGTGGCCCGATCGCTCACCCAGGCCGCCGACGAGTTGGAGTCGCGTGCGTCAGAGCGGACGAAGGCGGCGGATGAACTCGCGGCACGACTCGCAGCGGCGGCCCAGAGTGCGACAAGCGACACGGACCATTCGGCTCTCAGTGAGGCGCTCTCGCGCGGCGATCTCGAGCACGCGGCAGAGATCCTTGATCGAGTCCGTGATCAAGCCGGACGATTGAGTCCACAGGAGCGAGAGCGGCTCGCCCGAGACCTTGAGTCCCTTTCGGATCGGTTGCGTGAGCAGGACTCTGACGCAACATCGGAAGGGGCTCGTGGCGAGGACACACCCGGAACGAAGCCCGCGGGAGATCCGTCCTCTGGGACTGAGTCGAAGAGAACTCGACCAGAATCGAGCGATTCGAACCGGCCTGGCGATCGTGCTGGAACGGATGACACTCAGCCTGTTCAAAGCGATCGAACCAGTGAGGAGAGATCGGAATCGAGCACGTCGAGAGATCGTGACGCGATCGCGGATGCGGCCGAGCGTGCGGCTGAGTCTCTGAGAACCAACTCAAAGTCTGCCGACACAGCCAAGCACCAGTCGGGAGAGAAGTCGCATACCGGAGAGTCAAACGCGTCAGACCAGGCCCCCAAAACGGGCAACTCGAAGCCGTCCGAATCGGCACGTCCCGCAGAGAACTCCGGGCAAGGTGAGAAATCGCCACCACAGAGCGGGCGTCCGATGGAGACCGCGACCTCGGGAGAGAAGCCGAAGAACGGATCGCCTGAGAGTGCGAACTCTCCAACACCGTCGCGGCTTACAAACGCCACCCCATCAGACCAGGGCAACACGCCAGAGAAGTCTGCGGGATCACCCACAGAGCGTCAGCCAGATGCCGGCGAGGCGAAGACCGGCGAGGCATCATCTGAGAAGACGACCTCCAAGGACACAACCTCGAACGAGAAGAGCCCTAGCGATTCGACCTCGGACTCGACATCGCCAAACAACTCGAGTTCCGACGCGTCGAAGCAGAACAAGCCGGATTCGAAACCGAACACCAACGGCTCAAGCTCATCATCAACAAATCCGGGTGAACCCAAGCCGCAGGGCACGAGCGATTCCGGAAAATCACCCGAGCTGACACAACCTCCGCAAGACGGAGCCACTGGCACTCCGTCGCCGTCGACACCGAAGAGTGGTGACACGTCGACCGAGACCTCGCCCGATCGTGGCGGGGAGTCTTCTGAACAGAACTCGAAGACTCAGCAGAGAACCAAGCAATCGTCACCCGAGAGTACCACTCCCACGGGTGAATCCACGCCCCAGTCGAATGGTGGATCGAAGAACTCGACTTCCACGCCACGGCCCGAGTCCGGCGGGACTTCGCCGCAGTCTGAGCCCGGCACCGCACTGAAATCGAGCCCTGGAACAAACCCCAGCGTGACACCAGGAGAGACACCTGGCGACAAGCCTACTTCAACGAAGAATCAGCCCGATCCGAACGACACGGCAAATCGGACTGGCGAACAGACCTCGGGGGAGCGTGACGCCTCCAAGCAGCGAACACAGGATTCACCATCGGACAAGCCCGACACAAATGGCACGACGAAGTCCAATGACCAACGCCCGACCGGAGAACCCAATCCAACGGGCCAACAGGACTCTCCCTCAAACTCCCCCAGCGATTCCGCAAAGCCCGAGGCACCAAAGTCACTCGAAGAGTTGAGTGACGCGTTGCGACGCGTGGCCCGTCGATCTTTGGACCAGACCATGGCACGCGAGGATGCCGAGAAAATGCGTGAGGCTGCACGCGAACTCCTCCGCGATGCAACCCCCGAGCAGCGGAAGCAGATGGAAGATCTCGCCCGGCAGGTCGCGAAGTCACAAGGAAAAGATGGACAGAACGCCGCACCAGTTCCGTCGGGTGATGGTTCGAACCCATCCGCACAGGACGACTCGAACAAGACTGGCAACTCGAATTCAACACTCGACTCACGCGAGGCTCGCGGAACGAACCCTCTCCCTTCGCCAACACAAGAGCCAGGCTCGGGCAACGCTCCAATCCGCATGACGGCAAACAACACTCGGCCCGGCGAGGCGACGCAGGATATCGACGCCCGACGCCCAGGCGATGGCGCGGGGACCGAGCGTGTGCTGGCCGAATGGTTCGACAAGAACCCTCAGAACTCCGGGAACGCGCCGGGTGGCACGCCGCCATCCGCACAGATGAAGCGAGCCGCGGAGGGCGCGGAGAAGTCGATCGAGTCCAAGTCCGTCCCGCCGAGGTATGCGGACCTGGTCCGGCGTGTCTTTCAGCGTTACCTCGAACGCGGACAAACCGGCACGGGTGATCCCAGTGGGAGTGCCCCATCGCACAGAGGATCTTCCGACGGTGCGTCCAAAGGCGGCGCGAGCACACCGTGACGCTTCGACTCGAGCAACCCGCGTGGCTGTGGATTCTCGCGATGGCGATCCCGTTGATCGCGGCGGGAGCGTGGTGGTTCGCCACGCTGACACCAACACGGCGAGTGTTGAGCGTGATCCTTCGAACGGCACTCGTTGCGGTGTTGGCTCTCGCGATGGCGGGGTTGTCATCGTCGCGCGAGGCCGATCGGTTCGCGGCGATCGCCGTGGTCGATGTCTCCGATTCGGTCCGCGCCTTCGGGTCCGTGGGCAATCCCACGGTCGACGCCACCTCGCCCGAGCGAATCGACGCGATCGAGCGGGCGAGACGATTCCTGCGTGAGGCCTCGACCGGGCGCAAGGCGGACGACCTGCTGGGCGTCGTCGTCTTCGATGGCTCGGCGATCGCCGCGTCGGCCCCGACCCGGGGCAACGCGCTCGATCGATCGCTCGATATTCGACTGCATGAGGGCACGGACATCGAGGGCGCTCTTCGGCTCGCGGCGAGCCTGGTGCCACGCGACGCCGTTGGTCGATTGATCCTCATCACCGACGGCAACCAGACGGCCGGAGACGCGGCCCGCGCGGTGGACGCCATCGCCTCGAATACGACGGCAAAGTTCCCGATCGATGTTGCCCCCGTGCGGTACTCGATCGAGCACGAGGTCCGCGTGGTCTCGCTCGACGTGCCCAGCGCCTCGCCCGCGGACACGATCGTGACCGCGCGCGTCGTCCTCGAGAGCGCGGCACCGGTAACGGGAGTCCTACGGCTGACGGACAACTCCCAACCGCTCGTGCTCGGAAACGATGCCACGGGCAAACCCGCGACTGCACGACGCCTGAGGCTTTCGGCGGGGCGGCACGTCGAAACGCTTGAGGTTCGTCTACCCGCGAATCGCGTCCATCGGATGCGTGCTGAGTTCACGCCGGAGCCTGATCCTTCGGGTGCTCCGGTGGACACGCTCGCCGAGAACAACGCGGCGGAAGCGGTGACAACTACGCCCGGCGTCTCGTCCGTGCTCATCGTGGATGGCTCGCGTGCCGGTTCGGAAGGAGGCCCGCTCGCGCACGTGCTCGAGCGCCGCGGCCTGCGCGTGACGAGTGTCGCGCCCGAGTCCATGCCCATGGATCTGCTCACGCTCCAGGGGTATGACCTGGTCATCCTCGACAACTGCCCCGCCGACGACTTCGACCAGAACGTGCAGCGGAACCTGAGCGCGTTCGTGCGCGAACTGGGCGGCGGGCTCATCATGACGGGAGGCCGGGAGGCGTTTGTCAGCGGCGGGTGGCGCGGGAGCACACTCGAGCCGATTCTGCCGGTTCGGCTGGATTCACCCAACAAGATCTTGGAGCCGCTCGTCGCGACGATGCTCGTCACGGACTCATCTGGATCGATGGCGTGGCCCGTCTTCGGAAGCAACAAGAGCAAGCAGGAACTCGCCAATGAGGCGGCCGCCCTCGCCATCCGCAGCATTGATCCCCTCGACATGGTCGGTCTCGTCGCCTTCAACAACCAGCCCGAGGTCGTCATCCCGCTCGCCCCCAATACCGATCCTGCAGCTCACGCGAACAAGGCGATGGGCGTGCACCCCGATGGAGGCACGAACATCCCGCCCGCGCTCGATCTCGCGGCGTCGCAACTTCGGACCTCCACAGCCGCGGTGAAGCACATCATCGTGCTGACCGATGGGCGCTCGCAGGGGCGCGAGTATCTCCCCGAGCAGTGCGCCCGTCTGAGCAAGCAGGGCATCCGCGTCTCCACGATCGCCGTGGGCGCCGACGCCGACACCGAGATGATGGAGCAGATGGCGTCGCGCGGCGGCGGGGAGTACTTCTTCGTTTCCAGCGCGTCGGCCCTCCCGCGGATCTTTCTCAAGGCGATCCGAGTCGCGCGAGCGCCCGCGTATCGCGAGGAGGTCTTCCAGCCGCTGCTCATGCCCACAGGGGCGCCCGCGACCGTCGGGCTTTCGGCCCTCCCGCCGCTGACCGGACTCTGCCTCACCGAGTTTCGCAAGGACGCGACCGTCTCGAACGACCTCGTCTCCGAGCAGGGCGAGCCGTTGCTCAGCACCTGGGCCGTCGAACTGGGGCGAGTGGCGGCGTTCACATCGGACACGGGCTCACCACGGAACGATTCGACGCACGCCTGGGCCGAATCGTGGCTGGACTGGCCCGGGTACGAGACGATGTGGTCGCAACTCGCGCGGGCGATCGCGCGACCCGCGACGAGCGTCTCGTTCACGACCACCACGATCAACGAGGGTGGTCGCACCCGCATCCGTCTCGAATCGATCGACGACTCGCTCCTCTCGCCGGGAGCCGGCCCGCTCACCATGAACGGCTCGGTCTACGCGGGCGACTCCACCTCGACCGAACTCTCGTTCACGCCGGTCGGTCCGGGCGTCTTTGAGGCGACGATTCCCACCCCCAGCGCGACAGACGGGCCCGCGATCGTGATCGCGCGACCTGTTCGTGGGCAGGAATCCTCGTCGAACGACAAGAATCGATCGTCGGCGCTCTCGCCGGTGATCGTGGGTGTCTCGCCGCCGGCCTCCGCGGAGTTGGCGTCGCTGAGATCCAACGACCTGCTGCTTGAACAGATCGCGACGCGCTCGGGCGGGCGCGTCCTGGATCTCGCCGACTCGAGCGCGCGGGTGTTTGCCAGGGCCGGAGTCCCGCCTCGCTTCGCGGTCACGCCGCTCACCATGCCGCTGCTCGCGTGGGCGATCGTGCTCCTCATGCTGGACATCGCCAACCGGCGCGTCGCCTGGGACCGACTCTTCTCAACCAGCGAGATCAGAGACGCCCAGCGGGCGCTCGAGGAGAAATCACGCAAAGCCGCGGCAGGCGTCGGGGCCGCGCTCGGCAGCGTCCGCGGAGCACGCTCCGATGCCCACGATCCGCTCATGAGCAACACGCTGACGCTCAGCGAGGAAGACGCGAAACGCCTCCGAGAGCAGGCGCGTGAGAGTCGTCGCGCGGCACGAATGGCTCAGCGGGCGTCGAATACCGAAGGCACCACCTCGCCCGCTCCATCAGCGTCGCGAACGACAACCACCGCGACTCCCCCCCCGTCAACATCGATGGGCCCCGATTCCGAACCGCACGAAGAGCCGAATGATCTCCTGGCGGCCAAGCGGCGCGCCTCGAAGCGTTTTGAAGAAGAGTCGTCGAGCGACCAAGAAGGTTGAGAGACTCGAGACTCACCCGATTCGTGTCATTTCCTCGTACTCGCGCAGGCGCTGATCGATTTCCGATCGCTTCAGCGTCTTGAGGCGTTCGAGGCTGTACGACTCGATGTTGAAACTCGCGGCGACGGTGCCGAAGGCGAGAGCCGTGCGGATCGAGGCGTAGGACGTGAGTTTCTTGGCGTCGGTGGAGCCGGTGCTGGAGAGGTAGCCCATCATGCCGCCGGCGAATGTGTCTCCAGCGCCGGTCGGATCGACAACCTTTTCGGTGGGGTAGGCGGGCAAGGCCGCAAGCCCGAAGCCCAGCGTGCCGTGGGCGCTGCCGTCTTTGTGAACGAGCAAGGCGCCGTGCTCGCCCTTCTTGATGACGACGAAGGACGGGCCGAGATCGAGAATGTGCCGCCCCGCGGTGACGGGGTTGCTCTTGCCAGTGAGCAGTTCTGCTTCGTCGTAGTTCAGGACGATGCCGTCGATCTGCTTGAGGAGCATGAGCAGTTCGGGCTTGGCGATGTTGATCCACAGGTCCATCGTGTCGGCGACGGTGAGGACCCGATGGGGCAACTGCTCGATCATGCCGAGTTGCACGGCCGGGTGGGTGTTGGCGAGGAAGACGTGGCGCGAGTGCGCAAACGTCTCGGGGACGCGGGGCGGGTGCTCGGCGAGCACGCCGAGTTCCGTGAAGAGCGTCTCACGCGAGTTCATGTTGGCGAGGTACTTCCCGCCCCACGCGAAGGTCTTGGAGCCTTTGCGGGTCTCGAGCCCGGCAAGGTCGATCCCCTTGAAGTGCTCGAGGACGGCGCGGTGTTGTTTGGGGAAGTCGTCGCCGACGGCCGCGACGAGGCGCACGGGCGCGAAGAACGACGCCGCCGCGGCGAAATAGGTGCAGGACCCGCCGAGCACGCGTTCGGCGTGGCCCGTGGGCGTGTAGACCGTGTCGATCCCGATGGTTCCAGTGACGATGAGTGCCATAGTGGGCGAGTGTAGGTGAACGCGCTCCGCCTGGTCAGCGACCAGGCTCGATCTCGCGCGAAGTTCGCGAGTGGATCACGATGTGCAATGGAAAGGGCCGACCTCCCTCGGCCGGCCCTTCCGTGATTCCCCCTTTATCCCTCCATGGATCTCTTCGTCCCGGATCCCCCGAAGTTCCCACACACTGTGTGAGTTAGTCGCAGTAGGTGCGGCTGCGGGTGCTGCCGCTGGAGATCACGAGGCTCCCGCCATGGCCCCCGATGCGGATCGTGATGCCGCTGTCGTGCGGTGTGGGACGGCAGGAGGGGCGTGGCGCGGGACGGCAGTGTCCGCCCTGATCGCGGTCGCGCCCGTGCCAGCCGCGATCGCGGTGCCCTCGGTCGTGACGCCCCCGATTGTCTCGGCAATCGCGATCACGGTGTCCCGACGTCACGATCACACGTGAGGCGTCGTTCTGGCGGAAGTCGTACCGGTTGCGGGCATTGTCATTCCCGCGAGGGCCACCGGCGAACGCGGCCGAGCCGAGGCTCATGGCGCCAACCAGAGCCACGAGGGTGAGGCCCTTGAACGAGGTCTTGAATCCGAACATGGCTGCCTCCTTCTTTCGCAAACGTTCTCTCGGAGCCGAGTCGTCGTGACTTGCGCTCCTCAAGGTTCGAGCCCCACTCGTTCCTCCTGACGACCGTCGTCAGATTGGCTTTGTGAGTGCTCACTAATATGACGCCGAACTCGTGGGTTTGTTGCATGAAAAACACCGGTGTGGCGAAAATCTGAATTTCTGCCCTTATGCCGCCGTTTTATTGTGCCCAACGTACTGAAATCCGAACAGAGACCGACTCAACTTGTACGGGACCGATATCCTGACCTTGTGACCCAACGCCCGTTCAAGGTTGTCGCGCCCTTCAAGCCCACGGGAGACCAGCCCAAGGCGATCGAGGCGTTGTATCAGGGCCTGGTCGAGGGAAAGCCTGCCGTGTGCCTGCTGGGAGCGACAGGAACCGGCAAGACGTTCACGATGGCGAACGTGATCGCCCGGCTCAACAAGCCGACGCTCATCATCAGCCACAACAAGACGCTCGCGGCCCAACTCTTCGAGGAACTCCGCGACTTCCTCCCCGAGAACTCCGTCAACTACTTCGTGTCGTACTACGACTATTACCAGCCCGAGGCGTACATCCCCGCGCGCGACATCTATATTGAGAAGGACTCGTCACGCAACGATGAACTCGATCAGTTGAGGCTGGCCGCGACGAGCAACATCCTGAGCCGGCGCGACTCGGTCGTGGTCGCGAGCGTCTCCTGCATCTTCGGGCTTGGCTCCCCCCAGGCGTACGGCGAGCGCGTGCTGGCGATGACTCGCGGCAGCCGCATCCATCGGCGCGACTTCCTCATGGCGCTGAACGCGATGCAGTATCAGCGGTCGGAGATCGAGTGGAAGCGAGGACAGTTCCGCGTGCGCGGCGACGCGATCGAGGTCTGGCCGGCGTACGAGAAATATGCCGTGCGCATCGAACTCTTCGGCGACGAGATCGAGCGCGTGGACCTGCTCAACCCAACGACGGGCGAGATCGTGGCGGAGGAGCGCCAGTTCTTCCTCTTCCCCGCGGTGCACCACGTCATGCCCGAGCATCAGTTGGAGTCGGCCCTCGCGGGGATCCGCGCGGAACTCGATGCGCGGGTGATGGAGTTGAGGTCCAAGGGCCTGCTCCTCGAGGCGCAACGTCTGCTGTCGCGGACGAAGTACGACCTCGAACTCCTCGAAGAGACCGGCATGTGCCCGGGGATCGAGAACTACTCGCGGTTCATGGACGGACGCACGCCCGGCGAGCGCCCGTACTGCCTCATGGACTACTTCGACTTCGCCCCCCCCCCCTCGCCCGCGAGCGAGCGGGAGGGCGCACTCGCGCGTTCAGCCGCGGCGATCGTCGAGCATGGCCCACGCGGGATGCGCTCGCAGGGGATCGAGGCGCCCTCGGCCGAGGCCTCGCCCCGCCCAAACTTCCGCGACTGGCTCCTCATCATCGACGAGAGCCATGTGACCATCCCGCAGATCAAGGCGATGTTCAACGGCGACCGGGCGCGAAAGACCGTGCTCGTTGATCACGGCTTCCGCCTGCCCAGCGCCCTGGACAATCGCCCGCTGCGGTTCGAGGAGTTCGAGTCGATCGTGCCCCAGATCATGTTCGTGTCGGCCACCCCATCGCCGTATGAGTTGCAGCGCACCAGCGGCGAGGTCGCGGAACAGGTCATCCGCCCGACCGGACTGCTCGACCCGATCATCGAGGTGAAGCCGGCGAAGGGGCAGATTCCGGACCTCCTTGAAAAGGCGAAGGAGCGCGTGGCGGCGGGCGAGCGCGTGCTGGTCACGGCTCTCACGAAGCGCCTCTGCGAAGATCTCGCCCACTATCTCGACCAGCAAGGCCTGCGCGTGCGATACCTGCACAGCGACATCGAGACGCTCGATCGCGTGGAAATCCTGACAGACCTTCGCCTTGGGAACTTCGACGTGCTCGTGGGCGTGAACCTGCTGCGCGAGGGGCTGGACCTCCCCGAGGTCTCGCTCGTGTGCATCCTCGACGCGGACAAGGAGGGGTTCCTCCGCTCGCCGACGTCGCTGATCCAGCAGATGGGTCGGGCGGCCCGGAACGTGAACGCGCTCGTCATCATGTACGCCGACGCCATGACGCCAGCGATGCAGGCGGCGATCGAGGAGACCGAACGCCGTCGCACGAAGCAACTCGCGTACAACGAGGCCCACGGCATCACGCCCAAGACGATCACCAAGGCGATCAAACGCGGATTGGATGCGGAACTCAAGAGCCGCCGGGCCGCGTTGCGATCGGTCGAGGCGAACGAGCCGGAGTTCCCGATCGTGGAACTTATCGAGACAATCGAGCAGGAGATGGTGGGCGCGGCCCAGGACCTCGAGTTCGAGAAAGCCGCGGCCCTGCGTGACCAACTCCAGAAACTCAAGGCGATGCAGGCCGACGCGATCGCCAAGGGTCGCGAGGCGAAGTTGCGACGGTCTGAACTGCAAGCACTCGCCTCGGGGCAGACGGGGCGGATCGGACGCGGGCGTGGAGGATCGGGGACGGACGGCCCGCCTGGCGCCCCAGGTCGGCGTGCCGGGAAGAAGGGGCGGAAGCGCGGGTGATGTCGACCTCATCCGTCCGGGACGCCGATTCGACATCGACCGGGCATGACCTACCTTCTCGCGTGTCCAAGGACCCATCCAAGGCTGCATCGTGTGGTGTGCCGCGCGATCTACGCGTGATGTGCCAGCCCGACTCGGGCGCAGGAAAGGCGCGTCCGCCGCTGGGCCTGCAGGCGGCACTCATCCGGGCCGGTGTTGACGCGACGGACTTTCCAGTTCCACAACCACTGGCAAAGGTTCTCTCTCGATTGCGGCTGGTACGTCCGTTTTCGTCGGCCGAACGTCGGCAGAGCCGGGGCCGCACCATCATGTGCGCGAGTTGGGGGTACGCGTGGTGGTCGTTGCCTGATGTGTGGACGCGTGAGATCGCGCCGTGGTGCTTCGACTGCTGGGAGCCGATGTTCCCACTGTGGGATCGGACGCTGCGAGATCTGGATCCGCGCGACGTGTTCTTCTCGGCGCGTGATGTGATCCCGCACTTCACCCGGTCGCTCCCTCGCGCGCGGTGCCACTGGCTCCCCGAGGCGATCGAGCCAGAGTGGATGGATCCTTCGAAACCGCTCGATGAACGCTCCATCGGCGTGCTCGAACTGGGCCGCCGCCTCGAGTCGTTCCACGACGCCATCACACCCGCCCTGCAGCGGTCGCACGTGACGCATGTCTACTCGACAGCGGGCGAGCAACTCTTCCCGGGAACCGAGGGCGTGCGCACCGCTCTCGCCGACACGCGTGTCCTCGTCTGCCACCCAAAATCCATGACGCATGCCGGCGGCCCTCGCGGCGCGGGATCCATCGAGACCGTCACGCAGCGGTATTTCGAGGCCTTCGCGTCGAGGGCGCTCGTCGTCGGACACTGCCCTCGCGAACTCCGCGATCTCTTCGGCTTCGACCCGGTAATCTCATCCGGCGAGCCGATCGAATCGGTAATCGAGAGAATCGCGGAGATCGCCCGGCATCCGGAGCGGTTCCAGGCCCACGCCGACCGGTGTTATGAGCGATGCCTGGAGGTCGGGACGTTCGACGCCCGGGCGAGCTCGATGCTTGAGATATTGTCATCGTCGGGTTCGTCTGGCCAACTCTCGAACATCGCATCGATGGCGTAAGGAGTGAGTCGCGCTTCCGACTCGCTACGATGACCCATGCCCGATGAGCCACATGCGCCCCGTCGAATGCCGCCCGAGCCCACCGTGTGGGACAATCTCCGGCGAAAACTGCCGTACTACCTGATCGGACTGGCGATCGGGTTCGTGATGCTGGGGTTCATCCGCATGGGACACGAGAAGGCACGAAGGGCGGAGCAAATGAACGCCACTCCACCCGTGGCGCCGTTACCGGAAATGCCCGCATCAGGAACAATGCCCCCGTCCGATGCGAAGGGAATCGTGCCCGCCCGGTAGGTGATTGGACCGATTGCTCCGGAGGTTGCCATGAAGCACAGACATTGGCTGCTCGTGATCGCCGCGTGCTTTGTGGTGTACGCGTTCCTGGCGATCCGAATTTCCGGGCTGCCCATCGTGAACTACGGGACCAACGACATCCAGGCGTGCACGGCGATCGTCGTCACCCTGGTGGCGTGCTGGACGCTCCTCGAACTCGGTTCGAAGTTCTTCGAGCACGCCCGACGAGGCACGTGCGGCTCGTGCGGCTATTCGCTCAAGGGCCTGAAGTGTCCCGAGTGCGGGTCGGACCTCGGAGCCCGGCACCGATAAGTTTGGTGCATCCCCAGCTCGAAACATCACGAACTCAACGATCCATTCCAGAACGGATCCCTATCATCCGCATCCATGGAGGGTGGTGATCGCATGCCCACGAAGTCCGCTGCGCGCCGGGGTCGAACCTCGGATTCAACAAATACGAATCTCGAGTCGACCGCGAATGGCGTCGTCGAAGCGAAACCCGCCTCACGTCAGGGGGAGTCCGGGTCCGCGCGCGATGCCGGGAACGATCGTAAACCCCCTGCGAGGCCCGACTCCAAATCGATCGTCGTGCGCGGCGCGCGCGAGCACAATCTCAAGAACATCGACGTCACCATCCCGCGCGATCAACTCGTCGTCATCACGGGCCTCTCAGGGAGCGGCAAGAGCAGCCTCGCCTTCGACACGATCTTCGCCGAGGGCCAGCGGAAGTACATGGAGTCGCTCTCCGCGTACGCGCGTCAGTTCCTCGAGCAACTGAAGAAGCCCGACGTGGATGAGGTCGAGGGCGTGCCGCCGACGATCGCGATCGAGCAGCGTTCGGGAACGGGCACGCCGCGATCAACCGTTGCGACGACGACGGAGATCTATGACTACCTGCGGTTGCTCTTTGCCCGCTGCGGGCGTCCGCACTCGTGGGCCGTGACCAAGACGAAGAAGGACGGCACGCCGACCGCGCGATCGGGCGTGCCCATCAGCGCGACATCCTCGACACAGATCGTGGACTCCCTGTTCGTTCGACTCACCGAGTCGAACTCGACCACGCGCCTCATGATTCTCGCCCCGGTCGTCCGCGGCAAGAAAGGATTCCACCGCGAGGTCCTCGAGGAACTCACGCAGCAGGGCTGGACCCGCGCCCGCGTCAACGCCACCATCGTCGATCTTCGCGATGTGCTCAAAGAACCAGGCGAGAACCCACTCAAACTGGCACGCTACGAGAAGCACACGATCGAGGCCGTCGTCGATCGACTCTCGATGGAACCCTCACCCGACGCCGGCTCACGCCAACGCCTCGCGGAATCGATCGAGGCGGCCCTCCGTCTCGGCGAGGGCGGCGTGGTCACGGTATCCATCGAATCGCCGGGCGCGAAAGCCGCCGAGTGGCGGGACACGACGTATTCGACGCGCTTTGCCGACCCGGACCATCCCGAGGTCGCCCTCGAGGAACTCGCGCCGCGGCTCTTCTCGTTCAACTCACCCTTTGGCGCGTGTCCTACGTGCAACGGGCTCGGCACCGCGGTGGAGTTCGATGAGTCGCTCATCGTGCCCGACAACTCGGTCCTCCTGAGCGAAGGGGCCATCGCGCCTTGGAACAAGAACGGCGCGTGGCGTGGCTGGTTCAATCGCAAGCTCCGGAAGTTCTGTGCCCAGTTCGGCGGCTCCATGCAGCGCCCCATCGGCGATCTCACGAAAGAGCAACGCCAGATCCTGCTCTATGGCGAGCCCGATGCCGAAGGAGGAAAGCCGAAGAAGCAAGGCTGGGGCAAGCGCAAGAAGCAGTGGGAAGGCGTGATCCCCGAGATCTCTGAATGGTGGAAGACGAGCGAGTCGGACAACGTGAAGGAGCTCTTGGGGCGGTTCCTCTCCCAGAAACCCTGCGCCTCGTGTCTGGGTGACCGCCTCAAGATCGAGGCGTTGCACGTGCTGCTCGCGAGCACGCACAAAGCCGACATGAAGATGGCCGCATCGGAAGCCGTCATCGGTCGCCCGAAGCACGACGGCACGATGCTCAACATCGCCGAACTCTCGCGCCTCACGATCCCTGACGCCGCGGAGTTCCTGGAACGGGTCGTCCTGAGCGATGAGCAATCCAAGATCGCCGAGCCGATCCTCAAGGAGATCAACAACCGCCTCCGCTTCCTCCGCGGCGTGGGACTCGAGTATCTCTCCCTCGATCGACGCACCGCCACGCTCTCGGGCGGCGAGGCGCAGCGCATCCGCCTCGCCTCACAGGTCGGCAGCGGCCTCGTCGGCGCGTGCTACGTCCTCGATGAACCGACGATCGGTCTCCACCAACGCGACAACGACCGGCTCATCGCCACACTCCGCCATCTCGCCGACATCGGCAACACCGTCCTCGTCGTCGAGCATGACGAGGACATGATCCGGGCCGCCGACCACGTGCTCGACATCGGCCCCGGCCCCGGCGTGCATGGCGGGCGCGTCGTCGCGCAGGGCACGGTCAAGGAAATCTGCGAGACCGAAGGCTCGTTCACGGGCGACTATCTCTCAGGACGCAAATCGATCGACGTGCCCCACTCGCGCCGGGAGGTGTCGGAATCCAAGGCCGTGGTCGTCAAGGGCGCGAGCGAGAACAACCTCAAGGGGATCGACGTCGCCTTTCCGCTCGGTGGCCTCATCTGCGTCACGGGCGTCTCTGGCTCGGGCAAGTCCACGCTCGTCACCGACATCCTGCTGCAATCCGCGCGAAGGCACATCACCGGCTCGCGCGTCACGCCCGGCAAGCACAAGTCGGTGAAATGGCCCAAATCGCTCGACCGTGTCATCGAGGTCGATCAGACGCCCATCGGCCGCACACCCCGATCCAACCCCGCGACCTACACCGGCATCTTCGACGAGATCCGCAAGGTCTTCGTCACGACCAAGGAAGCGAAGATCCGAGGCTACAAACCCGGGCGGTTCTCCTTCAACGTTCCCTCAACCCGCGGCGGGGGGCGCTGCGAGGCGTGCCAGGGCCAAGGGCTCAAGAAGATCGAGATGCACTTCCTCCCCGATGTCTACGTCGAGTGCGAGGTCTGTCGCGGCAAGCGCTACAACCGCGAGACGCTCGAGGTGAAGTATCGCGGACAGTCGATCGCCGACGTGCTCGACATGACGGTGGAGAAGGCCGTCGGCTTCTTCGAGAACCACCCGAAGATCGCCCGGTTCCTGAAGTGCCTCCACGATGTCGGGCTTGATTACCTGCAACTCGGTCAGCCGAGCACGACACTCTCGGGTGGCGAGGCCCAGCGCATCAAACTCGCGTCGGAACTGGGCAAGACCGCCGGGGCGTACGCCGCCGTGGCGCAGAACTCGTCCGACTCCGATTCGGATGACACCGACGCCCGCGACTCGGGGTCCGATGATGCCGATCTCTCCGACCTCGAATCCGACGAGGATGAGTCCACGCCGACGCGCTCGCGTGGGCCGCGTGCGGGTTCGAACGGCTCAACGCTCTATGTGCTCGACGAGCCGACGACGGGCCTGCACTTCGAGGACATCCGCAAACTCGTCGAAGTCTTCGACCGCCTCGCCGACGCCGGCAACACCCTCGTCGTCATCGAGCACAACCTCGACGTGATCAAGCGGGCCGACTGGCTCATTGACCTCGGCCCCGAGGGCGGCGAGGGCGGCGGGCGCGTCATCGCGTCGGGCACCCCCGAGGCCGTGGCGATGGCGAAGGGATCACACACAGGGCGGTATCTGGCGCGGATGCTCAAGTAGGCCCGAGTCGTTTCACGACACGATCGTCAGCCGCGCATACTCCAACACCAGCGTCTTCGTCCCCACGCCCTTGAACTCGATGACGGCCCGCGCCTGGGCCCCGCCCGAGATCGACTTCACGATGCCCACGCCGAACTGCGGGTGGCTGACCTTCGAGCCGACCGAGACGCCGCCGGCGCTGCGACGAGCACCACTCGACGATCGAGGCGGTCCAGCAGAACCTGGCCGACCAGATCCACTCCCTCCGCTGCTGCTCCCCACCCCGGCCTTCCGCGTCGGCACGCCGTCGAACCAGCCGCTCTGCTCGAGGTCATCGAACGCGTCGCTCTTGTCGCTGAACGTCACATGCTCGCGAGGCAACTCGGAGAGGAACCGGCTGGGGATCATCCGCTCCGCGAAGCCGCGCACGGCACGGTACTTCGCCGAGGTGATGTGCAGACGCCGACGCGCCCGCGTGATCCCCACGAAGCACAGGCGACGCTCCTCCTCGAGTTCCGCCTCGCTCTCGAACGCGCGCGAGTGCGGCAGTGTGCCCTCTTCCAGCCCGACCATCGCGACGCACGCGAACTCCAGCCCCTTCGCCGCATGGAGCGTCATGAGAGTCACGCTCCCCTGCGAGGGATCCACCGCGTCGGCATCAGCGACGAGCGCGACACGCTCCAGATACGCTCGGAGCATCGCGAGTAGTGGCGGGGTGGCGTTCGATGACACACTCACATTCTCGCCCCAACCTTTCTCTCCGGGTTCAACCAGCGACGCCTCGAAGAACGCGGGATCGTCCGCTGGGTCGTATGAGTCCTCGAACTCACGGGCCGAGCCGATGAGTTCGTCGAGGTTGTCCAGCCGTTGCTCGTCGGCGTCGCTCTTGCTCGCGGCGGCCTGGGCCTTGTACATCGCCATCAGGCCCGATTCCTGCACGACACGCTCGACAAGATCACCCAACGAACCTGTCGACTCGCCGCTTCCAGACCCCTCCGCGAAGAACGTCCCATTGCCCGTCCACGAGTCGACCATCGCGACGAACTTCTCGATGCCAGAAGCCGCCCGCGTCGAGAGCGCCGCAACTTCTCGCGCCCGCCGCAGCACCTCGAAGAGCGTCGTCTGCTGCTCGCCGGCGAACTGCTGCACGTGCTTCATCGCGGCGTCACCGATCCCTCGTGCGGGTGTGTTCACGATCCGCTGCAACGACACATCGTCGGCCTGATTCGCGAGGACTCGCAGGTAGGCCAGCGCACTCTTGACCTCCTCTCGCTCATAGAACGCCGTGCCCCGGGCGATGGTGTAGGGCACGCCCTCGGTGCGGAGCGCGTCCTCGAGCACGCGGCTGAGCGCGTTCGTGCGATAGAAGACGGCCATCTCGTTCCACGCCAGCACGTTCTCGCCATCACCGACATCGCGCCGGGCCTTGAGCCAATCCACGACGAGAGAGGCCTCGTGGCGTTCATCCCTGCACAGGACGCACTCGATCCGCTCGCCGCCGGGGCGTGTCGTGAAGAGGTCCTTGTGCTTGCGCCGCTTGTTGTTGCGGATGAGCGTGTCGGCCGCGGCGAGGATCGGGGCCGTCGAGCGAAAGTTCTCGCCCAGCGTGACGACACGCGTGCCGGGGAAGTGCCGCTCGAACTCGAGGATGTTGCTGATGTCGGCCCCACGCCAGCCATAGATCGCCTGGTCCGGATCGCCCACGACGCAGATGTTGGGCACGCGCCCCTCGCTCGCGCCCGCCTCGGCGATTGCCGCCGCGATCTCGAACTGGGCGGCGTTCGTGTCCTGATACTCGTCGATCAGCAGATACGTCCATCGTCGCCCGATCTCCTCGCGGACCTCGCGATCGTTCTTGAGCATCATCGCGGTCTTGAGGAGGAGATCGTCAAAGTCCACCGCCCCGGCCTTGCGAAGCGCCGCCGCGTACGCCTTGTACACCTTCGCGATGTTCTTCGATGAGAAGTCCGTCGCCCGGGCGGCATAGGCGCTCTCATCCTGGAGCGCGTTCTTTGCCGTACTGATCGCCGAGAGGACCGCCCGGGGCGGGAAGTTGCTCGTCGAGAGACCGACGTCCGTGATCACGCGCTTGCACAGCGACTGCTGGTCCGACGCGTCGTAGATTGCAAAGTCCGGCGCCAATCCCGCGCGATCAGCGAATCGCCGAAGGAGCCTCGCTCCCAGCGCGTGAAACGTTGAGACCGTCATGCCCCGCATCACGCGCGGATCATCGCCCAGGATCGCTCTCACGCGCTCGCGCATCTCGCCCGCGGCCTTGTTCGTGAACGTCACCGCGAGGATCGACCACGCGGGCACGCCCAACGAAACGAGATACGCGATCCGGCGCGTGATCACACGCGTCTTCCCGCTCCCCGCGGCGGCCAGGACGAGCAGCGGGCCCTCGGTGTGCGTCACCGCCGACCGCTGCGCCTCCGTCAGACCTTCCAGCAACTCCATCCGTGGTTCTGTCACGCCGCAAGCGTACTCACGACGCTCGTCAATGGCAGGCGATTTCAGGCGTGGCCGATATCGTCCTCGTCCGTCGCGGAAGAGGTCTGCACGCCTGCGGGACTTCCCGGGTGAGCCGCCGACTGGACCTCATGGGCCATGAGTTTTGTCGCACGGAGCACCAGCGAGACCTCATCGGGCAGAGTCTCGGCAACCTTCGCCACCACGTCCCCCGACACGCGCCGTGCAAAGAGCGTTCGCTGGCTCTTGCCCATGATCAGCGTGTCGCAGCCATACGTCACCGTGTAATCGAGGATCTCCTCGGCGACCGTCGGCGAGACGACATAGATCGGGAAGAAAGGCACGCCCGCCTGCTGAGCGAGGACCGCCACCGTCCCGAGCGACTTCTGCGCCTGGGGGTCGTTCTCGACCTGCGGTAACTGCCCGGGCGCGACGTCGATCAGGCGCATCGTGCGCACATAGATCGCGAAGAGCACCCCACCACGCTTCTTCGCGAGGTCCACGGCGAACTCCGCCTGTTCCTGCCCGCGCGCGGCGAGCATGATTCGGGGCGCGTCCGCGGGCATCTTGGCCGGCGGAGTGTTCAGCGCCGCGATCCAACCCTCGCTCGGCGCGGCGACCGGCTCACCCTCTCGCGGACGGAGGGCTCGAAGTCCATAGCGCATCGCGAGCACCGAGACCACCATCACGCCCGCGAAGAGCGTCGCCATGGGTTTGCGGATGATGATCGTGATCTCCACGAGCGACATGAAGACGCCCATGATCCATAGCCCACGCCGCTCCCACTTGGTGATATCCAGCCCGCGATTCACCGCGCACGACAGAAAGTTGATCGCGATCGCCCCCACCACGCCGATCGCGTACAACTCGCCCAGCGCCTTCGCGTCCGAGATGAGCAGCAGCACCACGCTGGGCAAGACCACCGCGACAATCAGCCCGACCCAGGGCACGCCCGAGTAGTTCAGCCTCGTCAGCGCGCGCGGCAACTCGCCGTCCTGCGCCAGCGAGTACTTCACCGAGACCATCGCCATCACCGCCGTGTTCACCGCCGAAAGGAGCAGCAGCCCGAAGACGATCCCCGCGACGACGCCAATGGTCTGCCCCGCGTGAGACCCGAACATCTCTCCGGCCGTGTGCGTGGCAAGCATCTTCACAGCCGTGTCGCGGTACTGACGCACATCCCTCGGCACATCCTCGGGTTCGATGTCCTGGCGGATCTCATACGCCACATAGTCCGGCGTCGTCGTGTCCAGACTCCCGGGCATCGCGTTGAGCGCGACCCCGAAGACCATATTGAGCAGCACGACCTCGATGAGCACCGGCCAGATGGTGCGCTTCGCCGTTCGCGCCACGGGCTTCTTCATCAGCCCGGTCATATTCGCGACCGCCTCGACGCCGCTGAGGGCCAGGATGATGCGAACCAGCGACTCCCATCGCTCCCCCACCCTCGTCACGCCGTCCACGTTGAACGTCATCGACTTGACGCCGGCGGGAAGCATCGGAAGGCACATCGCCCCGATCACCGCCGACACACCCACCGCCGCGATCGCGATCACCAGCGCAAATCGCCCCGCCCATCGCGCACCGAGCCAGTTGATCACGCCAATTACCACAATCGTGACGATCGACGCCGGCACAACCCACGCGTGCGCCAGCCCGGCGTAATGGAACCCCTCCACCACCGAGAGCGACGCCGTGATGATGTAGCCGCACAACAGCAGCGTCGCGCCGATGACCGACAGCGTGGGATTCACTTGCCGCGCCGCCGTGTACACCCCGCCGCCGTCGGGAAAACAGCGGCAGACGACCGTGTATCCGCCCGCGACCACGACCATGATCAGCGACATCGCCAGCAGGAACCACACCGACGCGTGCCCGGTGTAGTAAAACGCCAGGCCCAGCACGTACAGCCGGCTCGTTCCCCAATCCCCAAAGAGCAGCGGCCCGGCGTGCAGCCAGGAGAGATTCCTCGGGCGATTCTCGATCGTCAGCATCGCCAGGCGTCCGAAACCAACGCCTCAGCGGACACGCACACTCGCGGTGCCCCAGGCGGGCGACATCGTATGGACACCGCCGCGGTCGATCGAATCGCGTCTTCAAACAGCCGTAAGACGCTCAGCGCCGAGCCGATGTCGAGGACGACCTCGCGGGCACTTCACTGATCAATGCCGCGAAATCCTCGATCATCGACCCGATCCCCACGAACACGCCATGCGGCCCGCTGTCGTGCATGTACGCGGGCGTCGTCACAAGCAGGTTCTCCTCATCGACGAGCGATTCAGTCACGGCTTTCGCGACGTTCGTGGCACCCATCTCGCGGATCGCGCGTGCCGCATCGCCCTCAGGGCCGACGGTTACTCGGCACCCCGGCCCACCCGACGCCGTCCCAAGCACGCGGGCCGCTAAAACCGGCGCGATGCAGCACATCGCGATCGGCTTGCGCGCCGCGTGGAACTCCTTGATGACGCGTTCAACCTGTGGATTGGCCGTGCACCCGGCGCCCTTGCTCGCAAAGTCGCAGAGGTTCTTTGCCGCCCCGAACCCGCCGGGAAAGACGACGCCGCCAAAGTCCCGCGCGTGCAGACGATCGATCGGCTCGATCTCCCCACGCGAGATGCGCGCCGCCTCGACCAGCATGTTCCGCTTCGATGTCCCCGGCGGCATCGCCTTGCCCGTGACGTGATCGATCACCTCGGGCTGATCCAGGTCCGGCGCGAAACACCGATACGCGATCCCCAGCCGATCCAGATGCACCAGCACGCTCACCGACTCGTGGATCTCAGTCCCGTCGGCCCGCCCGCATCCAGCGAGAATCACGGCGACTTTGATCGAGTTGTGTTTCACTTGGAATAGCAGAACAACTATCGAGGTGCTTGAGTAGTCATCGGATCTGTAGGACGCAGCGATGTTGCTGCGGCTGCAGGTTGCTGGGCACCCGGCGCGCCCTGCAACTGCTTCATCGATTCTTCCTGATGCTGCATAGCCGCCTTGGCTTCAGGAGTCTTTGTTGGATCGCTACCAGACGAGCCACTACCAAAGAACCCCCATAGCTGATACCCCACGAAGATGACCGCAATCCCTAGGAGCGCGACAGCGCCAATCGCCTTCGGTGACAACCTGTCCGTCGAAGGGTCTTTGAACACTTCAAGAATGCTCATTAGAAGTCTCGTCCCTTTACGCCGTTGCGAGTTCTCATGAAGTATGCCGGCGACGCCGGAGCGTCATCGTCGCCAAAGTCGATAATCCCGCTTGGAAAGAGGAGTGGTTTGTCGCTCGTCGCGATCGTGACATTCGGCGCGGCGGTCGACGAGATCACATCCGTCACGTTGACATAGTGGGTCGAGCCGTCGGCAGCAAGCACACCAGGCTGACTGCCCGCCACAAACCATGGAAGAAGTGGCTTTGATTTGCGATTAAAGTCCATGATCTCGAACACGACAACCTTGTTCGAGGTGAATGTCACGTCGCTGATGCGGTTCCGCTTCAGCATGTATTGATTCGTCCCGGCCGCGATAATCGGCGTGCTCCCGGCAAACCGCTCAGGACGCATCCACGCTGTCGGTGCGTAGTAGTAGGAGCAGGGGAACACGGATGTCGACGCCGTGGCCGCAGTGGCCCCCTGGAACATCTGGGCGTACAGCGGGTCAGCCGGGTGGATGAGATTCTTCGCTGCGGTCAGCGAGAGATCGTCGCTACGCATGAGGTACGACAGGCCGTACACCATAAACAGTTCGCCGATCGCCGCGCCTGTAGGACCGTTCGTGTCAAAGTACCACCCGCCGTTGCCCCAAGGATTGCTCGCCCACATGTAGTTCCTTGTGTTCGTCGTGCCAGGCGGCAACGTAGTCGGGAACGGGTTCGCGAACTCGTCCTTGTACGACGCCGCATACGCCGCAAAGTAGTTCCCAAAGCCCTTGAGGTTCACAAGGCTGTTGAGATTCTGAGCCGTCTTCTTCGCCTTCCCCAACGCCGGCAGCAGCAGCCCGATCAGGAGCGCGATGATCGCGATGACCACCAGCAACTCGATCAGCGTGAAGCCACGGGAGTTGCTCCGAGTGCGGTGTGAGAGGGTCATGCGATTGCGGTGTGTCGTGCGATCCATGCCTATCCCCTTGTCCAGAATGCCCGGCGATCGTGGCTCGATGCCCCGGGCGAGAGAGGTGGTGCGGTCGGTGCCGTGGGAGGCGTACTCGCCCCTCGATCCCGCCGCGGTGTTGAATGCAAACCTATTCATCAAACGATCCTGGAACGGGGTTCAGCCCGTTTGGATCGGCTCCGAAGCCCCAACGAGTCCCACGAGTCCGGCCAGCGTGTGAATCACCGGCTAAAACCGTGACACCAAAGATACACAAAATCTTCGTCAAACGCGACCAAGAATATTCGTGAATGCGGCATTTTGGGTTGCATGCAGCATTCAAGTTCGATCGAATACCGAACGCCATGCAAACCCGGCCGGCTCTCGCCAGGTTATGGCCGAATCCCTTCGAACCACATCGAGTAGTACTCGTTGATGAACGTGCTCGCGGTGCTCCCGGGGAACACGGGTAGATACGACGCGTGCCCGTCCATGAATCCAAGCACGCCGCGGTTGATGTCGTCGAACCCGTTTCTCAACTTGTAGTTGGAGTTGGTGTTATTCACAACGAGGTCGGTGTTCTGGTCATTCAGCCAGACCATCCGAGAGGGGATAAACGAATCCGACTTCTGGAGCACCCGAGCACCGAAGTAGAACGAGTTCATGAACCCACGGGCACCTTGCGAGGCGCGGTAGGTCACCACCTCGGGCTGACTCCACCACTTCGCGTTAAAGTGGTAACTCGAGCCCGTGCAGTAATAGCACGACAGGAACTCATCGCACCCCCGCGGGAACGGCGTGTGCTGCTGGCTCAACTTGTCCCCAGGATCCTTGAAGACTCCTAGACGAAGCGCCGCACGCTGCGGATCGTTCACGGCAAAGGCCTGCATATTCGCCGGTGCGGTGAACGAGACATCGGGATAGATATAGGGGTTCATCGGGCGATCAGCAGCATGCACGTCGAACGCGCGGGCCGCCTGTCCCAGCCAGTATCCATGCCCGTTACCGCCTCCGAACGACCATGTGGACCAGCCCAAGACGTCGAGGTACTCGTTCGCATCGGTCCGCTGTCGCTTGGTCTGCGGGCGGTAGTTGCCCACCACCGGGAACGGACGGTAACTGAGCGTCATGGGCATATAGCCCTTGTAATCCTCGCGATAGGTCATGGCAGCGCCAGTGATCTGCCGCGCGTTGCTCAGCGAGATCAGAATCTGCGCCCGGATTCGAGCCTTCTTGAGCGCCGGCAAGAGCAACGAGATCAAGAGCGCGATGATCGCGATCACGACGAGCAACTCGATCAGCGTGAAGCCCTTTCGGCCTCGCTCGCCACGAGCCATTCGACTCGGCCAATGGCACACCGTTCCGTTTCGATCCATCGTGGGGCACCCCTTTGCGAGACGCTGGACGCGCGCGAACGGCCGTCACACCGCCTCAAGAATAACTCCGCCCACCTACGAGACCTGAACACGCATCAATCACACCCAAGAACGGCGATCGCTCAACCAGACACGCTCGCCCACACCCTTCGAACCCGCTTTCCTCGTCAGTCGCACGATTCGACCAACGCCCCCACGACCCCGCGACCCACCCCCACCATCTCCTCCAACGACTCTAGGCTCAACTCAACAGCAAACGCCTCACCTCGGCCTTCACGACGCATTGCATCGACTGACCTACGGCTGCGGGATCGGCAATCCATCGAAGATCATGCTGTAGTGCTCGTTCGAGAAACTCTCCGCATCATGCCCGGACCGGATCGGGACGTAGCCGACGTGCCCATCAAGGAACGCCAGCACACCCATGTTGGTGTCGCCGAACCCGTTCTTCTCCTGGTGTCCGGCGGTCCACCAGTTCACCACGATATCAGAAAACTGGTCGTTCAACCACACAAATTTCGATGGCGAGAACTCGTCGGCCTTGCGCATCCGAAGCATCCCGAAGTCAAAGGCCCGTATGAGTGGCGCGTTCCCGGTGAACGCCAGAAACGGCGGATCACGCAACTGCTGGAGCCACTTGTAGTTCGCCTGATACGACGTGCCCGAGCACTCATACGCCGTGAACCCGCTGGAACAGTCGGTCGGATAGTTCACGTGCTGGCGAGAGACGAGTTTGTCGCCGGGATCACGGAAGACGTCCATCTTGAACTCGGTTCGCCCCGAATCGTTGGGCCCGAATGCCGCCCCATTCGGCGGGGCGGGGAAATCCAAATCCGAGTACACGTACGGATTGAGCAGACGGTCCTTGGCGTTCATGTCGTACGCGCGGAGATTGATTCCCAGCCAATAGCCGTGGGCGTTTTTGCCGCCATACAGGAACGACGCCCACCCGAGAACGTCCGTCACCCGCCGCGAGGCCGACACCGGCCTGGGCATCGGGCGATAGTTTCCCACAGGCGGAAACGGCTTGTACGAAGGCGAGAGCGGCATCGCGTCCTTGTTGTCCTCGCGATACATCAGGGCCGCCGCCGTGATCTGGCGCTCGTTGCTCATCGAGACCATCAGTCTGGCACGGCTCCGGCTCTTCGCCAGAGCGGGCAAAAGCAGCCCGATGAGGAGCGCGATAATGGCGATGACGACGAGTAACTCGATGAGCGTGAATCCGAGCCGATGGCGTGACGCCACCCATCGAGTCACATGATGAACATGTATCGGCATATCTTCTCTAGAGAAATCTCTGGCGATATTCTGGGGTGTCGCGTGTTCGAGCCGAGTACTGTCCAAGGCGAGACTCCATTATTCAGGTGTCTTAGGAAACCGCGCGGACTCCCCACCGCGATGTTCAACTATACCGATACTTCGGCCAGTGGTTCTGGAAAAGTTACACAGAATCCGTTTGGATACGAGCACACAGCCCAACGAATGCGTGTCATGTCCGTATCCGGTAAGGATTTGTTCGCATCTACGCAACCCCGAGAGCCAAGCAGCCGTACGGAAGTCTCGGGCCGACGTGGGGTGATTGTGAAGAAAGCCCGGGAATGTTCCTCCGCTGACGCCTCGGATTTGACGATTTCTCCTTGAGCCTCTAGGTTCATGCCCCGCGCATCGGTCGCGGAGGCGGCCTGAAGGACTCAGGCCGACCGGCGCTCTCTTCCGGTCGGCATCAAAGCGTGGTGGCGTCGGACATGAGCAACGCGGAACAACAGCACAACCCCCAGCGCGATCATGGGCGCGACCACGGACGCGATCCCGGAAAGACCGCGCCGCTCGATCCGCGTGCCGCGGGTGTGGGCAGCGCCGTCAGCCACGGCTCGACCGGCCCGGTTGTCTCCTCGGAAGACGTGCAGGCCGAACTCGCCAAGGGCGGCACAAACGTCGACACGCAACTCGGTCGCCTCGTCATCGACCAGGGCCTCGCGACACCCGAAGAAGTCCAGCACTGCCTGACGCAGGCGAAGTCACTCGCCGAGGAACGCAACCAGCGCTCGCTCGCCGACCTGCTCATCAACAACTCATACGTCACGCAGCGTCAGATCGACCGGCTCAAGGAGATCCTCGCCGCCGAACGCAGTGGACAGAAGATCCCAGGGTTCAAGGTGCTCGGCAAACTCGGTGCGGGGGCAATGGCGACGGTCTTCAAGGCCAAGCAACTCAGCCTCGATCGTGAGGTCGCGATCAAGGTCCTCCCGCGGAAGTTCTCGAGCAACCCGCAGTTCATCGAGCGTTTCTACGCCGAGGGACGCTCGGCAGCCCAACTGAATCACCCCAACATCGTGCAGGCGTTCGACGTCGGCAAGGCGGGTGATTACCACTACTTCGTGATGGAGTTCGTGGACGGGAACACCGTCTACGACGAGATCGTCAAGAACAAGAAGTACAGCGAATCCGACGCGATCGACATCGTGATCCAGATCACCGAGGCCCTGCAGCACGCGCACGCCAAGGGCCTCATCCACCGTGACGTCAAGCCCAAGAACATCATGATCACCAAGTCGGGCGTCGCGAAACTCGCCGACATGGGCCTCGCCCGCGCCATCTCCGACCGCGAGATGGCCGAGGCCGAGCAGGGCAAGGCCTTCGGCACGCCCTACTACATCAGCCCCGAGCAGATCCGGGGCGAGGTGAACATCGGCCCGCCCGCCGACATCTACTCCCTCGGCGCCACCCTCTATCACATGGTGACCGGCTCGGTCCCCTTCGACGGCAAGAACCCCTCCGCCGTCATGCACAAGCACCTCAAGGCCGATCTCGTCGCCCCCGATCACGTCAACCCGCGCCTCTCCGCGGGAATCTCCGAGGTCATCGAACGCATGATGGCCCGCTCGCCCAAGGCCCGTTACCAGAACTGTGCCGATCTGCTCGTCGATCTTCGGGCTCTGCGCGAGGGCAAGTCCCCTCCAATCGCCCACAAGGACTTCGGCGAGGCAGACCTCGCGTCCCTCGTCAAGGCCGAGGCTGCGGCCGCCCCGGGTGAGATCGCGATTGCCGAGCCGGACGTCCCCATGGTCCGCCGATCCCTCGCGATTGCGCTCATAGTCGCCCTGGCCTTGAGCCTGATCGGGAACATCGTGCTGATGTTCCGTTAGATTTCACTCGAGAACGCCGGGTTTTAGCGCCCGAAGGCTTGCAATTTGCCTGCCGCCAGGTTAGGCTTTTGGCCAGTCGTGTCCAGGTGGATCGGAGTTATCCAAAGTCCGATGAACACTGCTGGCCTCGCTGTTTGAAATGATCCAACGAAGCATGACTCGATTGAATCTCAATCTCGACCCCGTGACGCGTGGTGGCGCATGGTGGTCGTGAGTCGTCGTTGTTCACCCATCTCGAACCAACGCTCGCCGCTCGGAACTTCCGTGTTGAGTGTTTCTCTCGTTGTGTGCGGAGCGTCGGACTTGTGGTCCGCGTTCCGAGCGAACGTCGCATCCATCATTCGTTAAACCTTCTCGGAGATCGAACCATCTCATTCGGACGATTCAGGCGTGACCAGGGCCCGGTGCAGCGCACCCGCGTGAACTTCATGATCCGTATCACGCCGATCCGCGTGATCGGGCCGGAGAACGAGCAGATCGGCGTCATCGAGACCAACGACGCGATCAAGATGGCGCAGGAGCAGGGACTCGACCTCGTCGAGATTTCCCCCGACGCGCGCCCGCCCGTCTGCAAGATCATGGACTATGGCAAGTTCAAGTACGAACAAGGCCAGAAGGACCGCAAGAACCGCGCGGCCAGCAAGGCGACCGAACTCAAGGAGATCCGCCTGGGCCGGAGCGTCAAGATCGACCCCCACGACATCATGGTCCGCGTGCAGCAGGCGCGCCGGTTCCTCGTCGCGGGGCACAAGGTCCTCTTCACCCAGCGCCTGAAAGGGCGAGAGGTCGCGCACAAATCCCTGGGCATGGACAACCTCAAGCGAGTCCTCGAGGCACTCCAGGACATCGCCAAGGTCGAGCAGCCGCCGCGTGACGTCGGCCGCGCCTGGACGATGATGCTCGCCCCCGACAAGCCCAAGGTTGAGGCCTACAAGCGATCCCTCGACAAGGAACGCGCCGAGAAACTCGCCCGCGGCGAGAAGGTCGAGGACGAGAAGACGATCGAACAACTCGACGCCGAACTCCAGGCCCAGAACGCCGCCGATACGGACGAGGATTGATCCGCGATTCAGCGTGACGCGACGAGACCCGCCAACGCGGGCACGTTCGCGTACGCGCTAAGTATGCCCCTCACCCGGTGCCGCCACAGGTGGGCTGCCGCGATCCGTGCACGCCCAGCCTTGCCCATCACGGCGCATACCGAAGGATCCGCGAGTAGATTCGCCGCAAGTTCCCGCGCCCGTTCCGGCGCACGCGCGTCGTACAACACCAACTCCGACGACTCGACGTGGCCATCCGATCCGAACTCACGCCTCAGAACGACCCGATCCTCCGCGATCGTCGCGCACCCGCTCGCCATCGAGAGGAGCGGCCTTTCGGTCGTGCTCATCGCGTACTGCGTCGCTCCACACGCGACGCATACCCGCGCTCGCCGCAGCACGCCGGGGAGTTGGGCGTAGTCCACCGAACCCAGCCGTATGGTCGTTCCGTCGCACACCTCGTCCCACGCCTCGCCGCCGACGATCGTGACGGGAAGCCCTCGCAACGCCCGCACGAGCGCGAGGCGCCGTTCACGATTGGCGATCGCGACCGCGACACGCCACACCGCCGCCAACTGGCGCCACTGATCAACGGCAAACAACCCCGGCGGACTCACCAGATCCATCGCTTGAGTAAACGTGACACCCTCCGACTCGATAAGCACGCGGGCGGCGTCCCTCGCCACGCCGACGAGTGCCGCGGGGAGCGTGCCCGCGAACTCCTCGATCTGCGAAGGCGTATGGATCGAACCGGCAACGACAACGCCCAAATCCCGCCCTCCGCGCGTCGCGTCGGTAGTGGCATGCGACGAGTCGATCTCGCACTCATCCACAAGGGCGCTCGTCGGCACGCCATGCATGCACGTGAAGTGCCTGATCGTGGGAAATCGCAGGCCCAGAAGGTGCCGGTCGTCGATCCCGGTCATGAAGAGGCGATACGCGGGCATCGTGCACAGCCGCTCGATCGTGCCTGTCGGCAGGGCGAAGGGATGATCGACAACGAGGTGCGCCACGCCGCACGCCGCGTCCGCCGGCCTCGCCCAGCGCAGAAACGCGTCGAAGTCCGAGGGGAAGTTGAGCGCGAGCACGAGCCGCGGGCCATGGACGGCCTGTTCAACGACACGCCATCCGCACGCCGCAAACGCCTCGGCGATCTCGCCAACCATCGCGTCCAGGAGCGAGTACCGCGACTCGAACTGTCGCCAGACCTGCAGTGCCGGCGGTGCCCCCCCGCTCGAGGCAGGCACTCTGGTCAAACTTGTGGTGGCTCCGGCGTGGCTCATTCCCGAGTCATCGGCTCGTCGTACACGCACGCTGCAACGGTGCACGAGTTCGGGGCGTGTCGTACAAACTAGTCCGTGCGCGAATCGCCCCCGTCAGTGAACACATCGTCGTATTTACAATCGTCACCTACTCGCCGACGGAACCCTCAAGGCGCACAAGATCCATCAGCGTCGCCTCCCCATGGATCCCCGCCCGGATGTTCGACAGCAGCGCTAGTTCCCCCGTGCGGAGACAGGGCGACTCTCGCCCCGTCAAATGCTCGACGAGGTCGCTGAGCGTCGGGTTGTGCCCGACGATCATGACGGACTCATGCTCATCGGCCAAAGCACTCAGCAGTTCCGCAACCGCCCTGACGCTTCCTGAGAGGCCGAGCGCCTCCTCAATCTTGGGCTCAACTCCGACCGCACCGGCGATGATCTCCGCCGTCAGCCGCGCCCGATCTGCGCCGCTCGACAGCACGACCGTCGGCCTCGCCATCAACGGCGGCACGAACTCCGCGAACATTCCCGCCAGATGAGCGGCCTGGGCGTGCCCCTCGCTTGACAAGGGGCGACGCTCATCGCTCGATGCCGCACGCTCGGCGTGCCCGTGTCTGACGATGTACAACTCCATCGTCCTCCAATCACCACCCCCCACCCCCCCGCCGCTCACCATCACCGCTCGACGCGCTCAGATTCGTCGCAGCGCCAACACCCGTTCACCGAGTGGATCCGTGTGGGCGTCGCCAAGGGCATCGCCATCCACAAGTTCCAACTCCGAACACGAGTCTACCAGATTCTGCACCTCCTGGGGAGTCCAGAATCGCATCTCGTACTCCTCCTGGATCGTTTCTGGGCAGTTCGGCACGCCCCGAGTGCGGACGGTCCGGCGGATCCGCTCGGCCCGCGACTCCTCGTTGAAGCCCACGATCTCGTAACGGACCCATGCCTCCCCCGCCATCCCGCCCCGCGTGTGGCATGAACGATCCGAGTGGGCCCTGTGCTCGGGACGCGTCGCGACAGGCCCGGCCTCGTGCGTGACCATCGGCATCGTGATCTCGTCCCGCCGGCGCGTCGTCTCGGTCTCGAAGATCAGCGTGACCAGAAACAATCCACCGGGCACAAGGTGCGACGCGACGGAGCGGAAGTGATCGCGAAGATCACTCGGGTCCGTCCAAATGGACGCCGTCCCCGCGATCTCGAGCGCCAGATCAAAGGGTCCGGTTTCGAAGCGAAGGTCGCGCATGTCGCCCACGACGAGTTCACGTGGTGCAGACCCCAGCACCCGATCCGCGGCCTCGATCATCGCCGGCTCGAGATCGTTCCCCGCGATGTACCACTCGTCCACGAACGGCTCGAGCCAGTTGCCCGGACCACACGCCGGGTCCATCACCGACCGAATGCGTCCACCACGTCGAGCGAGGCTTGCCCGCTCGACGAGGCGGTCGTCCGGCATGAGCCGTGCGATGGCACTTTGCACCTTGGGGAGCAGGTCATCGTCGGGCGCGCGGAGCGCCGCGTAGACCTCCGGATACTGGTAGAGACTCACGACAAGTTGCCCAATGCCGCACACCACGCCCGGTAGTCGCTGACACAGCGTCGGACCAGGCAGGCCTCCGGCGAGGCGCGGTGAGCGTAGCCAACGTCCAGATTCAATGAAGTCGATCTCGACCCACTCTTTTCAAATTCTGTCTACCGTTGTGGTCGATCCGGCAGGCCCGGGTCAATACGCGTCCACGATCATCCCCCGGCCGCCCGCAAAGACCGCCGACGCCAGACGAAGGGATTCACGCGGCCCATCCCCCAGCCCCACAAGAGGTAGTTCCCTGGCTGGTCGGAATCCGGTCACCATCGACGCCAACCCTCGGATATCCAGGTTGATGACCGATTCTGGAGCCGCCGAGCCGACATCCCCCAGTCGATCCGCCTTCGCCACGCCCTTCTCGATCACCACCCGCCAGACACCGGCGTTCCCGGGGAGGAGTTCGTCACGAACGCGGAGGTGAACCTCGGCCGAAAGACCCTGCGGATACCCCCGCGACTCGATCGTCTCGCGGACGCGGACCACTCGGACATAGTGCGCCTCGTCGATATCTACCGAGCCGCGCCCCATGAGCGTGGGCGAGAGCCGCATGAGCGACGCCAGCGGATGCCCGGGCGCGTAGACCATCCGCACGTTGTGCCCCATCGTGCCATAGCCCGCGAGGAACGTCAACACGCGCCGACCCGCGTCGGCATCGATGAACGCGGCATCGGAGACGGACACGTCCACGCCGCCGGTCGCCCGCCGACGCATCGCGACGTACGCGTACGCCACGATCTCACCCGAATCATCGAGCATCGCGAAGCCCGTGTGCGGCTCGCCCCGGAAGTTCTTCACGCGATCCCACACGTACTCGCCGCGATCGAGCATCCCATCCAGACGGCTCGCCATCGACGCGTAGCAGGCGCGAACGCCCTGAGTGTCGGCCTCGACAATCGGGCGCACCACGCCCAGCGCCGCTTTGACCTCGGGCCCGATCGACGCGATCGGCGCCGACACGACCGTCAAGCGACCGGCCTGCTCGTAGCCGACTTTGCGATATAGCGGCTGCGTCGAGGCGTACAACCCCGAGAGCGCCACGCCCTCGGTCCACATCTCCTTGATCGCCTCGCTCATCATCCACGGCGCATGCCCAACGCCTCGTGCCTCGGGAGAGACCGCCACGCCCGCAATGCCCATCAGCGGCACAGACTTGCCGCCCACCCACAGGCCCATCTTCATCCGACGCAAGCACGCGGCGATCGGACCACGCACGGGCTCACCAGTCCGCACGACTCGATTCTCGGCCGGCGCGGTCTTGATCCATTCGATGGAGCCTTCCACCGGCCCGCCAAACGCGTGGTGCATCATCGCGCCGAGAGGCGTGATGTCCCCATCGAGGCCGAGCGCCTCATAGAAGCGCGGCGTGGTGGCGTCAGCGTTCGCCTCGGAATCTCGACTGGGATTGGGGCTCGTCATGGCGCAGGGTAGCGTTCGAAACGAAACGGCCCGGCTCAGAGGTGAGCCGGGCCATGGGTTGCGACAGTGGTGCTGAAGGCTCGACGATCGGCCGAGTGGATCCCGATCAGTTGAAGGCGATCGACTCGCGCTTGGTCGACTTGATCGTGATCATCGCGGGGTCGATTCCCGAGGTGGCCTGGGGAGAACCGGCCTGGGCAGCCTCGGCGGCGAGACGCACGGCCTCCTCCGCCTCCTTATTCCCCAGGAAGTTCGCCTCCAGTTGCAGGCGGATCTTCTCCATCGCCTTGTTCTGGATCTGGCGCACGCGCTCCTTTGTCACGCCGATGATCTGCCCGACCTGCTCGAGCGTCATCGGCTTGTCGATCTCGCCGGCCTCAAGCCCGAAGCGGTGCTCGATGACCGTGCGCTCGACGTCGGAGAGATCGGCGCTGTTCTCCAGCACGATCCGCTTGACCTCGTCCGCCGCGTCCTTCTCGAACCCCGACCGCTTGGTCTCGAGAAAGTTCGACTTCTCGAGTTTCGGGTCAAAGTCCGTGGGAAAGCGCTGGCGGTACTTGCTCAACTTCATCCCCTGGCGGCTGAACGCCTTGAGGATGGCGCGGCAGGCGTAAGTGCTGAACTTGTACCCGCGGCCGGCGTCGAACTTGTCGACGGCGCGGAGCAGGGCCATGTTCCCCTCGCTCACCAGGTCGGCAAAGTCCACCTCGCTCATGCGGGTGCGCTTCGCCATCGCCAGCACGAGCGCGAGGTTGGTCTCGGCGATCTGCTCTCGGATGCGCTCGGAGATGCGGTACCAGTGCAGGATGTCGCTCGCCTGCTCGGGATTGGGCTTGCGATCCGGGCTCGCCCAGACCAGTTTCTGGATCTCGTTGATGCGATATCGCGCGTAGTTGAACTGGTGGAAAAGGATCTTCTCCTGGGCACCCGTCAGGATGACCTGCTGGGCGCTCTTCACGGTCCGGTTGCGCGTCCCCGAGAGGTCGTCCATCACGGGGTGGTACCACGTCGTGTCCGGCTTGGGAACCGGGGGTGCCTCGTCATAGATCTTGTTGTTCGCGTCCTTCTCTTCGAAGGCCGGGCTGGGGATGAAATCCTGCTCGCGCGACATGATGTGGTTGAGGAGACGCTCCTCATCCACGCTCAGGCGCCGGCGCACCTGCGCCTGCCCGGGATTCGCGGCTTCCGTCAGCGCCGAGCCCGCCACGCCCGCGCGATGGCGCCGGCGGACCTGCTCAAGAGGGCTGATGGTTCGTTTCGTGTTCGTCGTCTGCATTCGCCTCACCGATTCCTTCACCTTGCGGCATTCGTGTGGACGCGCGTCGTCCCAGAATGCCCGGGAAGGGCCGTCATTGGCCTTCCCGATTGTCCAGACTCCCAAAGATGCGCCGCATGCGCCGGTCTTTCAGAGTTTCGTTCGTCTCTACGTCCCCAAACGCTCCGTGGGTCGCGCGGCCTTCCTGGCGGGTGCTTTCCGGACGAACCGGAGTCTACCAGAAAATCAATGCCGCGCCTTGGTTGTGTTTCGTTCTTGCTCACACTTTGTCAACGTCCGAAAATCAATCCCCCCCCTCCCTCAGACCAAACGTCGTATCCCCCCACTCATTCCAATCCGAACTCCTGTTGGATGCATGATTTGGCGTCAACGTTCCAAAAAGTTCGTAGTTTGATCGCACATTCGCTTCGAGACCGAACCGGACCCTCGGGACGGCCATCCCGCTTGTACAACTCGACATCCAGTGGCTTTCTTGGGTGCGCCTACGCTTGCGTGTCGCTCCCGTTTCGTCACTCGGGCGGCTTCGACCGCTTTGGGACGGGCGAGGAAGATAGCACGGACGAACCGAAAACGCCAGCACTTTTTGCGATATGAGGTGTTCTCGGAATCACAATATGTTCGCACTTTGATTGGTGCAGAAAGAGGTCCACATGCCGCTCGAACTCCCCAATCTGCCGTACGCCTTTGACGCCCTGGAGCCGTTCATCGATGCCCAGACGATGCAGATCCACCACGGGAAGCATCACTCGGCCTACGTGAGCAACGCGAACAAGGCCTTGGAGGGAACTCCCTTCGCGTCTTGGACCGTTGAGCAACTCGTCGCCAAGATCAGTGAGATTCCCGAGGACAAGCGCACAACAGTCAGAAACAACGCCGGCGGGCACCTCAACCACTCGATGTTCTGGGAGTCCATGTCGGCATCAGGCAAGGGCGGCGGCGGCGATCCCTCCGGTCCACTCGCCGACGCGATCAAGAAATCGTTCGGCGAGATCTCGCACTTCAAGGACGAGTTTGCCAAGGCCGCCGCAGGCCGATTCGGTTCGGGGTGGGCATGGCTGTGCAAACTGCCTGATGGGAGCGTGAGCATCTGCTCGACCGCGAACCAGGACTCGCCGCTCATGGGCAAGGCCATCGCCGGGTGCGGCGGCACACCCCTCTTGGGGCTTGATGTCTGGGAGCACGCCTACTACCTCAAGTATCAGAACCGCCGCCCGGACTACGTGACGGCCTGGTGGAACATCGTGAACTGGGCGAAGGTCCAGGAGCGTTTCGCCAAGGCTTGAATCGGAACACATGCCGCTTGCCGCGTCCCGTCGCTCGGGTGCGTGGTCCGCGCGACGATCGAGGGACCTATGGCTGCGACCCTGCGTGCTGGAGGCTTGAGGATGACCCGGAAACAGTTGGGTCTGACGGCGTTTTTGCTCGCGCCAATCGTGGTATTCGTCGCGCTGATGTGGGTCATCGCGCTCTCCAAGCCGCTCATGAATGCGCCGCCTGTCGGCGCGGGGGCCGGTGGAACGGGGGGCGCCAACGCGATCGGGGAACTTCTCGCGGGACATCGAGCCAACGCGGGCGCGGTCGCGATGCCCTTTGATCGCGAGGTCGAGGCCGAAACACAGACGACGGCTCCAGCGCAACCTCCAACAACCGGCGCGGCAGGCGTCTCCGTCCGTCCCGAGTCGCTCGCGACCGGCTTCGTGCTCATCGTGCGCGACGCGTCGGGGAAGGCCTCGCCCAGTTCGCCCATCTATCTCGCGGGAAACGTCAACAACTGGAACCCCGCGGATCCGGCGTATCGCCTCGAGGCGCAGTCCGACATGCGCTGGCGACTCATCATGGACAAGCCCGCCATCGACAAGATGGAGTTCAAGTTCACGCGCGGCTCGTGGGAACTCGAGGAGTTGAAGGCCGACATGAGCGTTCCGGGCAATCGAACGCTCGATCCGATTCTCACCTCGACAATCAAGCCCGGCGAGCGCCCGACGATCGAACTCACTGTGCACCACTGGTCGGACGAGAAGCCCGAGTTCGCCGCGAAGAAAGCGATCGATCCCTACCGATCGATCACGCCCGGCGGAGGGATACTCAAGCGCCTTCAGGTCCAGGGCGGCGTGGGCGATGCCGAGCGGGGCTCGCGTGATGTGCTCGTCTGGCTCCCGTCGGGATACGACGACGCGGCCAATCACGATCGGCAGTACCCCGTGCTCTACATGCACGATGGGCAGAACCTCTTCGAGAAACTCCCCGCGATCCCCGATGAGTGGCACGCGGACGAGACCGCCGCGAAACTCGTGAGTGATCACGCTATCGAGCCGCTGATCATCGTCGGCGTGCCCCACTCGGGCGCAACGCGGATGGGCGAGTACTCGCCCTTCGAAGCGGTCCCGGGCGTGGTGCCGATGGGTGAGGAACACGTGGCGTGGCTCTGCCGCGAGGTGGTCCCGCGGGTCGAGCGGGCGTTCCGTGTGGATTCGTCGCGTGCGGGTGTGGGCGGCTCATCGATGGGCGCTCTCATCTCCCTCTTTGCGGCCACTTCACACCCCGAATCGTTCCGCTGGGTGCTCGCCGAGAGCCTGCCGATTTCCGCGTTCGCACCGCAGTCGTGGTCGTCGTATGTCGGCTCGGTCCGACGCTGGCCGGACAAGGTCTATCTCGGCGGCGGCGGGAAAGAGTTCGGCGCCGCGCCCGAGCAGGCCCAGAAGAATCAGGATTTCGCCAACGCGATCCGGGCCTTCGCCGAATCGATCGAGAAGTTGAGTCTGGACACGAAGGTCCATGTCCTCATCGCCCCCGAGGCGACCCACAATGAGCGTGCCTGGGCGGATCGGTTCGGCGAGGCGATCACCTTCCTGGTTCCCGTGGAAGGCAAAACCTCCCGCTGAGTGAACCTCGACGAATCTCGACTCGAGATACCTGCACGTTCACGACTGCTTCAAACGGCGCTTCTCGTGACGCACGATCGTGCCCGTGGAGAGATAGATCACGTCCTCGGCGATGTTCTTCATGAGATCGCCGACGCGCTCCAGTTCTCGCCCAATGCGATAGAGCAGCATCGCGACCGAGAGTCCTTCATCGGTGGGCCGCTCGGCTCGTGTGAGTTGCACGACCTCTTCGAAGAGTTGGCGTTCGAGGTCGTCGATCACCTCGTCGCCCTGCACGATCTGGCGTGCGCCCTCGACATCTTCATTCAGAACGCTGCGGAGCAGTTCGTGGCACGCCGCTGGGACCCGCTGCGAAAGTTCCACAAGCGCCGTAGGCCACTTGGGCGGTGGCGTCTGGGGATGGAGTTTCGAGATGCGGATCACGACCTTGGCGATCGAGGTCGCGTGGTCGGCCATGCGCTCGATGTCCGAGTTCACCTTGAGGATAAAGGTCACGACGCGGAAGTCACGGGCGAAGGGGTGATGCAGAGCCAGAAGTTCATAGCACGCGGTCTCGATCGCCACTTCTTCCATGTCGATGGCGTCGTCGTCGCGACGGACGGCACGCGCGGCGTCGGCGTCGAGAGGCCAGAGCGCGCGGAGCGCGGCCTCGAGCATGCTCGTCGCCATGGTGGCCTCACGGATCAGTCGCCGTTTGAGCTGACGCAGGCTCGCCTCGAAGGTCGTCTCACCCTCGCCGAATCCTCCGCCCGAGCCTCCGGGGGCGTCACCAGCATCGAATCGTGTCGCGTGCATTCCGTGCTCCGATCCGTCATTCATCGGCACACACCCGTTGCTCTCTCTTGTCGAATTGGGACTATACGCGAGGCGGTGCCACCGATGGCACGTTCGGTCCCAGAGAAGCGGGGCGAACCTCGAGGCCCGCGTCACCCTTCAAGCGATGACGGAGCACACGCACCAGCGTCTCCGGCTCGAGGTACGTGGGGGGCGGGCGGAAGTAGACCTCGACGACGCCCTCCTGGCCGACGACGGGAAGGACTCGTACGGTCGGCTTGGCGGAATCCGGACTCTGTGTCCACACGGTCCGGTGACGGGAGCGATCGGGTGCTTCGGGCTTCTGGGTTCGGAGGCGTCGGACCAGTTCGTCCGGCGTGGTCGCGACAAAGACCACATCCTTCCCGCGAATCGTGATCGTCTTGAGGTCGAGTTCCATCGCGGCGATGCGGATCTCGGCGAGGTCGAGCAGACGCTGCGTGGGTTTGGGCGGTTCGCCGTACGCCTGGACCATGTCCGTGCGAACGGCAACGAGTTGCTCCAGTGTCGTCGCGGCGGCGAGGCGTCGATAAGCCTCCAGGCGGCGCTGTTCCGACGGGATATAGCCCCTGGGAATCGTCCCCGAGACGCCGATCTCGATGCTCACGCTTGCCGTCGTCCTGGGCGGGCGTTCGGCTCGCAGATCATGGACCGCACGCTCAAGCAACTGGCAGAACATCTCATAGCCCACGGCCGCGATGTGCCCGGATTGCTCCGCGCCGAGGATGTTCCCCGCCCCGCGGATCTCGAGGTCGCGCATCGCGATCTTGAACCCGGCGCCGAGCATCGAGTACTGCTCGATAGCCTTGAGCCGCTTCTTCGCGACCTCGCGCAAAGGTCTCTCCGGGCTTGTGAGCATGTAGCAGTACGCCCGGTGCTTGCTGCGGCCGACTCGCCCTCGCAACTGGTGCAGATCGGCAAGGCCGAATCGATCGGCGTCGTTGATGATCATGGTGTTCGCCGAGGCGATGTCGATCCCCGATTCGATGATCGTGGTGCTCACCAATATGTCGGCCTCGCGACGCATGAACTTCAGCATCACGTCCTCGAGTTCGTGCGGCGACATCTGCCCGTGCCCGATCACGACGCGAGCGCCCGGGGCGAGGCGCCGCACGTCGTCGGCGATGCTCTTGATGTTGTGCACCCGATTGTGGACGAAGTAGACCTGCCCCTCGCGAGAGAGTTCCCGCGCGATCGCCTGCTCGATGCGACGCTCGTTGTAGGGGATCACCTCGGTGACGATCGCCCGTCGATCGAGCGGCGGCGTCGTGAGGCTCGAGATGTCCCGGATGCCCAGCATCGACATATGCAACGTGCGCGGGATGGGCGTCGCCGAGAGCGTGATGACGTCGACCGTGAGGCGGAGTTTCAAGAGCGCCTCCTTGTGCTCAACGCCGAATCGCTGCTCCTCGTCCACGACGACAAGCCCGAGATCGCTGAAGCGGACGTCGCCCGAGAGCAGGCGGTGCGTGCCGATGATGACGTCCACGTGCCCTTTTCGTAGGGCGGCGAGGATGTCGTTGGCCTCCTTGTTCGTCTTGAATCGCGAGAGGCTCTCGATCCGGAACGGATACCCCGCGAAGCGAGACCGAAACGTCCGCTCGTGCTGCTCGGCGAGCACCGTCGTCGGCACGAGCACCGCGACCTGCTTCCCGAACTCGCACGCCTTGAACGCCGCACGGATCGCGAGTTCGGTCTTCCCGAAGCCGACATCGCCGCAGATGAGGCGATCCATGGGGCGAGCCGCCTGCATGTCACGCTTGATCTCGGCGAGGGCCGCGAGTTGGTCGTCGGTCTCGGTGTAGGGAAACTCAGCCTCGAACTCGCGCTGCCAGTTGGTGTCGCCTGGGAAGGCCAGCCCGGGCATGTGCTCGCGGGCCGCACGCACACGCAGCAGTTCCGCCGCGAGATCACGCACGCTCTCGGCGGCACGCTCCTTCTGGTGCTTCCACTTCACGCCTCCCAACGTCGACAGCGGCGGCGAGCCGCTGAACCCGCCGACGTACTTCTGCACCTTCTCGATCTGCGACGCCGGGACATGCAGCTTGCTCCGCCCGGCGAACTCAAGCGTGAGGAACTCCTCCTGGTCCACGCTCCCCGCCTTCTTCCCGGGCATCTCGCGCGGCGTCAGAAGCGTCAGCCCCGTGAACTTCGCGATCCCATGATCAACGTGCACGACGTGATCGCCGACCTGAAGATCGAGGAACGTGTCCATCGCCCGGGCCGCACGCAGACGACCGGTCCGCCGACGCACGGTGAACCGATTGAGCACCTCGTGATACGGCACGAAGACATGCCCGATATCTCCATCGGACGACGCGTCCCAGACCACGCCCCGATGGAGATACCGCTCGATCGACGAGACCCGCGTCGCCAGCGCCGGTTCGATGCCCTCCTTGGATTCCTCAAGAAGTTCCGCCAGCCGCGATCGCTCGCCCGCGTTCTGGCAGCAGACGACCACACGCCGTCCATGCGTCGCGCCGACAGTACTGCGGTGCTCACCCGCGAGCGAGACCAGTTCCCGCATCGCCTCCTTCACGTCCTGCGAGAACGCGGGGCAGGCCGACACCGGGAGTTGCATCCGATGGTCCGCGCTCACGCCGCCGGCCGAGAACTGGTTCAACTCGACCATCGCGTGGAAGCGTGATTCGAGGAGTTTCAGCACGCTCGGCGGGCCAACGATCCCATGCCCGCTCGTGACCCGTTCGAAATAGCCGCGCCCCTGCTCGACGACCTCCATCGTCTCGACGAGCACCGCGATCGCGTTCTTGGGTATCAGTGACAAAAACGACACACCCGAGTCATCCGGCCTCGCTTTCAGCGGGTCGGCCACGACCAGCGTCACGCCCCCCACTTCCCGATCGCTCCCCTGAGTGTCAAGATCGATCTCGGTGATCCGTTCGAGTGTGTCGCCGAAAAAGTCGAGGCGCACGGGCGTACCCGACGAGATCGACGCATCGCCGACGCTCGCGCCACCGGGCGGGAAGATGTCGAGCAGGCCGCCACGCAACGCGAAATCACCCGGCTCCTCAACGGCCTCGACGCGTGAGTATCCCGCCGCTGCCAACCACTCGATCAGCGCCTCACGCTTGTGGTCCCCGCCCTTGCGGAGCGTGCGAATCATCGCGTCGAGACGCTCGACCTTCGGCACGAGTTGCATGCACGACTGGATCGAGCAGACGTGCACCATGGGACGCTCGGCGGCAAGCGTCTCACGCACGACCGAGATCCGCTCGGTGAGTTGCTCGATGGCGCCGGCGTCGTCGCCGCCCTCTCCCGGGAGCGTCTCCAGGGCCGGGAGTCGCACCGCAGCGACGCCCGCGGACTCGAGCTCGTCCAGCGCTTCGTCGGCGTCATCCAGGTGGGCCACCATGAGCACGATGGGCCGATCCAGGCGACGCATCATCGCCCCCGCGAGCAGCGAGGGCATCGAGCCGACGGCCCCGGTCGCCACGACGCGCCGCCCCGATCCAACGGCATCGCAAAGAGCACCGATGCTCGCGTCGGTCTTCAGGATGTCCACAGGCTCAGTCATGCTCAGCGGGGCGAAAACTACGACGCGCGGCACGGCGTGGGCAGCGTCAATCCACGATGAGCGCGCAGGCGCACGCCCCGGCCCACACGCGAAGGCCCGAGCACAACCAGCACATTCATCGCACGATGCTAGGGCGGATACCGGTGATCCCTTCAGACGCCATGCCGACTCACCGGCACCCGTTGCACCACCGCTGACGAGCGGCTGCGCGTTCACCGCAAGACGCGTGTGCGAATCGTGCATGCAATCAGGCTTGTAGCAAGGAGCATCGAGTGTGCCGACGGAATCACTCCCCCGTTGTCACCAGCGGCAGCAGTTTCTCAAGCGTCTTCGGGCCGATGCCCTTCACGCGATCGAGATCCTCGGCACGACGGAACGGCCCGTGCTGGTCGCGGTACTCGATGATCCGCGTCGCCATCGCCGGACCAATCCGCGGGAGCAGTTCCAGTTCCGATTGCGACGCAGTATTGATGTTAATGAGGCGTACAAGACTCGCTGGCCCGGACGGTGACGACGGCTTCGTGGGCGTCGCCTTGGGTGTGGACGGCGAGGTCCCGGTCGACGACGTGACTCGTGGCGCGTCAACCTTTGGGTCCTGTGTCGCAGACGCAGGATTACTCGTAGGTTCCACCTCTAGGCGTGCCGGTGCGAGTGAAGCGGGCGTTGGATCGGCGAGCAATGGCGAACTCGGCGCCGGCGGGCCGAGAGGCTCGACGACGACCACAGGTACTGTTCTCGGCGTACTGACTGGAGGACGCACCGACGGCTCGTCCATCACCACCTTCGATAGCGGCGAAGGCGCACTCGATGTCTCGACTGCAGTCGTGACCAACGCTGCCTTCGCTGGCGCGGACGTGCTCTCGCCAACTTGTCCCGGGGTCCTCGAGAGGAACGCTGCCACCGTGGCGCCCAGAGCCAGCGTCACGAGCGCTCCGACACCAGCCCACTTGACCGGCCCGGCCACCACGCCGGGGGTCACCGTTGTTGCTTCACCACCCATACGAGCAGTGTACATGCTCGATCAACCCCATGCACGAGCCGAACATCTTATGAACGCATCGCCTTGCCTACTTTGAGACGCACGGAGCCTCAGTCCGCAAGCGGCGGGAGCAGGCCCTTTCGCACGGCGTCTCGCACAAGTCCCAGCCGCGTCGCCGACAACTTCAGTTGCCCGTTCGCGCCGATCAGCCCGCCAAACGGCATCTCGGGAGCGGCCGAGGCACCGCCAACACCATCGGCGAGTTCATGCCAGCAGACGTTGTGCACATACGGCTTCGATGTGGCGATGCTCATCGCATGCGCCAGCCATGACGCCTGTCGCCCTTCCGTCCAGTTGCCACGCCAGCGACCCGGCTCATGCGGATCTTCCGGGGGCGCGCCGGCCCGCGGCACGTACGCCGCCGCCGGGATCGGCGAACTCGGAGCGCCGAGCGTCACTGCGATCGGCTTCTCGAACGCCGCGAACCGATCGAGAATCGCTGAGAATGACAGCATGTCGCGCGTCGTCAGCCCCGGTTCGGCGTGCCCCATCGGGACCCGCAGCACAATCGCATCGATCGGGAGGCCCGTCTGCACAATCGCGTCCGCGTACAACACCGGCGGGAGCGACCGCTTGTTCCACGCGTGGTACTCGCCCCAAGGCTGCGCGATCTCCACCTGGACCTTCGCCGTCGGCTGCAACTTCTTCACGATCAGCACACACAGCCTCGTGAGATCCACGATCTGGTCGAACGAGACCTTGATGTTCGTGTTGACGTTCAACCCGGAGCAGACCGTCCATCGCTGCACCGTGCGTCGATATCGAGTCACCACGGCCTGAACATGCTCCACGACAAGATCGCGAAGCGTCTCGTAGTCGTTCTCCCAGATGTACAGCCAGTCCGGCACGCACGACGCGCGGAAGTCGAGGAGAGGTCCGCCGAAGACCGGAATCTTCGCCGTCCGTACCGCCCACTCGATCCATCGGTCCGTCGGCGCAAAGTTGTACTTCCCCTCGCGCGGCTCAAGATCCCGCCACCGCATCGGCATGGAGATGAAGTCGCATGTCGCCTGCGTCACACGTTGCAGCGCCTCGGACCACGTCGCCGGGGTGATCGAGCATCCGACCATCGCTGTGCCGGGAAGGACCGCCCGCATGGATCCGGGGACCACCACGGCCGTCTGCGGCGGGAGTTTCTCACGCGTGATCCGCGTGTAGTGCTCCGAGGCCTCGGTGTGGGCCGAGCCATCACTCCTCGCGCGGAGGTTCCGCGCCGCGTCGATGACCGCGAGTTGCTCGCCCGCGTCAACCGCGAGTGCGATCGTGCGAGCCGCGAGACGATCGGCGTCGGGGCTGTATCCACCGATGGACGCTTGCCCATTCGACGATTCATCACGCTGCGCCGAGAGCGCCTTGGTGAACTGCGACCGTGCCCGCTCGAACTGGCGCATCACCGGCTCGTCCGCGGACAGTTCCGTCAGTTGCCAGTCCTCCATCTTGTTCAGAATCAGCATGATCTGGTGCCGGGCCAACTCGATCGAGAGCAGGTAGGGGCTGTCCTTCTTCCGCGCGGGAAGGAGGCACGTCGGCAGCGTGAGCAGGCCAAGCCCCGTGGCCTCGGGATCGTCGCTCACGGGCCCGACCTCAAACTGCACGACCAACGCCGTCGAGTGCGGCGCCGTGAACGCGCACGAGATCACACCGCCGCCGATCGAGAGATCCGCCTGAATGGGGAGCGCGTCCGGGCCGTGAAGAAACGCGTGGCGCGGCGGAAAGTTCTCCGGCACCACTCCATCGGCCTCGAACACCACAAACGTCATCATCCCGCGTCGGCTCCAGCCTCCCGGCTCACATTTGAGCGATCTCCGCCGGGGAAGGCAGGGTAGCGCCAGCACACGGATTCGTCACCAACCTATGCTCCATCTCCATGTCGAATCACCCCGCCGCCGACACCGGACCGCTCCTGAAATCCGGCCTGAATCTCGCCGGGCTCCGCCGTGGCAAGGTCCGCGATGTCTACGACCTTCCCCCAGGTCGAGACGACGCTCCGAGACTCCTCATCGTCGCGACCGATCGCATCTCCGCTTTCGACGTCGTCATGCCCACGCCCATCCCCGGCAAGGGCGCCATGCTCACCTCGATCTCCACATTCTGGTTCAGGTTCATCGAAAAGGCCGGGCTCTGCAAGACCCATCTCCTCTCAACCGAGGCCGCGGATATCCCTGACTCCGCCTTCCATCTCGGCACCGACACGGGCACGCGCACGCCGCGCGAATCTCTCGTCGGCCGCATCACCATCGCCCGCCGCGCCCATGTCGTCCCCATCGAGTGCGTTGTCCGAGGCTATCTCGAAGGCTCCGGATGGCGCGAGTATCAGCAAACGGGAAGCGTCTGTGGCATCCCCCTCCCCAAGGGCCTCCGCCAGTGCGACCGACTCCCCCACCCGATCTTCACCCCCGCCACCAAGGAAGACCTCGGCAAGCACGACGAGAACATCTCCTTCGAAAAGGCGGCCGATCTCGTCGGAGGCGGTCTCATGCGATCCCTCCGCGACACCTCGCTCGCGATCTACACCAAGGCCGCCGAGCACGCCCTCGCCCGGGGCGTCATCATCGCCGACACCAAGTTCGAGTTCGGCTTTCCCATCGACGCGAACGGCAAGGAAAGTGACACGCCCATCCTCATCGATGAGGCCCTCACACCCGACAGCTCCCGATTCTGGCCCGCCGACCGCTACGAACCAGGGCGCGCCCAGGCGAGTTATGACAAGCAGTTCCTCCGCGAGTACCTCGAATCGCTCGTCGCCAAAGGAAACTGGCACAAGACTCCGCCCGGCCCGGCACTCCCCGAACGCGTCATCCAGGGCACGGTCGATCGCTACCGCGAGGTGGTGAGGCTCCTGACCGAATAGCCGCGAAGCCCCGCGTTCCCTCAACTCACCGGGCACGAACTACGCTCTCAGGTCATGCTCGCGCTCATCATCCGACGCCTGCTCCTCCTTCCCGTCCTGCTCCTCGCGGTCTACACCATCGTGCTCGCCCTCGCATGGGCGATTCCCGGCAATCCGCTCGACAAGCCCGAGGGCCGCCGCCCCAGCCCCGAGGTCGTCGAGGCCATGCAGGCACAGTACAACCTCGACTCGTTCCCACGCTTCTACACGTCCTACCTCGCCAACATCACCGGCGTCGCCTGGGCGCGATCACGACTCGACACTCCAAACACCGACGCCACTGTCCACGCCGAACGCGATGTCTTCGACTTCGGCCCGAGCCTCTCCTACAAGGACCAACGCGTCGGATCCATCATCGCCGCGTCGCTCCCCGTGAGCGTCACCATCGGAGCCGCGGCCATCCTTCTCGCGCTCCTCCTGGGCACGACCGCGGGCATCCTCGGCGCGATCAAGCCCAAATCCCTCGCCGACACGGGCACGCTCGCCCTCGCGCTCCTAGGCGTCAGCCTCCCGAGTTTCGTGACCGGCTCGGCGCTGCTTCTCGTCTTTGCCGTGTGGCTCCGCCTCCTTCCCGTCGCCGAGTGGGGCTCGTTCCGCGATCTCGTGCTCCCCACCGTCACGCTCTCGCTGCCCTACGCCGGGTACATCGCACGCCTCGCCCGCCTGGGCATGATCGACGCGATGGGCGAGGACTACATCCGCACGGCCCGGGCCAAGGGCGTCCGAGAGTGGCGCGTCGTCATGCGCCACGCCCTCAAGAACGCCTTCCTCCCGGTCCTGAGTTATCTCGGGCCCGCGTGCGCCCTGGCCATGACCGGGTCGTTCGTCGTCGAACGCGTCTTCTCGATCCCCGGCATGGGCCAGCACTTCGTCAACGCCGTTCAGAACAAGGACGTCTTCCTGCTCATCGGCGTCGTGCTCGTCTTCTCCACGCTGCTGATCGTGCTGAATCTTGCCGTCGATGTGCTCTATCGCTGGGTCGATCCTCGGATCGCCTGATGTCACAATTGCAAACACGGCCCGGAAAGGTCCGGGCCGCGTCTGAAATCGATATCGGAATGCGAACTCAGTTCGAGGACTCTTCGCCCTCGTCGCTGCTCGCCTCGGTGACAACGGCGGCGGTCGCGGCGGGGCTGGTCGCACGCTCCGAACGCAGCTTCGCCTCGACCTCGAGACCCTTGCGATCGTCGGCGGCCTCGATCTGATCCTTGGTCATGTGGTCGCAGCGGAGGATCATCGCGCGGAGGATCTTCTCCGACAGATTGCAGTCACGCTCGATGTGCGAGATGTTCGAGCCCACGGTCGTGAAGTACGCGAGAATGTAGAGCCCGCGCTTCTGCCCCTTGATCTCGTAGGCGAGACGACGCTCGTCCCACTTGCGCATCGCGAGCAGCGTCGCGTGCCCGCGGTGCAGGATCTCGTTGATGTGCTCGACGACGGAGTTCAGGTCCGACGCGACGGCCTGGCTGATGAGGAACATCGCCTCATAGGTGTACGACTGCTTCTCGTTCACGATCTCGGTGGCGGGTTGTGCCATGGTTTGGTCCTTCCTTCTTTTGACGTGTTCTCTTGACGTGTTTCGCTTGGTGTTCAGGTCGTGATCCAACGTACGGTGAAACGTGCTCGGAGCCTCGCGGCGTTCCTCACACGGGTGGAATCGGTGGTGGTGTAGATTCAGTCGATCGTGTCTCGGACGCCCGGGTGTCGGGCGATTTCGTGGCCGCGGGCTTGGAGTTCGTCGGCTTGGCGTCTGGAGGCTTGGGGTCGGCGTTGACCATGTTCATCGCGGCGTCGATGCCGCGTGTGGCGAAGAGCACGCACGCATCGGCCGCCCGATCGAGCGACGCCGAGAGATCCGCCTGCTCCTCGTCCATGAACCGCGAGAGGACGAAGTCGGCCTGATCCATCTGGGCCGGCTTGCCTCCCTTGGGCTGGAGTCCCACGCCCACGCGAAGCCGCGGATAGTCGTGCGTGCCGAGCACACGCGAGATGTCCGCCAGCCCGTTGTGCCCGCCGGGGCTTCCGCTTTGACGTAGCCGGACCGTCCCGACCGGAAGATACAACTCGTCGGAGAGGACGAGCAGATCCGCGGGCGCGACTTTGTAGAAGCGCACCGCATCGCCCACGGCGAGTCCGGATCGGTTCATGTAGGTGGTCGGCTTCATGAGCAGGCAGCGTTCGGTCGTGCGGTCGGGCCTTGGAATCTCGATCTCGGCGGTGGCGGCGTTGAAGCGGGCCTTGAGAGGCGTGTGGGCGGCGTAGCGAGCGAGCAGCCGATCGATCACCATGAATCCGGCGTTGTGCCGGGTCTTGGCGTGCTGCCCTTCGGGATTGCCGAGTCCGACGAGAACCTTCATTCCAGAGAGTTGATCGCGTGCGGGGTGCGTGTGGAATTACTTCTTCTTGTCGCCGGCGGGCTTCGCGTCCTTACCCGCGGCGGCGCCCTCCTCGGGCTTCTTGGCCGTGATCACCTCGGGGCCGGCCGCAGCGGCGTCGGTCGCCGTCGCCTCGGCCGCGACCGGAGCCTCGACCTGGATAACGATCTGCGCCACGATCGCGTGGGAATCGGTGAGCAGTTTCATCGAGTCCGAGGGGAGCTTGACATCCGCCGCGGTGATCGCGTGCCCGACGTCCAGGCTGGTGATCGTGACCTCGATCGAGTCGGGGAGTTCTACGACGAGGCACTCGATCTCGATCTCGCTCGTGGGGTGCATCATGATCGCGCCGGCCTGCTTGAGGCCGATCGCCTCGCCCACCAGACGAAGGGGCACACGCGTGTGGACGCGCTCGTTGAGATCGACTCGCGCCAGGTCCGCGTGGATGATGTTCGTGCCGAGGTAATCGAACTGGAGGTCCTTCACCAGGACGACCTGGCCCTCGTCCTTGTTCATGTTCCCCGGGAAATCGAGGCGGAAGACCTTCTCGCCCTTGGTGATGTGGGAGATCGCGTCGCGCGCGTCGAGCGTGATCGCGACCGGCGCCTCGCCGTGCCCGTAGAGCACCGCGGGGAGACCGCCCTGCTTGCGGATGCGCTGCGAGTATCGCGAGCCAAGGTGCTCACGCTTCTTCGCGGCCAACAGTGGAGACTTCTCGTGCATGACTTCTTCCTTTCAATCCAAAATCGTGTGCTTCTGGGTTCTGATTCTTGAGTTCCAATCGCGATGGGCCGGCGATCGCTATCGCTTGACCCCCGCGGTCTTCGTGAACAAGGCGCTGACGGACTCGTTGTTGTGGATGCGGTAGATCGCCTGCGCCAAAAGCGACCCCACGCACAGTTCGACCAGTTTCTCTCCGAGTTCGCGGCGCTGCGGCGTCAGGGGGATCGTGTTGCACACGACCACCTTGCTGATCGGTCCGTTCTTCAGCCGTTCGACGGCCGGACCCACGAGCACCGGATGCGTGGCGGCGGCGATCACCTGGCGCGCCCCGCGGTCCATCACCAGTTTCGCCGCCTCGACGACCGTCCCCGCGGTCGAGATCATGTCGTCGAACATCAGAACGGTCTTCCCCTCGACGCTGCCGATGAGGTTCCCCGTCGTGACCGTCGACCCCGAGAGACGCCGCTTGTTGATGATCGCGAGATCGCCCGAAAGCAGGTTCGCCATGCTCTCGGCGACCTTGACGTTGCCCACGTCCGGGCTGACCAGGCACAGATCACCCAACTCCGAGCGCTTCTGGAGGAAGTAATCGACGAAGACGGGCGTCGCCGAGAGGTGATCGACGGGGATGTCGAAGAATCCCTGGATCTGGGCGGCGTGGAGGTCGATCGCGAGAACGCGCGACGCACCGGCCGCCGTGATGAGGTTGGCGACGAGTTTCGCCGTGATCGGCACGCGCCCCTCGTCCTTGCGGTCCTGCCTCGCGTAGCCGAAATACGGGATCACCACCGAGACCCGGTCGGCGCTGGCGCGACGCAGGCAGTCGATGTAGACCAGGAGTTCCATCAGCGTGTCGTTCACCGGCTCGCACGTCGAGAGGATCACATAGCAGTCACGCCCGCGCACATCCTCGTCGAGTTTCACGATCAACTCGCCATCGGGGAACGACACGACGCGCGCGGCGCCCATCGCCACGCCCATCAGATTGCACACGCGTGTGGCGAGCGCATGGCTGGATCGCCCGGCGAAGATCTTCATCTCCCGAGAGTTCCCGCTCATGCCGTACCTCCAGGTGTGCCCGTGCGGGCGCGGAACAGACGATCAACCACGGCCAGATCATCCAGCGTGTTGATCGAGAGCACGTCCTCGGGTGGAACCGCCTCGATGACCTCGACTCGCTTGCCCGACGCGAGAAGGAGCGCGGGCACATCGGTCAGGTAGTACTCGCCCGTCAGAGCGTTTCGCGTGACCTTCCCAAGGCTGTCGAAGAGATCGCCTGTGTGGAAGCAGTAGTAACTCGGGTTGACCTCGCGGACTTTGAGTTGCTCCGGCGTGGCGTTCTTCTGTTCGATGATGGCCACGAATCGACCGTTCGCATCACGGACGATGCGCCCGTAGCCGGTCGGGTCGTCGATGACGGCCGTCGCGAGCGTGGCCGAGGCGTTGGTCGAGCGGTGTCGATCCATGACCTTGGCGATCGTCGCGGGTCGAATGAGCGGCCCGTCGCCACAGAGGACCAGTGTGTCCGAGGCGCGATCGCCACCGAGCATCGGCGAGGCCATCTGCACCGCGTGCCCCGTCCCGAGTTGCTCCTCCTGGACGGCAAACTCCACACGAGGGCCATACGACGCGAGCGCCTCGCGCACGGCCTCCTGCTTGTACCCCACGATGGCGACGATGCGCGCGCAACCTGCGGCGATGCACGCATCAACCACGGCGCACACCATCGGCCGCCCGCCCACCGGATGCACGACCTTGGGCAGGTCGGATTTCATCCGAGTGCCCTTGCCCGCGGCGAGGATGATGGCGTGGAGTGGGCGAGTCATGCTCGGCCCCGAGTTGGGTGGCGCCGTTGGTGCCCACGGCAGAAAACTGGTCGACCTGGACTCGAACCAGGACTAACAGAACCAAAATCTGCTGTGCTGCCGATTACACCATCGACCAGTGATGGATGGCGCCGAACTCGGAACGACTCCTGAAACTGGGCCAACCGCGGGTGCGGAAGGCGGTGCGTGAGGGACCGTCGAACGCGGTCTCACGCACCTGGAGCGTCCGGCGATGTGACCCAAAGGTCACATGCTTTGGCTGGGGCGATTCGCCGCGGCTTGATGCTCTCTGGCCCACCGAACGGGTCGGATTGGGTTGCTGAGCGGAGCTGGACGACCCATCGCCGCGATGGTTTTCGCCCCTGCCGTGCCTCGGCGAGATGGATCTCGCGTCCGTCACGGTCGGCTCCAAGCGTGGAGAGTGTAGGTGGTCGGGCCGCCGAGTCAATCGGTGGGTGTTTGGGGGGAATCGTCGGCGGTTTGGCCGCGTTCCTCGTCGCTTTTGGAATCGGGATCAGGATCCATCGGCTCCTGGGGCGAAGGCACAGAGAGAGCGTCCTCGCTGATCCGTTCGTAGCAACTGGCAAGGAGTCCCACGAGGGGGAATGCGGCATTTTGGAATGGGCTTGGGCCGAGGCGACGGAGGAGCGGATGGCTGACGGGGGGCGGCTCGATGGGGATCTCGATCGCATCGAGGGGCTGGGGCGTCTCCCAGAAGTGGTCGAGGTTCTGGTCGAAGGCTGGCGGGGGCATCTCGGAGGCGCCGGCAACGCGCTGGACGTAGACGGGCACGGTGCCGTGGCCGGCCTGCGAGGCGGCACGTCGGTGGAGCAATCGATCGGTGAGATCCTCACGCTCCAGGCCGCGAAGGAGGAACGCGAGGAAGGGGTCTGTCGAGAGTCGTGCGGCGAAGAGGTGCGCCACGCAGCAGGCGTGCTTGCACCACAGACCGCCTGGTGGTGGCGGCGGCGGGCCACCCGGAGGGCCGGCGATGGTGCAGGTGCATGTCACGCCGAGGTCTGCGGCGGAGGCGGGGAGGAGTCGGAAGCCAAGCGGGATGAAGAGATCCTCGATGCTGGGCGGGACCTCGCCGGCGAGGATCTTGGCGGCGAACATCGCGCTGTCGGCGAGCGCGCCGATGGCTTTGGTCCATTGCTCGGCATCGAGAGTGGGGATGGTGATGCGCGTGACGTACGCGCGCGCGGCACGGCCTTGCACGGCGGCATCAAGACGGCCCGGCTCGATCGTGAGGCGCTTGGTCTGTCCGAGTTTCGCGTATTCCAGCCCTTCTCGGAGCGCGCCACCATTGGCGGCGTCCTCGATGAGACGAGACCATCGCTGCGAGGCCCAGCCAGCGGCGGGATCTCCGACGCCCTCGCTCTGGGAGAGTTTCACGCCGCCTCGCACGCGGCGCGGGTTGGCGGGGAGTGGCTTGGGGGCCGGCATAGGCCGGGGCGTGAAGGTGTGGGGGCGGTTTGGGTCGTGGAACTGGGACACGAGGGTTCCTCGGTGGATCGAGCGAAGCGATGGCGTGGGTCCGTCCGCGCCAGTCCCAAGGATTGGTGCGCATCCGGAGTCGGTCCAGCGCGTGCGGGTGATTGACAGCGGTGATCGGCGAAAACGGGGCTGTTTTCGTGAGACTTCGCGAGATTTGCACATCTCGGACGGAGCGCTTGCCCGACGCGCTAGAATCTGCTCGCCGCGTCGTGCGCGCGGCACCCCCGATCACAGCTCATCGATTCAATTCGGCGTTTACTCCCACGTCGTGAGATGCCACTGCTTCTTGCCGCGGCGGAGCGCGATCATGCTGCCGTGGAGGAGGTCTTTGGTTGAGAGCGTCGTGTCCGGCTCGGCCTTTTTACCATTGATCGTGACGGAGCCGGCCTGGAGGAACTCGCGCGCTTCGCGCTTGCTCTTGGCGAGGGCGGTGGTCACGAGCAGATCCAGCAGCACCACTCCCCCGCTACCACCTCCACCACTCTCGAGTTGCGATCGCGGGTGTGTGCTTGCGGGGACTGTTGCGAGCACCTCGCGGAGGGTCTTCTCGGGGAGGCCCGCGATCTCGCCCGAGAAGAGCGCCTTGGCGGCGCTCTCGGCGTGGTCGGCCTCGGTGGTGCCGTGGAGCATCTCGGTCATGTGCCGCGCGAGAGCGCGATGGGCGGCCCGCTCGCCGGGGTTCTGCGCGTGCGAGGCTTCGAGCGATTCGATCTCGGGTCGCGTGAGAAACGTGAACGTGCGGAGGAACTTGGGGATGTCGGCGTCGGCGGAGTTGAGCCAGAACTGGTAGAAGGCGAAGGGGCTGGTGCGGTCGGCGGTGAGCCAGATGGCGCCGGTCTCGGTCTTGCCGAACTTCCCGCCATCGGCCTTGGTGATGAGGGGCGTGGTGATGACGAAGGCGTGCTCGCGCTCGGCCTGATCGTCGTGCTCGGCGGCGTGGGTCTTTCGGATGAGGTCGGTGCCGGCGGTCATGTTGCCCCACTGGTCGCTGCCGCCGAGTTGGATGGTGACCCCGAGGGACTTGTGGAGGTGGAGGAAGTCGTAGGCCTGGAGGATCATGTAACTGAACTCGGTGTAACTGATGCCCTGATCGCGGTTGTGGAGGCGATCGCGGACCGAGTCCTTCTGGATCATCGCGTTGACGGAGAAGTGCTTGCCGACGTCGCGAAGAGCGTCGAGGTAGGTGAGTTTCAGGAGCCAGTCGGCGTTGTCGACGAGGATCGCCGCGTTCTTGGACGCTGGCGAGAAGTCGATGGCGCGCTCGAAGATGCGTTTGATGGAGGCGACGTTGCTGGCGACGCGCTCGCGGGTCAGGAGTTGTCTCTCGGCGGACTTGCCGCTGGGGTCGCCGATGAGACCCGTGCCGCCGCCGGTGAGCACGATGGGCTGGTGGCCACAGCGTTGGAAGCGGGCGAGGAGGAGGATGGGGACGAGGTTGCCGATGGTGAGCGAGTCGGCGGTGGGATCGAAGCCGCAGTAGGCCCGGCGCGGCGCCGAGGCGAGGTGGGTGCGGATGGCGACGGGATCGGAGGCCTGGTGGAGCAGGCCCCGCCATTCAAGTTCGGCGAGGAAGTCGGTCATGCGGGGGAGGGTACGCGTGTGACCGGGGGCGACTGTTGCAGAACTCAGTCGTTCACCATGTGATCTGGCTGGCGCTTGTGGGGAAGGTCCAATCGGCCCGGTCGGCCATGTTGGCCCACTTGCGCATGTCGCGGAGTTGCTCGAGGGACTGCATCTCGACGTGCCCATCGACCATGGCGGTGACGGCCTTGTTGTGGTATCGCATGTCCATCATGCCCCACGTGCCGGCAACGGCGGAGGGGTTGAAATTGTTGGAGGGGTACCAGCGATTGGCTAGCGTGTAGGCCTGCCGGAATCCACCTCTGTGATATGGTGACATCGTGGGTGGAAGTACTGTGTAGTACCCGGGGCGAATCACACACGAGTTGGGAATGGCTTCGCCGTACGACCAACCTGCACCGGTCGCCACATCTCCACCTCGGGACGAAGCGAACTCGAGCATTGTGCTTGGATACCGGACATCGGCACCTTGCCGGACGTAGAACTGCCCGCCAGAGATCTTCGGGTTACCAGCCGGAGTCGGGTTTCCATAGGGCGAGTACAAATCCGAGTCTTGATTGTCTATCGAGGGCCCCTGCCCACGGAACGCACCGAAAGAATAGTTACCACCGTAATACACCGTGTTCATGCCGAGTGATGGATGCCAGGCGAATGCACTCAGACTTTCATCCATCAAATATGTGCTGTAGTTCATGTCTGACGAGAAATATCCATAGACAGGCCGTGAGAGAAAGTTCAAATATGTAGCCTTGTCCAGTTGGACTGATTCCAACGGAAACGAGTTCCACGACACAAAGTGCATGACCCAGATCTTCGTGATGGAGCCCATGAGACGACGGCGAGGATTCCATGGATCAGAAGGGAGCAAACTGTACCTGTTCGCCGGAGCATGGTTCCAAGACCAGTGACATCCTCCGGGAAGGATCATGTCCTTTGAGTCCGACTGGTACGCAACTGATGCCGTAACCATCTGGTGGGCAACGCCCTGCTCCTTGAGCGATTTGGCCGTTGTCTTGGCGGCGGTGAACGAAGGGAGGAGCAGGCTGATGAGGAGAGCGATGATGGCGATGACGACGAGAAGTTCGATGAGTGTGAAACCGCGGCGGATGAGGGACATGAGTTTCTCCTGCATCTATTCAGTTGTGCGAATGCACCGCGAGGCATTGTTACCCGAACGGGCGCCTCGATACGAGGTTATACTGGGCCGTGTTTGAGTCGGTTGCAGGAGGCGATCGGAATTTATTGATTCCATTCAGAGCGAACATCGTGTGATCAGTTGCATGAACAACCGCGCGACGATGTGAGATGTCTCGCTTGGCATACGACCGGGAGATCACCACTGGATCTGGCGGATGTTCGTCGGGAAGGTCCAGTTGGGCTTGTTGGCGACGTTGGACCATTTCCGCATGTCGCGGAGTTGCTCGAGGGTCTGGAGTTCGGCGTGCCCATCGGCGGTGACGGTGACGGCGTGGTTGTCGTGGCGCTGGTCCATCATGCCCCAGGCGCCGGGGATTTGGGCGGGGTTGTAGGTGTTGGAGGAGATCCAGGCGTTGGCGAGGGAGTAGGGCTGGGAGTATGAGCCGCGGCCGTTGGGCGAGGCGGCGGGCGGGAGGACGGCCCAGTGGCCGGGGCGGATCGTGCCTGAGTTGGGGATGGCGGCGCCGTAGTTCCAGAAGGCACCGCCACTGATGACATCGCCGGCGCGAGCAGAGGCGAAGATGATGAGTTGGCTGGGGCGTTTGATGGCGTCGAAGGACTGGACGTAGAACTGACCGCCTGAGGCGCGGGGGTTGGGGGCGGGCGCTGGGTTGCCGAAGGTGCCGCCGCCGGGGGTTTGGCCTCGGAAGGCGCCGAAGACGTAGGCCCCGCCTATGTATGCGGCGTTCATGCCGAGGGAGGGGTGCCAGGCGTATGCGGTGGGCTTGGAACCCACGTCGTAGTTCTCGATGTTGTTGATGAGATTGACGGGGTTGGTGTTGCGAGCGTCGAAGGCCTGGCGCGTGGGGCGATCGACGACGAAGGCCTCGGGGCGGAGATATCCGGCGCCCATGAGGTGCAGCGTCCAGACCTTGACCTCGCTGCCGTTGAGTCGGCGGGCGGAGTTCCAGGGGTTTCGCGGGAAGAGGCTGTACGCGGACTCGGGCGAATGGACCCAGGCCCAATGGGGCGCCGAGGGCAAGATGCGGTCGCGGTTGTCGGAGGCGTAGGACCGCAGGGCGACGAGTTGGTCCTTGGCGGCGGCGAGTTCGCGCACGGCGCTGACGGCGGCGAGCGAGGAGCGACGCGCGGGGAACGCAGCGGCGAGGATCAGGGTGATCGCCGCGAGAGCGACCAGGACTTCGAGGAGCGTGAGGGCGCGGCGAGGGGAGGACATGCGAGCGTCTCCGGTGGTGGCGAGTCGTCAAGCCGACACGTCAGTAGAAGCGTACCGGGACGGGAGGCCGGCGGTTGCGAGCGGGTTGCGGATGGATTCCAGATTGTGTGAATGGCCTCAGGCCCGCGGATCGGGGCGGGCGGCGTGCAGATCGGGAGTCCTTCGCCCCGCGAAAAAAACAACCGGCCCGAGTTCGGGCCGGCTGCTGATGAGTGCGTTGGGATTGACGACGGTTTACCAGTTGATCTGGGTGGACGAGGTCGGGAAGGTCCAGTTGGCGCTGGTGGCGACGTTGGACCACTTGCGCATGTCGCGGAGTTGCTCGAGGGACTGCATCTCGACATGGCCATCGACCATGGCGGTGACGGCCTTGCCTTCGTAGCGCATATCCATCATGCCCCAGGTGCCGGCGACGGCGGCGGGGTTGAACTTGTTGGATGGGTTCCAGGCGTTGGCGAGGGTGTAGGCGGCGTTGAAACCTCCACGGCTGTAGGGCGACGCGACGGGTGCCGAGACGGTGTAGTAGCCGGGACGAATGACGCCGGAGTTGGGAATGGTCTGGCCGTAGCCCCAGAAGGCGCCGCCGGACTGGATGTCACCGCCGCGAGCGGAGGCAAACTGGAGCATGGTGCTGGGGTAGCGGACATCGGCGCCGCGCTGGACGTAGAACTGACCGCCTGAAACTCGCGGGTTGCCAGCGGGAGTGGGGTTGCCATACCCGGACTGAAGGTCGGGCGGGTTGGTGATGGGCGCGCTTTGACCACGGAAGGCACCAAAGGAGTAGTTGCCACCGTAGTAGGTCGTGTTCATGCCGAGCGAGGGGTGCCAGGCGAAGGCGCCGGCGGCTTCGGTCGAGCCGTACTGCCAGAATCCACCCGCGGCGGCGAAACCGGTGTTCGCACGCGAGTTGAAGTTGACGAACGTGGCTTTGTCGATCTGAATGGCTTCGAGCGGGAAGGTGTTCCAGGCGAGGTAGTACAGCGTCCAGGCCTTGGTGATGGAGCCCTCGAGGCGCCGGCGCTGATTCCACGGGTCGCCGGGGAAGATGCTGTATCGGTTGGCGGGAGCGTGATTCCAGGCCCAGTGGCAGCCGCCGGGGAGGATCTTGTCCTTGGAGTCGGACTGGTATCCGGCGGAGGCGACGACCATCTCGTGGCCGATCGCTTGCTCTTTCAAAGTCTTGGCGACAACCTTGGCTTTGCTGAGCGCGGGGAGGAGGAGGCTGATGAGCAGCGCGATGATTGCGATGACCACGAGCAACTCGATGAGCGTGAATCCGTGACGCTTCAAAGCCAATGGACGCATCTTCATGATGACCTCCGAACGACAATCGGCGAGGCGGAATGCGCTGGCCGAACCCCTAGGCGCTGAGAAACGCCCGATGAACCCACGAGGAGACAACGTACACACTATCAGAGTCTTCGGATGAATGCAAGCGAGGGATGCGGTGGATGTTGGGGGCGGTTGCAGAGATGAGGGGCGATAAGTCGGCGAGAACCGATAGTTTGGACACGTCTTGTTTTTGTTCGTACGCAGAGCCTTACTCCTTCCCTCTCAGAGGAATACGCCGCCCGTGGGGGTCGTGTTCGGCATCTGGAGGTGTGAGTTTCGTGTGCTCGAGTTTCTCGGCGACCTCATGGACGTGATCGGGCGCGAGACCGGCCTGGTCGACGAGGTAGGACTCCCACAGGCGGTGTGTGCGGACGAGGGCACGGGCACGGTCGAGGCCCGAGGGCGTGAGCGTGACACGCTCGTCCGCGATCGTGATGAGATCGGCCAGTCGTGCGCCCGTGAGGGCGCCGGGGCTTGTGGCGGAAGCGATCGCGGCGAGCCTTGGGGATTCGGGCTCGATCTCTCTGGACCGGTAGAGCATCGCGAGAAGATCGTCGATGGCGATCTCGCGCGTGAGTCGCTTCTGGCGGAGCGAGCGGGCGAGGACGCCATGCGTGGGCGCGAAGAGTGCGGCGAGGGCGAGGATGACGCCGCTGGCCACGGCGATGGACCCCGCGACGCTCACAGAGTCTCGGCCCATGGCGCCGGGAACGAAGATGGCGCTGGCGTAGCCTGATACCGCGGACATGAGTGCGAGAACGAGGCTTGTCCAGATTTGTGTGTTGAGGCGATCTGTGAGGAGGCGTGCGGCGGCCGGGGGGCAGATGAGCATGGCGATGACGAGGATGGAGCCGACGGCCTCGAAGGAAGCGACGGTGGCGGCGGCGACGAGGGCCATCAGGAGCATGTGGAGCGCGCCGGCGCGGAAGCCTTGTGCCGTGGCGAGGGCGGGATCGAAGGCGGCGAGGCGGAACTCCTTGAAGAGGAGCGTGACGCAGGCGGAGGAGATCAGGAGCACGACGAGGAGCGTGGCGACGGGGCGTGGGATGTGCGCGAGGTTGGAGAGCGAGAAAATGCCGCTCCATGTGTGGGGCGTGTCGTGCGGGAGGTTGAGCGTGAGGCCTTCGAGGACGCCATGGAGGACGCAGTCGGCGTCGAGATCGACGTTGCGCATGCGATCGCTCGAGAGCAGGAGAACGCCGAAGGCGAAGAGGATGGAGAAGACGACGCCCATCGCGGCCCCCGGCTCGACACGCCCGAGTTTGCGGACGAGTTCGATGAGGATCACGGTGACGAAGCCCGCGACGGCGGCACCGAGGAACATGGGAATCGGCAGACGCTGCTGGGTGATGAGGAAGGCGACCACGAGTCCGGGGAGGACGGCATGGGAGATCGCATCTCCCATCATGCTCTGGCGGCGGAGGACGAGATAGTTGCCCAGGAGCGCGCAGACGAGGGATGCCAGCGTCGCCGCGAGGAGCGGGAAGAGATCGAGGGTGATGAACTGGAAGATGGAGTCGCTCATGGGGCGGCTCCGGTGGCAGGTGTGGGGGCGCGGAGGTCGATGCCGTCCTGGCCGAGGGCTTCTTCGAGTTGACGGATGAGGTCCGCGGAGAGGACGTGCTCGACCTGATCGACGGACCAGTCGACGTGGGACGGGGCGATGTCGGCGTGGGTGATGAGGTACTGCTCCCAGAGGCGATGGTTGCGATAGACGCGGGCGCCGCGGGTGAGTGCGGCTGGGGTTGGCTCCAGGCCGGCGGGTGTGGAGCGGACGTAGTGGCGTGTGCGAAGCGCCGTCGCCACAGCGGCACGGGTGAGCGAGTCGAGGCCTCGGGTCTTGGTCAAGTCCTGGAGCGTGGCGTGGGTCAGCACGGGGCGATCGGACTCGAGCGAGCGCTCGTAGGCGGCCTCGCAGACATGGTCGATCTCGAACCGAAGGCGAAGACGGAGGCGGCGTGCGAGACCCGCGGCGACGCCACGTCGCGGGGCAGCGATCATGCTGACGAGGAAGAGCACTCCCGACGTCAGGACGATGACGCTTCCGGCGGGTTTGCCTGGAAATAGGGCAGAAATGGAGGAGCCGAGATAGCCGCTGAGCGTGCCGAACATCGCGGCGAGGACGAAGAGCATCCAGAGTCGATCGGTCCAGAATCTCGCGGCGACGGGAGGGATGATGAGCATCGCGACGACGAGAATCAGGCCGACGGCCTGGAGACCCGAGACGGTGACGAGGACGATGAGCGCCATCATCGCGAGATCGAGGCGTGAGACGGGCCAGCCCTGCACGAGCGAGAACTCGTCATCAAAGGCGACGACGGCGAACTCCTTGCTGAGCAGGAGGACCGCGACGATGGAGAGTCCCGCAATGGCGGACATGAGGATCGCATCGGCGGGGAGCATGGCGGCGGTCTGGCCATAGATGAATCGGGGAAGGCCCGCGGCGTTTCCTGCTCGCATGGTCTGGACGATGCTGAGAAGGACGATGCCAAACCCAAAGAAGGTGCTGAGGATGGCGCCGAGGCAGGCGTCTTCCTTCAGTCGTGTGCGTGTCTTGAGCCATTGGACGGCGAGGACGCCGAGGACGCCGGTGATCGCGGCGCCTGTCAAGAGCAGCGGAAGGCTCTTGGCGTTAACGCCGAGCGTGGTGGCAAGGATAAAGGCGAGTCCGATCCCGGGAAGCGAGGCGTGGCTGAGCGTATCGGCCATGAGGGAGCGCTTGCGCATGAGGGCGAGGACTCCGACGAGCCCGGCGGCGAGACCCAGGAGCATCGTGCCGACGATGACGAGATTGGTGTTGTACCCGGCGCGGAAGGTGAGCACACTGAGCGCATCGTGGAGCGAGGGCCATTGTGTGACGCGCGCGAGGGAGCCCTGGTCGGTCGCGAGTGCAGGATCAGCAATGGCCAATGCGGGCATCACCGGGTCACGCCCCCACTGCTTCCGACGCTGCTCACGCCCGCCTTTGCGACGGCTTCGGCGGCATCGGCGAGAAGTGTGAGGCGGCCGCCGTAGGTCCGATGGAGATTCTGCGGCGTGAAGACCTGGTTGACGGGCCCCGCGGCGACGACGCGCATGTTGAGGAGGAGCGCGTGGTCGAAGTACTCCGGAACGCTCTGGAGATCGTGGTGGACACAGATGACTGTCTTGCCCTGGGCGCGGAGTTCGCGGAGGACCTCGATGATCGCGCGCTCGGTCGCGGCATCGACGCCGGCGAACGGCTCGTCCATGAAATAGAGATCGGCGTCCTGGGCGAGGGCGCGAGCGAGGAAGACGCGTTGCTGTTGCCCGCCGGAGAGTTGGCTGATCTGGCGGTCGGCGAAGTCGGCCATGCCCACGCGCTCGAGGGCGTGGCGAGCGGCGTCCTTGTGCTGGCGCGAGACGCGGCGAAACCAGCCGATCTTGCGATAGCGTCCCATGCAGACGACGTCGAGCGCCGAGACCGGAAAGTCCCAATCGACGGATTCACGCTGGGGGACATAGCCGATGCGGGCGCGGGCGTCGGCGAGCGGCTCGCCCCAGAACTCGACGGTGCCGGAGGCGCGTGGGACGATGCCGAGGCAGCCCTTGATGAGCGTGCTCTTGCCGGCGCCGTTGGGCCCGACGATTGCGACGAGGGCGCCGACGGGGGCGTCGTAGTCGACGTCCCAGAGGACGGGCTTTTTGTTGTACGCGATAGTCATCGCGTGGATCGCGACGGGTGACTGGGCGGAGTGCTCGGGGCGGGCGTCGAGGATGGAGCGCGTTGGAGCCACGCCCGGTGGGACGGTTGAGCGTGACTCGGGCGAGTGTTCGGTGGCGACCGTGGTCTCGCGTTGGGTCACTTCGAGTCTCCCGTGTGAGCCTCGTTCAGTTTGCCCTGCCAGCCGCCGATGGGAGCGTCGCCGCCGAGCGCCCGGACGATGGTGGTGACGTTGTGGTCGATCATGCCGAGGTAGGTTCCTTCGTAGGTTCCAGTCGGGCCCATGGCGTCGCTGTAGAGCGTGCCGCCGATGTGCACCGTGTGGTTCTGGGCTTTGGCTCCAGCGATAAGGGCGTTGACGTTGCGCTCGGAGACGGTGGACTCGATGAAGACCGCGGGGACGCTGCGCGTGACGATGAGTTGCACGAGGCGCTCGATGTCCTGGACACCGGCCTCGGACTCGGTGGAGAGGCCCTGGATGCCGACGACCTCGATTTCGTAGCGCCGGCCGAAGTAGTTGAAGGCGTCGTGAGCGGTGATGAGGACGCGGCGCTCCTCGGGGATCGTGGCGATCGCGTTCGTCGCGTAGTCATGGAGGGCGTGGATCTGCTCGATGATGTGCATGGCGTTGGCCTCGAAGACGGGTTTGCCCTTGGGGTCGTGCTCGATCATGCGGTCGCGGACGACCTCGACGGCCTTGGCCCAGGCGAGCGGGTCCATCCAGACATGGGGATCGACGTGACCGGCGAAGGCTGGCGGCTCGAGGAGTTCCGAGTCATCGAGGAGTTCGGTGACGGCATGCACGGGTCTTCCGGCACTCGCAGCGCGGACGAGGACGTCGGTCATCTTGCCCTCGAGGAGCAGGCCGTTGTAGAAGATGATGTCGGCGCCCATGAGTTGCTGGATGTCGGATCTTGTTGGTTTGTAGAGGTGCGGATCGATGCCCTCGCCGAGGAGGCCGACGACCTCGGCCCGTTCGCCCGCGACGCGTCGGACGATGTCGGTGACCATGCCGACGGTGGTGACGATCTTGGGGAGGTGGTGTTCGGCTGGCGCGTTGGAGGAGGCCGCATTGGGTGATTTGGCGCGGGAGTCACAGGCGACGAGGAGCACGGCACAGAGCAGCGGGAGCACGAGGGCGAAGACGCGACTCATGTGCTCGGCTGGGAGGCGCGTGGGCCTCAGTGTTGTGGGGCGGAGTGACGTTCCTGAGCGTGAGTACATCATGGGAGGGCTCTCGTGATCGTTGGTGTGTCGTGTAAGTGTAGGCGTGGCTACATGTAGCATCGGCTACAGGCGTGGACACGATATGGCGGGAGACGGATGCTTCGGACTTACAGGACCTTTCGGGTGGGTTTGGAGACGCCTGCCAGTGTGGCTGTCCGGCGTGGAACGGTCGACTTGGCCCGCGTGATGGCGCGGAAGCGGGCGATGGTCTTGGGGCTGGCGTGGTGCTCGATGCCCTCGGCATCGATGGCCGCGACCTTTGCCGGGACGCCGATGGCGACGAGGAAGGCGTAGACCGCGTCATGCCGCTCGCGGGCACGCTTGGCGAGCGCGGCGCCGCGGCGCGTGAGTTCGATGGGGCGGTGCGGCTCGGTTGTGAGCAGGCCCTCACGCACGAGGCGACTGACGATCCGCGTGACCGTGACGTGGCTGACGCCGAAGCGCGAGGCGAGGTCCTTCACGCGGCAGCACCCGCGCGACGCCGAGAACTCGGCGACGGCCTCGACGTAGTCCTCGGCCGTCTCCTGGGCGTGATCGTCACGCGTGCGGCGATGGGCGTCCTTGCTGCTCATGGTTCAAAGGTGTGAAGAGCGGGGCCTACTTGGTGGCCACAAAGATCCCCTGGGCATCGATCACGAGCGAGGCGCCCTCGATCGCTCGGACTTTGCCGACAACGATGACGGCGCTAAGTTCTTTCATGCCGCCGACGCCCTTGAGCGAGGCCTTGATGACCTTGCCGCTGTCATCCACGACGTTGATCGTCGCGGCGTGGGCGGCGATGTCCTCGCTGGTCTCGCAGCAGTAATCCCACGGTGTGGAGCAATGATCGTCTCCCGAATCGCTGCATGCCGGGATCCCGGGGCCGACGAGTGTGAAGACCGCTCGATCCTCGGCGAAGGGCTTCATCATGCCGCCGATTCGACCCGAGATGGTGATCGTCTCGCCGACCTTGGCGGCGGACTTGGCGTCCTCAACGGGCTTGGCGTCCTCGGGGAGGCTCGCGAGCATGAGGCTGGTGGGGAGTGCCGCGGCAGGCTGCGGCTTCGGCGCCGGCGTGGACGCACGCTCACAGGCGCTGACGAACGTCACGGCACAGAGCAGAACTGCGATGGTGGACTTGGTCATGGTTGGTTCCTTCGGTGTTTTCGGGTTCGACGGTTGAATCCTCGTGAGGTTGCCGACTTGGTTCAGTCGCCTCTGAGGCGTGAGGACTGTCCAACTACACGCCCTTGAGGGCCTGGGGGATGGGGAGCGTGAGGCATTTCCACGCCGGCGGAAGCGCGCCCACGATGCCGAGGACCAGCGACGCGCCGAGTCCCACGAGCAGAACAGACTCGTCCACGACGAGTCCGAACGCGCCCATGGAGAATCGTACGGCCAGCCCATCAAGCACGAGCAGCCCCGCGACGCACGCGAGCAGACCACCCGCCGATGCCGCGATGACCGACTCCTGCACAAGGCTCAGGACGACGGCGCCGCGTCGATAGCCTAGCGACTGGAGCATGCCGACCTCGCGGACACGAGCGGCGAAAGCGGCGTACATCGTGTTCAGCCCGCCGAAGAGGCCGCCCATCCCGATCAGGCCGGCCGTCGCCCACGCGACAAAGCGGATCGGCGCGAAGAAGCGGCTGAGACCGGCGTAGTAGTCGGACTCTCGCATGGCGCTAAGTTCGAGGTCGATACGTGAGCGGCAGAAGTAGTCCACATCGCCGAACTCGGCCTTGGTGGGATCGAGTGTCATCACCACGCACGAGATCGTCTTGCGCTTGGTCGCCTCTTTGATGTCGGTGAGCGGCGCCCAGACCTCGGCCTGCATGATCGTGCCCGAGGCGTCGAACGTGCCGACGATTCTCCATAGGCGGCCCTCGAGCATGAGCGAGTTTCCGACGGCGATCATCTCTCGCGGGACACCGAGTCGGACGTGGGTCATCGCGCCGAGCATGACCTCGTCCTCGCCCGCGCGGGGGAAGCGGCCCTCCATGAGCCGCACGTTGGAGTGGACGAGCATCGCGGCGGGGGTGACGCCACGCACTGCGGCGAGGCGACGCCGTAGTGGATCGGACTCCGGGCCGATCAGGAGTTGCACGTAGACCTCCGGGGAGAGGTAGGGCGTCGTGCCGCGGGACTGGATGCCCTGGATCGACGCGCCGATCAGGCCCGGGATGCGTGCGCCAATTTCGCTTCGCTCCACGGACTCCTCGCTCCCTGTGCCGACGATGATGACGTTGTGCTCCCCGCCCGACGATTGCAGCGAGGAGGTCATGCCGCGAACGAAGGCCCCGGCGGCGAGCGTCAGGAGCGCGACCAGCGTGCTCCCGATCACCGCAAGCGCGAGTCTTGTGTGCGATCGGCCGAGATTCCGGACGGCATAATCGAGTGGAAGTCGTCTCACGTCTGGCACCTCTCACACGGCCCGGAAACATGTCGCGAGATCACGCCGGCCCGCGCTGAGCGCGGGCACCAATCCCGCGAGGACCCCCACCGCGATCGAGATGCCCAAGCCCAGCGCGACGAGGCTCACGCGTGCCGTGATGGGGATGCTGAGACCCTCGTTCGACAATGTGAACTGGCCGAATCGCACGACGACGATCGCGAGGCCCGTGCCCACAAGCCCGCCAATGAGTGAGAGAATCACGCTCTCCACGATCACGAGTCGAGCGAGCAGACCTGGGCGATACCCGAGCGTCTGAAGGACGGCGTGCTCCTTCACACGATCACGCACGCTGAGGATGATCGAGTTGGCGACGAGCGCGAGGACCGCGGCCAGGCACGCCCAACCCAGGTATCGCGTGAAGCCGACGATCGCGATCACGTCGCTCGCGGCCTGGGCGACGAAGGCCTTCTCCGGGCGGGTCTGCGTCGGTTCCTGATCGGTCTTGAACTCCTCGTCGATCCGCTTCGCGACCGAATCGAGCTGCGAGGGGTCGGAGACACGAACCGCGAACTGCGTGACGATGCCGAGCGTGCTGCCCTTGGCCGCCTGCTGGAGGAAGGGAAGGTGGACATAGGCGACGTTCTGGTCCTGGGCCTCATCGGACTCGATGATCCCCGCGACGTTCACGGTGACTCCGGCCGCATCAAAGGAATGGCCGACACGGATGCCTCGCCGCTCGGCGAGGCGCGCCCCCACCAACGCCGAATCGGATCGGCGGTTCCACTCGTCGATGGAGCCGTCGAGCACGAGCCAGGTCCTGGAGATCAGCGGAAGCGAATCCTCCGGGACGCCCCGAAACGTGACCACGTCGAGGCTCGCGCCGCAGTTGTTGACGACGACCTTCATCGGGACGACCTCGGCGACGCCCGCGATCCGTTCGATCCGACTCCCATAGTTCTCGGGAAGTCGGCTGGTCGCGGGGCAGAAGCGGTTCTGGCGATAGACGATGAGTTTGGTGTCGCTGGAGGCCGACTGCGTCGCCGCGTGGACGCCGTCGCGCAGCGATTGGACCGCGACAAAGAGGAACATCGCGACCGCGACGCCGGCGACGGTGAGGGCCGTGCGCGTTCGATGACGAACAACCTGCTTCAGAATCGTGGGGAAGTGCTTGGCGGGGATCATGCGATGGCTCCGGCGAGTGCGGTCTGCGGTTCGGACGACTCGATGAGGCGTCCCTTCTCGAGGTGGAGTTGTCGTGAGGCATGACGGGCCGATTTCGCGTCGTGCGTCACCATGATGAGGGTGCGACCGAGTTCCTGGTTGAGACGTTTCAGAAGCGCCATGATGCCGGCAGCAGACTCGGCGTCAAGATCCCCCGTCGGTTCATCGGCGACGATGATGGTCGGGTTGGTCACGATCGCACGTGCGATCGCGACGCGCTGTTCCTGCCCACCCGAGAGCTGGCGCGGGTAGTGGTCGTGTCGATCGGCGATACCCACGAGCGAGAGGGCGGCCGAGACACGCTCGTGGCGCTCGCGCGACGAGAGCGACAGGAGCAGCATCGGGAGTTCAACGTTCTCGTACGCCGTGAGAACTGGGACGAGGTTGTAGAGTTGGAAGATGTAGCCGACGTGGTCGCGACGCCAGTCGGCGAGTTTGGCGCGCCTCAGCCCCGCGAGTTCGGTCCCGCCGATCTTCAGCGAGCCCGAGGACGGCACGTCGATCCCGGCGATGAGATTGAGGAGCGTCGTCTTGCCGCTTCCGGAGGGGCCCATGAGCGCAAGAAACTCGCCGGCCTCGACATCGAGGTCCACGCCGCTCAGGGGCGTGATTGTGGCGTCGCCCTTGGCGTACGACTTGGTGAGTTGGCGACATTCAATGAGAGCCATGGGTGGACTCCTTGGATTGGTGTGCGTGCTCGGTCCATTCGCCGAGGATGCGGACGCGAGCGCCTTCGGTGAGCGTGGCTGGCGGGTCAACGATGACTCGATCGCCGATGGACAGGCCCGTCGTGACGCTCACGACGCCCGCGATGTGTGTGGCTTGTTGCGTGGTGATTTCACGCCGGCGCGCGACGCTCGCTCCCGCGCGATCGCCCGGCATGACAACCCACGCCGACGTGCCGGCGACCACGGCACGGGCGGGGATGCTCACGGTTGACGCGAGCGGCGATGGCGCGGTTTCTCTGGCTTCGGGCGATGCGCGATCGGTGCTCTCGGGCGCCTTGGAGTACAACCGAACCCGCACGAGCATCTCGGGCTTGAGGATCTCGCTGGGATCGTGGATGCGGACCTTCATCTGCACGGTGTTTCTCTGGATGTCGGCCTCGTGCACGATCCGCGTGACCTCGCCCGTGAACGCGCGCTCCGGGAGTGCCTCGCAGAGAACTTCGGCCCGTGACCCGATCCCCACGCGGGCGGCATCGGCGATCGGCACATCGACGCGTGCCTGGATGTGCGCGGGGTCATAGAGACGAATCTGCCCCGTGCCCATCGACTCGCGCGTCATCGGCTCGGGCATCCCCACGCGCATGCCCGGCTCGAGCGTGCGGGTCTGCACGACACCACTCAACGGGGCGCGGATCTCCATGCGGCTCAGGCGGAGTTCGGCCTCATCTACCGCGACCTGGCGTGCTTTCAGGATCGCCTCGACGCTCGCCACACGCGCCTGGGCGGCGAGCACCTCGCGCTCCATGGTGCGATGGCGGAGTTCGAGCTGGCTGATCTCGAGGGCCGAGACCGCCGCCGAACCCGCGAGCGTCTTTCGACGCAGATCCTCGACGACCTCGGCGACTCTTGCCTGGGCGACATCGGTATCACGCCGGGCGATGGCGAGTTCGGCACGGGCCATGTCGCGCTCGGCCCGCGCACGCTCGAGTGTGAGCCGCGCGTCGTCCTCGATGAGACGGGCAACGACCTGATCTTTCTCGACATGCTGCCCCTCGAGCACGAGCACCTCGCGCACGAACCCCTCGGCGAGCACGGGCACGGTCGTGGAATATGGATCGGCCTCGATCCACCCCGGCGCCTGGACGAGAACCGGGCCGAGCGAGAGTGTCGCGCCATCGGCTGGTGTCGTCGCATCTGGTGCATGGGCCACCACAGGGGCGGCGGAGTGCTCGACCAGGACGACCGGCGCGGCCCAGACCCCAGGCGGCGGGAAGAGTGTGCCACGCGCGGCGAACGCGAGGACACCCGTCATCCCCAGCAGCAAGGACGCGGGAACGAGGACGCGCGTGCCCCAGCGACGAGGTGGTCGCGGGACCGTGGTTGTGGACGACTTCGAAGGCGCTCCGGCGAGCGCGGTGAGGTCCGCATTGGACATTGGACATTCCTCGAGTGTGGCGATCGGAATCGAAACGCGCAGGGCCAGACGTCACCACCGACCATGGTCGGTTCGCGGCGTCGAATGCGAGGCTCGACTAGATCACCAGACGAGAGGAAAGAAGGCCGGTGCAATCCCGACGGGCGCGCAGTGAGGCAACACCACATGGGTCCGGTGGCGGTCGACCGTGGACAAGGCGATTCAGCGTGGAGAGATCGCCATCCACGAGCATGAGGAACGGTGAATCGGTGACCGGTTCCCAGGTCGCGTGGCGATCGAGTGGCGATTCGATGGCCTTTCCGACCACAGAAGATCCAGGAGCCTTGGCGCAGCAGTGGCAGGATTCGGGCGCGTTGTCAATCGTCGGCTCACTCCCGCGATGCTTCGATGCCGCCTTCCGACAACACGGCTTCACTGCGGTCGCGGAGTCGAGCGAATCGGAGCCGGTCACATGGCACAGCCGCGCGTGCATGCACACGACCGCACCGGAGTCGGTCGCGCCGGTGCAACTCCCAGACCCCGTCGCCACGGCGATCCACGCGTACATCGCCGCGGAAAGGACCGCGATGAGTTTGGTGGCAAGGTTGGCGGCGGACGTTCTCAACTCAACACTCGGTCCTGCCCTTAACAGGGCGCTCTATGTCAGCGGCACCACGGAACTCTGTTCGGTGGCGCACGGCTCACACATGGAGCATCGGTCGTGTGCGGACCTACGCCGCACACGAATCGCCATTCGACACCAAAGATTCTACTCCCCAGATCGTGTTCGGTTCGCGCCGAATCAGCACTTGAGCCGTTACTGGACCAGCGAGACCAGTCGCCCCGACGCATCCTTAGCGTGTGGCGCCCACGCGAGCACCACCGAACGCACCGTGATGTTCGTCTTTTTAGGCTTGATCACGACGCTGGAGAGTTCCGCCTTCGTGGGGTCAAGACTGCTTGAGATCTCGTCGATCTCCGCCTGCACCTTTGCCTCCAGGTCCTTGAGTTGCTGCTGGAGCGCGTCGACGTTCTCCTCGGCCCGATCGACATCGCCCGATTCGCGGGCGCTGCGCCCGACGCCCCGCATGGCCGACGTCGCCCGCCCGACGTTCGACATCGAGACTTTCTTCTTCCCTAGGAGCGAGGAGAGCACCGCCGCCCCAAACGACAGGGCCGTGGACCACTTCGCGTCGCGGGCCTGACCCTTCTGGACCTCGACGGCCTGCTCGGCCCGTCGCACGCGATCGGTGAGCGTCTGGATCTTTGACGCATACTTCTCGCGAAGTTTCGTTGTCGCCGCATCCCGCTCCTCGCGGGCCTTCTCGGAAAGGCGCGCGCGGAACTGTCGTTCGTTCTCCCCCGGGCGCGACCGCTCGTCGAGCGCCTCGCACTGCAGGATCTCCAGTTTCCCGGCGCGATACACGTAGTCGGCGAGCGATTTCTTCCACGCGTCGTACGACTTCGCCTTCGCGGCCTCGCCCGGCACAGACGCGAATGTGGCCGCGCCTGCGGGCGACGACTCCAGGTCCGTCTCCTCAACCTCCATCTCGATGGCACGGTCCCAGTCCACGGCGATGGGCCCATCGCTCGCCTCGGCGACATACGACGAGAGCACCTCCTCGTCGATGCCCTTCTTCGAGTCCTGGTAGTACACACGAGTCAGCCCGAGGACCATCGGGACGTAGACAATTTCACCGCCCGAGGCCGATCGCGCGGGGACAAAGTACTGCGGTATCTCCGGCGGGAGCACGGGCCGCATCCCCGATGTTGATGCGCTCGATGTCATCGATGACTTGGTATTTGGGGAGGCCGAAGAGCTCGTGGGGGATGCGGGTACCGAGCCTGGCATCGCGCCACGCTCTGCCGTGAGCGATTTGATCTGCGCGCGTGTCAGCGGGCCGCAGAGATACGACATCGCCCAGCGCGTCTCGAAGATCGTCGGCGCGTCGTCGTGCACATTGTTCATGTAGAAGACACGCTGCCCGAGGCTGGAGAGGATCTGCTCGGTCTTCGAGCGGTCGAACCTCGCCGAGGCCTGAGCGGCGGCACCCTCAAGCCCCTCGAGGACGCGCGCCTTGTCGCGCTCGGTCTGGAGCCGCCCGATGAACCACGTCCCGGCGTTGGAGAGTCCCTTGTAGTCGATGTCCACGGGGTTTTGCGTCGCGAGGACCATGCCGACGCCGAACGCACGGGCCTGCTTCATCATCGTGAGCATCGGCGCTTTGGAGGGTGGATTCGCAACGGGCGGGAAGTATCCCGCGATCTCGTCCATGTAGACCAGGGCGCGGAGGCTCGTGGTTCCCCGCTGCGTCCGGACCCAGCCCAGGATCTGGTTGAAGAGGAGCGAGACGAAGAACATCCGCTCGGAATCCGAGAGGTGCGCGATCGAGAAGATCGAGACACGGGGCTTTCCTGACGACGTGCGGAGCAGAGCGCCGATGTCGAGGGCCTCGCCCTGGAGCCACAACTCGAATCCGGGGGCCGCGAGCAGGTTGTTCAACTGCAGCGCGAGCGCGAAGCGGTCCTTGGACGGAAAGAACGCCTCGACATCCATCACACCGACCTTGGAGAACGGCGGGTTCTGCACATGATGGATCAATGTCGGCAGGCTCACGTCGCGCCCGTTCGACCACTCGCCCGAGAGAATCGTCGACAGCAGGATGTGCTCGCGACTCTTGATCGGGTCGGCATCCACACCGATGAGGCCCAGGAGGCTCGTCGCCGTCGTCGAGACGCGGTCACGCATCAGTTCGGCATCACCGGCAATCTCTGCGGGCGGGGCCGCGAACGAATCGAGGATGGAGACCGGCACGCCCGCGTTGCTCCCCGGCGTGAAGATCGTGAAGTCCGCGGCGTCTTTCAACCGGCGGACGCGATCACCGTCCTGGTGCCACTCGCCCAGGCCCTTCGCCCACAATGCCGCTTGCTTTGCGGCAAAGTCCTTCGCCGAGAGGCCCTTTTTCGCCGCGTCGTCGGCATTGACCCACGGCTCAAAGTCGGTGGTCTTGAGATCGGGAAACGTCAGGAGCATGTTGCCCAGATCGCCCTTGGGGTCGATGACGATCGCGGGAATCCCATCGATTGCGGCCTCTTCGAGGAGGGTGACGCACAGCCCGGTCTTGCCGCTGCCCGTCATGCCGACGCAGACGGCGTGGGTCGTCAGGTCCTTGGAGTCGTAGAGGACGAACTCATCACGACGCGCGCGCGCGGCGAGGTCGAACTCCTTGCCGAGGTAGAAGACGCCAAGTTTCTCATAGATCGATGCCGCGTCGTTCATACGTGACTCCATGGCGAGTGAGACGAGGATGATTCGCTACTTGTAGACCTTGCCGTCGAGTTTGATCCAGCCGTCCTCGTGTCGTCGGGCGGGGTCGTGGTGGGTCCAGTGCATGACGCCACCCTCTTCGGACCACTCGTACTCGCCATAGAACTCGATGGTGTCGCCCTCGCGCCAGGGGACGCGCGGCGCCAGGTCGATGTTGTGGGCGATGAGGATGGTGTGCTTGTTGGCGAGGGTGATGATCGCTTTCTGGTGGCGATCGCCATCGTTGTCGTCGGGGAGCATCTTCTTGATCTTGCCGGTTGCGCGGATCTGCTCGCCGGAGGCCCTGGCGCGGAAGGCGTTGGCGATTCGATCGGCACCATCGTTCGGCGTTGCTGGTGTGGTGGTGCCAACTTCACGCGAGTCTGTCGGAGATGGTGCCGAAGGCCGGCGGTCTGATGTGGAAGCGCTCGCCGGCGAGGATGATGAGTTGGTCGAGTTGCCCGTGGGCGCGTGCGTGCGCTGCCACGCCTGCCACCCCACGACGGCCAGCAGAATCAGAATCCCCAGGATCTTCGACGGAATCGATGCGTTCTTCTTCACCTTCCGGACCTCCAAGCTGACTCCAGGACACGGGGATCATTGGTCGACAATCCCTTTCAGCAAGGCGTGACGTTTGACACTTCATCGAGTCCTGTACGTCAACTCCATGTCGTGCCCGAGGCGCCTCGACCGCCAGAGCGAGAGCCGCGTCGCGCCGCGGAGTTGCTCGACGGCACGCCCGGCCGAGACGCTCCGCGCCATCTCGTCGCCCAGGAGCATCGGGCCGATGTACACGATTGCCTCGTCCACAAGCCCTCGCTCGAAGAGGCTGCCGACCAGCCCCGGGCCGGCCTCTGCGAGCAGATTGCAGACGCCGAAGTCGCGGTGGAGTATCGCGAGCAGTTCGGCAAGGTCCAGGCCTCGCCCCGCGGGATTCTCGGTGATGCCGAGAAGCCGCACGCCTTCGACGGTGAGCGACGCCACCCGATCACGCGCGATTTCTGACGTGATAAGTTCCTTCGCGCACGCGACGACGGTCGGCGTCTCCTTGGCCGTGCGCACGAGCGTCGATCCGATCGGGATCTGCAGGTCCGAGTCGCACACCACGCGGATCGCGCAGCGACGGACGCGTGTCACGCCCCGCGCGGTCAGTTGCGGGTTGTCCGCCAGGACCGTGCCCAGCCCGGTGAGGATCGCATCGACGCGTGCGCGGAGGCGATGCACGCGACGGCGTGAGGTCTCGCTGCTGATCCACTTGCTGTCGCCGCTGCGTGTCGCGAGGCGGCCATCGATCGTCTGGGCCCATTTCGCGATGACCCAGGGCAGTCCCGTCTGGATCCGCTTCACGAACGGGGCGTTGATGCCCACAGCGATCGTGCTGGTCTCGCAGAGTTCGGTTTGCACGCCGGCTGATTGGAGAGCCGCCGCCCCACCGGCGGCAACAGGGTTCGGGTCCTCGCACGCGTAGACCACGCGTGCGAGGCCATGCTGGATGATGGTTGTGGTGCAGGCCGGTTGCTTCCCCACATGCGCACACGGCTCGAGCGTGCAGTAGAGCGTGGCTCCTCTCGGGGACTCACCGCGCCGGAGACAATTTTCAATCGCCTCGCGCTCGGCGTGGAAACTACCGAAGCGCCGATGGTGACCCATCCCGATGACGCGTCCATCTCGGACAATGACCGCCCCGACGATAGGATTCGGCTCGACATCGCCCTGTGCGCGCAACGCCAAACGGGCCGCGAGATCCAGCATTGATGTATCCAAGGCCTCGCTCATGCCTTGCGCACCAGGTCGCGGCGGAGATTCGCGTCGAGCATCGGGGCGGCATCGGTCAGCCATCGGCGAGCGTCCAGGGCGTACCCGGCCGTCGGCTTGAGTTCACCCAGCCCCTGATCGATCGCGCGGGCCGACCAGTACCGGTTGAATCGCAGCATCGCCAACTCGCGGAGGTACTTCGCGAGCATCGACGCGAGCGCCACGGGAAGGTGCGCCCCTTCCGCCTCGGTCAGGAACGAGACGCCGACGCGCCGGCCCCTGCCCTCGACGACATACCGGCTGCGCTCCGGGCCTTCCTCCACCACCGACGCGGCGAACCCGGTGAGAAGGCGCTCGAGGACTTCGGCGTACATCGCACGCCCACCGAGACGATCGCACACGATGCCCAGGCGATCGTCGTCGGTCATCCCAAGATCGCTCAACGGTGACTCCAGCAACCAGCGGATGTGCCGGCCCACGGCAAGAATCGTGGTCTCGGACTTGTTCCCCGAGTCGTCGATCGTCCTGTTGAAACTCGACTCGCTCACGATCTCGCCTCGCATCGCGAGGATCGAGACGCCGGAACGTTCGAGCGCCTGTCCGACGAGGTTCGACGCGATGGCCGATTCCCCCCCAGTGAGCGCCATCGGAAGCGTGTTGGCGCCGTCTTGGTACCACTCGCACGTGGGGAACGCCGCACCGATCGCCGCCACAAGCGTGTCGTCGGTCTCCGGCGTGGCCTCATCGCGCGAGCGAGCCGTGACATGGGGCAGGAACGAGAGCACGCCACGCTCGAGATGCACGAGCGGGTGCGTCGAACGGACGGTGTTCGCGAGTTTGAGGCGTTTCGAATCGGCGATAGGCACGCGCCCGCCCGGTCCGGCCGAGCCGTTGCGCCCCGGGTCGCGACAGACGCCAGACCCTAGTAAGGTCCACAGATTCGGCACGCCCTCGTCGATGGGGCGATCGATCCGGAAGACCGTCATCGCGACGACCAACGGGCCGAGCGTCGGCCCATATCCCGCTTCGTCGATGCCCGCGATCACCATCGCCATGCGTGGACTGTACGTGGGCGGCCTGATGCGAACGCCTGGGAACGCGACCTATCGACGCCTTACTGCACGCCCGGCGCGAGTTGAGACGTGCCGACGGGCTCAGGGATTGGCTCGGGTTTGGTGCCCGTGGCCTGGGTGCCGGCTGAAGCGGGCGAGTTCGGGCCTGGTGCCTGCGGGCTCGCCGGGGGGGGCGTCGCGGGACCGGTTGTCGAGGCGGACATGGGCTGATCGGCACGCTGCACGTTCGGGCCGCCACTCTCATGGAAGTTGAACCAATAGATCACGAACGCGGCTGCGGCAAAGGCCATGATGGCGATGACGAGTTTCACGGGCTGTGGCTTGGTGCTCGCCGACATCTTGCCCGAGCGACCTCCCTCCCGCGGGGCATCCATTGCTTCCAGGGAGGCTCGTTTAGTCGGTGGATTGGAAGTCACTTTGCTGGACATCGGCAGCACCTCACGAAACGACGGTTGCGACGACGGTCCACCTCGAACAGAATGCGGCCAAGAGGAGTCGAACCTCCACGGGTGTTACCCCACTAGAACCTGAATCTAGCGCGTCTGCCAATTCCGCCATGGCCGCGGGAATCGTGGGCTGATGGTAGCCGCCCGGGAAACCGCCCGCCGAGCGGAATCTGATCTCCGCCCTATCACGCCACCCCAGCGCGGACAACATCGACGAGTTCCGGCTCCACACTCACGCCGCCGTACGTCGAGATCTTCGGACGGACGAGCAGTTCCACCTCGGCCCCGGCGGGGAACGCCTCGGCCCGGGCCGCCCAGTTCCACCCGACGACCCGGATGAGGCGAGATCGTGACGCCCGCGAGTCGCTTACTCGGATCGCGAGGTGCTTGTTCCCGCTCCCAAAGGTCTCGGCCCGGCCCACGATTTTCACGCCGGTCAATCGCACGCAGACCGAAGGGTTGCCGCGGCCAAATGGCGCAAGCCGCGCGAGGTCACGCACGCCCTCCAGGGTGAGATCGGCAATCGCGGCCTCTGTGTCGTATCTCGCTCGTGGCAGGAGATCGTCCTCGCTCAATCGTTGATTGCAGACCTCGGTGAAGACGCGGGTGAAAGCCTCGATTCGATCGGTGCGAACCTTCAAGCCCGCGGCCATCTCGTGCCCGCCGAAGGTCTCGACGTGGTCCTTGCACGCCTCGATCGCGCCGTGGAGCGAGAAGCCATCGATCGATCGTCCCGAGCCGTGGCACATCTCGCCGTGGTTCTGCAAGAGGATCGTGGGACGATGGAACCGCTCGACAAGTCGCGAGCACACGATGCCGACAACGCCCTGATGCCAGGACTCGTGCGCGAGGACGATCGCGCGATGGTCCTGGCCCGTCATCCCCGATTCGGTCGCGAGTCTCTCGGCGTGATCGAAGATCGCCCGCTCGGTCGCTCGGCGGGTGTCGTTCTGTCGTGTGAGTTCCTCGGCGATGGCGCGGGCCCGAGCGCCTGTTGCCGTTGTCAACAGTTCGACGGCTTCCCTCGCGTGCCCCATCCGCCCGCAGGCGTTGAGGCGAGGCGCGAGTTTGAAGCCCACGTCATCGGCCTGGACACGCTCACCACCCATGCCGCTCGCGTCGATCAGGGCGTGCAGTCCTTCCAGTTGGGTCGATTTCATGCGTGAGAGGCCGAAGCGGGCGATCACGCGATTCTCACCCACGAGCGGCATGACGTCGGCGATCACGCCCAAGGACGCGAGCGCCAACATGTCAAGAAGCGTCTCGCGCACGCGGGGCGAGACGCGTTCACCATTGCTTTCTCCACCGCCCGCATGAAGCGTCGCGATCCTCCACGCGAGCTTGAAGGCGACGCCCGCGCCGCAGAGGTCCGTGTTCGGATAGCACGCACCGGGGCCTGACTCGATCGCTGGATGCACACACGCATGCGCATCGGGCAGCACGACGCCCGCCTCGGGCGACATCGTGTGATGATCCGTGATGACGAGATCGACGCCCCGGGCCTTCGCGACGCGGGCCGGCTCGAAGGCCGTGATTCCGCAGTCCACGCTCACGATGACGCGCGCACCGGCGTCGGCCAGCCGCGCGATCGCCTCGGCGTTCAAGCCGTAGCCCTCGTCGATGCGATGCGGAACGTACGTCTCGACACACGCATCGGGATAGAGCGCGAGAAGTGTGTGGTAGAGAATCGCGGTCGCGGTGACGCCATCGACGTCGTAGTCGCCATAGATCACGATCCTCTCGCCATCGCGGGCCGCCCGCAGGAGCCTCTCTGCAGCGGTGTCGATACCCGCGAGCAGCGTGGGGTCGTGAAGGTCCTTGAGCGAGGGCGTGAGGAATCTCGCCGCCTCGGGCGTGCCGCTTGCCAGACCGCGGGCCGCGAGGACGCGATCAACGAGCGATCCGTCAGTCGGGGGCGACGGAGCCGGCCCAATCCATCTCGCTCGAAGGCCACGCGTAGGGCGTATCGCGACCGAATCGCGATCACTCGGCGTATCGACCGACACCACGCTCGTCTCGGCCTCCGTTCCCGGCATCGACTCCTCCTGATCACACTCACGCATCTGGGCCGTTCCCGAGTGGTCCATCTATCGTGGGCCGCTCGTTGATCGTCATCCTACTGTGCCTTCAACGGCATTTCCGCCACATCACGCCGAGGCAGCATGGTCAAACTCACGAAAATCTACACCCGCACCGGCGACGACGGGACCACCGGCCTCGCCAGCGGCGCTCGTGTCCGCAAGGACGACCTCCGGGTCGAGACCTATGGCACCGTGGACGAGGCCAATGCGGCGATCGGCGTCGCGATCACGCACGCCGGGACCTCGGCCTCGCACGCGAGACTCCGTGCGAGTTTGCAAGGCATCCAGCACGACCTCTTCGACCTCGGTGCCGACCTCGCCACGCCGATCTCCGCGGAAGAACGCGCCGGCTCCGGGCCGCCCCGCCTTCGCATCCAGTCGAGCCAGACCGATCGCCTCGAGCCGATGATCGACGCGATCAACGAGAACCTCGGACCCCTGACCAGTTTCGTGCTCCCCGGCGGCTCGCCCCTCGCGGCCTCGCTGCACCTGGCGCGAACCATCGTCCGTCGGGCCGAACGACTCGCGGTCTCGCTCCACGCCGCCGCAACGGACGCCACGAGCATGGAGCCGGTGCGGTACCTGAATCGCCTCAGCGACCTTCTCTTCGTCATGGCGCGAGCGGCGAACGACGAGGGGAAGGCCGACGTGCTGTGGGTGCCGGGGGCGAATCGCAAGCACACGTAACACTCTCGTTGCCACGAATCGAGATCCTTCACGAGGCCCGCATGTCCGTTGTCGATGAACTCCGCAAGTCGAAACAGATCGGTGTTGATGTCGCCAAGGGCCGCTTCGTGGAATGGCCCGACGAGTGCGCGTATTGCTGCAAGCCGCTTCCCTCGGCACAAGTGCGGATTCTCCCTGAACGAACCGGCATTCTGAGGCTGCTTCTCCCTCGTATCCCCTTTGATCCGTCGCTTCCCACGATCGAGGCGCCGGTCTGCCACTCGTGCCGATGGCCGCTTCGCCGAGCAATGTTGTTCCGCCGATGGTTCACGTGGATCGTCGTGGTGCCGCTCATCATCGCCGAGTTCCATTTTCTCACACGGGTGGGCGTGCTCCCGTCGGGTCCGATTCGGCCCTCCCAGGCCACGTGGATCTGCTTCGCGACGGCCATTGCCCTGCGATGGATCGAGCGCCGATTCCCGCCCAGAATCGAGGTCATCAGCGGTGGCCGAAATCTGGAGTTCCGTTTCTCCAGAATCTCTCAGGCCTTCCGATTCGCCGATGTGAACGGCACGTGACCCGTTTCATCCCGCGCCCTGCCGTATCACAGTCCAGACTTCGCCGCCTACCCTTGCATCCACCGGTCGGGTGCCAGAGTGGTCTAATGGGGCGGATTGCAAATCCGCTTTCCGTGGGTTCGAATCCCACCCCGACCTTTCCCCCCTCCCCCACAACCGAATCCCAGCGTCCTAAACCAGCATCCCGCCGCGGCGGAGCGTGGTAAGCACGAGATCCTCGACCGAGGCATCGCTCGAGATCGGGATGAACGCCACGCCGCGGCGTGAGCACTCTCGCTTCAGATTCTCGGTGTGCGCCCGCACGCGGGCCTTGTAGGCCTCCAGCATCGCCGGCGTGATCGAGACCTCGCGGGCGCGCCCGGTCTCGACGTCGGTCAGTCGCACATCGCCAAGGAGCGAGCGCGATCGCCCGCTCCCTCCGCCCCCATCGACGCCGCGGTTCGCCGCCGGATCGATCTCCGTCGGCGAGAGCACCCGCAAAAAGTAGCCATCCGTCCGCTGCCCGCCCGCCCCGGCAGATGCGAGGACATTGATCGCGCGCGTCACGCCGCCCTCCTGGAGCGCGTCGGTGAGCAGCACCACCACGCCGCGCTTCCCCGTGCCGGCCCGCGAGAGCATCGACCTCGCCACGGCCTCGTTGAGATCCATCGCCTCAAAGGCGCGGTTCTCCACGGTCGATCCCTCGAGCGCGTCGAGGAGCAGCCTTCCCACGATCCGCACGCCCGCCCGCCCACGCACCGGCGAGATCTGTCGCACGAGTTCGCGAGTCGGTGCCTCCGGGCGTCGCCCGCCCAGCACGGCGACCGAGACGCGGTTCTGTCTCACAAGCCCGACATAGGCGAGCGACATCGCGAGGCGGGCCGAAAAGACGAGTTTGTTGGTCGGTCCCTCGCCCGCGTCCATCGAGGCCGAGGCGTCGACGAGCAGGTGGAGCGACAGATCCTCCTCCTCGCGGAAGATCTTGATGAAGAGGCGATCGAGGCGCGCGTACACGTTCCAGTCGATGTGCCGGAGATCATCACCGGGCGTGTAGCTTCGGAAATCGTCGAACTCGACGCTCTTCCCGCGGCGTTTGCTGCGGCGCTCGCCGGGCATCGTTCCCGAGAGGAGCGTGCGCGAGGCAAGATCCAGCCGATCCAGCCTGGCGGCCAATGTCGGGCCGATCAACTCGTCCACGGTCTTCGGCTTGTTCCCCTCGCTGGAAACGATCATGCGTTGAGTGTACAGAGGGTCGGTCCGCGCCACACCATCGGCCGCTACGCCACGGTCACTCGGCCGATGAACTAGTTCGCGACTTGCCCGGATCGTGTCTGGCGCGGGTTCGACGGCCCAAGACCATCGGCGAACTCCCACACGACGACGTTGAGCCGCTGGCTCCCCCACTTCAAGGCCGATTCGTGCGTGGGATAGAGCACGTCGAGGCGGTATCCCTTGATCGCCCCGCCACAATCGAGCACGGGGACGACCTCACCCTCGTCATATCCCGGAACCGAGATCATCGAGCCATAGGGCAGCACGCTCGGATCGGCCGCCACGAAGTGCCCGCCATTCGTGGAGACATGGTGCATCGTTGCGGTACGACCGTCGGCGTACTTCCCGCACGACCGCGCATCGGGCGAATATGCCGTCACCAGCATCGACACCGAGCGTGCGGGGCGGATCGGACGTCCCTGGAACCAGCGGATCGTCGGGTCAAAGGCGAACGACGCGTCCGGGTTGAGCGCGGGCCCGAATTGCTCGAGATCGTCGAGCGTGCTCACGCGATTCTCAAAGAGCGCGGCAACTTCGGCACTCGGCGTGACGATCGTCTCGGGGTGCAGGGGCAGAACCACAGTGCCGGCGTTCGGAGCTACCGAGATCGGTGTGACCGCGGCCAGAGGCGGCGCGTATCGCATTTCCTTCGCCAGGATCGCCGAGCCGACGGTGAATCCCAGGACCACGGTCCATGCGGCCACCCACGCCCAGGTCCGGGCTCGCTGCAGACGTGCCAAGGCGCCCCGCAGGGAACGCGCGTTCGGCATCGTGCCGTTCGACACGGTGACCACTCCACCCGAGCCGCCCCCGATCCGCCCGCGCAAGCCACTGCGCGTCTGCACCATCAAACGATGGTGGGCCGATCGGGAATTCCCGACTCGTCGCCATAATACTCCGATTCTGAGTTGCCTGCTTTCACGAGGCTGTCGGTTGTGCCTGCGACCCCCACCTCCAGCCCGTAGCTGCCACTCTGGCAGGCCTTCCTTGCTATCGGATGCTTCTCAAGCCAAGATACGGCCTGTCGTTTGGCATGGGCGCTGCTGCAATCGCATCGCGACGAATCACTTTTCATCCCTCGGCATCGAATCCGACAAGACCCCGTTCCGAACTACTCGAACAGACGCTCATTGACTCACGCCCGCTCGACCGATCCACAACACACCATGGGAAAGACCACCAACAACCTCAAGACCCTCGTCCTCATGCTCGCCATGATGGGCCTCTTCCTCCTCGTCGGCGCCCAGTTCGGACGCGGCGGGATGCTCATCGCCCTCATCCTCGGCGGCGTGAGCAACGTCGTCGCCTGGTTCTTTTCCGACAAGATCGCCATCGCCGCCATGCGGGGTCGCGAGGTTACCCATGAAGACTCGGGTGAGGCGCTGAATCTCTACGCCCTTGTCGATGAACTCCGCACATGCGCGGGCCTCCCCATGCCTCGCGTGTATATCTGCCCGCATGATGCGCCCAACGCCTTCGCGACCGGTCGCTCGCCCCGCAAGGCCGCGGTCGCGGTCACGCAGGGCGCGCTCCGCCTCCTTTCCGAGAATGAACTCCGCGGCGTGATCGGGCACGAACTCGCGCACGTCAAGAACCGCGACACGCTCACCTCGTGCGTCGCGGCCACCATCGCGGGGATCCTCGCCTTCATCGCCCAGTGGGGCCTGTGGATCGGCGGCGGAAACAACCGCGAGGGAGGCAATCCGCTCGTGGCGATCGTCACGTTCCTGCTCGCCGGGATCGGTGCCGCCCTCATTAAAGCGATGATCTCGCGCAGCCGCGAGTTCGTCGCCGACGCCGATGGTGCCGCCATCGCCGGTGACGCCTCGGGCCTCATTTCAGCGCTCCAGAAACTCGAGGTCTATTCGCAGCGGATCCCCCTCCGCCAGCCCAACCCCGCTCTGAACAACCTCTTCATCATCGAGCCTCTCGCCGGCGGCTCACTCGTCAGCCTCTTCGCGACCCACCCGCGCACCGAGCTCCGGATCGCCGCCCTGCGCGAAGTCGGTGCGAAACTCAACGCCGCTCGCGAGGGACGCGCGGTCTAATCCGACGCGGCCGGATCGTCCGTGCTCGCCTTTGGAACCGGCTCATCACCAGGCCCCGGTGACGGCCAGCGACCATTCGTCTTCGCTCGCAACCTGGCCCGGAGTTCCAGCCGCATCGCGTCCACCTCTCGCTGCAGCCTCGCGAGCGCTCCGTCGGCGCCCTCCGCAAAGAGTTCGTCGTAGGGAATCGCCTTCCCATACTTCACCGCGAGGCGCACGCCGAAGGGTCGTGGCTTCCCGCCTGGCGGATACGCGTCCCAGCACCCCTCCACCGCCGCGGGCACGACCGGACATTTCGCCTTCCTCACCAGCACGATCACGCCGCGCTTGAACTCGTGCATCGCGCCGTCGGTCGTCCGCGCCCCTTCCGGGAAGATCACCACGCCATGCCCGTCGCCCAGCCGTCGCAGAACCTCACGGATCGCTGCGGCGTCCCCCTCGTTCTCGCGCAGCGGAATCGAGTTGAGCGACGCGATCAGCCACGCGAACGGCTTGAACTTGAAAAGCCCCGACCGCGCGACAAAGTGCATGTGCCGCCGGACGCTCCCGCCCACGAGAGGCGGGTCGAGATACGACTGGTGATTCGCCGCGATGAGCAGCGGCCCGGTCTCGGGGACATTCCCGGCGTCGATCACCTCCACGCGCCCCCACACGCGGAAGAGGAGCCGGCAGAACCCGCGGCAGAATGTGTACAGCAATCCCTGGAACATCGCGGGCAAGCGTATCGCCATGATCCGGGTAGCACACTCGCTACGGAGCCGCGGCGAGTTCCATCACCTTCGACGCGAGCGCATCCACGACCTCCGCCTCGGTCAGGCGCGTCGTGTCCACCACGATCGCACCCTCGGGCACACGCAGCGGCCCATCGGACCGCGACTTGTCGCTCGCGTCGCGTCGATTGATCTCGTCGAGCGTCGCCTTGAAATCGGCGTCGATGCCCTTGGTCGCCTTGAGTTGCAGCACCCGCCGCCTCGCCCGCTCTGCCGGGTCGGCATCGACATAGAACCGAGCCTGGGCATCCGGGAAGACCACCGACCCCTGGTCGCGCCCCTCGCTCACCAGCCGCGGGTGCCGAGTCGAGATCTGGCGCTGCTTGGTCACCATGTACTCGCGCAATCGCGGGATTGCCGAGACCGGTGAGACAAGCCGCGTCACGTCGGCGTCGCGGATCCGGTCGTCCACTGCGCGATCGAAGATCACGACCGAGGACGTCTCGCGCGTCCAGTCGATGTGCATATTCGACGCCTCGACCCGCTCGAGAAGGAGATTCGTGTCGTCGATCGGGATGCCCTCGAGGATCGCGATAAGCGTTGCCGCGCGATACATCGCGCCGGTATCCAGGAACTGCAGGTCCAGCCGATCGGCCAGGCGTCGCGCGACGGCCGACTTCCCCGTGCCTGCAGGCCCGTCGATCGTCACGATGAGTGGCCCGGTGAGTGAGAACATCTCTATGGCAACGGTACGCCCGCTCGCGAGTGGCGCGACCGCCTGGGACACCCTTGTCCCCTGGCTCAACGCCATCCGCCCGGTCGATTCCGATTCGACGTGTGGCATGCGGGCCCCTTCCCGTGTGGAACACGGTCTCGCGACTCCTCAGCATACCACAGTTTCTTGTTCTCGGCGAGTACGGAGTTCAACTCAACGCGTTTGCAAAGGCAGACGATGGTCGCCCTACTCCTCCGCGGAGTCCTCGGCCTCGCCAAACTCGGCTTCCATCTCTTCGAGAATGTTCTCGAGCGCGGGGTCCTCGTCACTCAACGCCGCTTGGAGAAGGTTCCGGCTCTGGGTGATCCCCTCGAGGACATCCCCAGGCCCGCGATAGTCCACCGCGAGCGGGCGATCGAACCCTACCGAGATGATCGCATCGACCATCGGGCGAAGGTCGTACGCCGTGTGGACGAGTTCGTCGGAGTCTTTCCCCTTCTTCGCGCCCTTGGGCTTGCCAAAGCCCGTCGTCGTCGCCGAGACGGCCGAGGCATAGGGCGTCAGCCGCCGCAGGTACCCCTCTGCATCGCCCGAGGCGTGAGCCATGGCAAAGTCCGGGAAGGTCCCCAGGCGGAATCCGCCCACACGCTTGATGAGGTCCGTGACGCGATCCGGGTCGGCCGTCAGTCCCTCGCGTGGGGTCAGCAAGAGATTGATATCCAGCCGCTCCGCCTTCGCCGCCACCGGCTTCAAGCGGGTCACCACGCGCAACGTCGTGTCCTCGTCCGCCGCCGCGATCACCGGCATCGAGACCGCCGAGCATCCCAGAATGTGCGCCGCCTCGAGCACGCGCAGCATCCGCTCCCCGGCCTTCGCCGCCGTCGCCTCGCCCTCGCTCCCGAAGTCCTGTGGCTCGGGCTCGATCAGCAGCAGACACGCGCAACTCGCCTTGTCCCCGCGATCCCGGAGCGCTTCCAGAAGCGCCCGATCCGCCCCCGTGAGCAGGTCCGTCGTGAGGTTGATCCCCGCAAGCCCCAGGGACTCCCGCGTGTACCGCGGCACATCGAGAAGCGACAACGCAGGCTTCTTCCCCTTCTCGGAAGGATGAAGCAGTGGTCGAAGGCACGAAACGGTGAGTGTCAGGAGCATCGTGCAACGGCAGTGTACGAGCGGGAAAGGCGGATCGACAAGCGAGCACGACCGATGGCGGCCACACTTGCACGCGGACACCAGCCGCGAAGGACGTGCCAACTATCGGATATCGACGCCCCCCAGCGTGACGCCAACTCGAGTCCCGAATCCGCCAGCACCCGCACGAGCGAACCCAGTTCAGGCGTACGATCGTTCCCGGACGGTCCTTCCGCCGTTCTTTGACTCGCCTCTTCCCTATGTCCCCGCGTTGTGGAGCACACCAGGCATGTCCTCACCCAGCGACCGCAAGTACTCCGAATCCCACGAGTGGCACAAGATCGACGGCTCGGCCCTCACCCTCGGCCTCACCAAGTTCGCCGTCGATCAACTCACCGACGTCACCTACGTCGAGATGAAGAAGCCCGGCACGAAGTTCAAGGCCGGCGACCACATCGGCGAGGTCGAGAGCGTCAAGACCACCAGCGACGTCTATTGCTCCTGCGATGGCGAGATCGCCGAGGTCAACCAGGCCGTCGTCAGCGACCCTAGCCTCCTCAACACCGATCCCTATGGCAAGGGCTGGCTCGTGAAGATCAAGATCGGTTCGTCCGACGCGCTCGCCAAACTCATGGACGCCGCCGCCTACGACAAGGCACACGGCTCCCACTGACGCCTCGAACGTGAACCGGAGGCGTCACCCTCGTGTTGCGATGTGTCAACGTGCACAAGGCCTACCGCAGGGGCGGGAGCGAGGTCCCCGTTCTACGGGGCGTATCCCTCGAGATCCCCGATGCCGGGTTCTACGCTGTCATGGGCGCCTCGGGCAGCGGCAAGTCGACGCTCCTGCACCTCATCGGCGCGCTCGACACGCCAGACGCTGGCGAGATCCACGCGAATGGCCGGGCCGTCCATTCGCTCAGTGAGAGCGAGGCCGTCCAATACCGCCGACGCGAGATCGGCATCATCTTTCAGCAGTTCAACCTGATCGCCACGCTCACCGCGCGCGAGAACGTCGAACTCCCGGGGATGCTCGCCGGCGATGACCCCGCGTGGCTCCATTCGCGATCGTCGGCCCTGCTCGAACGCCTCGGCTTGACACCCCGATCCGAGCACCGTCCCGACGCCCTCTCTGGAGGCGAGCAGCAACGTGTCGCTATCGCGCGGTCGCTCCTCTATTCCCCCAAACTCATCCTCGCCGACGAGCCAACGGGAAATCTCGATTCCGCCAGCGCCCAGCGACTCTGGGATCTCCTGGGTGAACTCGCCCAGGAGCAGGGCATGCTCGTGCTCATGGTGACTCACGAGCCCGCCGCCGCCGCACGCTGCCGGCGGGTGTACTTCCTCCGCGATGGACAACTCGCGGGGGACCTCGAAACGGAGGGACTCGATGCGGCCGGAGTGGCGGCTCGCTACCAGCAGTCTGTCGGCGCTGCGTAGCCGCTCCATCCTCCTCGCCCTCACGGTGGCGCTCTCGGCGGCCCTGATCGCCGCGGTCTCCTGCGCCATGCACTCCATCCAGTCCGCCGCACGAATCCAGGCCGGCAACCTCGTGGGGAGCGCCGACGCCTGGATCAAGCCCCTGGGCACCGGCGCGCAACTCGATGACTCCCTCTCCACGCTCGCCTCGACCTGGCCCGAGGTCGCAACAGCACGCGGACGAAGCGAAGCCGCCCTCAGCCTCTCCGCACAACTCACGTTCCTCGAACCCACGGACGATGCCGCCACCACCTTCCGCCGTTCATCTGGCAAGGTCTCCGCCACCACCGTCGGCATCGCGATCGCCGACATCTCCGAGTCCGACCTCACTCTCCTCGCTGGCACGCTCCCCAAGGCCAAGGGCGAAATCGTCATCGACGAGCAACTCGCACGCGGCCTCACGCACCGCTGGATGAAGGCGGGCGGCGCCTCCAACCTCCACGGCGCCCATGCCGCGAACAAGTCGCTCCTCCTCGATTCGCCACCTGAGATACCAGAGACCTCACTCGACCCGGCCGCGGCCGAGGCTCTCAACGCCCGCGTCGGCATCCGCCTCGGCGACACCATCCAGATCGCCCAGCAGGCCCTCCCCGACGTCAACATCTCCGCCGTCCTCGCCGACCCGGCCCGCGCCCGAGCGCTCGCGAAGGAAGCCGGCATCGAGTTCTCGCCCGCCAACATCCTCTCGATCTTCGCGAAGCCCCTCGACGTGAAGGTCGTCGGCATCGGCAAGTCGCCTCCCTTCGGCGGCCGGTGGCGCTGCTACACAACCCTCGAAACCCTCGCCTGGATCACACGCCAGAAGTCCCCCGGGTTTGCCCAGATCGACCTCCGCCTGCGCGAGGGCGTCAGCGCCGAGACCTTCGTAGAGGCACACGCGAGCGAACTCCCCACCGGCGTCATTATGCAGCCCAGCGCCAGGGTTACCTCGGGCCTCGATCAGAACATCCAGGCCAGCCGTCTCGGGTTCATCCTCGGCACCGTCATGGCCTTCCTCTGCGCCGCCTTCATCATCACCACCGGCATGAGCACGGGCATCCTCGAACGCATCCGCGAACTCGCCATGCTCCGCTGCGTCGGCGCCACCCGAGCCCAACTCGCCAGAAGCCAACTCTTGAGCGGCGCGATCCTCGGTATCGTCGGCGCCATTGTGGGCATCCCCCTAGGCCTCGCCATCGCCTGGGTGCTCATCGAACTCATCAAGACTCGCATCGAGGTCCGATTCGAGATACTGCCCCTGGGTCTCGTCGCCGCGGGACTCGGCGCGGTGCTCAGCGGCGTCCTCGGCGCGGCCTACCCGGCGTGGCGTGCCGCTCGCGTCTCGCCTCTCGAGGCGCTCAGCATTCGTGCCGCCGCCCCATCACGCCGTGGCTGGATCGCCCTCCTCCTCTTCGCCGTCGCCTGCCTCATCATCCACATCGCCATCGTCACCCTCACCACCAACGGCCAGGTCCGTTTCTGGACCTATGTGACCCTCGGCATTCCCGTCCATTTCTTCGGCTACTTCGCCCTCTCCGTCCCCATCGGCATGGGCGTCGTCCGTCTTCTCGCCAGCCCCATCTCGCGCGTGCTCCGTCTCCCGCGCACCGTTGTCGCCCGCGAACTCCTCGCGCGTCGCTATCGCTTCGGCTTCACCGCCGGCTCCATGATGATGGGCCTCAGCCTCCTCGTCGGCCTCTGGACCCAGGGCGCGGCCATCCAGCGCGACTGGATCGGAAAACTCGAGTTCCCCGACGCCTTCGTCACCGGACTCAACCTCTCCGAACGAAGCCAGGAACTCGTCAACGCCCTCCCCGAGGTCAAGAGCACCTGCGCCATCACCCTCCGCAAGGTCGAGACCGACACCTTCGGCGTCCAAGCCCTCCAGTCCTATCGCTCCACCTTCATGGCCTTCGAGCCAGAGACCTTCTTCGACATGGTCCATCCGCAATGGGTCCAGGGCGACCCGATCACCGCGATCCGCCGACTCAATGAGGGCGGTGCCGTCGTCGTCGCCCGCGAGTTCATGGTCGCACGCGGGCTGGGAGTCGGCGACACCTTCCAATGCTCCGTCGCGGGCAAGCCCCACGATTTCGAGATCGTCGGCGTCGTCACCAGCCCGGGCCTCGAGGTCGTCAGCCAGTTCTTCAACATCGGCGAGGACTTCACCGAGCAGTCCCTCCATGCCGTCTTCGGCTCGCGAAAGGACCTCAAAGCCATCTTCGGTTCCGACGCGATCCACCTCCTCCAGATCCAGTTCAACGACGCCGTCGACGATGAGAAAGCCCTCGCGCGCATCCGCGAGATCCTCGCCGGCGCGGGCGTCCTCGACGCCGGCAGTGGTCGCGCCATCAAGAACCAGATCCTCGAGTTCGTCCGCGGCGGCCTGCTCGCGTCCAGCGCCGTCGCCGTTGCCGCCATGCTGATCGCGGGCCTGGGCGTCGCCAACCTCATCATCGCGGGGATCGAATCGCGCCGCTATGAGTTCGGCGTGCTCCGCGCCGTCGGCGCCAGCCGGTGGCTCGTCTCGCGACTCGTCCTCGCCGAGGCGATCCTCGTCGCCATCACCGCCGGGGTCCTCGGCACGCTCATGGGCATGCAGGGCGTCTACGCCATCCAGCGCATCGACGAACTGCTCTTCGGCCTGCTCCTCCACCTGCGCCCGCCGCCGGTCCCGATCGCGGTGGGCTGGGGGCTGACGCTCCTCTTCACGGTCGGAGCCGCCGTCCCCGCGGTCCTACGGCTTGCGCGTCGCCAGACTCGTGAACTACTCGCCGCTGCCGCCTGAAGCGCCGCCCGCCACGCCGGGAGTGACTTTCGATCGCAGCCACGCGACGAGTTTGTCCTTCCCCGTCACCTCGTAGTACCGCGTCATCGACGACGTCCGCACCGCCAGCACACTCTCGGTCCCCTCCATCACCAAACCGATCCGCGCCACCGCCACGGGAAGCATCGGCCTCTGACAAAGAATCACATCCGCGATCGCCGGCGGCGGATCGATCACAATCGCCTGATCCTCCACGCCCGCGTGCACCTCCACCCGTCGCGCCGGAGTCTCGCACAAGAGCGTGATCAATCCCTTCGCGTTCTCCACCTCGTCCAAGGGCAGCGCCGAAGGCGGGTTCGGCGGCGCGAGCACGTTGAACCCCTCCCCCGCCCGCACCACCACCATCGAGTCACTCGGCACCGTCGCGCTAGCCCCCGGCGGATTCTCGCTCATGTCGCCCTCGGGCGCACGGATCGCAAACCCGATCGCGTCCGGCGCGGGAAGGTCCACCGCTCGCTTGGCGATGTACCGCCCGGGCTTGGTGTCGATCGCCGCGAGCCGATCGCTCTCCACAACCATCACCACAGGCCCCCACAACTCGGTCCTCGTCTCGCCCTCTTCGAACGAGGCTTCGACCACAACAAACCGGGTCGTCCGCGCGACATCTGCCGGCGCCCCAAGCCGCACTCGCTCCACGATCTGCCCGCGATCCGGGTCCGTCGGGTTCCGCCGGACTCCCGACCACACCTCGATCATCGGCGTCGCAGGATCACTCACGCCCAGCGTCGCGGCATCGGGCGGGTCGTCGACAAGTTTCGCCGCCCGCAGCGAACTCAACTGCGCAAAGAGCACGCCCATCGCCTCGTGGTCCGCCGGGTGCTTCACCGGGTCCGTCACCGTCCACTTCGCCTCGCTCCGCACGATCCGCACCGCCGGACGGCGAAGAGAGAGCGTTAGCGCCGTCGTGTCCGCCCCCTCCCGGGGCAACGGGGCCAACTTCCGCCACGCGTCAATTCCCTCTGCGGTCAACGTCCCCGCAACGCCCGCATCAAGCCGCGCGATCACGTGCCGTTTCGGATCATCGCTCGAGATCGCCACCGTCACGAAACCGCCGATCGCGTCGGGCGAGACCGAGATCACCCGCTGGATGTCATCGGGCCCGCGAAAGAGCAGTCGCGTCTCCCCAACCGCCGCGGGAACCTCGCCGGGCCTTGTTTCCTCGATACGTCCCGCCGATTCCTGCAACAGCCGCAGGAGCCCCCTCAGGTTGTTCGTGCCCACGGGCCACACCGCCCGCGCCAGGTCCTCGCGCCGAAGCAACCACTCCCCGCTCGCCCGATCCGGCGTGAACGACGCCCGCACCGCAGGCGGCACCTCGATCTCCAGGCTCTTCAGCGTCTGGAGGTCCGTCGTCACCAGCCAGTCCACCGGCGCGTTCGGCGCCTTCGCCGGCCGTTTGAGCACCGCCAGCGTCGCCAGCCCAAGACCGAGCGTGACCGCCAGCAGAATCAGCAATCCCTTGCGTGTCAATGTGCTATCCCTTCCGCGTGCGCACAAGCCGACACCGGCCTTCGTCCCTACGCCGCGCCCGTGCGATCACTATCGTAGAACACGCCCACCTTACGCCCGGAGACCCCGCGTGCCACGACCAACACGACCCTTCGTCGGCATCACCGCCGACCTCGGCCCGCACCCGCGCACGTCTCGCCCCCAGGCGCGTATCGCCCTCGCTTACGCCCAGGCCGTCGAACGCGCCGGGGGAACGCCCATCATCCTTCCGCCGATCCCCAACCTCGCCGAGCGTTTCGCCGAGTCCTGCGACGCCCTCGTCCTCACGGGCGGCGACGACCCCAGAACCGAACCCTTCGGCTCACCCACGCACCCCAAGGCCACACCCATCGAGCCCGACCGACAGGAGTTCGAGACGCGGCTCCTCAACGCCCTCGAATCCCGTCCCGACGCGCCCATCCTCGCCATCTGCCTCGGCATGCAACTCATGGGACTCATCGCGGGAGGAGAACTCGACCAGCACCTTCCCGACACGCTCCCCACGCACGCCGACCACGCGGGGGGCGACCACGAGATCACTCCCGAAGGCGCACACACGCTCGTATCAGATCTTCCAGAACTCCGCGGCGGCGTCCACAGCCATCACCGTCAGGCCCTTCGCAGTTCGGGCACCCTGAACGTGATCGCCCGTGCCCACGACGGCGTCATCGAGGCCGTCACCGACCCGAAGAAGCGATTCGCTCTCGGTGTCCAATGGCATCCCGAACGCACGACCAACCAATCGCTCGGCGAGGGGCTCTTCCACGCCCTCGTCCGCGCGATCCGATAGCCAAGACTACTACAACTTGGCGTCGCCGACCAGCGGATTGTTGAAGTGCGAGTCCTGAATCGGCACCACCTGCTCCAAGACCTTCGCCAGCACCGCCGCCGGCGATCCCATCGCGTCCACGTCTCGGATGATCGACTTGGGATAGTGCTCCAGCACCGGATACGTCTCACGCTCGTACACCGACCACCGCTTGCGGATCACATCCTCTCGCGCGTCGTCGTGCCGGTTCTCCTTGAGCGCACGCCGGCGGAGACGCATGATCATCTCCTCCTTGTCCGGGCAGACCAGATGGAGCACCAGCAGCACATTGATGTGCTTCTCCATCAGTCTCGCCTGCGCCACGTTCCGCGGGATGCCGTCGAGCACCAGCAGGTCCTGGTGCGGCTTGTACAGCGACAGCACCGTTTGCGCGTGCACGTTCTGCACCCACATCTTCACCGTCACGTCGTCGGGAACCAACTCCCCGCGCGACGAGTACTCATAGAACGTCTTGCCCAGTTCCGAGTGCACATCCAGCGTCCGGAAGATCTCGCCGCACGACAGGTGATAGAACCCCGGGACGACGCCCAAGATCTTGCCCTGCGTGCCCTTGCCCGCGCCGGGAGCGCCGAAAAGGAGAATGGTCTGGTATCGCTGAGCCATGGTGATTCTCCAGGTCTGGATTCTACGCGCACCCGCCGCACGCTTCGCCGGCCCAACAACCTACACCAAGCCTGCCTCCTCGGCAACCCGCAACGCCCACTTCACCACGCCAGTCCAGTGACCGTGTCCCTTCAGCCCACACAACCCACTCGAATACCCCATGCTTTCACGTGGTTTCCACGCTACTCGGACCTTCCCGCCAGCCATTCGAAAGACAGACGCCCCCTCCAGAAAGAAGGGGGCGCCTTGTGATTCACCAATCGATCCAAGGTCCAGGATTACTTCTTGCCCTTCCCGCCTTCGCCCTCGGTGATCGCCTTCTGCAGGCTCGCCGGCATCTGACGGTACTCCAGGAACTCCATCGTCGAACTCGCGCGCCCCTGCGACATCCCGCGAAGCGACGTCGTGTAGCCGAACATCTCCGACAGCGGAACCTCGCACGTCACCAGCTTCACGACGCCACGGTCATCCGTGTCGATGATCATCCCGCGACGCGACGAGATGTCGCCCGTCACGTTGCCGAGATACTCGTTCGGCACCGTCACCACAACCTTCATGATCGGCTCGAGCAGCACCGGCCCGGCGCGATCGACGGCCTCGTCGAGCGCGATGCGCCCCGCCATCTCGAAGGCGTTCTGGTTCGAGTCGACCGCGTGGTACGACCCGTACGTCAGCGTGATCTTGATGTTGATCAGCGGATACCCGAACTTCACCCCCGTGATCGCACGCTGGCGCGCACCATATTCCACCGACGGGATGAACTCCTTGGGAATCACGCCGCCCACGATCGCGTTCTCGAAGGCGATGGAGTCCTTGAAGTTCAGTTCCTCCTCCGCCGCCTGCGCCGCGGTATACGGCTCGAGCGAGATCATGCAGTCGCCGAACTGCCCGCGACCACCCGTCTGCTTCTTGAAGAGCCCGCGAACGTCGGTGACCTTCTTCGTGATCGCCTCGCGATAACTGACCTTGGGCTTGCCGACCTCGACGCCGACCTTCATGTCGCGACGCAACTTGTTCGCGATGATCTCCAGGTGGAGTTCGCCCATCCCGGAGATGATCGTCTCGCCCGTCTCCTCGTTGTAGTTCGAGCGGAACGACGGATCCTCGCGGCGGATGACCGCCAGCGCCTCCGACAGTTTCCGCTTGTCGTCCTGCGTCTTGGGCTCGATCGACATCGAGATCACCGGCTCGGGGAAGTGCATCCGCTCGAGCATGATCGGCTCGTCCGAGTCGCACAGGGTGTCACCCGTGTACGAGTCCTTGATCCCGACGACCGCGACGATGTTCCCCGCCGAGACCTCCTCGAGCGGGATGCGGTTCTGCGCGTGCATCTCGAAGATGCGCGACGCGTTCTCGCGCTTCCCGTTCCCGGGGTTCAAGAGGCGTGTGCCCTTGGTCAGCGTTCCCGAATAGACCCGCATGTACGTGAGATCGCCGTGCGTGTCCGAGACGACCTTGAAGACCAGCGCCGAGAACGGAGCCTTCGGGTCGTGCGGACGCGTGAGCTTCGTCTCCTCGTCCTTGGGGTCGGTCCCCTCGACCGGCGGGCACTCGTCGGGCGCGGGGAGATAATCCACCACCGCGTCGAGCAGCCGCTGCACGCCGATGTTCCGAAGCGCCGCGCCGCACAAGACCGGATAGCACTTCCGCAACACCGTGCCCTTGCGCAACGCCTTCTTGAGGTCCTCGGTCAACAGTTCCTTGCCGTCGAGATACTTCATCATCAGGTCGTCGTCGAGTTCCGCGATCTTCTCGATCATGTCGTGACGCCACTGATCGATCGTGTCCTTGAGGTCCGCCGGAATGTCCTTCTCGGTGACGATCTCACCCTTCTCCCCCTCGAAGAAGTACGCCCGCATCGTCATGAGATCGACCAGACCCTTGAAGTCGTGCCCGCTCCCGATGGGGAACTGGATCGCGATCCCGTTCGCGCCCAGACGCGTCTTGATCGTCTTGAACGAGAACTCGAACGACGCGCCGATCTTGTCCATCTTGTTGACGAAGCACATCCGCGGCACCTTGTACCGGTCCGCCTGACGCCACACCGTCTCGGACTGCGCCTCGACGCCTTCCTTGCCGTCGAAAACCGCCACCGCGCCGTCGAGCACGCGAAGCGATCGCTCGACCTCGATCGTGAAGTCGACGTGCCCGGGCGTGTCGATCAGGTTCAACTTGTAGTCCTCGCCGTGACGCTGCCAGGGACACGTCGTCGCCGCCGACTGGATCGTGATCCCGCGCTGCTGCTCTTCCTCGAGGAAGTCCATCGTCGCCGTCCCCTCGTGGACCTCGCCGATCTTGTAGTTCTTCCCGGTGTAATACAGAATGCGCTCGGAGACCGTCGTCTTCCCGGCGTCGATGTGGGCGCAGATCCCGAAGTTGCGGATGTGGGGAAGATCAGAGGGCAACGGATTGGACATGGACGGTTCCTTCGTGATTCAAGCCAAGGCCCCAAGTCTCGATGGGGCGGTTGGAGGTGTGGCAGAGGTCAACAACCGATTCCGAATCGCAAGCCGTCTCGCGACCGGTGCTCATGGCCGCTGTTCGCGCGGCCCAAACTTCAAGGTGTGTTCAAGTGCGACTGCAACGCACGCCCGCCGAAGAACTCGGTGGCGTTACGTCCGGTGTGGCGGGGCGCTGTCCTCGTCCTCTTCCATCGCACGCACTCGAAAAACACTCACAGCCCGGAACCCAAACAGATCCCTCCCAGCAGGCCGAGACAAAAGTCTAGGAAACCCCCCACGCGAATCAAGGGGCAGAATCACGCTCCGGCACGCCGCCATCCACTCCTTTGAGTATGGATTCAAACTCTGCCCGTTGACTTGTCGTCAATCCAGCCTCACGGTCCAGCGTCATCAGTTCGTCCAGCCGGATCGCCTCCCGGATCAGTTCCCGCTCCCGGGCTATGTCACCCATATCCCCCGCCACGCGAACCCCCAGCACCACAGGCGAGAGCGCGTACGGGTCCAAGGCCCTTGCATGTTCAATGGCGTCCATCGCCGCCGACAGACTGGACATGCGCTGATCTTCGAACACATCCGCCTCCGCCCGCCGCACCGTCGACAACCACACCCAGTCCCCCGCCCGCCCACGCACCTCAACTGCCCTCGTCGCCGAATCGACGGCGTTCAGGAATCGCTCCACCGCCGCCCGCTCGTCCCCAGTGACGTGAGCGAACGAAGCGGAGTGAACGAGCAACCCGCTCAACGCGTGCCACGTCTCCGCGTGCGTCGGCATGATCCGCGTCGCACGCCGCAACTCCTCCGCGGCCTGATCCATCTTCCCCATCCGCCACGCCGTCAACGATTCGAAAAAATGCTCCCGGTCGTCAGGTTTCAGTCCCTCTGGCTCCAGCACCTCGCGAAGATCCCGTTGCGCCCGCTCCCGATCCGCGGCCGTCCTCGCCCGAGATGCCGCATCGCCCAATGAGTCCACCACCGGGATCAACTCCAGCGCCCGAGCAGCTGACGCGAGCGCCCCTTCCCATCGCCACACTCTCTCGAGCCGAGTCCCTACAACCACGACCGGCACAAGCGCCACGAAACTCGGCACGAGCACCGCCCATCGCCGCCGCGGAGTCCCGCTTTCGCGTCCTCCTTCCCTTTCGACCTCAACCACGCCAAGCGCCCGCCCCGCCCCGGCCACGCCCAACATCGCGATCACCCACGCCCCGGCTGACAGATTCGTGGGTGTCAACTCGATCTGCCCGTGCGCCAGCAAGGCCGCACACCCCGCCGAGAGCGCCACCACTCGCCCCGCCACGCTCCACCGCAAGACCACCAGCGACATCGAAATCGCCAACACCAGCCCCGCCACCGTCCCCACCACGTTCTGACTCGACCCCGCTGGATCCCCGATCACCGCGGCAATCGAGTGCGAAAAACCACTCACCACCAGCAGCACCAGCACGACCGTGTACATCTCCGTCCGCCGATCGGTGGGGTCCGTAGGCCCATCATCCCCTCGCTTCGTCAACGCGAGCGACGCTCCCGCCCGACCAGCCAGCACCAGCACCACCGCCACGATCGCAAACCCCGCGATCCCCAGCGTCGCCACATACTCAAAGAACATCGAATGCGGCGACGTCACCGACTCCGGACTCCGCGGGTCCTTGACAAGTTGATACACCGCCTGGAACGCGTCCGCCCCTACGCCCCGCCAAGGATGCTCGACCAGCATCCGCCACGACGCCTTGATATAAAACCACCGGAACAGCACGCTCAACTCGCCGAGCCGTGTCCCGATCACCCCACGCACCACCACCATCGCGATCACCACGAACGGCACCATCGCATACACCGTGCCGAGCACTCCCGCCCGACGCTCCTCATCACGCACGAGCCACCCAATCGCCGACGGCCTCGCCGTTACTCGATCGAGCACTCGTGGCAGCACCGCAAAGACCGCCCCCACGCACGCCGCGACCACCCCACCCTTCGACATCGAGAGTGCCAGCCCAAAGGCGCACGCGCCCATCCCCGCCATCGTCGTCACAAGTGTTCGTGCGCCACGCTCACGCCGCTCCCGCTCCGCGCGAACGAACGCCCCCAGCCACGTCCCGCACGCCGCCGCCAGCACGCTCGCATAGACGTTCGACAATCCGAACCATCCCGTGGCCTCTCGCTGCGAGATCCGACGCTCGAAGAGCCTCGCATTCACCGAGTCCGCCGACCACCCGTGCGAATCAAGGATCCGCTCGCGATTCCGCTCAAACTCCGAGACCGCCTGTGGATGCTCGACAAAGAACTGCATCGCCCCTTTCGCGATGAGCATCCCCACCACCGCGAGGAGCGCCGCCGACGCGAGCCGATGAAGCCGTGAGTCCCGCGACGCCGCGTGCAGCGCGATCGCCCCGAAGTACGCCGCCGACCAGTTCGAGAACGTCACAAGATTCTCAAGATTGAACCGTGGCGAGAACGCGTGCGCACCCGCCGGCACAAATCCAACCAACGCGCAGCACACAAGACACACCAGCCCCGCGACACTCGCCCGCCTCATCGAGAACAACAACACCGACGACGCTGCCAGCGACACCACATCCATCGTCAGCGAGATAGCCGGCGTCACCCCCGCCGAGAACGACGGCACCAACAACGGATCCTCCGACCAATACGGCATCACCTCCCGCGTCGCCACCATCTTCGCCAGCACCACCGCGCAGACCACCATGCACGACACCGTCGCGGCGGCCCGCGACGCCCCACCCTCCACGCGCTCGTCTGCCTCGCGCCCGCTCATGCGCCACGCCTCTTCTGCCGAGTCTCCGACCACTCAAAGAGCGCCAACGCCCCCAGAATCGCCACACTCTGCGCCCCGATCACCATCGCATCACGAGGCGTGCTCGTCGCCAACACCGTCCCCCCAAGCCCGAACGCCGCCGCGACCAGCACGATCACCATCACCGTCGCCCGCCGCGAAAGCCCGCGCCGCTCGATCCGGTGCGACAAGTGCTGCAAATCTCCCACAAAGGGCGACTTCCCCTGCACCAACCGGATCAGCACCACGCTCGCAAAGTCATACAGAGGCACCGCCAGCACCACCAGCGGCGTCAACGGCGCGTGCCACCCGGGTGCCGCATCACCAACTCGGATATACGTCAGTCGCACACTCAACACCGCCAGCACAAACCCAAGCAGTAGCGACCCGCCATCCCCCAGAAATATCGTCGCCCCCCGCGTCTCCCCATCGCGTCCCCTCGGCCTCCACGGAAAGTTGAAGACCAGAAACCCCTGCGTCCCCCCCGCCACCAACGCCAGCGTCCCCGCCACAAACCACTGCTCGAATCGCACCGCGGTGACCAGCAACGAGCACGAGGCCACCAGCGCCACCCCGCCGCACAGCCCATCCATGTTGTCCATGAAGTTGAACGCGTTCATCACCACCACGATCCACACCGCCGTCAACACCACCGACAACCACGCCCCGCCGACGTGCGCATCCATCAGCGTGAGCAACCGCGTCCCACCCATCAGCGGCACCGCCAACGCCGGCAAGGCCATCACCGCGAGTTTCACAAACGGCCCCAAAGGCCGCCGATCATCGATCAACCCAAGCCCGTGAACAAGAAACGCCCCGCCCAGCAGCACCACCGCCTCGCGCCACCTCGAGAGCACTCCAGGCAGATGCTCCTGGACATCGACAGGAACGAGCGAGGGATCGCTCGGATCCAGCATCTCCGCCGGTCCGTGCATCTTCGCCAGCACAAGCACCAGCGCCATCGGCAACGCGATCGCCACAAAGATCGCGATACCGCCTACATTCGGCACGTTCCGCCGCGGCGCCTTCACCTGCCCCTCAACCCCAACCGAATCGAACGCGCTCCAACGCCGCGCCATCCCACGCACCACCACCGTCGCTGGCAGAGCGATCAGAAACGCGAGCACGCCAAGAGCAAGGACATTTAGAATCATGCGGGAGATATCGAGACACGCGTGGACGGTTGGATGAAGATTGCGACCAAAGGCCGTTCAGTGTACCGAACCGACGCGAACTCCGCCCCTATCTACTTCCGCGTCAGAATCTCGTGAAGATGGTCCACGAACCGCCACACATCCTCATACGTCGTGTACAACGGCACGGGTGCGGCACGGATCACGTCCGGCTCGCGGAAATCACACACCACACCCCGAGCGAGCAACTCCCGGTGCAGCGTTCTCCCCGCCCCGCCCCCCGCGTCCTTCAGCCGCAGCGATACCTGTGACCCGCGCTGCGTCGGATCCTCCGGCGTCGTCACTTCCAAAGGCCGCCCCTCGATCTCTCCCACAAGATACCGCAAAAACGCCGTCATCTTCCGCGCCTTCGCCCACCGCCGCTCCACTCCTGCACGCTGGAAGATCTCCAGCGATGCCCGCAGCGGCGCCAAGGCCAGAATCGGCGGATTCGAGAGCTGCCACGCGTCCGCCGACGGCACCGGCACAAAGTCCGGCGTCATCGCAAACCGCGTCGTCGGATCGTTCCCCCACCATCCCGCAAACCGCACAAGGTTCGAGTCCGCCAGGTGCCGCTCGTGCACAAACGCCCCAGCCACCGCGCCAGGCCCGGAGTTGAGATACTTGTAACTGCACCACGCCGCAAAGTCCGCCCCCCAGTCGTGCAGCCGCAGCGGCACGTTCCCCGCCGCGTGCGCCAGGTCCCACCCCACCACTATCCCACGCTCCCGCGCAAACCGCGTGATCGTCTCCATCTCGAACCACTGCCCCGTCAGATAGTTCACACCACTAAGCATCACCAGCGCGATCGAGTCCTTCTCTCGATCGATCCGATCGAGGATGTCCTCCGTCCGCAGCGTCGCCTCCCCCGCACGAGGCTTCAACCGCACGCTCCCGGCCTTCGCGTCAAACCCCGCGTGCCGCGAGTGGAACTCCAACTGGCTCTGGATCGCGTACGAATCGCTCGGAAACGCCGAGTGCTCAAAGACAATCTTGAACCGCTCTCGAGTCGGTCGATAGAAACTCACCATGAGCAGGTGCAGGTTCGTCGTCAGCGAGTTCATCGCCACAACCTCGCGCGACGACGCCCCAGCGATCATCGACAGCCCCTCGCGCACGAACTCGTGATACGGATACCACGGATGCTTCCCGTGCAGGTGCCCCTCCACGCCCAGCCGCGCCCAGTCGTCCAGTTCCTGCTCCACCGCCACCCGCGCCGACTTCGGCTGCGCCCCCAGCGAGTTCCCCACCAGATAGATCGCATCCCTCGACGCCTCGCTCGCGGGCAATGCCGCACCCACTGTCCTCGCGATCTCCCCAGCGCTCGGCAGCGCAAACTCACCACGGAACTCGCGCATCGGATCGGCCAGATCCATCGCCACCGCGGCGTTCAACTCTCGATCAAACTCATACGGACTGGTCGTCATCAAGCCCATCTCCATCACTTCGATCTCGTCTGGCCCTACCACCCTCGTGGCACTGGCGTATCGCCTGCGTCTACCGCTTCTCCAAGTTCATCCTTCAGATGTTCTGATGTCCGGAATCCCCAACAACTCCCTCGCCGTCCCTCGCATCAACCGTTCCACAACATCCTCTCCCAGTTCCCCCCGCATCGACCACACCAACTCCCCGGGCCTCGCCTCCCCCAGCGGGAACGGATAGTCGCTCCCCAAAGCCACGCGCGACGCCCCGAACTGCCTCACAATCAGCCGCAACGCCTCCGCGTCATGCACGAGCGAATCCACATACACACGCGCCGTCCGCCCACCACCCGCCAGATACTCCCGCGGGTCACGCGCCCCTTCCGGAAACAAGTCACGCCGACACTCAAACCCGTGCACGATCCGCCCCAGCGTCCCCGGAAAACTCCCGCCCCCATGCGCGAACGCAATCTTCAGCCTCGGCAGCCGATCCAGCACCCCACCAAATATCACCGACATCATCGCGATCGTCGTCTCACACGGCATGCCCACAAGCCACGGCATCCAATACCGGGCCATCCGATCCACCGCCCTCGCACCATCGCCTGCCGACACCCCGCCCGGCGCTCGCACCATCTGGTGCTGCAGCATGTCCCACGGGTGCACGAACACCGCCGCACCCAATCGCTCGGCACACGCCAGCACCTCAAACACCCCCGGCTCATCGAGGTTCAGACCGTTGACATTCGTCCCGATCTGCACGCCCTTCATCCCCAACTCGCCCACGCACCGCTCCAACTCTCGGCACGCCATCCCCGGATCCTGCATCGGCACCGTCCCCAGCCCCGCGAACCGAAACGGACGCGCCCCCACGATCTCCGCGATGTGGTCGTTGAGCAGCCGCGCCAGATCCAATGCGTCGCTCGCCGCCGCCCAATACGAGAACATCACCGGCACGGTGGACAGCACCTGCATCGACACGCCCGTCGCGTCCATCTCATGAAGCCGAACCGACGGGTCCCAGCAGTTTGCCCCGATCTCCCGGAAGAACGTCGTCGTCCCGTCCGCATTCGATCGGCACATCCGCGCACACCCCGGCCCGCAGTGATCCAGCGCGATCCACCCCGGATATCCGGACCTTCGAGTCCAGTCCGGCCATCGCTCCGGCAGGATGTGCGTGTGCAGATCTACTCGCACGGCATGGGATTCCTTGTCAACCGTTCGGAACGCGCGGATCGTATGCGATTGCCACGACCCTCTTTCCCCTCCGCTCATCAACGCGCGGGCATCACTCGCCGATACGTTCACCGCGTACACGCTCCCGTCCCACGTTCTCGGTCCATCGATCCATGCACAACGTCGAGTTCAAAGCCGAACTCCGAGACCCGGCCCTCGCCCGGTCCATCTGCCACGCCCTCAAGGCGACCTGGATCGCCGACCTCGACCAGACCGACACCTACTTCAAGACATCCACAGGACGGCTCAAACGCCGCGAAACCATCGGCGAAGAGACCGAGTACATCTTCTACGAACGACCCAACCTCGCCAGGCCCAAACTCAGCCACTTCGCCATCTACTCCGAGCAGCAGGCCCTCGAACGATTCGGCACGCAGCCCCTCCCCATCTGGGTCGCCGTCAAGAAAAGACGCTCACTCTGGATGATCGGGAACTCCCGAATCCACCTCGACGCCGTCGAGAACCTCGGCAACTTCCTCGAGTTCGAGTGCCTCGTCAGTCGCGAGCACAACCTCGCCCGCTGCCACGACGCCATCACCGAACTCCGCAAAGCCTTCCAGCCCGTCATGGGCGAGGTCATCGATTGCAGTTACAGCGACCTCCTCGCCCGCCAGAGCGAGCACGCCCACGAGGAATCGCCCGACTCGCCGTACACTTGGTGATGCGCGATTCCGCTGGAGACAGCCACTCCACCAAATCGCGCGACGGGAGCGATCCATGTCCACCAGGCTCGAAGTCCACAAGACCTGCAAACTCTACATCAATGGCCAGTTCCCCCGCAGCGAATCAGGCCGCACCACCCCCGCCCATGCCGCCGATGGCTCCCTCATCGCCCATGTCTCCCTCGCCTCACGCAAGGACCTGCGCGACGCCGTCGAGCACGCCCGCGCCGCCCAACCCAAGTGGGCCGCCGCCACCGCCTACAACCGGGGCCAAATCCTCTACCGCCTCGCCGAAATGATCGAGGCCCGCGACAACGAGTTCGAGCACGAACTCGCCCTGTACCAGAAACCAACAAAGCCTGCAGCGAAATCCGCCAAGTCCAAATCGTCCACGCCGCGCCTCTCGCCCGCCCACGAGGTCGCCGCTTCCATCGACCGACTCGTCCACTACGCCGGCTGGGCCGACAAGCACGCCCAGATCCTCGGCGGCCAGAACCCCGTCGCCAGCCCCCACTACAACTTCACCGTCCCCGACCCCACAGGCGTCGTCGCCATCCTCTGCCCCAACTCGCCGCCCCTCCTTGCGCTCGTCTCACTCCTTGCCCCCGTCCTCTGCCCGGGCAACACCACCATCGTCCTCCCGAGTCAGATCGCCCCCACCATCGCCACCATCTTCGCAGAAGCCTGCGCCACCAGCGACATCCCGCCCGGCGTTGTAAATATTCTCACCGCCGATCACAGCGAACTCATCCCTCACATCGCCTCCCACAGGGACATCGACGCCATCCACGCCGCCTGCGACTCCCTCGAGCACGCCGCCGCCCTCCGCGCCGGCTCCGCCGAAAACCTCAAGCGCGTCCGACTCCGCCAGAACACCGACTGGACAACGGCTCAGGGCGTCTCCTGGATCGAACCCTTCGTGGAAATGAAAACCATCTGGCACCCGGCCTCGGTCTGACTCCTCCCTCGCCAAACTACCACGTACTCCCCTCCACCCCCACGAAAACCTGGGGGCCGACCCGTTTCCAAGCCGATTCCCATTGTGCCCGCCATACTTAGGTGGTACGCTACGGGCTTGATACTTTGGGCCATCCGCCCGATCAGTGCCGTCCCAAGCGCTCACTCATTCGCAGCGCCCCTGTCCGTGAGCAAGGAGTCTCCGATGTCCTCGTTCTTCTCGTGGTCCAGCGCCCTCCGTGCGAACACTCTCGCCCTGGCTCTCGCCGCCTCGCTTACCACGCCCGCACTTGCCGATGTCGTCAACCTCACTCCGACAAAGGACGCCACGCTTATCGAAGACGCCCAGGGCGACTTCGCGAACGGCGGCGAGGACGGCTTCCACGTCGGACACACCAACCAGGGCGGCGCCGGCGAGGGCATCCGACGAGGCATCCTCGCCTTCAACCTCTCTTCGATCCCCGCCGGATCCACCATCAACAGCGTCTCCCTCAAGATGACCGCCATCCAGAACAACGCCGGCGGCAACTTCACCATCTCGCTCCACAAGTGCCTCGCCGACTGGGGCGAAGGAACCTCCACCGGCGGAGCGGGCGGCGGCTCCGGCGGCGCGCCCTCCACCAACTCCGTCACCTGGATCCACCGCTTCTTCTCCGGCACAACGTGGACCACCGCCGGTGGACAGTTCACCGCCGGCGCCAGCGCCTCACTCTCCGTCGGCGCCCCCGCGGCGTACACATGGTCCAGCGCCGGCATGATCACCGACGTCACCAACTGGGTCAACAACTCCTCCACCAACTTCGGCTGGATCGTCCGAGGAAACGAGTCCACCCTCGGCAGCACCAAGAAGTTTGCCGCGCGAACCTTCGCCACCACCGCCAGCCGACCAACACTCACGATCGACTTCACTCCACCCACCGGCGCCTGCTGCCTCATCGACGGCACATGCACGGTCGTCACCCAGGCCTCCTGCACCTCCCAAAGCGGCACCTACCAGGGCAACAACACTTCCTGCTCACCCAACCCCTGCCCACCACCCACTGGCGCCTGCTGCCTCCCAAACCAGACCTGCGTCGTCCTTGAGCCCGCCGACTGCACGACTCAAGGCGGAACCTATCAAGGCCACGGCACCTCCTGCTCTCCCTCCCCCTGCATCACGACCACAACAGTCAATCTCTCAGCCCTTCAAGACAACACCATTTACGAGAATGCCACCGGAACCTCCAACGGCGCCGGTGAGTTCATTGTCACTGGCACCACCGGCTCCATCTTTACGGACATTCTCAGCCGCAACGGCCTCATCAAGTTCGATCTCTCCTCAATCCCTTCCAACGCCACGGTCCTCAGCGCCACACTCACCCTGAGGCTCCTGGAAACCAACGACTCCGCCGCCCGCGGCGTCTCTATCTACCGCGTCACCCAGGCCTGGGGCGAAGGCGGATCCGACGCCACGGGCACCGAGTACACCGGCGCGAGCTCCCAAATCTCCGACGCCAACTGGACGGTGCGACTCTTCCCGTTCACCGCATGGTCCACTCCAGGCGGCTCCTTCGCCACGCCCGCCAGCACCACCACCACCGTCGGCACCACACTCAACACCTTCCACGACTTCACAGGGCCCCAAGTCGCCGCCAACGTCCAACAGTGGATCCAAAATCCAAGCCAGAACCACGGCTGGATCATCCTCTCCTCCAACGCCCTCGGCGGAAACGCCCTCCGCGGCTTCGGCTCCAGAAATAACACAACCCGCGGCAATCAACCCGTCCTCGAAGTCCAGTATCAGGTCATCCCCGCCACGGGCGCCTGCTGCTTCCCCGACGGCTCCTGCCAGGTCAACACCCAGGCCGCCTGCACCACCGCCGGCGGCTTCTACAACGGCGACAACACCAACTGCTCCCCCAATCTCTGCCCCCAACCCACCGGCTCCTGCTGTCTCCCCAGCGGATTCTGCATCACCGTCACCGCCGCCAACTGCCTCGCCTCGAACGGCACCTACAACGGCGACAACACCCTCTGCGCCGACGCCACCTGCCCCATCATCCTCACCCCCTACGTCGATCCGCTCCCCATCCCAGGCACCGCCGTCCCCACCACAGGCACCGCTGGCGGCGCCGCCCATTACGACATCGACATCGTCGAGACCACCCACCGCTTCCACTCCGAGCTCTCCGGCGACGCCTGGGTCTGGGCCTACGACGGCAAGTACCCCGGCGACACCATCGAGGCCTTCAAAGGCCAGACCGTCACCGTCAACTGGTTCAACAACCTCCGAAACGAGGACAACGCCCTCAAGACCCAGCACCGTCTCAACGTCGACACCTGCCTCCACGGGCCCGACGTCACCGGCAACGTCCCCGTCACCGTCGTCCACCTCCACGGCGCCAAGGTCTCCCCAGATTCCGACGGCGACCCCGACGCCGCCTTCCCCCCAGGCACCGGCGCCCCCCTCTACACCTACCCCAACAACCAGGACGCCTGCACCATGTGGTACCACGACCACGCCCTGGGAATCACCCGACTCAACGTCTACATGGGCCTCGCCGGGTTCTATCTCCTCCGTGATAGCACCGTCAACGCCATCAACCTCCCCCAGGGCCACAACGACATCCCACTCGTCATCCAGGACCGATCCTTCCACCCCACGGGCCAACTCAAATACAACACCTCACTCGAAGAAGACTTCTTCGGCGAGTTCATCTGCGTCAACGGAAAGGTCTGGCCCTACCTCGACGTCCGCAAGGGCAAGTACCGCTTCCGACTCTTGAATGGCAGCAACTCACGCTCCTACACCCTCGCCCTCTCCAATAACGCCACCTTCCACCTCATCGCCACCGACCTGGGCATGACCTCCGCCCCCGTTCCACTCACCTCCATCACTCTCTCTCCCGCCGAACGCGCCGAGATCATCGTCGACTTCGCCCCATACGCCACCGGCACCACCATCGAGTTCGTCAACTCCGCCGTCGCCCCCTTCCCCAACGGCACGCCCGGCAGCGAAGTCCCCCAGGTCATGCAGTTCCGCGTCACCAACTCCCCAGGCGACACCGACGCCCTCCCCGCGACCCTCGTCCCCGTCCCCCCCATGAACATCAACCCAGGGACCATCGAGCGAACCCTCGAACTCCGAAACTTCGCCGACGCCCACTGCCCAGGACACCCCGACGGCACCTGGATGATCAACGGCCTCCTCTGGGACGACATCACCGAGTTCCCGCGCGAGAACGCCACCGAGATCTGGTCCTGGGTCAACCGCTCACCCTTCACCCACCCCATGCACATGCACCTCGTCCGCTTCCAGATCCTCGACCGCCAGGCCTTCACCGTCGTCAGCAACGTCGTCGTCCCCACCGGCCCGCTCATTCCTCCATCTCCCTCTGAGACCGGCTGGAAGGACACCGTCCAGTCGCCGCCCAACATGATCACCCGCGTCGCCGCACGCTTCGAGGGCTTCACCGGGCTCTTCCCCTACCACTGCCACATCCTCGAGCACGAGGACCACGAGATGATGCGGCAGTTCCGCGTCGTCTGCGTCGCCGACTTCGACGACGGCAGCGGCACAGGACAACCCGACGGCGGCGTCACCATCGATGACCTCCTCTACTACCTCAACGCCTTCAACGCCGGAACCCTCAACGCCGACGTCGACGACGGCACCGCCACAGGAAACCCCGACGGCGGCGTCACCATCGACGACCTCCTCTACTACCTCAACCGCTTCAACGCCGGGTGCTGAACTTCTCCCGTTCCTCGTTGCCATCAGATATCACGCCAACGGCAACCCCAAAAACACACAAGCCCCCGCACTGTCGCGGGGGCTTTCTCGTTTCAATCTCCCGGCATCCCGGGACACTTCTCTCGAACAAATGCCGAGGGGCGGACTCGAACCGCCGACCTCCGGGTTATGAATCCAGCGCTCTAAACCAGCTGAGCTACCTCGGCCTAAGGCCACAACTTTAGCCCGCACTCCAGACCCTTGCCGACCACGGAGTCCCGCCTCAGCGCTCGCTCTCTGAACGCTCAACCTCATCCGCCCGGCTCACGCGACGGCCGTCCCCCTCGCCCCGGGGCAGCGGCTCGCGATACTCCCGATCCGACTCGATCCGACCCCGAGGCTCACGCTTCGACGCGTCGCTCACCTCGTCCTCGATGTTCTTCAGCCCCTTCTTGAACTCCACGATGCTCCGACCCATCGAACGACCAACCTCGGGCAAGCGGTGCCCGAAGATCAACAGCCCGATCGCCAGAATGATGATCAGTTGCCACAGGCTCGGCTCAAAGCCCAACCCCAGCGTCTGAGCCGCCATCATGTACGCACTGTTCATACCCAATCCTTCCGGCCTATCCAGGCCGACTTGCCGCCTGCACATCCCCAACACCCCGGCGTCGCACGATCCATGAATGACGCCCAAGATCGAGCCGCGGCCAAGACACACCGCAGCCAGTTCGAGGAATACTAGGGAACACACGCCCCGCACGCAGTCCACGCCCACACAGACAAAACGCCGTAGAACCACACCAATTACCATCACACGCGTGCCGCCAGCAGACCCGCCGTTTCCGGACCATCCCCACGATCACATCAACTCCCGCACGCTTCCCTACCCTTCTCGCTGGATCACGCCATGAACGCCGCCGCCAGCCAACTCCAGGCCGCCCTGCCCCCCGGTCCGCCCCGCCGGATCCTCGTCGCCATGTCCGGCGGCGTCGACTCCTCCGTCGCCGCCGCCCTCCTCAAAGACGCCGGCCACGAGGTCATCGGCTGCTTCATGCGCCTGGGCTCCCCCGGCGAATCCATCGACCTCCCCACGCCCACCCGCATCGGGCACCAGGGGTGCTGCTCCATCACCGACGCCGCCGACGCGCGCGCCGTCGCGGGCCAGCTGGGCATCCCCTTCTACGTCTGCAACTTCAAGCGCGATTTCGCGCGCATCATCGACTACTTCGCCGACGAGTACGTCGCCGGCCGAACGCCCAACCCCTGCGTCCGCTGCAACGACTGGCTCAAGTTCGGCAAGTTGCACGAGTACGCCCGCTCCCTCGGCGCCGACGCCGTCGCCTCGGGGCACTACGCGCGCGTGGACCACTCGACCGGCACGCCTCGACTCATGCGCGGCCTCGACGCGCGCAAGGACCAGTCGTATGTGCTCTTTGGTGTTCCACGTGAAACACTCGGCGAGATGATTCTGCCCATCGGCACGATGCACAAGGACCAGGTTCGTGATGTTGCGCGCGCGTTCGGGTTGCCCGTCTTCGACAAGCCGGACTCGCAGGAAATCTGCTTCGTGCCGGACAATGACTACGCGGGGCTTGTGGATCGGCTGCGGCCTGGTGTCGCGCGCGCGGGAGAGATCGTCGATGCCGAGGGGACGGCGATCGGCACGCACGCCGGGCAGCATCGGTTCACGATCGGGCAGCGGCGTGGGGTGTCGGTGTCGCTGGGGCACGCGGTGTATGTGGTGTCGCGTGACGCGCGCGCGAACCGGGTGGTTGTGGGCGAGAAGGAGGACCTTCTGACCGGGGCGTGCGTGGCGGGCGAGGCGAACTGGCTGGTGGATCCGCCGGGTGGGACGGACTCGTGGCGAGCGGTCTGGGCGAAGTATCGGTACAACACGAGGGCGGCGAGGGCGCGGGTGCGTGTGATTGATGACGCGCGCGCAACGACGCCCTCGGGACGACTCGGGCGATTCGAAGTGCAGTTCGACGAGGCGCAGGTGGCGATCGCGCCGGGACAGGCGATTGTGTTGTATGACGGCGATGAGCCGGACTGGGTGGTCGGGGGCGGGTGGATCGAGTCGGTCGGTGGGCGTGTTGATGGTGCGTCGAGGGTTGGTTGTGAGCTGACGCGTGAAGGAGCCGGAACGTGAGCGGTGCTGATTGGTTTGGGCGTGTGAACGTGGGTCGCGAGTGGTCCGGCACCAGTCATCGCCCAGATCGGCGACGACTGGTGGCACCCGGAGCGTGCGTGGCGTGCTTGCTTGCGGTGTGTGCGATCACGGCGATGCCGAGGGTTGCCGTGGCGCAAGATGCCGCATCCGATCTCGGCACGCTCCCGGCGGTGGAGATCCACGGACCCCGGAACGCGGCGTTGTCGTACTGGCGCGTGTGGCAGAATGTGCCCGAGGATCTCAAGATCGGGTTGACGCAGTCGTTCAACGGGCGTGAACTCGACTGGGCACCGGACGCGAGGCTCGCCGAGTTGATGGACGCGAACCGGGCGATGATCGACTCCCTGCGGGTGGCGGCGTCGATCCCCGAGTGCGACTTCGGTGTGGATCAGACGGCGGGCCTGGGCGCCGACATGTCGCACCTGGAGCGTCTGCGTGAGTCATCGAGAATGCTCGTCTCGAGCGCGCGGCTGGCTCTCAATCGCGGGGACATGGACACCTTCGTGGCCTCGACGCGATCGCTCCTGAAGATGAGCCACCACACAACAGAGGACGGCTTCACGCAATCGTGCACGGTCGGGCTGGGGTTCGCCGTGATGGGCGCGGATGAGGTCCTTCGAGCGGTCCGGCACGTGCGGTTGACGGGGGCGCAGGTCAAGGCGTTTGACGAGGACTTGCGGCGAGCCATGGACGCCGATGCGTATGGATTCGTGAACGCGATCCGCGTGGAGGGGCGTGTGCTCTCGAAGCATCTTGTGGATCGGTATGCCGGGCCGACGGATGAGAATGGTCGGACGGCGGGCGCGCGGCTCTTCATGGACATCCAGCAGGGCGGCGAGCCCGAGGGGTTGTACAAGGCGATCACGGAGATGGATGGGCCTGGGCTGACCGCGGCGTCGGAGCGGATCGTCGCGGCGTTTGACGCGATAGCCGTGGCCTGGCGATCGGAGACGCCGCTCGCGAGCGTGCGGGCGGTGGAAGAGCGTGTGGCGAAGAGCGAGTTCGGGCCGCTCGGGTTGATGGTGGTGCCTCGGTACTCGTCCATCCGTGAGTTTGTGGACTCATGCCAGGCGAGGATCGGTGAGGCAGTCGAGGCGATGAAGCATCCGCCGGCGGAGTTGGTGCCGATTCCGGTGCCGAAGGCTGAGCCGATGGGGCCTGTGATGGGGCCGAGTGGAGATGGCGGTGAAGGGGCGAAGGGGGAGGAGAAGTAGAAGGGTGTCGACACAGGCGGGACGCCTGTGCCACGAGGTTTGGTAGGAATGCCGCGCGGGATTTCCTATCGCGGCCTAGCGGGCTTTCGAGTGTTCGTGGCGGCGCCGACTCGTGATTCCTTCTTCATGATGAAGAGGTAGTTGAAGCCTCGGAGGAAGAAGTTGCCCTCTTCGGCGGCCTTGTGCCAGTTGCCGCGGCCGAGTTTCTGGTTGTGGCGGACAACGGCGATGATGTCCACGGGAACGAACCTGTCGCGCATGATGGAAAAGAGTTCGAAGCCGATGGGGGCGAATCGGCCGGCGGCGTCCATGCCCTTTTTCTTCTTGAAGGAGTCGCTGACGTACAGGGCCATGTATCGCCGGTCCTTGAGAACGCGATGGCACTCGTGGATCACCTCTCGCATGGCCTTGTAGTACGCCCGGCCGCCATCGTCGCTGAGGGCGTCGAGTTTGCCGATGCACGCGGGATCGTCGGAATAGTCCACGTGCGTCGAGTACGGCGGATCGATGAAGACGAGATCCACACTCGCGTCGCGGACGGGGAGTTCGCGTGCGTCGGCCTGGACGACGTCGTCGCGGCGTTCCCAGGAGGCGAGGTCGAAGCCCAGGACCTTTCGCTTGAGATCGGCGGCGACGTCGAGGGTGGTGCCGCTGCCGCACATCGGGTCGAGAACGGTGTCGCCCTCGCGGGTGTAGCGAGAAAGGACCTGCCAGATGACCCAACTGGGCGTGGCGCCGACGTACTCCTTGTCGCCTTGCATGGCGCCCGACGCGGCGTCGTAGTGCTGGCTGGGATATTCCCAGAGCGTCGTCGTCATGAGACGCATCGGCGGACGCGCGGCGCGCGCGGGCGGCCTCTTGCCTCGGGGTCGATGGTCGCTCACGCGCGGGATCCTTTGGCGTTCATCGCGATCGCGGCCTGGGCACGCACGGCGGCGACGACGGCGTCGACAGTCGCGGGAAGATCCTTCGCCACGCGTGCGCCGGCGGCACGCGTGTGGCCGCCTCCGCCGAGCGTGCCCGCGGCGGCGTTGACGTCGATGGCGTGCTCGCCGGGCTTGCTACGAAGGCTGATCTTGGTGAGGCCGCCTTTCATCTCGCCGGTCAGGCCGTATTCCGCGGGCGAGGCCTCGGTGAGGAGGGCCGTGACGCGGACGGCGGCGATCATCTGGGGAAAGTCCACGAATCCGCCCGACTCTCCCGACTCGGCCCTGGCGTTCTGCATATCGGCACGAGTAAGACGCATGACGGCGAGTTGGCCGGCCTTCGCGGAGCCGGGAACGAGATCGAAGTACTCAAGCGACGCGAGGGCGGCGGAGAGCAGGCGCAGGCGGGCCGGGGTGTCGCGCTGCTCGATGTTCTGATACAGCCAGACGTTCTCCGCTCCCGCGGCGAGGAGGGCGCCAGCCGTACCCATGACCTTGGAGTCGACATTGCTGTGGCGGAACCATCCAGTGTCGGTCGCGAGCCCGAGGTAGAGCGCGGTAGCGACATCACGCGGCAGGTCCTCGATGCGCTTCACGCCGAGGACGAGGCGACAGAGTTCGGCCATGGGCTGGCAGGCGGCGGCGCAGGATGTGTCCACGACGCGGCGCGGCGCGACCTCGGGGTCGCCATGGGCGTGGTGATCGACGATCGCGGCGTCGCCGGCGTGCTCCACGAGGAACTCGCGGACGGCCTCGAGTTGTGCCCAGGATCCCGTGTCGGCGATGACGACGGCGTCGGCGGGGATGTGCTTCGGCGGGCCGTCGCGCCCGAGGACGCGATGGGGTGTTCCTTTGGCGATGTCGCCCAGCCAGGATGGAGGCGGGCCGAAGTACCAGGCCTCGGCCCGCGACTCGCCCGGCCTGCGCGTGGCCTTCATGGGATCGATGGCGTTGAGGGCGCGCACAAGGGCGAGGGTGGAACCGACGGCGTCGCCATCGGGCTTCACGTGGGTCGTGACGATGACGCGATCGCGTGCGGCGAGCCATGAGGCGATGGCGTCGAGGGTCGTCGTGGAGCCCCATGCGTTGGATTCTGCTGGATTCGTCATGCGCTCGCGGGTTCCGTGGGTTGAGAGTGCGCCGTTGGGGCGAGAGACTTGCAGGGCGAGCGGTTCGTCCAATCGAGGGTTCGCTCGACGTCTCGCTCGATCTGGGCGACGAGGGGTTCGATGCCGTCGAACTTCACCTGATCGCGGAGGAAGGCGAAGAAGTCGATAGAGACCTCCCAGCCGTATTCGTCGAGGCCGGTGATGGCGCCGGAGTGGTCCTTCGGTGCACCGATGAGGTAGGCCTCGAGACGGCGGTCGAGGCCATTGAAGGTTGGGCGCGTGCCGAGGCTCACCGCGGTGGGGAAGACTCGGCCATCGGGGAGCGTCGCCGAACCCGCATAGATCCCATCGAAGGGGGTCATGAGATCGGTCGAGATGTTGAGTGTTGGATAGCCGATGGTGCGGCCGAGGCGATCGCCGCGGACGACGCGACCTTCGACGCGATGCGGACGGCCCAGGACACGAGCGACGTCGCCCACACGCGACTGGGAGAGAAGCCAGCGGACGAGGCTGCTGGAGGCGCGGACAAGGTGTTGATCAAGGAGATCGACCTCGATGGCGTCGATGACCTCGACCTCAAATCCGAACTCGCGGCCGAGGGTGGCGAGCGTGTGGGTGGTGCCCTCGCGCCCGTGACCGAAGTGGAAGTCCTCGCCCTCGACGAACAGAGCGGGTTTGTGATCGCGCACGATGGACTCGATGAAGGCACGGGCGCTCATGCCCAGCAGATCATCGCTGGGGACGAGGCGGACGACCTCATCGGCGCCTGCGGCCTTAAGCAGTTCGGCCCGTCGCTCAAAGCGGGTGAGGTGGGCGGGTGCGGCGGCCGGCCGGAGGCGGGTCAGGGGGTGAGGATCGAACGCCATGGCGACGACGGAGCCGGATGGCCCAACACGCGCGCGGGCGGCGGCGAGCAAGGCCCGATGCCCCGCGTGCACGCCGTCGAAGTTGCCGATGGTGATCGCTCTCGCCGCGGGCTTCATGACAGGCTGGACGGTAGGGCGGACGGGCGTTGCATGCGATTTTGATCGGGTCGGCACGAGGACTTCTTGTGATACCACGAAACCCGATCCTCGTATTATTTCGCTCGGTTCAGGACTCGCCCGTGCGAGTCATGACCGGCGTCCCCGTCGGCCTCACCCAACACCCGCTGAGCCATCCACCCATGTCGATCTTTTCCCGCAAGCCCAAGCCCGCCCCCGTGCCATCGCGGCCTGCCACGCCGCCGCCGCCCTCGGATTCGCCACGCATTCTCGAACTCGGCACGGAGATGCTGCGCCGGGCGCGCGGGCACAAGACGAGCGTCCTCTCGGCGAAGTTCTACTCGGATGCGCTCATGGAGTGGTCCATGAAGGACCACGAGTTCAAGGTGCAGATGTTCCGGTTTGTCGATGCGTTCCCGATGCTCAAGACGCCCGATGCGGTCTTTGATCATCTGCAGGATTATCTGAGCCAGCCCGGGGTGACCGTGCCCGCGCCGATCGCGGCGGCTCTCAAGATGGGGGGCGTGGCGAAGGGGATCGCGGCGAAGACCATCGCGGGTCAGGTCGAGGGGATGGCGGGGAAGTTCATCGCGGGCGTGGACGCGGCGTCGGCGCTCCCGCGCCTCACGCAGTTGTGGAATGACGGCATCGCGTTCAGCGTGGACCTTTTGGGCGAGGTGTGCGTGTCGGATGAAGAGGCCGACATGTACCAAAGGAAGTATCTCGATCTCATCGAGAATCTGCCCGGGAAGGTCTCGGCGTGGAAGGGGCAGCCGCGGCTGGAGAGTGATCACCTCGGCCCGATCCCTCGGACGAATGTCTCGGTCAAGATCTCGGCGTTGTCCGCTCGCGTCGATCCGATCGACACGGAAGGATCCATCAAGGATCTCATGCGACGGCTCGTGCCGATTCTCGAGAGCGCGAAGGCCAAGGGTGTCTTCGTCAACTTCGACATGGAGCACTTCGCGCTCAAGGATCTGACGCTGTCGCTCTTTGAGCAATGCGTCGAGGCTGTGGAGTTTCACGGCGGGCTGGCGATGCAGGCGTATCTGCGATCGGGACCCGACGACGCCCGGCGGATCTGCCGGTGGGCCAAGACGAAGGGCAGGCAGGTCACGGTGCGCCTGGTCAAGGGAGCGTACTGGGACGCCGAGACGATCAAGGCGGAGTTGCATGGCTGGGCGTGTCCGGTGTGGTCGAAGAAGTCGCACACCGACGCCTGCTTCGAGGAGATGACGCGGATCTTCCTCGACCACACGCCCCGCGCGAAGGGTGAGGCCGGCGTGAAACTCGCGCTCGGGTCGCACAACGTGCGCTCGATCGCGGCCGCACTCACCGCGTGCGAGGAGCGGTCGCTCCCGCACAGCACGATCGAACTGCAGATGCTCCACGGCATGGCGGACCAACTCAAGTATGCCGCCGAGGAGATGGGCCTGCGCATGCGCGAGTACGTCCCCGTCGGCGAGATGATCCCCGGCATGGCGTATCTCGTGCGGCGGCTTCTCGAGAACACATCGAACGAGTCGTGGCTGAAGGCCGGGTTCCTGGACAACGCGGACCCGGCGACGCTGCTCGCGCCGCCTGCCGCACCGCGTCCGAACGAGTTGGATCCTGCCGAATCGCGACTCGATCCCGCGCGCCACTCGCTCTCGCCGTCGGCTCCGAACATCGGCGACGGAAAGCCATTCCTCAATGAGCCGATGCGTGACTTCGCCCACGCCAAGGTGCGCGACACCTTCGCGAAGACGGTCGAGAACGCGCGCGTGCCGCAGATCGCGAACGACGTCACGCCCGACAAAGCCAAGGCGATGGTCGAGGCCGCACACGCCGCGTTCCCGGCGTGGCGCGACACGCCCCACGCGCTCCGCGCCGAGGTACTCATCCGTGCCGCCGCCGCGATGCGTGCCCGGCGCGATGAACTCTCGGGGATCATGATCAAGGAGGCGGGCAAGACGTGGCGCGAGGCCGACGCCGACACGTGCGAGGCGATCGACTTCTGCGAGTACTACGCGCGGTGCTCGGCACCACTCTTCACCCGGGAGCGCCTCGGGCGATTCATCGGCGAACTCGACGAGCAGTGGTACCAGCCGCGGGGCGTAGCAGTGGTGATCGCGCCGTGGAACTTCCCGCTTGCCATCTGCTGCGGGATGACCGTCGCCGCGCTCGTCACAGGGAACAGCGTGATCGTGAAGCCCGCCGAGCAGACACCGGGCATCGCAAGCGTGCTCCACTCGATCCTACAGGACGCGCTCAAGGCCGCGGGCGCGCCCGCGAACGTGCTGCACTTCTGCCCCGCCCCAGGCGAGACCACGGGCGCCGCTCTCGTCCGTGATCCGCGCGTCGCCCTCATCGCGTTCACCGGCTCTCGCGACGTCGGCCTCGACATCCTCCACGCCGCCGCGCCGGCCACGCCGTTCGACTCCGGCACACGCGCCGACGCCCTCGCGCTCACCCACGTGAAGCGCGTCGTCTGCGAGATGGGTGGCAAGAACGCGCTCATCATCGATACCTCGGCCGATCTCGACGAGGCCGTGCTTGCCGTGCGACAGTCCGCGTTCGGCTTCCAGGGTCAGAAGTGCTCGGCGTGCTCGCGATGCATCGTCGTTGATCCGCAAGGTCCGACCGGCCCGGCCTTCACCCATTTCGTCCACCGCCTCGTCGAGGCGACCAAGGCCCTGGTCATCGCCGATCCGCTCCGTCCGGGGACCGACGTCGGCCCGGTCATCGACGCCGACGCCAAGAGCAAGATCATGGGGTTCATCGAGCGAGCCAGAACCTCGGGCCTTACGACGATGTCGCTCGATGTGCCGGGCCCTCTCGAGGGCGAGACACGCCGGCACTTCGTCCCCCCCACCATCGTGTACCCCGTGCCCGAGTCGCACGAACTCGCGCGCGAGGAATTGTTCGGCCCCGTCCTCGCCGTCATGCACGCGTCCACCTATGACGACGCGCTCCGCATCGCCAACAGCGCCGCGTACAAACTCACCGGCGGCGTCTTCAGCCGCAAGCCCGCGCACCTCGAGAAGGCCAAGCGAGAGTTCCGCGTCGGCAATCTCTACCTGAACCGGGGCATCACCGGCGCGCTCGTCGCCCGCCACCCCTTCGGCGGGTTCGGGATGTCCGGCGTCGGCTCCAAGGCCGGGGGCAAGGACTACCTTCTCCAGTTCGTCGAGCCGCGAGCCTCGGCGGAGAACACGCTGCGCCGTGGCTTCGCGCCAGAACTCTAACGATGGAGTCCGCTCTCTATGCCCCCACTCGATCAACTTCTCACCACGCAGAACGTCATCGCGCTCATCACCCTTGCCGCACTCGAGATCGTCCTCGGGGTGGACAACATCATCGTGATCGCGATCGTCACCTCGCGCCTCCCCCAGCACCAGCAGGCCAAGGCACGCCTCATCGGCCTCGCTCTCGCGATGCTGATGCGCGTCGGCCTGCTCCTGGCCATCGGCTGGGTGATGTCGCTCACCGCGTCGATCTTCACGACGACTCTCTGGTCGTATGAGATCGACCTCTCGTGGAAGGACCTCATCCTCATCGCCGGCGGACTCTTCCTGATCTTCAAGGCCACCAAGGAGATCCACCACGACCTCGAGGCGCCCGGGCACCTGGAGGACCACAAGAAGGCCTCGTCGTTCTCCGCCGCGATCTCCATGATCGTCGTCATGGACATCATCTTCTCCCTCGACTCTGTGATCACCGCCGTCGGCATGGCGAAGGAGAAGTGGATCATGATCGCGGCCGTCGTCATCTCCGTCGGCGTCATGATGGCCTTCGCCGGGAGGATCTCCGACTTCGTGAAGCGCCATCCTTCCATCAAGATCCTCGCCCTCTCGTTCCTCATTCTCGTCGGCGTCCTCCTCATCGCCGATGGCTTCGATCAGCACATCAGCCGGGGGTACGTCTACTTCGCGATGGCCTTCTCCCTGCTGGTGGAGATCGTCAACATCCGGATCCGCAACGCCCAGGACAAGCGGAGTGTCTCCTGAGCCTCCCCCTGCCCCGTACACTCACGCCATGCCCGCCGCCCTTATCGACGGACTCGCCCTCGCGAAATCACACCGTGAACGCATCGCCGCCCGCGCCGCCGCGATCAAGGCGAAGGGCGATCCGGTCCGCCTCGATGCCGTGCTCGTCGAGTCGGGGGACAACGCCGCGCGTATGTACGCCGACAACCAGGCCAAGACCTGCCAGTCTTTGGGCATCGACTATCGCCTGCACCTGTTGAAGCCCGACGCGTCGTACGACGACATCGCGGGGCGGATTCTCCTCCTCAACACGAACGACGACGTGCACGCGGTGATGCTGCACCTGCCCCTGCCCGAGGGCGTCGATCCCTACTCCATCCAGCGTCTCATCGACCCGGACAAGGACGTCGAGGGTGTCAACCCCGCCAACATCGGCAACGTCGTTTATGGGCGATCCTCGCACGCGCCGTGCACGGCCCTCGCGGTCATCAAGATGATAGAGTCGGTGCTGGCCCCTGGGGTCCAGTCACCTTCGAGTCGGCTGGGCGCGGGGGCGACGCCGCCACTCCTGAGAGGGAAGATCGCCGTGGTCGTCGGCGCGGGTGATGTCGTGGGGAAGCCGATCGCGGTGCTCCTCATGCGACACGAGGCGACGGTCGTCTCGTGCAACAAGTACTCGCCGTTCCTCCCCACCATCACGCGGACGGCGGACGTGCTGGTGGCGGCGGCGGGCGTCCCAGGCCTCATCACCGCCGAGATGGTCAAGCCCGGCGCGATCGTCATCGACGTCGGCGTGAATCGCGTCACGGATTCTGCAGGCAAGACCAGGACCGTCGGCGACGTCGCCTTCGATCTGGTCCGCGACATCTCATCCCACATCAGCCCCGTCCCGGGTGGCGTGGGACCGATGACCGTCGCCATGCTCCTCCTCAACGTGGTCGATGCCGCCGAACACGCCCGATGAGTTCTCACTCGCCTCCATCACAGACCGCGTCGCCTCTCGCGATCCATCTCGCCGGCATTCCCCTCAAGAACCCCGTGATCCTCGCGGCAGGGACAGCCGGCTACGTGGACGAGCTGGGCGATGTGCTCGATCTCTCTCGCGTCGGCGCGCTCTGCACCAAGTCCATCACCAGGGAGCCTCGCGACGGCAACGCCACCTGGCGGATCATCGAGGATCGGCGTCACGCCGCGATGCTCAACGCGATCGGCCTCGCCAATGTCGGCATGCTCGCCTTCGAGCGCGATTACGCCGCCAAACTCAAGGCCGCTCCAACGACCATCATCGGCTCGGTCTCGGAATGGTCCATCGACGCCTTCGTCGAGGTCGCGGCGATGTTCGAGCGGATCGGCGTGCTGGCCGTCGAACTCAATGTCTCGTGCCCCAATGTTGCGTATGGCTGCGAGTTCGGGAGTGATGATGCCCTCCTGCGGGATCTCGTCGCCGCCGTGCGCGAGGCGCTGACCGCGACGCGGCTCATCGTGAAACTCAGCCCGGTGGTCATGGGGTATCGCGGCCCGACCGGCGAATCGGGCGTGGTCGCGATCGCCCGCGCTGCGATCGAGGCTCGTGGCAAGTCGGGCGGCCCCAACCAACGCCCCGGCGCGGACGCGCTCGCCATTGCCAACACCGTGCCCGCGATGGCCATCGATGTCCACACGCGAAAGCCGCGACTCTCACGAGGCTCTGGTGGTCTCTCGGGGCCCGCGATCCATCCGATCGCCGTCAAACTCGTGCATGATTGCTTCGTGGGTATTGCGCGAGACACCCAGACGCCCATCATCGGCGTCGGTGGCGTGACGACATGGGAGGATGCCGCCGAGTTCATCCTCGCCGGTGCGACGGCCGTGCAAATGGGGACGGCCACCTTTGCCGACCCACGCTCGCCCCTCAAGGTCATCAAGGGCCTCGAACGATGGGTGCGAGATCAGCGAGTGGTGTCGATTGCGGATCTTGTGGGGAAGTCTCACTAAGAGGCTCTGAGAACACACCCGTGCCCATGCCGTCTGGTAGTTTGGACAAACCGGTTCATTGAGCACTGACGCGTGACTATTCGGACCCCGTCATGGCGTATGCACACGCCGGTTTCCTGAGCCTTTGGCCGGACAGCCACCACCTGACGACCCCCTGGACAAAGTGCATTCTGTGGCTGCACGGTTTGCGGACGTATCGCGGCATGTGGTACTGACTCGTACATCGCCGACCGTGCGGTGCTTCGCATCCAGGAATTTCTTGACAAACGGGCTTCACGGGGTAATCTAGAGCTTCGAGGACGCAGAGAGCCGCCCGAACTCACGACGCCGCCCGCAAGACTCGGCGTCGCGTCACACGCGGAGCTCACGCATGTCTAAGAAACGGCCCGGTTGTGCCGCGACGCTCATTGCCCTGATCGCCCTTCCCGCGTCCCTCGCGTCGGCCGCCATCACCATTCCGACAGTGACGGTGGGCCATCCGGGAAACGTGGCCGACTCCACCAACCTCGGGTCTGTGCCATACGCCTACAACATGGCGACGCATGAGGTGACCGCGGGACAGTACACCGCCTTTCTCAACGCTGTCGCGAGAACCGACACCCACAACCTCTACAACACAAACATGTCGAGCACGACCTACGGCAGCGGCATCACTCGATCGCAGACGAGCGGCAACTACACCTACAGCGTCCACTCAGACTTTGAGAATCGTCCGGTGAACTTCGTCTCGTTCTGGGATGCCGCCAGATTCGCGAACTGGCTCCAGAATGGCCAGCCCATCGGCGAACAGAACGCCGGCACCACCGAGGATGGAACCTATACGCTTACTCCCGATGGAATCGCGAGCAACGCTGTCACCCGCAACACCGGCGCTCAGTGGGTGATCCCCAGCGAGAGCGAGTGGTACAAGGCCGCGTACTACATGGGCGGCGGCGTCAGCTCCGGCTACTGGCTCTACCCCACCTCGAGCAACACGACTCCCGGGAGCAACCTGCTGGATGCCGCGGGAAACAACGCGAACTATTACTCTGGATCTCCCCAGTTCCCGATCGACACGCCGTTCTACACGACCCTCGTGGGGCAGTTTCAGAACTCTGCGAGTCCGTACGGCACGTTCGACCAGGGCGGCAATCTCTGGGAGTGGAACGACTCGATCCTCGCGGGCACCGATCGGGGAATCCGGGGTGGGTCGTACGACTGCGACGACACATTCATGCTCGCCACCAATCGCCGACGCACTGTCCCCACGAACGAGAACGGCGATTTCGGATTCCGGGTCTCGCAGATCCCCGCGCCTTCCACGGTCGCGTTGCTCGCGATTGCCGGAATCATCTCGACCCGACGACGCCGATGAATGAACTGGCACGCACACTCACACGCCACACGATTCCGCATGGAATCAGGCACTCGAAGCGTGCTCGGTTCAATGCGGTTGCACGAACAGCAGCCCGCCGAGCGTTCGGTCTGGTCGATTGAGTTCGCTCACACCACCGAGTCACTCGACATCGACGAGCACCGAGGCACTCCCCACGCCGCGTTCTCCTTGAGCGCAAGGCCTCAGTTTGAACCACCGGCGTCAACCGTCGCCCTCGAGCCGCCCAGGAACGCCTTGGCCCCCGTGGCCCGTGTGGAGATCTCCACCGGTTCCGGATCTGCGGCGCTGGCGACTCGGGCATCAATCTTGCCGTCCTTGCCGACCTGATCGAACTTCACCGAGACCCGCGTGGAGACCCCGCGTTCCTGCATCGTCACGCCGAAGAGGCGGTCGGCGTTCTGCATCGTCCGCTTGTTGTGCGTGATGACGATGAAGTGCGAGCGATCCGTGTACTGACGGATGACCTGGTTGAACCGCCCGACGTTGTTCTCGTCGAGAGCCGCATCCACCTCGTCCAGCACACAGAAGCAACTGGGCTTGCTCCGGAAGATGCTCATGAGGAGCGCCACCGCCGTCAGCGTCTTCTCGCCGCCCGACAACTGGCTGATCGCCCGCGGCTCCTTGCCCGGCGGCTTCGCGATAACCTCGATCCCGCTCTCCAGGAGATCCGTCTCGTTCGTCTCGACCTTCTGGATCCCGTCGGGTGTCTCGATCTCCTTGATGAGCGGCATGAGCCGGACCTCGGCCTTGCCGCCGCCGAAGAGTTTGCGGAACATGCCGTCCGCCCCGCCGAAGTTCTCGCGGATGAGGTCAAAGACCTCGCCGAAGCGAACCCGGCTGACCTCGTTCAACTTGTCGATCAACTCGATGAGTTGCGTCCGCGCCTGGTCCAGATCGGCCAACTGCGAGACGAGCGAGTCGTTCTGCTCGGACAGGTTCGATTCCTCATCGATCGCGTCGAGGTTCACGTGCCCGAGTTTCTTGATCTGCTCGCGGAGCGAGTCGATCTTGAGCGCCGCCTCGGGCGGATCGATCCGTGAGACCTCGCCCCCGGCCATCATCGCGCGATAGTCCAGGTGCTCGTTCTTGACGTCCAGCCCGAGATCCGCCGTGCAGCGTTCCTCGGTCGCCTCGCGCTTGACCTCGACCTCGCGCTTGGAGGTTTCCAGGCTATGCCAATCGCGCTCGAGCCGCTGCGCCACCTGGCGGGCCTCGCCGACGAGCGTGCCGAGTCGTTCGAACTCCTCCTGGGCCTCGCGCGCGTCCGAACCGAGCGACGTGACCTCGCCCGCCAACCTCTCGGCCAGGGTGTGAGACTCCTCGATCGTTGTGTTCGCCTCGACCAATCCGCTCTCGTGCTCGCTCACGCGTGCCGCCGTGCGCTCCGCGTGCCCCGCGACCTCGCGCAGCGCCCGCTCGAGTTCATCGCGCATGGACTCCAGCCGCCCGCACTCGCGCCGGGCCGCCGAGACCTGCTCCGAGAGCCGCCCCGCCTCGACTTTCGCCTGCGACGCGCGCTCGAGCAGCGCCTCGGCCTGCTCCTGCGCCGCCTGCACCTCGCCCTCAAGGCGAGACGCGCTCGACGACTCGTCCTTCCACAACCCAAGCAGGCTCTCGCCCTTGGCGACCAGCGTCGCGATCGCCTGCGCCAGGCCCGTGAGCCGCGACTCGCCCTGCGACAACTCCTGCGCCAGGCTCTCCCGCTCGCGCGAGAGCCGCCCGAGTTCGGCGTTCAATCGATCGACCGACGCCTGCGCCTCGAGCGTTGTCCGCTGCTGGCGAGCCACCACGCCTCGCGCCGAGGCCAACTCTGCACTCAACTCGGCCGCGTCCGAATCCAGACGTTCCAACTCGCTCCGCGCCTCGTCGAGTTCCTGCTCGATTCCCGGCAAGGACTCCTGGATCGCTTCGAGTTCCGCCCGCCGAGCGAGCAGACCGACGCCCGCCGCCGCCCCGCCCTCGGCCCCCGTCGAGATCGTCACGCGACCATCCGCGTCCAGCACACCGCCCTCGCTCGTGACGAACCGCACGCGCCGGCCCGACAACGGCCCCGCCGCCAGCAGGATCGCCGCGTCCATGTCCGAGACCAGATACGTCGACGCGAGCAGTCGATCCAGCAGTTCGTGCACCGAAGCCTCGCGAGCGTCGCCGCCACCCTCGCCCGCGCGAACACCAACAAGCGAACGCAAGTAAACCAATCGCGAACGCCCGGGCTCCGCCCCTAACTCGTCCAGCAGCGCATCGCCAACGCGTGGCACGGGCACACCGTCGCTCGTGCCGCTCGACAACGACCCCACGCCGCGCAGCGTCAGGAACGTCACGCGACCGATGACGCCCGCCGCGGCCATCTCCTCGCGCGTGGGAAGCGAGTCCGTGGAATCGACGACCAGCGACTGAAGGTCCGCCCCGAGCGCCTGCTCGAGCGCCAAGGACAATCCCGCATCCCCGCTCGACTCGCCAACTCCCCCTCTTCCCATCCCGCCCACGCCGCGCATCTCGATGAGGTCCGCGAGCGTGCCGATCACGCCGGCGAATCCCTCGCCGCGATCGCGTGCCTCGAGCACCTTCCTCACGCCCTCGGCGAACCCCTCGCGCGACTCGATCATCGCGCTCAGCATCGTCGCCCGCGTGGAGAGCCGCACCTGCTCCTGCTCACGCACGCCGACCTGCTTCGCCCGCTCGCGACGGTCCGCGCCGAGTCGATCGACGGACTGCTCGAGGTCCTGCACGTTCGTTTCCGACTCACGCACCACACGCACGCTCTCCTCGAGCGCGGCTTTCGCGTCATCCAGCGACGACTCGACCCGTGCGATCTCGCCCTCGGCCTGGTCCCGCCTCGCCTGGGCGGCCTCGAACTGCTCGCGTCCAGTCTCCTCGCGATGCCGCTCGGCCTGGAGCGAGGCCAGCACGCCCTGCCTCTCGCGCTCGATGCGCGTCGCCGCGATCTGCTTTTCCGTGAAGGACCGCTTCAGGTCCGACGCCGCCGCGATCGCTTCCGACCGCTCGCGTGTCGCGAGTTCCAGCGTGCGCTCGGCCTCCGCCAATCGCTCCGCCAGCGCCGCCAGCTCCTCGCGACGATCGACAAGATCGGTCTCGCTCGACGACTGACGCTCACGCATCTCCTTGAGTCGCTGCTCATCGATCGCGTGCTGGCGTTTGGCCTCCTCGATCGACGCCGTCAGCATCCGCACGCGCTGCCTGGCCTGCTCCTCCTCGTGCCTCGCGTTCTGCAGCAACTGCTCACGCTCACGCAGATCGCGCGCGACGTCCTGTCGCCGCGTCTCCGCCTCCGCGACCGCTCCCTCGGCCGTCGCCAATCCCTCGGCCGCCTCGTGGCGCTGCCCGTCGAGATCCTCCTGCCTTGAGGTCAACCCCGTGAGCCGCTCGACGAGATCATCGTACTGATCGAAGGCGAGCGCCATCCGCCACGCCCGCAACTCGACGTCCAACTCGCGGAACGTTCGCGCCTTCGCCGCCTGCCCGCGCACGATGCGGAGCCGCCGCTCGGTGTTCTCGAGTTGCTCGCGGGTGCTCTTGAGGTTGGTCTCGGCCCGATCCAGTTTCCGCTGCGCCTCGATCCGGCGCTGCTTGTACTTCGCGATCCCCGCCGCCTCTTCGAAGATTGTCCGGCGTTCCTGAGGGCTGGCGAGCAGCATCGCATCGACCTTCCCCTGCTCGATGATCGAGTAGGCGTCGGCCCCGATGCCCGTGTCCATGAACAACTCGCGGATGTCGCGGAGGCGCGCTTTGCGGCCATTGATCAGGTACTCGCTGTCGCCGCTGCGATACAGCCGACGCTCGATCTCGACGACATCCGCGTCATACGGCAGCGCCCGCCCGATCTTCCGGTCCCGACGAACGATCGGGTCATCCTGCTCGCCCGCGTTCTCGGCCGCAGCCGCGTCAGCCTCACCCCTGCTCGAGTCCTCGACCTCGCCTTCGACTTCGGCCTCGACGAGCGAGCCATCGCCCGTCGGGAACGCCTCACCATGCAGCACCGGGTTCTCGAACGAGAGGCAGACGCTCGCCATGCCGCTCTCTTTGCGACCGGCCGAGCCCGCGAAGATGACGTCCATCATCTCGTGCCCGCGGAGGCTCTTGCTCGAACGCTCACCAAGCACCCACTTCACCGCGTCCACCACGTTCGACTTCCCGCAGCCGTTGGGACCGACGATCCCCGTCACCGCGTCATCGAACGTGAACTCGGTCTTGTCGGCGAAACTCTTGAAGCCGCTCAGAGTCAACTTGGAGAGACGCATGCAACCTCCATGTCGCGCCCCGGGTCGGCGCACAACAGACCACGCGCCCAGGGACTGCACATCAGCCACGGAACCGGTCCATCCAGAACCGATCTCCCCGCGGGTCCACAACCATACACACCCATTCCCCCCAACGCCTTCTCCTTTACTTGCTCTTCGGCGGGATCGGCACGATCCGCGGGCGGAACTCCGACGCCGCCTCAATCGTCGCGCGATCTGCCAAGACCGGCACGAGCGTATCTTCCTGCGGCGTGTCGTCCGCGGTCTCAGGCCGGTCCTTCGCCGCCAGCGTGTTCGACGCCGCCACCAGCAAGCCGCGGAGTCGATCGTCCTCGGTCGCGAACCGATAGGGCCCAACGCCCGATCCACGCAACTCATGCAGCGCCCCCACCACCTCCGAATACGACAACGCGAACCCAGGCCGCTGGTCATCCACCGATGGATGCTGGGCGAACATCCGGATCAGGTCGCGGAGATCGCCACGGACCGTCGTCTTGGTCGAACGCCCCTCGGGATCGCGATAGAGCGCTCGGACCGGTCCGCCATCTCCATCACACACCAGCATCATCCGCTCCGACCACGCCGACGCCAGGAACGGCTTGTCGAGTGTCAGTTCCTTCCCGAAAATCACGATCCGAGGCCGCCCCTGCTGGGTCACATACACCAGAGGATCACCCACGGGCACGTAATCCACATAGAACGACCCGGCGATCATCTCCCGCTCCACGCCCTCGATCGACCCCGCCGGGAGCGCCACCTTCGATAACTCCTCGACATACGCCGGCGAAAGGTCCGCCGCTCCGCCTCGCAGATACCGTCCCGCGAGCGTCGCCAACTGCCGCTTCTCGGCCCGCTTGGCGAGCGCCTCATACGCCGCGATCCGCGTCGCCAGATCGTCCTCTTCCAACAACCCCCGCAGCGAAAGATCAATGCTCGGTCCATTGAGGTCCGACAGGAGCGAGATCGCGTCCAGCCGCTCGATCCCCTTGCTCGTCGTGGCGATCTTCATCAGTGGCTCCGCCGTCCGAACATCCCCAAGCCGAGCACCTGCCCGCAACGCCGCAAGCCTCGGATTCAGATCCGGATACTCGTACATCTCCCGGCAATACGGCAGCGCCTTGTCCCCGATCGCCTCCAGGCACCACGACAACTCCGACGCGAGCACCGGCTCGGCCTTGAGCGCCTCCACATACTGCCGCGCCCGCTGCTCGGACGCCCGCCGATCGATCGCCAGGTGCCCCACCAGTTCCAGGAACTCCGACGCCCGATCCCTATACCACGACGGCACGCGCAGCGCGATGCTCGACGCGTCACGCCCGCGAGCCACCTCGTCGCGATCGCCGTAGCGCGACGCCGAGAACCGCGAGTTGATCGCCTCCACCATCGCCTGGGCACGCCCGTGGCTCGCGTTGTCGAGCACCAGTTCCAGTTTCAACGCATTCGTCACGCGCCCGCCGCCCAGGATCCGCCCCGCCGTTCGCGTCACGCCCTCGTCCTCGCGTCCGGGATCCGCAAACGGATTGAGAAAGATCGGCCCGCGCGCCTCGCCGATCTCGCGTGTCTGCCGCGAGCCAAGCAGCGAGGGCGCCCCGATCCGCATCGCCGTCGTGTACAGCAACCCGCCCTCGAGGCTGTCCGCGTTCACCGCCGAGACCGCCACGTCGAACGTCGCTCCATCCGGCGCGCCGGGTGGGATCGCCGCCTGCACCACGACCACGGCCACATTCGGATCGCTCAGCCGAATCTTTGACCCCGGCGAGATCGACCCATCCGGACCGATGCTCCGCATCTGGATCTCACGCTCCATCGTCGCCCGGATCTTGTCGGGCAACGGCTTCCCGCCCGTGCCATTCAAACCCACCACGATCCCGAACCCGCTCACCAACTGCGGCTGCGCACCACGGATCGTCGCCTCGGACCCGATCGTCCCGCGCAACGCATCGGGCACCGCGCGCACCACAGGCGTCACGGGCTTCGCCTTCCCGACACCGCCGCCACATCCTGAGAGCAACACGCCCACGGTCCCTAGCGCGCACGCGACACCAACTCGAATCACCCGCATCGATCGACTCCCAAAGGAGGGCCTGCAAGGCCCATGGCACATCGCGCCCACGACGCGACACGCACCCGTCCAAGCCCTGCACCACGTGTGTGCCGACTCGAAATCCACCAACATGCTACCGCCGACAATCGCATCCAACGCGCAACACATCAACTCCACACGTGTTCGCACCACGTTCGCACGAACACTGCGCTTCCGAGGTCAACCAGAAACAAATCTTCACCAAATCCACACCGCGCAAATCCAGAATTGTGCCACTCTTGCGCCCTATGGACAACTTCCCGACAGGAAACACACATTCTTTTGTACCTCACCACCCTTGCATGTACGATCTGTTGTGGTATGCTTGCCCCCCTCAAACCTGCTCCGCCGGAACAACGGGCAGCCCCACATCACGGGGTTCGCAGGACGCGAGGCCAGAATAACGAGTTCTCGGACGTCAATCACGCCCGAGCACGCGATATTTTGTTCGGTATGTTAGGACTACGATCGTACTGTGTTCGAGAATCGGACTCCCTCACCAAGGGTCAAATCCAAGCCTCGAACACCGCACATCACCGCTGGTCGCGAGCCTCCAACGCCCGCGACGGCGACAGACAGAGACGACGCGATCGACGCCACGGGTGGGACCAAGGCGCCGATCGCCCAACAGGGACACGGGTGGACAGCGTGGGCGTGCTCTCCGACAAACAAATCCGCAAACAGGTCAAGATCACGCCCTTCGAGGATGCCGTCAAGCGACCGGGCAAGATCTCCTTCGGCGTTTCCTCCTACGGCTACGACGTCCGCGTCGGGACCCACTTCAAGATCTTCACACCCACGCCCAAAACCGGCCAGGTCGCCATCGTCGATCCCAAACGCTTCACCGACGACCTCATGGTCGAGGTCGACACAGCGAAACTCGGGCTCGACCACGTCATTATCCCGCCCAACTCCTTCGCTCTTTGCGAGACCGTCGAGTACATCGAGATCCCGCGCGACATCCTCGTCGTCTGCGTCGGCAAGAGCACCTACGCCCGCTGCGGCCTCATCGTGAACGTCACGCCCCTCGAGCCCGAATGGCGCGGCAAGGTCACGCTGGAGATTTCCAACACCACGCCGCTGCCGGCGAAGGTCTACGCCAACGAGGGCATCGCGCAGTTCATCTTCCTCAAAGCCGACGAGGTCTGCGAGAAGAGTTACGCGGACAAGGGTGGGAAGTACCAGGATCAGGGCGGGTTGACTCTGCCAAGGGTGGATTAGCACCAACCAACACACGTGTGCTCGCCACGCCAGCGTGTGGTCCGCAAGCACATCTCGCAGGAGACCAGTCGCATGGATAGCCAGCCAACATCCACACCCGCAACCACCTCGATGCAGAACGCTGGAGGTCTCGGCGCTCTCCTCGACTTCGGCTTCAACAAGTTCATCACCCTCAGCATCATCAAGATTCTCTACATCCTCTACCTCGTCGTGTTCATCCTGGGTTGGTTGGGAGTCACGCTCACCACCATGTTTGGACAGGGCTTTCTCCCCGGGATCGGCGTCTTTGTCGTCGGCGCCATCGTCGTTGTCCTCTATGCCATTCTCATCCGTGTCGGACTCGAACTCATTGTCGTCATCTTCCGCATCGGCGAGAACACCAGCAAACTCGTCGAGATGAAGGGCTGATCCACAGAGTACTTGTCCTGTCCATCACACCAGACCTGATGCCCCGACGACGCCCGTATTGATCCCCTCTTGACCATCGTTCACATCCACAAGAAACCCAAGGACGGGGTACACGACCATGAAGATCACCAGGAAGTTCACCACCAAAGGCAAGGATCCCTTCGACTCGGTCACCTGGGCCAAGCGCTCCTCCAAGATCACCAACCCCGACGGGTCGGTCGTCTTCGAGATGAAGGACGCCTGGCTCCCCGAGTCGTGGTCGCAGTTGGCCGTCGACATCATGGTCAGCAAGTACTTCCGCAAGGCCGGCGTGCCGCAATGCGAGTTCACATCCGCCGGGCGCGTCGCGCGGGACACCGCCGGCGCCATCAAGCCCATCCTCGAGTCCGGCAAGCCGCAGACCGGCCCGGAAAAGTCCGCCGAGCAGGTGATCCACCGCCTCGCCGGCTGCTGGCGCCACTGGGGCGAGTCGCACAACTACTTCGACTCCAAGGACGACGCCCAGGCGTTCTACGACGAACTCGTCTACATGATGGTCCACCAGATGTGCGCGCCCAACAGCCCCCAGTGGTTCAACACCGGGCTGAACTACGCCTATGGCATCTCCGGCCCCGCCCAAGGCCACTGGATCGTCGACCCCATCACCGGCACGCCCAAACTCGCCGACGACGCCTACACCCACCCCCAGCCCCACGCCTGCTTCATCCAGTCCGTCGATGACGACCTCGTCAACGAGGGAGGCATCATGGACCTCTGGGTGCGCGAGGCCCGACTCTTCAAATACGGCAGCGGCACCGGGACCAACTTCAGCCACCTCCGCGGCGACGGCGAGAAACTCTCCGGCGGCGGCAAGTCCTCCGGTCTCATGTCCTGGCTCCGCATCGGCGACCGCGCCGCGAGCGCCATCAAATCCGGCGGCACCACCCGCCGCGCCGCCAAGATGGTCTGCCTCGACATGGACCACCCCGACATCGCCGAGTTCATCAACTGGAAGGTCCGCGAGGAGATCAAGGTCCAGGCGATGGTCGAGGGCCTGCGCCTCCTCAAGAAGCACGACCCCAGCGTCGCTCAACAGTGCGACGAACTCAAACTCACGCTGAACTACGACTTCAACGGCGAGGCCTACCAGACCGTCAGCGGGCAGAACTCCAACAACTCCGTCCGCATCCCCGACTCCTTCTTCGACGCGATCGACAAAGACGCCTCGTGGGACACGACCTGGCGCATCACCGGCAAGGTGGCGCACACCTATCGCGCCAGTGATCTGTGGGACCAAATCGGCTTCGCCGCGTGGCGCTGCGCCGATCCGGGAGTCCAGTTCGATTCAACGATCAACGCCTGGCACACCTGCCCCAGCGCCGGCCGCATCAACGCGAGCAACCCCTGCAGCGAGTACATGTTCCTCGACAACACCGCCTGCAACCTCGCCTCGCTCAACGTCCTCCGCTTCTATGACGACAAGGCCCGCACCTTCGACCACGAGCGCTTCGAGCATGGCGTCGATCTCTGGACCATCGTCCTCGAGATCAGCGTCCTCATGGCAGCCTTCCCAAGCAAGAAGATCGCCGAACTCTCCTATCGCTTCCGCACCCTCGGCCTGGGCTACGCCAACCTCGGCGCCATGCTCATGCAGGCCGGCATTCCCTACGACTCCGACGAGGCCCGCGCGATCTGTGCCACGCTCACGTCGATCCTCACAGGCCGCTCGTATCGCATGAGCGCCCTCATGGCCAGCGAGCATGGCCCATTCCCAGGTTTCGATGACGACCGCGACTCCATGCTCCGCGTCATCAAGAACCATCGCCTCGCGGCCCACGGCACGTCGCGCACGAGCAAGGACTACATCGACCTCACCATCCGCCCCGTCCCCATCGACCACGACCTCATCACCAAGAGTCGCAAGGCCGGCACGCTCCGCGTCGCCAACACCGACGCCCTCCTCAAGCGCGCCACCACCGTCTGGGACGACGCCCTCGCCCTGGGCGAGAAGCACGGCTATCGCAACGCCCAGACCACCGTCATCGCGCCCACCGGCACGATTGGCCTCCTCATGGACTGCGACACCACCGGCGTCGAGCCCGACTTCGCCCTCGTCAAGTTCAAGAAACTCGCCGGCGGCGGCTACTTCAAGATCGCCAACGAGTCCGTCGAGCCCGCCCTCCACGCCCTCGCCTACTCGCCCCTCCACGTCCGCGACATCATGACCTACATCCTCGGCACGCTCACGCTCAACACGCCCCTGCCCAGCGGCACGGGCACACTCCGCAAGTTCCTCGCCGACCGCGGCGTCACCACCGTCGATCTCAACGCGATCGAGGCCTCGCTCCCGGGCGTCTTCGAACTCCCCTTCGCCTTCTCCGCGTGGTCGCTCTCCGAGGACTCGCTCCGCGCCTGCGGCATCGCCCCTGAAGCCGCCAAGGCCGACTCGTCCTTCAACCTCCTCGCCGCCCTCGGCCTCTCCGACGACGACATCAGCGCCCTCAACCTCGCGATCTGCGGCACGGCCACCATCGAGGGCGCGCCGCACCTCAAAGCGGCCCACCTCCCCATCTTCGATTGCGCCAACAAGTGCGGCAAACTCGGCAAGCGGTTCATCGCCGCCGAGGGCCACATCCGCATGATGGCCGCCGCCCAACCCTTCATCTCCGGTGCGATCTCCAAGACGATCAACCTCCCCAACGAGGCCTCGATGGACGACATCAAGTCCTGCTACCGCCTCTCGTGGGAACTCGGTCTGAAGGCCAACGCGCTCTATCGCGACGGCTGCAAACTCAGCCAGCCCCTCTCCGCCACCGCCGACGAAGCCAAGAACGAACTCAAGAAGGACTCGGCCAAGGAGACGAAGAAGGACGAGCCTTCCAAGGACCTCCGCTCGGACCCTACCACCTCTGGTGCCCTCGCCCCGGCTGTGGCGACGCCGGCCTCCTCGATCCAGGCGCCTGAGCCCATCATCCAGATCGTCCACAAGCCGATGCGACGCCGCCTCAGCGACACGCGACGCTCCATCACCCACAAGTTCAACGTCGCCGGGCACGAGGGATACCTCACCGTCGGCCTCTACGACGACGGCATGCCCGGCGAACTCTTCATCACCATGAGCAAGGAAGGCTCCACCATCGGCGGCCTCATGGACTCGCTCGGCACCGCCACCAGCGTCGCCCTGCAATACGGCGTCCCCGTCTCCAGCCTCGTCGGCAAGTTCTCCTTCCAACGCTTCGAGCCGGCGGGCATGACCACCAACTCTGACATCCCCATCGCCCAGAGCCTCGTCGACTACATCTTCCGCTGGATGGGCATGCAGTTCATCCCCGGCTTCCGCGAGCAGTACGCCCCCAAGCGTGAATCCTCCACCAAGCCCTCCAGCGTTATCGAGTTCCAGCCGCGCTCCGACTGGAGTGCCCCACCGGCGACCGACGACGCCTCCCGCTTCGTCGCCCCGCCTTCGGCCGACGACGACTGGGCCGACGACCATGCCGACGATGCGGCCATCACCTCCGCCTCGCGCACCGTGATCGTCGAGTCCTCCTCCGTCGAGATCACAGGCACCCAGGTCACCGCCTCTTCCACGCTCTCTGTCGCGATGGAGAGCATGGGCGACGCCCCCGCCTGCGATGTCTGTGGCAATGTCACCGTTCGCTCGGGCACCTGCCACAAGTGCCTGAACTGCGGCAACAGCATGGGCTGCAGTTGATCGCTCACATGGCTCAGGCGTCTCGCCTGTGCTCCCTACTTCGTCGCTTCGGAACTCCGTCTCGTTCACCAAGCCGTTCACATCAGAGGCGTGCCGTCACAAGCACGCGGCCAGCAGGAGGGACACAAGGGTCAGCAACAGGATGGATACATGCTGGTGACGGGCGTCGAGGATCGACCCCGACACTCATCAGCCCCGCGTTTCGCCGCTCCACTCGCCATGCACCACACGCCACAAACGTGTGACGGGGCAGGGACAGCCCCAAGGCCGCCCACACTCGGCCCACGCACCCACGGAGGAGTTCAGCCAAACGCGTCCACCCACGCCGCCCACGCCGGCGGCACGCCTCTGATTTGAACGACCGTGCACGACACGACTCCAAGCCCACCACCTGCGGGGCATCGATCGCGACGCCGAGTCCCACCCTCCGCGTCCGCCGCTCCTGAAACACCGGAGCACGAGCGCCCCGCAACTCCCTGAACCCCCGGGTCCCACCACCCGGGGGTTTCTTCATTCCCAGGTGGCCCCTCATGGTGGCACCACTCTCCCGAGCGGTGCAATGAACGACAACGAATCGATCCAAACCCTGCCACGAGTTACACACCAGTCATCATCCAATATCCCTGAGACGAGATCCCTCCCTCCAGCATCCAAACCCCGCATGTCTCCCATGGACCTCATGCTTCTGTTCCTCGCCATCTACCTCGCCATCGGCGCGCTCCTCGCCATCCCACTGGCGTTCCGGGGCATCAACACGATCGACCCCGCCGCCGCCAATGGCTCCCTCCCCTTCCGCCTCCTCATCATCCCCGGCCTCATCGCCCTCTGGCCTCTCATGACCCGCGCCCACCTCCGTCGCCACGCACGCGAGTCCGCGCAGAATCGCCCATGAACCACAACCCATGACACGAACGCAGCGCTCCATCCATCGCCTCATCTGGATCATCCTCCCGATCCTCCTCGCCGCGGCTCTGTGGGCCACCGTCGCCACCCGCGACAACCACGCTCGCACCGACATCCCCCAGGCCTCGAGCCTCCCATGAGCGTCGCCTATCGAGCCATCCAGTGGAACCGCCACAAGCGTCTCTACGACCTCGCGATCGTCGCGGCCACGCTCATACTCCTCTTCACCTTCGCGACGATCACCTCCCTCTCCCACGCGGGCACCGAGACCATCTCCCCACCCATCCTCGCTATGCGCGCCCTCGGCCTCACCAGCCTCACCCTCCTCCACGTCGCCCTCGCCTTCGGCCCCCTCGCCCGCCTCTCCACACGCTTCGCTCCGCTTCTCTACAACCGTCGCCATCTCGGCGTCACCATCTTCCTCCTCGCCCTCCTCCACGCTCTCATCGCGATCGGCTTCTACGGCGGCTTCGGCGTGCGCAACCCCGCGAGCGCCCTCCTCGACGCCACACACGACTACGCCTCCATCAGCCGCTTCCCCTTCGAGATCCTCGGCCTCGTCGCCTTCCTGATCCTCTTCGTCCTCGCCGCCACCAGCCACGATTTCTGGCTCAAGAACCTCTCGCCCCGCGTGTGGAAATCCATCCACATGCTCGTCTATCTCGCCTACGCCCTCCTCGTCCTCCACGTCGCTCTCGGCATCATGCAATCCGAGCCATCACGATTCATCCCGATCTCCCTATTCGTCGGCCTCGCCACACTCACAACCCTCCACCTCGCCGCCGCCTTCAAGCAGCATCGCGCAGACGTCCACTCCACTCCCGTCGATCCCGCCACATCCTGGCTCGACGCCGGCACCATCGACGACATCGCCCCCACTCGCGCCGTCTCGATCTGCACCAAGGCCGGCCCGCCCATCGCCGTCTTCCGCGACACCACCACCATCGCCGCGATCTCCGGCGTCTGTGCCCACCAGGGCGGCCCCCTCGCCGAGGGCCAGATCCTCGAAGGCTGCATCACCTGCCCCTGGCACGGCTACCAATACCGCCCCGAATCCGGCGCCGCCCCACCACCCTTCGACGACCGCGTCCCCACCCACGAGGTCCGCATCGAGGGCCGTCGCATCCTCGTCAACCCAACGCCGCGCTCGCTCGACGATCCTGCGACACCAGCGCCAATCCCTTCCCAAACTCGTGGCTCAGGCGTCCCGCCTGAACCAACCAACCCTCCACCACCTCTCACATCGTGATCTCTCCAAACGCGTTTCGACTCAACATCCCACACCCGACACATCCCATGCCCACCACCCCCGACAACCCAAGCCGCATCTACGTCGGCTATCTCCCCGCCCCGCGCGAGCATCGCGACACTGTCCGACTCGCCCTCCCACTCATCCTCGTCCTCCTCGCCGTCGTCGCGAGCCTCGCCGCACTCGCCCAGCGTTCCCCCGGCAATGCCATCTGGCACGTGGACACCAACTCCTGGACCGGTACCATCCTCGCCGACCCCCAGCCCATGCTCATCGTGACTGAACCTACCGGCCCGAGCGTCATCCTCCTCGTCGCCGAAGGAAAGCATGGCCTCCGCGACCGCATCACACCCTTCGATCGAACCACCGCCACCATCAAGGGCACACTCCTCGAACGCGACCACCGCCGCATGATCGAGGTCGCCTCATCACCCGACGCAATTGCCACAGTGGCCACCACACCCGACACGCCTCCACGCGAGATCCCCAAGCCCACTTCCCTCGGCTCCATCACCATCACCGGCGAGGTGATCGACCCCAAGTGCTACCTCGGAGCCATGAAACCCGGCGAGGGCAAGGCCCACCGCGCCTGCGCCATCCTCTGCATCCAGGGCGGCATCCCCCCCATGCTCCTCGCCCGCGACGCCGCCGCCACGCCGACCTACTACCTCCTCACCGACACCCAAGGCCGCCCCGCCACCATCGACACCGTCCGAGACTACGTCGGATCACAAACCACAATCACCGGCACCCACGAGCAACTCGCCGACCTCCACATCCTCCGAGCCGACACCTACTCACATCCCTAACGCGCAAATCCTTGATGCCAGATGCCGGTTCCCCGATGCCTCTCCCCTAGAAATCCCGCCTCACAAACAACCCCGCCGCAAGCCCCACAAACACCGCCTCAAACGCCACCGACGTCCCCAGCACCCACCACAACGGCCTCGCGCGGAACCGCTCCTCGAGTCGCTTCTGCAACGCGCGCTGATCGCGGTCGGACATCCTCGCCCCCATAGGCCCAAGGTCCCGATCCGCGAGATTCGATTCCTCGTTCGACTCGGGCAAATTCGCCGACGAGCGAACCACGCGCGAGATCACGTCCACGGTCTCCGTCGTCTTCGGGAGCACCGTCTTTCCAAGCCGCATCCCGGACGCCCACATCCCCCATGTCTCCGCCGACGATCTGGCCTTCTCCAAGTCCTCCTCGGTGCGTGCACGCCTCGTCGAGTCCGCGGGCAGGTCCTTCAACTTGCCCTCGATCGCCTCCACACGCATCAACTGAAACTCGTGCTGATGCACCACGATCCCATCCGCCGAGTTCGCCAGAAACAACACGAACCACACGATCCCGGTGATCAAGAGCGACGCGATCGTCGACCGTGAGATCACCCCCACCAGCACCATCACGCCAAACAGGTACGAGAACATCAGCGTCACCAGCGGCACCGCCACGAACAAACCAAACTCCCACACCCCGCCCCGAATCCCGATCACCAGGAACGACGCCAGCGTGAACGCCAGCACCTGAAGCCCGACAAACATCAGCCCCGTCAGATACTTCGTGAGAAACAGCCGCATCCGCCCGATCGGCTTCGACAGCAAAACGTCGATCGCCCCGTTCGCCAGAAACTCCGGGAACATCCCCGCCGTCGAGACCAGCGCCAGGATCACCGATGCCCAACTCAGCCACACCCCGATCCCCAAGTCCACAAACACCTGCTTGTACATGTCTCCAGGCGAGAGAATCGACGAGTTCAGCATCTCAAACCCAAGATGCCATGGCCCGATCGTGATGCCCTCCTCGTCAATGCCGAGAAGGCCCATGATCACCACGACAAGTCCCGAAATCCCCAGCGAGATCCAGAACAACTTCTTGCTGTTCAACTCGCGATACGCATCCACAAACATCGTCCACGTCTGAATCCCCGCTCGCTTCATGCCCGTGCTCATCGGCGCGCCTCCTTCCCATCCATCTTCGCCCCAGGCCCGAGCGCCTTCCCCGTCGTCGGGTCCGACACCGCCTCGATGAACAGATCCTCCAGCGTCGGCCGGACCTCGCGCACCGTCCGGATCGACACCCCCTCGCGCCGAACTCCATCGATCACCTTCTGCACCACCGCAAGATCCGTCGTCTCCAGTCGCGCCCGTGCCACGCCATTCGATGAGCCGATCTCCCACGTCACGCCCGCGGCCTTCGCGCTCGCCTCCAGCGTCTCCCTCGCCGCTCCTCCCACCGCCTCAACCTCAAACCCGCGCTTCCCAGAGGTCAACTCGTCCAGCGTCCCCTGGCTCACGACCCGTCCCTGCACCAGGATGCTCACGCGATCGCACACCATCTCCAGTTCACTCAAGAGGTGCGAGTTCAGGATCACCGTCCGCCCCTCGTCTCGCAACTTCTGCAGCAGCACACGAATATCCCGACGCCCCACCGGGTCCACGCCATCGGTCGGCTCATCCAGAACCACCAGCGTCGGATCGTTCATCAGCGCCTGCGCGATCCCCACACGCTGACGCATCCCCTTCGAATACGACTTGAGTTGCTTCGTCCCCCACTCGCCCATCCCCACCACATCGAGCAACTCCCTCGCCCGCTGCCGCCGCGTCCGCGAGTCGACGCCCGCCATCGCCGCCGAGTAACGCAGCATCTGCTCGCCCGTGAGATAATCCGGAAAGCGATGGTGCTCGGGGAGATACCCCATCTTGGAGATCGCCTCGCGATCCCCAATCCGCTTCCCCAGCACCGTCCCCGTCGCCCGTGTCGCGCGGATCACCGTCATCATGATCTTGACGAGCGTGCTCTTCCCAGCACCGTTCGGCCCGAGCAACCCGAAGACCTCGCCCCGCCGAACGCGAAAGTCGCACCCGCGCAGCGCGTGCACACGCCCACGCCTCCCCCACCCACCCCGATACACCTTCTCCACACCCGCGAGGTCAACAAGCCATTCCCCGGCATTCGCGTGCTGCATGCCACCATTGTTGGACCCCATGGCCGTCCCGTTTCACTCCCAATGCTCGTGGGGCAGGCGGCCAGCCTGCCCTTCCACGTCGACTTCTACTCGTGGCACAGGCGTCCCGCCGGTGTCTACAAGTAGCATCGAGTGCGACGCTCGAATATCCATTCCGGCCTATCTCCCACCCCCCACAACCCGATCCATCCCCACCACCGCCTCGAGTATCTCCCGCCCGTTCGTGCACCGCGGGCACTTGTGCTGCCCGCCCAACTTCCCCCTCGACTTCATCCACTCATGGAACGCCCCAACGCGCAAAGCCGTGATCGTCGGCTCGCCCATCCCCAACCCATCCGTCCGCTTCGTCGTGTAGTCCACATTCTGCGCCTTGAGCGACTCATCGAACGCGCGCCCGAACGCCGCCATCGCCCCGTCGCTCGCCCCGCCCTCCACCTCGACCGCGAGTTCCAGCCCCGCCCGCCGCTTGATGCCGTTCTCCTCCCCCGGATACACCGGCGCCGCCGTGAACTCTCCCACCACAACCCCCGACGCTCGCGCCGCGGCGGCCACCGCCGTCTCGATGTGCTCAACGATCAGGTTCTCGCCAAACGCATTGATGAAGTGCTTGTGCCGTCCCACGATCCGCAGCCGCGCCGCCCCTCGCTCCTCGCCGCGCACCCCATCACCCTCAAGCCCGCCCGGCACCGTGTCAAACTCCACCACGTCACCCAGCACATACCGCCACAACCCCGCGCACGTCGTCATCACCACCACATACCGCACGCCCCGCTCCACCTCATCCGCCGCGAACGCCCGAGGGTTCGCCGACCCGATCTCCTCCAGCGGCACAAACTCAAAGAAGTTCCCAAGGTCCACCAGCAACCTCAGCCCCGGATCCCCACGTCGATCCTGGATCGCGAGGAACCCCTCGCTCGCAGGATACAACTCCAGCCGCGTCGGCACATCCGCACCCTCCGCCGTCCCGCTCCACGCCTTCCGCACCCGCGGATCAAACGGAGCATACTTCACGCCCCCGTGCACAAACGCCAGAAAGTTCGGCCAGATGTCCCGCAACGTCTCCGCTTTTCGCCCCTTCTCCCGCGCCAACTCCATCATCCGCTCAAAGAGCACCAGCGCCCAACTGCACATCCCGCAGACCATCCGCACGTCCTGATCCACGCACGCCCGCGCCATCGCCTCGATCTTGCTCGGCCAATGGCTCATCAACGCCACCTCAGGCCCGGGCAGATACACCTCGCTCATCGGCCAGCGAATGAGCGGCGTCACGATCCCCGACAAGTCCCCCGTCCGCACCCCCTTCTCGCTCGTCGACAAATCCGTCGACCCGCCAAGAAAGAGCGCCTTCCCCGACGTCAATCGCGTCAACGGCACGCCGAACCGCGCCAGATGCGCGAAGATGTCCAACGACGCCCGGAAGTTCGACCGCAGCATCTCCTTCGACACCGGAATGAACTTGTCCCCCGCCGTCGTCCCGCTCGTCTGCGCAAAGTCCCGCACAAGCCCGGGCCACAGCACGTCCGGCTCCGCCCCCTCGCGCATCCGCGCGATCATGTCCTTGTACACATACCAGTCCGCGATCGGCACACGCTCGCGATAGGCCGCAAGAACTCGCCCGTTCGACAGTGCCGCGATCTTCGCGAACTCGTGCGTCCTCCCGAACTCCGTGTCCTTCGCCGCGTGCAGCAGGTTCCGCAACTGCGCCCGCTGGATCCCCGCGCTGTTCCGCAGCCAATGCCGCTCATCACCAAGCAGCCCGATCCGGGGCGTCAGATACCCCCGCATCCCCGCCCCCAGCATCGTCCCAAACGCCGTTCGAGGTGCCCCAGCCACAAATCCCCCATCATCGTGATGCAAGGCACGCTCTCGGTGGCGCGGCTCTTCGGTGGCACCGCTCTCCAGAGCGGTGTCTTCCCCCACCCTACTTCCTCTCCAACTCCTCTAAAAACTCCACCATCGCCTCCGCAAATCGCTCCGGAGCCTCGATCATCGGCGCATGCCCGCACTGCTCAAACCAAACCAACCGGCTCCCTCGGATCTGCGAGTGGAACCCATGCGCCGCCTCGGGCGGCGTCACAATGTCCTGCCGCCCCCAGATCAAAAGCGTCGGCGCCGAGATCAGACCGATCTTGTCCCCAAGATGGTTCCGCCGCGCCGACCGTGACAACTTCACCATCGCCCGTGCCCCCGACCGGTTCGACAACTCCTGGTGCGCTCGGTCCACGTCCGCCGCGTTCATCTTGCTCTGGTCGAAGAACAACTCCCCGATCTTCCGTGTCAGCCACTCCCGGCTCGGCCTGATCTGGATGTCGCTCACCATGCTCTTCTCGATCAGCCCGCTCGACCCCGCCAGCACGAGCCCCCGCACAAGGTCAGGCCGTTCCACCGCGATCCGAAGAGCCACGTGCCCGCCGAACGAGTTCCCCACGAGCACAGGCAACCGCGAATCGCCGTTCGACCCCTCGCGATGGTGCTGCTCCAAAAACCGGATCGTCAACTCCGTCGCGCCATCGATCGAGCAGTCGTCCCCACTCAAACTCAGCAGCGGCAACTCCAGCAGGCAGCACCGCGCCTTGTGCCGAATCCCCCGAACCACATCCTCCCAGTGATCGTTCAGCCCCACCAGCCCGTGCAGAAAAACCACAGGCGAACCATCACCCTGCGCACTCACCCGCGCACGGACAGGCTTCCCCGCCAGGCCGACGAGCACGACCGACGAGTCTTCCTCAGAACGATGTGGCTTGGAAGCCGCGACCGACATGCTCGCCCATGATAGGCCGAGGCCTACCCCCACTTTGGTACCCACTAATCGCGCAACCGACAGCCCCGGCTCCCCAAGCGTCCTCTCCCTCGCTCCACAATCTCAGAACGAGAACGGATTGTCCGTCCCACGCCGCCGGGCCGCCGTCACCAGAGGCTCCTTCGCCGCCAGACGGCACTCCCGCTCCAATGCCTGGTGCAGTTTCTCATGGGCCGGGTGCGCATCAAGATAATGCAGCAGATCATCCACCCGCCACGCCGCCGGACTCTCCCCGCCAAGGTCCTTCTCAACCTTCGCGATCGCCGCGTCCCCAAGCGCCTCCGCCGCCTCCTCCATCCATTCCACAGGCGGCGCCACCGAAGGGTCACCCCACGGCTTCACATACGCCCGGATCGACACCACCTCCGTCGGCCCCGTCGCCACACCCACCATCGGAACCGTCCCCTTCTTCGTCGTGGGCTCACGCGCCAACACCAACGTCGCCACACGCTTCCGCTCCGTCAACTCCCGAAACACCCGCGCATCCATCCCGATGAGCGGCGGCTGCAGCAGATACATCCCCGCCTCGATCGTCGCGTCTCGCGCCGGCAAGGTCTTCCACAAAAACACCCGCCCCGTGTCCACCGACTGCAAGCGACGCTGCCGACGAGCCTCCTGCAACGGCAAACAAATCCGAGCCATCCGCTCATAATCCCGCAGCGCCCACGCCCGGTCCAATGCCTTCACGCACACCCGCTCGGCCTCAAAATACGAAGCCTCCGACAACGCCTTGCTGGCCTGCTCCATCAACTCATCAACAGCCTTGGACTGGCGAAGCGTGGCGTTCATCGCGCAACACCCCCAACACCCTTGGGCGCGATCACGTCCGCCAACTCACGAAGCATCCCCCGCCACCCGACCGCCCGCGCATTCAAATCATGCGCCAGCGTGTCCGACAAGGCCGCCCAATCCTCGCTCTCCAGCCCAGCCTTCAACTCGATCAGCGACGCCGCCAACTCGTCCGCATGACGAGCCACGGGCGTCGAATCCCCGAGCGTCACCGAATTCAAGTCCACACCCAGAATCGCCGCCGAACGCTCCACAGCATCACGAACCTGCTGCCACACGCCCAGCGCCTCACCCAACGGCCCAAGCGACGCCGATGCCTCGCCCTCACGGATCATCCGCGCCGCCGCGGTCTGCACCGCCCCGACTTTTTCCACCGCATCCGCCGCATCCAACAACGTCACACGCACCAACTCGTGAGGCCGCGCCGACAACAGCCGGATCTCCCGGATCCCCGCGTCTGACCTCGGCGGCGACGTCAACATCTCGTCCCCCATCGGGGACCCATCCGCCAAAGCCTCAATCACGATCCGACCCTGGCGCTCCGCCGCAGTCACCCCGGCCGCCAATGCAGCGGCCACCGAAGCCATCTCGCCTGCGGCGTCAGGTCGGACTTCATGTCCATCGAGGAAGAGCCTCATACTGGGAATCTGCTCCGTGTTCCCCAAAATACAAGTCAAAATAGGCAAATCGGAACAACAAAGTGAGAATTTTTTCTCCCTCTTTCATTCCGTTCAGGAACCGTTCGCCATCGCACGACGACGCTTCGCCAAAAGGCGCAGGTTCCGCGCATAGATCACCACACCCGACGACTGCCCCAGCACCCCCACAACATCCTGACGCCACACAAAGTACACGAACAGCATCACCCCGCCACCCAGGCTCAACCACCAGAAGATCGAAGGCACCACGCTCTCCTTGCGCGACTCGCTCACAATCCACTGGATCATCATCCGCCCAAAGAACGCCGTCTGACCCACCAGCCCCACCAGCACCCACACAAAGCTCCCCCACGACGTGATATTGAACATCCGCAGCACCGGATGGCTCTGCCCGTCCGACACATCCTTCGCGACCTCTTCCCCAAACCGCGCCCGGAACTCATCCAGCGTCATCGACTCCGACCTGAATCCATTCCGCAGCAGGATGCGCACACGCACGTCCCCCTGCTCCTTCACCACCTCCACAACTCCGCGCTCGCTCCCCACACGCAGCGGCACAACCTCCGCCCCCGCCGCCGGCTTCACCCCCATGTCCTGCGCGCCCCACACCAACCACAGCCCGAGCCCGATCAGAAGCACCATCAGCGCCACAGGCTCCCATTTCATCGAACGCCCCCACTCGCCGCCCCCGCCGCACGGCCCTTCGCCTCGATCGACCGCGACCCCTCCGCCGCAGCCGACGAATCCCCGGCCCCAACCTCCACCGCGCTCACAGGACGACGCCGCGACCGCATGTACCGCACCGCAAACAGATCAATCAGCCCCGGCAGCGCCCGCTGCACGATCCCCATCCCATACTTCGTCTCCCCCGCCATCCGCGCCCGGTGCGTCACACGCGTCTCCACCACCGTGTATCCAAGGTGCCGAGCCGTTACCGGAATGAACCGGTGCATCCCCTTGTACTCCAGCGGCAGTTTCAACGCCACCTCGCGCCGCATCACTCGCAAGGAACACCCCGTATCACGAATCGTGTCCCCAAGGAGCCACCGCCGGAACGACCGCCCCACGATCGAGCCGACTCGCCGCACGATGTTGTCCTTCCGCGCGTGCGAACGATCCCCCTGCACCACGTCGGCCTTCGTCTCGTCCATCAGCCGAAGCAGCCGCGGGATATCCGCCGGGTCATTCTGCAGATCCGCGTCCAGGACCGCGATCCGCTCACCGCGACACGCCCGAAACGCCGCGTGAAACGCCGCCGACTGCCCCCCGCCGCCACCACCCGCCACCCCCCGAGCCGTCGGCGTCTCGCTCATCACCACGCACCGCAGCCACGACCGATCCCGCATCATCTCGCGGATCACCGTCTGCGTGTCGTCCGTCGACCCGTCGTCCACAATCACAAACTCAAAGTCCACAACACCCGCGAGCGCCCGCTCGACCTCATCCACCAGCGCTCTGATGTTGTCTCGCTCGTTGTGCGCCGGCGCCACCACCGACAACGCGGGCGCACGCCCCCCCACACCACCCATTCCCTCGGCCTCATCGCGAGTCATTCGCGTCATCGGAGTGGAGCGTAGCCACACTCATTCCAAGGAGGCTCCTTCCAGGTGCCACCACGGTCCAGAGCGGTGTCTCCGAATCCCTACCCCATCTCGTGGCACAGGCGTCCCGCCTGGGTCTCCCTCTTCGACTTCATCTCCACGCAACACCCAACCGCCTCATCCCGCCGTCGCCACCGCCCCACCCACACGCGACTCCAACACGCCCTCGCGGAAACTCCGCCAGTGCCGCACCGGCACCACCGCCACCAGCATCACCGCCACCATGCTCAGATCAAACGCCACGATCCAGAAGACCGCCGACGAGATGAACCCATACGAGTGCAATCCCACGCCCAGCATGTTCGTCCCGAACCACGACCACGCCGTCACGATGTTCCCGAAGACCGCGAGCACCGCGATCCCGCGCTCTTTGATCATCCCGCCCCATCGCGCGTGCAGAATGATCAGGTTGATCAGGACGATCAGCGCCGCCCCGTTCTCTTTGGGGTCCCACCCCCAGAACCGCCCCCACGACTGGTCCGCCCAGATTCCACCCAGCACCGTCCCAAAGAAACTCATCACCGTCGCGAAGCACACAACGCCATAGATCCCCTTCGGCAACGTCTTCTTGAGGTCCCCCCGAAGCGCCGGCGTGAACACCCCCAACAGGATGTACGCCACCGCCAGGAACCCCGCCAGAAACGTCGCCGAGTATCCGATCGTCACGACCACCACGTGCGTCGCCAGCCAGAAGTTCGAGTCGAGCACCGCCTGCATCGCCTCCATCGTGTCCCCAGACGCCCCAAGGTTGTGCGCCACGATCAGCGTCGAGAACCCGATCACCGACGCCACGATCGTCCCGATCCCCACGCGCACCATCCGCTCCACCATAAACGCCAGCGGCACGCACGCCCACCCAATAAACACTGCCGACGAGTACAGGTTCGTCACCGGAGGCCGCCCCTGCAGCACGACCCGCGCCACCAGCCCGATCGTCTGCACGAGAAACGCCAACCCCACCATCCAAAGCCCGCTGCGCCGCAGCACCCCACCCCACGCCGAGTCGCTCTTCCCCGACACCGTCGTCACCAGCAACCCCAAGAGCGCCAACACCGCCGCAAGCACATACACCGCCGCCGCATTCACAAACGGCGCGGCCCGATTGAAGACCAACTCGCTCGACGACGCCCGAGACGCCACAGGCAACGCCCCACGCAGCGTCTCGCCATACTCCCGCGCGACCCTCGTCAACTTCGCCCCGTCCCCGGCCGACAACGACTCCAGCATCGAATGCCACGCCTTCGTCGACGCGTCCCCACCCACCATCGGCCCCGCCGTCATCACCAATGGCCGCCACTCCTGTCCCGACGCCAACGGCGCCACCGCGAGCGGCGCCTCCCACTGCGCAATCGCCAGGTACAGCTTCACTCGATCGTTCAACCCAAGCACCTGACGCTGGAACATATCCTGCTGCTTCGCCGGCACCGCCTTCGCCATGTCCACTTGATTCGCCATCTCGGGCAGCCGCGCCATCAACTCGCTCAACGAATACCGAGTCCGCCGCCCATGCACGTCGCTCTCGGGCAAACCAAAGAGCGCCCGTAGATCCGGATGATCGATCCGAAAGACCTCACGCGAGATCGCCCGCCGCTGCGTCTCCGCGTCCCCCGCCGCCATCAACTCCATCACCCACTGCACCGCCGTCATCGCTGGCTGCTCCCCGCGCGCAGGCAAACTCTGACGCCCGCTCATCTGAAGCAGCGCCGACCGCGCGAAAGTATCCAACGGCTTCGTCCGCCCCTCCGCCGAAACCGCCAGCGAACCCACGGCATTCCAATCCACTCCATCCGCATCAACCGCCGGCCCACGCATCCGTGACGCCACCGACGCCGCCATCACCACGACCAGAGCCAGCGGAATCCACCGCATCAATCGCCCATGGTTCATCGCGTCCCCTCCATGCTGTCCCCTCGCCGAACCGCTCCTCCCCGCTTCTTGCTCAAACTCCGATACCCGAAGTGGAACAACATCCCCCCCACCACCAGCCCGCACGACACATACGGCAGCAACCACCCAGGATTCCGCACCACCTGCAGCACCGTCCCCGAGTTGTCCGACTTGAAACTCGCCTGATACAGCGTGTCCCCGCGATACCGCAGCGGCTCGTTCATCCGGATCAAAACCTCGCGATCCACGTGATGCTCCGGATCAATCAGCCGCACCAGGCTCGAAAAGTTCTTGGGCCGATTCGTCCCCACGTACAGATCGTGCTTGAAATCAATCAACTCCAGCGTGTACGGCTTGTAGGTCCGCTTGAACCGAAGCGCCATCGCGTACGACTTCCCCCCCACGCCGAACGACTGCTCAGGCTCAAGGTGCACCGACACCATCATCGTCCCCAGCCGCCGATCCCTATCCATCAGCGTCACATACGCACTGGGCACATCCACCGTCGATCCATCCACCCCCGTCGCCCGAGCCACGCCCCGCGCCCGCACGTTCCGCCCGATCCCCAAATCCGCCGTCGGCCCCATGCCAAGCCGCGGATCCCCATCCATCCCGCCACTGACCGCCGCAAGAGTCGAGTTTGCCATCCACGAATCCACGTGGATCTCGAACCCCAGCATCGGATGCCGAATCGTCGCCCCCTCGTGGAGTTGCTCCATCGGGATCGCGATCACAATGTCGCCCGTCGGATCGGTCCTGTCGATCACCGCCAGTTCCGCCGTCCGGATGTCCTCCACAAAGTTCGACGACTTCCCCTCGTCGATCGACATGTTCCCCTCGTCCGCAAACGCCCCGGTCACAAACTCCCCCGCTAGAAGGAGGATGACCCCCAGGTGCGTCACGATGATCCCCACCCGCTTCGCCGACAGTGTGAACCGCACGGCATGAGCCGCCACAAGATTCACAAACAGCAGCACCCCGATCGTCAACCCCCCAGGAAAGAGAATCGCCACCCGATCCGACACACCCCACGAATCCGGCACAAACAGCCTCAACCGAATCCACGTGTGCGTCGACCGGAAGTACTCGTGCACCACCGTCCACACGCCATCGTGCATCTGCGCCAGCGTCCCCGCCAGAATCAGAACCATCGACATCGCCAGGAGCGCCACCGTCAACCGAAGCGACGCCAGCGCGTGCAGCGCCGCCATCACGATCGACCGACCGCGCGCCCTCGCCTGCTCCGCCGCGCTCCCACGCGAACCAACATCCACTTGCGTGCTGATCTGTGTCATGGTGCCTTCGCGCTCCCCGTGATCGCCAGCCGCGTGAACTCGTCGAACGAGCCTCGCTCCTTCTCCACAACCGACGCCGGCCCAGACAACTTGAAATACCAACTCTGCTCATTCGTCGGCAGAATCACCGCGATCATCCGATTCTTCCCGTCGGCCGAAGTCAGATCGAACCGCATCCCCCGCGCCCCGATCGCCGTGAATGCCTGATCCGAAAGCCGCACCACCGCGTCCAGCCCCATCTGACCACGCCACCGATTGATGTTCTCCAGCAACCCACCTCCATCACCAATCAGCGACGTCAGCGTGGCGCGCCCCTGCTCACCCTCGCCCCCATCGCCCGGAATGTTGTACGCCACAGCCGCGAATCCACTCGACGTATCCGCCTGCCAATGCGCCGGCGGCCGCCAACTCATCGCCCGCTGAGCCAACCCAGCATTCACATCCACCTCCATCCCGACACCCGTCGGCGGATGCCCAGGCGGAAGCGCCATCCCCTCACCCACGCCCATCCCACGTGGCATCGGTGCAGCCCCCATCCCACCACCCGTCATCCCGCCCCCACTCATCCCGCCCCCGCCCGCCTCCACGTGGAACGTCCCCACAAACGCCGCGAAGTCCTTCTCCAGTGTCGCCGCGTCCGCGTGCGGCAGCGTGCTCTTCACAAACCACGTCTTCCCATCCCCCGGCACAACGATCGCCCCCAGCATCGTCGAAGCCTCGTTCGCCATCTTCGTCAGCCACACCTTCACAACCCCAACGCTCGACGAGTGATCCGCCCCCGTCAAGATCCCGCCAAGGTCCCCCTCGCCCACGGCCGCAAGCCCCAACTGCCCGCGCCACCGGTTCACATTCGCCAGGTTCCCGCCCACATCGCCCGGAAACGCCGTGATCGTCACCTCCGCGTTGTTCACGCTCTCCACCCGAATCGTCGCCAGACGCATCTCCTGAGTCGTCGGCACCTCCACCCACCCCGCCGGCAGCGACCACACAACCTTCCCCCCGCTCGCCGCCATCGCGCCCCCAGGCGCCGAGCCAGGCACCGTGCCGCCCGACACGCCATTCCCGGCCAATCCGTTTCCAGGCATGCCATTCCCGCCCGTCCCGCTCCCCGCGTTCCCGTGCGCCCCGCCCGCACCAGAACGCTCCGCAGGCTTCGCCACGCGATACGTCTTCACCGGCTCCTTCTCGCACGAAGCCAGGACAACAAGCATCGCCACACAGGCCGCCATCATGCCATTCATCAATCGAGTCTTCATGACCTCCATCGTAGGGATCGCCTCACACGCAGACCGCGCCCGACACACCCCGATTCCCCCTCGCTATCCTCATTTCCATGCGTGAAAACCCCGGCGGACAACCCACCAGCAACACCAACGAACTCGGCCCGTGGATCGTTGATCGACACCACTATGCGCCCTCGCCTGGTGTACTTGGATTCATCCTGATCTACCTCGGCTTCCTCTCGATGATCTTCGCTCCAATGTACAAGGCAAACACTGTGGGTGCGAAATGGACGCTCCCCTACGTGCTGCCCGTTGCGGGGAGCGCCCTTGTCTTCATGCTCGGCATTGCTCTGGTCCTCGCGTCTCGTGAAAGACTCTCCTTCCACGAACGAGCCTTCGTCATCAAGCGACGACTCCGCAGACATCGCGTCATCCACTACTCCGATATCGATCAGATCATGTTCATCGTCAGCCAAACGGCCTCATCGGGCATACCCACCGGCCACAAGAACTACCTCAGAATCCGCCTTCGCGACAACACACGGTTCCGATACACGGGATCGAGCGAAGAACGCCAGAAGGGCTTCCGCCGCATACTGGGCAAAGGCTTCTTCCTCGACCACAAGATGGACCACGTCGGCGGGCTCATGATCCGACAAGTCGCGCACCGAATGCTCGATCGAATTCACGCCGACGGCGAGATCAACTGGTCCAAGCACGCACGTCTCACCACCCACAGCATCACGCCGCTGAAAGGACCATACAAAGGGCTCACAATACCACTCATCGAACTTGCTGGCTGGCGACAAACGACCGACTCGATCAAACTGTTTCGCACGAGTGAGAAACGCCCTTTCCTGAAGATTCCCATCATGACACTGAACGTCCTTCCGGGACTCCTTCTTCTCGATGATCTCTGCAACATCGTCGCGGTGGATGACAACAACTAGGACTGTCCGAACTCAATCCCTACCTTCCCCCATGCCCGAAACCATCTTCACCAAAATCCTCAGCGGCGCCATCCCCGCCCACAAAGTCCACGAAGACGAGCACACCTTCGCCTTCCTCGACATCAACCCCGTAAGCCCCGGCCACACCCTCCTCATCCCCAAAGAGCCAGCTGCCAAACTCCACGAACTCTCCGATGATGCCGCCGCCGCACTCGGCCGCGCCCTCCCAAGACTCTGCCGCGCCATCGTCCTCGCCACAGGCATCCCCGACTACAACATCCTCCAGAACAACGGCAGCCCCGCCCACCAGGCCGTCTTCCATGTCCACTTCCACATCATCCCCAAGCCCAACGCCACCCAGGGCCTCAACATCCACTGGCCCGCATCACCCCTCGACCCCGCACTCGCCAAATCACTCGTGACCAAAATCACCACCGCTCTACGCGACTGATGTCATGGTGGCACCGCTATCCAGAGCGGTGTCTTCTTGACCTACCACTCCTCATGGCACAGGGAGGGGGGCGTCTCGCCTGTGTCTACCACATCTATTTCTCCCTACCACCTTCTGCACGCCCGCGACCACCCTACTCATGCACAATCGAAGTCGTCAGCGCCGGCAGGCCCACCACCCCATCCTCCGTCACCAACTCGATCTCCCCGCGTGGATTGATCCCGCGCACCGTCCCCCGATACTCGCGGTTGTCGTGCATGAACGCCTGGCGCCGCCCCACCAGGACATCCCGCTGGCGCCACGCCGATAAGAGCTCCGCATCATCCATCTTCACCGCCCGATCCATCGCCCCGATCAGCGCCCGCAGCACCACCAATCGATCGCACGACGCCCCGAGTTGCCGCAAGGACACAGCCTTGTGCCGAAGCCGCTCGTCCCAATCCGAAAGTAGGTGCAGCACATTGATCCCGACGCCCACATACAACAGTCCGTCCGCCCGCTCCACCAATACCCCCGCCACCTTCCGCCCCGCAAGCCCCGCGCGCTCCACCACGTCATTCGGCCAGCGCATCCCCACGCGATCCGCATCAATCCCCAGAACCCCAGACTCGAGCGCCCCCTCCGCCGTCATGCACGCCGCAAGCCCCGCCACCATCGACACCCGCGCGTCATCCATCCCGCCACCCAGCACAAACGTGCACGCAAGCCCCAGCCCACCCGTGTCCGCCCACACCCGCCCCAGCCGCCCACGCCCACGACGCTGACGCCCCGCCGCCACCAGCAACCCCACCTTCCCACCCGCACTCGACTTCGCGACATCCTGCGTCGAGTCGATCTCCTCCTCGCACACCACGCGATCCACCACCTCCACGCCGCTCATCGCGAGCCAGTCGCCAAGTTCCCCCGCCCACGATGTCACCGCTGGTTCCTGTGGCCCACTCGAGTTCATGCCGACTTCTCTCCAATCGTTCCAAGATCGAGCGCCACATCCAACGACACCGCCGAGTGCGTGATCGATCCCATCGAGATCCGGTCCACACCCGTCAGGGCCACATCGCCCAGCGTCTCCCGAGTGATCCCCCCGCTTGCCTCCAAGAGCAGCCCGGGCCGCCGCGCCTCCCGCAACGCCACAGCGTCCCTCAACGCCTTCACATCAAAGTTGTCCAGCAGCACGATGTCCACCACCCCCGCCTCCAACTCCAGGAGCGCGCGATACTGCGCCATCGTGTCCACCTCAACCTCGACAAACCGAACCCCCGAGATTCTCCGCGCCCGAGCGCTCGCCTCACGCACAAACCCCACAAGCCCCGACACCCCATCCGTCCCCACGCCCGCCGCCGCAAGGTGATTGTCCTTGATCAAAACCGCATCAAACAGCCCGATCCGATGGCACATCCCCCCGCCGCACCGAACCGCATACTTCTCCAGCACCCGCAAACCAGGCGTCGTCTTCCGAGTATCAAACACCCGCGCCCGACACCCATCTGGCACCAGCCCCACCGCCGCCGACGTCGCCGTCGCCACCCCCGACAATCGCCCCACCAGATTCAGGAGCGTCCGCTCCAGCGCCAGCACCTCACCCACGCCCCCACGCACCACCGCCGCCACCGTCCCCCGCTCTACACGCGTCCCATCCTCAACCAAAACCTCAACCCGCGCCCCCGGCGCGATCACTCCCGCCAACTCCCCCGCGCACGCCATCCCGCACACCACGCCCCCGCCACGCATCACCAGTCGAGCCTCAACTTCCCCGCCCTGCCCACCAAAGCACACCGCGCTCGTCACGTCCCCAGCCGCGCCAAGATCCTCCTCGCGCGCCAACGCATACAACCGCCGAGCCAACCCGCCTCGGGTCAACTCCGCGTGCAACGCGCGCAACGACAACGTGTTCAAATCCTGATCACCCACGAAGCATCGTATTTCGTCCGCACGCATCGCCCCCGTGAAATTTTTCACACTCCCACCGCCAACTCTCCCGAATACGCTCCACCATGACCAACCTCACACGCCGAAACTTCCTCGCCGCACTCCCAGCCGCCGCCATCCCACTCGCCGTACTCAAACCCTCCGCGCGCGCGGCCTTCCCCACCACACAACCAACTCCAAAAACCGGCGACGACCACCGAGGCCCCTGCGTCCTCGCCTCCCTCAACGGCCTGCGCGCCACCATCCGAGCCAAGGAACTCATCGACCAGGGCTTCGATCCCGCCGACGCCATCGTCCAAGGCATCCGCATCATCGAGGACGATCCCACCGACGACTCCGTCGGACTCGGAGGCCTCCCAAACGCCGACGGCATCGTCGAACTCGACGCCTCCGTCATGCACGGCCCAACCCACAAGTCCGGCGCCGTCGCCTCGCTCCGAAACATCAAGAACCCCGCCATGGTCGCACTCGCCGTCCTCCGCAAAACCGACCACTGCCTCCTCGTCGCCGAGGGCGCCCTCCGCTTCGCCCTCCTCCACGGCTTCCGCGAAGAAAACCTCCTCACCGAGGCCGCCCGACAGGAATGGGTCCGCTGGAAAGAGAACAACACCCACGACGACGACTACCTCAACGACGACGAGAAGGACGCCCCCGTCGGCAAGACCTGGGACCGACTCCCCTGGCAGTCCGAGCACGACGGCCAACCCAAAGACGACACCCGCGAGAACGACGGCCCCCAACTGAAGTCCCACACCCGCCGCAATCCCTCTCGCCCCTATACCACCGAGGTCACAGGCACCGTCCACGTCAACTGCGTCACACCCAAAGGCGACATCGCCTCCGCCACCTCCACGAGCGGCCTCAACTGGAAAATCCCAGGCCGCGTCGGCGACTCCCCCATCATCGGCGCCGGCAACTACTGCGACAACAACGTCGGCGCCGCCGGCTGCACAGGCCGAGGCGAGGCCTGCATCACCAACCTCGCCGCCTTCCAGGTCGTCAACCTCATGGCCGATGGCCTCTCCCCCACCGCCGCCTGCCTCGAAGTCGCCAAACGCGTCGCCGACAACACCAAGGAAAAACGCCTCAAAAACCCCGACGGCTCCCCAAACTTCAACGTCCGCTTCTACGCCCTCAGAAAAGACGGCGCCTACGGCTGCGCCACCCTCTGGTCAGGCCACAAGTTCGCCATCAACGACTCCACAGGCCCCAAAACCCTCGACGCCCCATACCTCTTCGAAACCAAGCCGTAAGCCAACCCCATCTCGTGGCACAGGCGTCTCGCCTGTCTCGACTTGTTCCACTTCATCCAACCTCCACAAACTCCGGCCCTACCATCGCCCCCATGCACTACGACGCTCACCAGCCCATCATCGATAACCTCGAGGCGCGGATCTTGACCATCCGCGACTCTCTTTAACCTCGACGCCAAGCTCGCGAGGCTCAAGGAACTCGACGCCCAGATGGCCTCGGAGACATTCTGGAACAGCCAGGACGCCGCCAAAAAGGTCGTTGCCGAGAAGAAGCAACTCTCGGCCATGGTCTCACCATTGAACGACGCCATCTCCGATTTCGAGGACGCCAAACTCGCCTACGAGATGGCCAAGGAAGCCGGCGATAAGGACCTCCTCAAAGAGGCCGACGACAAACTCTTCGCCTTGAGCGCCCACATGGAGAAGGTCGAACTCCAGTCCCTCCTGGGCGGCCGCCACGACGCCAAAAACTGCTACCTCACCATCTCCGCCGGCGCCGGCGGCACCGAGGCCAACGACTGGGCCGACATGCTCCTCCGCATGTACATCTTCTACTGCGAAAAAATGGGCTTCCAGATGGAGGAAGTCGAGAAAACCTTCGGCACCGAAGTCGGCATCGACTCCGTCACCCTCCACATCAAAGGCCCCTTCGCCTTCGGCTATCTCAACTGCGAACGAGGCACACACCGCCTCGCCCGCGTCAGCCCCTTCAACGCCCAGGGCAAACGCCAGACCTCCTTCGCCACCGTCGAGGTCACCCCCGAGTTCGACGAGGTCAACGTCGAGATCCCCGAGAAAGACCTCGAAATCACCCCCTTCGTCCGAGCCTCGGGCCCCGGTGGCCAGAACGTCAACAAGGTCGCCACCGCCATCCGACTCGTCCACAAGCCCACCGGCATCATGGTCGTCGCCAGCACCTACCGCGACCAACCCCAGAACCGCAAGCAGGCCATGACCGTCCTCATGGCCAAACTCGAAATCATCGAAGAAGAAAAACGCGAACGCGAGATCGCCCAGGCCACAGGCGGAAGCCTCGAAAAAGGATGGGGATCCCAGATCCGCTCCTACGTCTTCTACGACAACCGCGTCAAAGACCACCGCACCGGCTACGAAGAGTCCAACTACGAGGCCGTCCTCCGTGGCGAACTCGAACCCTTCATCGACGCCGAACTCAAACGCCGCCGCTCCGAAAAAGAGCACGCCACCAAGTAATCCGCCAACAGGTGCCACCGCTCTCCAGAGCGGTGTTTTCATTTCTACCCACCTCGTGGCACATGGAGGGGGGCGTCCCGCTTGTGTCGACTTTCTTCTACTCCCCATTCAACTCCCACAACCAATCACCCACCTCC